>JAUQWM010000068.1 GCA_030835125.1 Gemmatimonadaceae bacterium | reverse complement strand
CTCGACCCTCAAGCCTCGACCCTCGACCCTCACTTCAGATTCGGCATCGTGAATTCCGAGCCGGTCGTCGCCGCGGGCCATCGCGACGTCACCGTCTTCAGCTTCGTGAAGAACCGCACTCCGTCCATCCCGTGCTGGTTCTGGTCGCCGAAGGCCGAGTGTTTCCACCCGCCGAAGGAGTAGAACGCCAGCGGGACGGGGATGGGCACGTTCACCCCGACCATGCCGGCCTGTACGCGGTCCGCGAATTCGCGCGCGGTGTTGCCGTCCCGGGTGAAGACCGAGGCGCCATTGCCGAACTCGTGCCCATTCACGATGCCTAACGCTTCGGCCGGGTCGGCGGCCCGGACCAGGCAGAGCACCGGCCCGAAGATCTCCTCCTGGTAGATGCGCATCGACGTGGTGACCCGGTCGAAGAGGCATCCGCCGAGGAAGAAGCCGTCCTCGTGACCGTCGACGCGAACGTTCCGCCCGTCCACCACGAGGTCGGCGCCCTCCTCGACGCCCAGCGCGACATAGGCGGCCACGCGATGGTGGTGCGCCGCGGTCACCAGCGGGCCCATCTCCACACCCGGTGTCGTGGACGGCCCGATGCGGAGCGACCGGACGCGGTCGGCGAGGCGACGCCGCAGCTCGTCCGCCGTGGCGTCGCCAACCGCCACCGCCACCGAGATGGCCATGCACCGCTCGCCCGCCGAGCCGAAGGCGGCGCCCAGGAGCGCATCGACCGCCTGGTCCAGGTCCGCGTCGGGCATGACGACGAGGTGGTTCTTGGCGCCGCCCATGGACTGCACGCGCTTTCCGTTCGCCGCGGCCGTGGCGTAGACGTGGCGCGCAACCGGCGTCGAACCGACGAAGGACACCGCCTGGATCGCGGGATGGGCGAGGATCGCGTCCACCGTCCCGGCGTCCCCGTGCACGACGTTGAGCACGCCCGCCGGCGCGCCCGCTTCCACCAGCAGTTCGGCAAGGCGCACCGGGCAGGAAGGGTCCTTCTCCGACGGCTTCAGGAGGAACGCATTCCCGCACGCGATCGCGGGGGCCAGCATCCACAGCGGCACCATCGCCGGGAAGTTGAATGGCGTGATGCCGGCCACCACGCCCAACGGCTGGCGCAGCGAGTACATGTCCACGCCGGTGGAGACGCCTGACGAGAACTCTCCCTTCAGCAGGTGGGGGATTCCGCAGGCGAACTCCACGACCTCGATGCCGCGCTGGAGTTCACCCAGTGCATCCGCCAGCACCTTGCCGTGTTCGGCCGCGATCAGCGACGCCAGTTCGGTCGCGTGCTCCTGGAGCAGGTCCCGGAACCGGAACATCACCCGCGCGCGCTTCAACGGTGACCAGGCGGCCCATTGCAGGAAGGCGACCTCGCCCGAAGAGACGGCCTCGGCGACGTCGCTGCTGGTCGCCAGGGGCACTTCGCGTTCCTGTCGACCCGTGGACGGGTTCCAGACCGGTCCGCGACGATCCGAGGCGAGCGTCGCGCGCACGCCATGCACGAAGTGCGGGAGGGCGTCCGGCGTCCGGGAGTTCCCGGGCAGCGGCGCGGATCGTGTGGACGACGTCCCAGCTGGTGCAGCCATGCTCGGCTCCCGCGGTGTGTCCAGCCAACTTACTGCGGCCGGCCGCGAGGGCGGCAGCCTTCCCCGGGGTCCGTCGCCGGTTAGAGGACTACTTCCTCCGCGCCGCGAGTGCCGCGTCTTCGGCGAGGTTGGCGGCGGTCGCCGACTCCTGGAGCAGGCGAACCAGGGATTGCGACCAGGGCTGGACCTGGTGATTCACCACCGCAGCGGACTGCACGCCGACGGAGCTGCGTCCGTAGAGGCGCTCGAAGACGACCAGCGCGGCCAGGTACGTCCCCATCGGCGATGGGTGGAACTCGTCGCTCGAGTAGAGCGGAAGGTCCGCGTCGGCTTGCCAGGCGACCTGCCACGCGGAACCGGCCGGCGCCAGGGTGGCCCCGATGGCGTCCGCGGCGGCGCGATACGAGTCGTGGACATCGGTGAACTGGAACGCATTGATCTTCGCGGGCCAGACGCCGTACATCACGGGTTCGGCGCCATTGTCCGCGATGAGGTTGCCGAAGACGCCGGCCCACAGCACGAGGTGCGAGCGGCTGTCCGGGAGGGCCGACGGGCCCTGCTGCATGACGACGAAGTCCCACGTCTCGTCCTCGAGCGCCGTGACCGCATCGCCGAAGTCCCAGTGATCCTCGAGGGCGAATCCGGGAAAGGCGATGGCGACGCAGTAGCACTCCTGGGCGCCGGCCGAGAGCGCGAGGTCGGCGACGGTGCGCGGCAGGTCGTTCTCGTAGGTGAGGCTGTTGCCGATGAAGAGCACCTTGAGGGCGCCTTCCGGGGGATCCGGGGCGGTGCCTAACGAGCAGCCGAGGAAGGCCGCGAGGGGAAGCGCACGAAGCAGGGGATGCATTCGGGAATCGGGAATCGGGAGTCGGGAATCGGGAATCGGGGGCTTGTCGTGCTTCATCGCTGGGCGACGCCATGCCGGCCACAACGCTACGACGAAGTCCCGGCTTCGCACGTGGAATGTGCCGAGAGGCGCACGAGTCATGCTGGGGCGACGATTCCGGCGACCGAACACAGGCCGAAGTCAGGCACGTGAGTGCGGGCACGGCGCCGCGCCGGTTTCTGGTCGTGAGCGCGGATGCCAAGATTGCCTGTAGCAACGACTTAGGACCGTACGCGGCAATTGATTAGCGGCACCTCAACCGCTACATTTGGGGGGCCGCGCGACGGCCGGAATATCCCACCCATCGCCCCTGCTCATGACGGCTCCAAATCAGCGCGAGCGGATCCTTCCGCGCCTCATCGACGAAGAGGTCAAGGAATCGTTCATCAACTACTCGATGAGCGTGATCGTCGCCCGGGCGCTGCCCGACGTGCGCGACGGCCTCAAGCCGGTGCATCGCCGGATCCTCTTCGCGATGAACGACCTGGGCCTGGTGCCGGGACGTCCGTACAAGAAGTGCGCGACCGTCGTCGGCGACGTCCTCGGCAAGTACCACCCGCACGGCGACTCCGCGGTCTACGACGCGCTGGTGCGCATGGTGCAGGACTTCTCGCTCCGGTACCCGCTGATCGACGGGCAGGGGAACTTCGGGTCCCCCGACGGCGACGGCGCGGCGGCGTATCGGTACACCGAAGCGAAGCTGATGCCGATCGCGATGGAGTTGCTCGCGGACATCGACAAGAACACCGTCGACTTCGCGCCCAATTTCGACGATCACCTCACGGAACCGCGCGTCATGCCGGCGGCGTTCCCCAACCTGCTGGTGAACGGTTCGTCAGGGATCGCGGTGGGCATGGCGACGAACATCCCGCCGCACAACCTGCGCGAGGTCATCGCCGCGGCGCTGCTCCTCGTCGACAAGCCTGACGCGACGATCGAGGACCTGGCGAAGCTGGTGAAGGGTCCCGACTTCCCCACCGGCGGATTCATCTACGGGCGGGCGGGAATCAAGGACTACCAGGAGACGGGTCGCGGGAAGATCGTCATGCGCGCCCGCGCCGTCATCGAGGAGAAGGAGTCGACCGGCCGTTCGCAGATCGTCATCACGGAGATCCCGTACCAGGTCAACCGCGCGGAACTGGTGAAGTCCATCGCCGAGCTGACGCGGGAGAAGAAGCTGGAGGGCATCAGCGACCTGCGCGACGAGTCGAGCGACACCACGCGGATCGTGATCGAGCTCAAGCGGGATGCCATCCCCCGCGTCGTGCTCAACCAGCTGTACAAGCACACGACGATGCAGACGTCGTTCGGCGTGATCATGCTCGCGCTGGTGCCGGACGCGCGCACGCGGCAGCTGGTGCCGAAGGTGATGGGACTCAAGGAGATCATCGAGCACTACCTGACCCACCGGCACGAGGTCATCGTCCGGCGCGCCCAGTTCGAGCTCGACAAGGCGCTCGAACGGGAGCACATCCTCGAGGGCCTCAAGATCGCCGTCGACAACATCGACGAGGTGATCAAGGTCATCCGCAAGGCCGAGAGTCCGGAGGCGGCCGGCACCCAGCTGCAGCGGCGCTTCAAGCTCTCCGAGCGCCAGGCCGAGGCGATCCTCAACATGCGCCTGGCGCGGCTCACCGCGCTGGAGATCGGGAAGCTCGAGGAGGAACTCAAGGAGGTACGGGCGACGGTGAAGGACCTGCGCGCGCTGCTCGAGTCGCGGCCGAAACGGATGGCGCTCCTGAAGTCCGAGCTGACCCGCATCCTGGAGAAGTTCGGCGACGAGCGCCGGACGGAGATCACCAGCGACCAGGGCGACTTCACGATCGAGGACCTGATCGCCGAGGAGGACATGGTGGTGACCGTGTCCCACTCGGGGTACATAAAGCGGACCTCGATCACGACCTACCGGCGCCAGCGCCGCGGTGGCAAGGGGCTCACGGGTCAGGAGCTGCGTGACGAGGACTTTGTGGAGCGGATGTACGTCGGCTCCACGCACGACTACATCCTCGTCTTCACCAGCGACGGGCGCTGCTACTGGCTGAAGGTCTACGAGATCCCGCAGGCCGGCCGCGCCACGAAGGGCAAGCCCATCGTCAACCTGATCAACGTGTCGCCGGACACGCAGATCCAGGCCATGGTGTTCGTGCGGGAGTTCAAGGAGGACGAGTTCCTGCTCTTCTGCACGAGGAAGGGGACGGTGAAGAAGACGCGCCTGTCCGAGTACTCCAATGTCCGGACGGTCGGGATCAAGGCGATCAAGATCGAGGAAGGGGACGAGTTGATCGAGGTGGCGGTGACGTCGGGGAACAACGACGTGGTCATCGCGACGCGCCACGGCTTGTCGATCCGGTTCCACGAGAGCGATGCCCGCGAGATGGGTCGTGACACCACCGGCGTGAAGGGGATCGAGCTGGGCGATGACGACCAGGTGGTGGGGATGGTGGTGATCAAGCGCGAGGCCACGCTGCTCTGCTTCACGGAGAAGGGCCTTGGCAAGTGCACGCACATCGACGAGTACCGCGTGCAGAAGCGCGGCGGGAAGGGGATCCTGACGGTGAACCGGACGGAGAAGACCGGCGACGTGGTCGCCTTGATGGAGGTGCTGCCGGAGGACGAGATCATGATCATCACCAAGGCCGGGATGATCATCCGGTCGCCGGTGTCACAGGTGCGGGTGGCGGGCCGCGCGACGCAGGGCGTGAAGCTGGTGAACCTCGACGGGAACGACGTGGTGACGGCGGTGGCGCGGGTGATTCCGGAGGACGACAAGGAAGTCGAGGGCGGCAGCGGTGACGAGCCGGGGCCGGAAACACCGGAGCTGGCGCTGGAAGAGCAGTGATTCGTGATTCGTGATTCGTGATTCGTGACTCGGCACTGCGGCGCCTGGTTCGCCGGTCACGAGTCACGAGTCACGAGTCACGAGTCATCCGTGTCGTGCAAACCGCGCGCGGGACCGGTTGACGATGGCGCCGGGCCTGATAGGTTGGAGGGAGGCGCCGTCGGAGCGCCTCCGGTCCGCGGGCAGGGATCGTCCCATCCGTCGCAGGACGAAGGACCCAGACAACTCACACCTCTTTTCGGGCCCACTGTGCGGACACGGGCCAGACGAAAGGAGGCCGTATGTCCAGCACCATGCCCCTCGGCGAGGGGCCCGCGCCGGATTCCCCATCCGACGTGCGCGCGCTTCCCGCGCGCCCGAACCTCGAGTTCGAGCACAAGCAGGCGAAGAAGCTGCTCGCGCTGCTCCGCGATGGAAACGCCGAGGCGCTCGCGCGCGTTCACGCGAAGCTGAAGGGGAGCGCCGAGAGGAGGCCTGGCGAGTTCAAGCTCGCGGACGCGCAATTCACGATCGCGCGTGAGTACGGATTCACGAGCTGGCCGCGACTGGTGGAGTACTTCGAGACCGTCGAGCGTCACGGCCGGTCCGGGGCGCGTGACCGGCATCCCGACCGCGGCGGGCGGGAGTCGTGGGCGCGCTCGATCATCGCGGGGCACCGGCGGCGAAGTGAGATGACGGCCCAGTGCCTTGCCGCATTCGTCCCGCGGCTGTTCGGCCGAACCGTCGAGGAAGTCTTTGCCTCCGACGTCTCGGAGGACGAAGCCAGGCTCGTCGTGGCGCGCATGAACCGCTATCCGAGCTGGGACGCGATGATCGCGGACTTCAGGCAGGACGAATGGGCCTCGGCCGCGTCTCCGCTCCGAAAGGCCGTGCAGGCAGTTCGCGCCGAGGACGACGCGATGCTTGCCGAACTCGTGCGGGACCATCCGGAACTCCTGACGGCCTCGGACCCCGACCAGCCAGGTAACATCGAACTCGCGCGCAGCGCGCTCCTCCATGACATCCGCACCGAGGCGCCTGGACTGCGTCATCGCATCGAGTGGCTGGGCGGCCGGATGGACTTGTCGAGCACGCTCAACTGGATGCTCCTTGGTCACTGGCGTATGCCCCCCGGCGCGGTTCGCATGCTGCTCGAGTGCGGAGCGGACCCGGCCTGGGTCGCGCCTAACGGCTACTCGGTGCTCGAGCACGCCATTTGCCGGTACTGGAGCGGGGAGTCCGTCGACCTCGTCGCCGAGCACGTTCGCCCCCCGGAAGCGCTCTGGGTCTCGGCGGGATTGGGGAATGCTCGCGCCGTGGCGACGTATTTCGATCGCGCCGGGATCCTGACGCCAGCAGCGCGAATGGCGCGGCCCGACTTCGTCGCGCTGGCGGTCGGATTCCCGCCCGTGAACCCTGGCGCCGACGACCGGACCGTCGTGTGGGAAGCCTTCCTGGTTGCTGCGTTGAACCAGCGGTTTGGGGTTCTCGACGCGCTGATCGATCGAGGGTTCCCCGTTGATTACAGCGGGTGGGGTATGACGGTGCTTCAGCTGGCCATCGGCAACCAGTGGCTCCCACTTGTGGAGTACCTGGTCGACCGGGGTGCAACCGTCGACGCCTCCGCGTTGAGCTCCGCCGAGCACCGCGTTACAAATCGTCCGGACAACGCGGACGCACGACGTATCCTGGCGTTGTGCGGTGGCCGGGATCCCGAGGTCGTGCTGAAGGAGCACGCTGAGCGCCAGGCATCCCGGACCATGGGCACCGCGGCAGCGATCGAGATGGCGTTCAACTTCGCGAAGCAGGATGCAGTTCGCTCCGGCCTGAGCGCGGTGACGGAGGAGGCCCTCTTCGTCGGCCTCCTCCGCCTTCCGGACACGCCCTGGGTCATGGTGCAGGGCGGGGTGGATCCGGCACGCCTCAAGACCGCCTTGTCCGGGCGACTCGATGCGCCCGAGTTCGCGCCGCCCGCCGACATGACCTCGGATCCCGAAACCACGGCACTCCTGTTGGAGGCGCGCGCCGACGCCGAGCGCCGGAAGGACGGCATTCTGATGCCGTTCCACGTGTTCGTGGTCCTGATGAACCGCCGCCAACCGCAGGTGATGGAATGGATCACCCGATCAGGAGGATCACCGGAACGCATCCTCTCCGCCCTCGAGCAGAGCAGGTACATGCCTTCCACGTGAGCATGACTCGACGTGGTCTGACCCCAATGGGGTCTGACCCCATTGGGTCCGATTGGGCTTGACCCGGTTTTGTGGACACGGTTGTTATGCCGCCGATTCCAACTTGGCTTCGAATGCTGCGGGGCTGATGTTCCCGAGCGTGGAGTGACGTCGTTGACGATTGTACCAGGTCTCGATGTACTTGAAGATGGCCC
>JAUQWM010000067.1 GCA_030835125.1 Gemmatimonadaceae bacterium | reverse complement strand
CGCCGCGAACCAGTCCGCGCCAGCCGCCGCCGCGCCCACCCCGCACACGAGGCCGAATGGCACCAGGCCGACGCACGCGGGCAGCATCTCGACGAAGCCTTCGCGGAAGTCCCTCGAGGCGAGCAGGTGGCGCATGGGGGGCGAGCGCGGGGGCGCCTGGAACGGGACGGGGAGGCGGTGCCCCCTCGGGGGTGAAAGAGTTTACGCGAGGCGTGCCCCCGGGGGCGCTGCGACCTGCCTGACGCAGTACGATATCCGATGGGTCGTGCCGAGACATCCTCATGAAACCATTGGGTTTCCTGGCCGCACCCGGTTACCATGGCGGAGAACGTCAGTCACGGGCCGGGGCCGCCAGCACGGGCATGCCGATGGCATGCGTCTTGCATTCTCTCGACTCCCCCTGGCTCTCGCGAACAAGAGGTCCCATGAGCACGCAAGTCGCCTCCGATCCCGCCGCAGTCGCGGCCTTCGTCGAGCAGTTCGTCATTGCAGTCGACTTCCAGAATCCGGTCCCGGTAACGAGCGACACCAGGCTAGCGGACCTCCCCGAATGGGATTCGTTGGCCGCGCTGGGGGTGATCGTGATGTGCGACACCGAGTACGGGGTGGCCATCACCGGTCCGGATCTCGCCGCCAGCGCGACCGTCGGGGACATCTTCGCCACCGTGACGCGCAAGAAGGCTGGTTGATGGCGGCGGTCACACTCGACAACGTCAGGATCCGGGGCGTCGCCAGCTGCGTCCCGAAGATGGTCGTCGGCAACCTCGACTGCCCCGCCGACAAACGCTCCGAACGCGAACGGCTCATCCGCAACATCGGCATCCAGCAGCGACGCATCTGCTGGCCGTGGCAGTGCTTCTCGGATCTCGCGCTCGAAGCAGCCGAGCGACTGCTCGAGTCGCTGGAGTGGCGCCGCGAGGACGTCGACGCACTCATCGTCGTGACGCAGTCGCCCGACTACCTGATCCCGGCGACCGCCATCATTCTGCAGGACCGCCTCAAGCTCAAGAACGGCACGATCGCCTACGACATCAACCTCGGATGCTCGGGGTATCCGTTTGGCCTGTACACGGTGGGCAGCATGCTGGCAAGCGGAGGCATCAAGAAGGCTCTGCTGCTCGTAGGCGACAAGTGCGCGACGTTGCACGACCCCTTGTTCAGCGATTGCGGCACCGCCACCGCACTGGAGTTCGACCCCGGCGCGCCGCGAATGTGGTTCGATTTCAACAGCGACGGCAGCGGCTACCGGGCCATCATCCTCCCGGTCGGCGGGCACCGCGCCCCCACCGAAATTCACCACCTCATCCCCGCCCGGATGGAAGACGGAGAAATGCGTCGCGCATCGGATCTGATCCTCGACGGCGCAGCCGTGCTGAATTTCTCGACGCAGCGCGTGCCGCCAGCCATCAGGTTC
The DNA here is from genome assembly GCA_030835125.1 of Gemmatimonadaceae bacterium. Classification (GTDB taxonomy): domain Bacteria; phylum Gemmatimonadota; class Gemmatimonadetes; order Gemmatimonadales; family Gemmatimonadaceae; genus JABWBJ01. The sequence continues at coordinate 7,737 of JAUQWM010000067.1, read as the reverse complement.
CTGTGCGAGTTTTCGGGCCAGTCGCTCGATAGCGTCGACTACGTGCTCCTGCACCAGGCGAACCGGATGATCAACGAGACCATCCGCAAGAAGCTGGCCCTCCCTCCCGATCGTGTTCCCTCGACGTTGCACGACTTCGGCAACACGAGCTCCGCCTCGATCCCCGTCACGATGACGGCCCGCATACGCGAAAGCCTCGTCAGCGGACGCAAGCGCCTCCTGATGTCCGGGTTCGGTATCGGATTGTCCTGGGGCAGTTGCATCGTCGATGTCGATGACCTCGTCATGCCGCCGATGATCGAGCAGTGAGCCCCGACCCGTTCACGCTGGCCGGCAAGACGATCCTGATCACCGGCGCTTCGTCGGGAATAGGCCGTGCTGCCGCCATCGCATGCGCGCGACGAGGTGCAAGGCTCGTCATCAGCGGCCGAAACCAGGAACGACTGCAGGCGACGCTCGGCATGCTCGAAGGATCGTCGCACGCCGCGTGCGCGGCGGACCTCACGGATCCGGAGCAACGACAGGCATTGGCGGATGCGTCGGGCAGCATCGACGGACTGTTCTACTCTGCCGGAATCACCGCCAGCGCTCCGGTTCGCCTGATCAGCGAGAAGCACCTACGCGCCCTGATGTCGGCGGACTTCGATGCCCCGATGCTGCTGGTGCAGCGCCTGCTCCTGAAGAAGCAGATCCGGAACGAGGGCTCCATCGTCTTCAATACCGCCGGTGCCGCCCGAAACTCGCCGCGTGGCGCCGCGATCTATTCCGCGGCAAAGGCCGCGTTGACCGCCGCTGCGCGCTCGCTGGCGCTGGAAGTGGCTCGAGAGCGCATCCGCGTGAACTGCCTGCAACTGGGCTACGTGAAAACCGCCCTGCTCGACCAGGTCGGCATTTCAGGCGTCGACCTGGCCGAGCGCGGCGATTTGACGCCTCTCGGCATCGGCGACGTCGAGGACGCGGCGTCGGCCGCCGTCTTTCTCCTTTCCGATGCGAGCCGCTGGATTTCCCGAACCGCACTCACCGTGGATGGCGGCATAAGCATCAGAATCAGCGCGTGAGACCATGAGCGATCCGTTTCGACTGGCCGGCAAGCGCGTCCTGGTGACAGGAGCGTCCTCGGGAATCGGTCGTCAGGCCGCCATCGCGGCAAGCCGCGCCGGCGCGGCAATCGTGGCAACCGGCCGAGATCCCGAGCGTCTCGCCGAAACCATGTCGATGCTGGATAGCCGGGAGGGCAACGTCGCCACCACCGGCGATCTTGCCGTGGATGGCGACCTCACGACAATTGCCGAAACGGCGGGCGCCGTCGATGGCGTCGTTCATGCTGCCGGGATTACCGGCCCCATCCCGGTACGCGTCGTTACCCGCCCCTTCATACAGGATCGATTCGACGCGAACTATTTCGGGCCGCTACTCCTCACACAACGCATCCTTGCCAGGAACCGGATGCGCGCGAACGGATCGATCGTCTTCATTGCATCGATCTCCGCCCACACGGGCACTCGCGGCATGAGCGTGTACTCGTCCACCAAGGCGTCGTTGGTGGTCACGGCGAAATGCCTGGCCCTCGAAGTGGCAAAGCACGGCATACGAGTGAACTGTCTTTCGCCCGGTCTTGTTCGCACCCCGCTGTTCAAGCCGGACGAGCAGGAATGGCTGGACAACGAGGAGAAGCGCTACCCGCTGGGGCTTGGCACGCCGGAGGACGTGGCCAACGCCGCGCTGTTCCTCCTCGCCCCGGCAAGCCGCTGGATGACCGGACAGACCATCATCATGGATGGCGCCTGCGAGTTCGTTTAGCTCATCGTGCAGCCTCGAATGGACAAGCTCATCATCATCGGCGCAGGAGGACTCGGCCGCGACACCGAGACATACGCGCGCACCGATGTTGCCCTGGGCAGGGAGTGGACGCTCAAGGGCTTTCTGGACACGCGCCCGGACATTCTCGACAGGTATGGGATGGAACTGAAGGTCATCGGCGATCCCCGGACCTACGTACCGGAGCCTGGCGATCTGTTCGTTGCGGCGATTGGCGACACCAAACTCCGGAAGACGCTTGTCGAACCGCTCGCCGCGAAAGGTGCCTATTTCATCGCCTTCCGGCCGAATGCCCTTATCGGAGCGCGCTGCCGACTCGGCCGATCCGCCTATGGCTTCCACTGCACGCTTTCTTCCGACGTCACGGTGGGGGACTATGCCTACATCGGTGCAGAATCGCTGATCGGGCACGATTCGATCGTCTGCGACTACGCTCACATCGGCATGCGCTGCTTTGTCGGTGGGCGGGTGAAGGTCGGCGAGGGCGCCACGATCCACCCGATGGCGGCGATTGCCGCCGATTCGCAGATCGGGGAATGGGCCACCGTGGGCGTCGGGGCCGTCGTCTTCGGCAACGTTCCGGCGCACACGACCGTGATCGGTAACCCAGCGCGCCAGTTCAGGTTCAAACCGGAAGGGTGACCGACGCGTCCGTCTGTCACCGCCTAGGCCCAAGGCGTCTCGATGCGCTCCCTGCTGGCACCCTCCGTCTACAACTCCCCCGAGGTCTTCGCGCGCGAACAGGAGCGGATCTTCCGCAGGCTGTGGATCTTCGCCGGTCCGCGGACGCTCCTTACTGAGCCGGACAGCTTCATCACCCGGACGATCGGGGGCGTGCCGATCGTGATCCAGAACTTTGCCGGCGAGCTGAAGGCGTTCGTCAACCGCTGCGCTCACCGGCAATCGGCCATCCAGATCGCAGAGCACGGGCGACGCCGCCTCGCGTGCCCGTATCACGGCTGGGTCTATGACGGCGACGGAAAGGTTGCGAGCATTCCATTCTGCGACTCGCTCTACGGGTTTGACGACCGGGTGCGCACCTCGCGGCATCTCGACGGCGTCGCGCTCGAGTGTGTCGGCAGCATGATGTTCGTGAACCTCGACGCCGACCCGATGCCCCTCGAGTCGCAGTTCCACCGCGAATTCCTCGACCGGATCGCGTACGTTTCGTCGTACTTCGACGACGAGGTGCTCGTCGCGAACTTCGGTGGAGGGTTCAACTGGAAGCTCATCTTCGAGAACGTCCTCGACTCCAACCACGTTCCGTTCGTCCACTCCGGCAGCTTCGCCAAATTGCTGCCGAAGCGGCGACCCGATCCCGTGCAGTCGGCGGCGCGCAATGCCCGGACACCGCCCGACTCGGGCTTGACGACGGACCTGCGCGATATGAGCTTCACCGCCGAGACGTCCATCGAGTTCCGACACTGGCCCTGGCACGACAACGTCGAGCGCTTTTCGAACGAGGCAAAGTACTTCAACTACTTCATCTACCCGAACGTCAACTTCACATCGATCGCGGGCGTCTTCTTTCCGATCCAGCAATTCAATCCGGGCGCACCCGAGCGGACCGATTACTCGATGTGGGTGCTGACCGGCCTTCAGAAGCAACCGAATCCGGCGACGCCCGCGATCCTGTGGGCGCAGGCCAAGGGCGAGAAGTCGGTGATCGACGAGGACATCGTCGTGCTCGAGGCGTTGCAGCGCGGATTGGGACACGGAGCGTCCCCGGCATTCCAGGGCACCTACGAAACCCAGCTCCGCGCGATGGCCCGCAACTACCTGGATCGGATGTCGTGACGGTCAAGCGCCTGCTGACGATCGTTGGCGCGGGGCCGGTGTTCGCCGTCGCACGCGCAATCGCGACGGACCTCGAGGGTGAAAAGCGCGTGGTCGCCGTGGAGCTTCCGCCCGACCGCATCGCCGAAACGGATGTGCGCTCGATGCTCAATCGGCCGCCCGCCGAGAGCGACGTCTTCGCCGCAATCGGGCTGCACGCGCTCAACCATGCGCGCGCGGATCTCTGCGCGAAGTTCGCCGAAGCCGGGTACCCGTCGGTGACGCTCGTCCACCGTCGCGCTTCCGTCGAAAGGTCGGCGATCCTGGCGCCGAACGTATTGGTGTGCGCCGGGGCCAGCATCGGATCCGACGCTGTTGTGGAAGCGGGCGCCGTGATCCTGGATGGCGCGAGGATCGAGGCCGGCGCGCGCGTCGGTGCATTTGCGTGGATCGGTGCCAACGTCGTAATTGGCTTCGACGCGTCCGTAGGCGCACACACGATCCTGCGTTCGGGCGTGAATGTCGACGCCGGTGTGCCGATCGGTGACCACTGCGAACTCGCCACGCCCGGCCTGCGACAAGCGGCGGTCGTCGATCGCACCTTCGACACCGCCGCCTTCGAGCAACCGGTACGCATCTATCGCGGTCGCTGTCGTGCCTGACCGGAAGCGATCCTCATGACGATTCAGGCGACTCTCGAGTATGGCAAGCGCGACTGGGCCGCGACCCATCCGGTGAAGCCGTTCGGACTCGCGTCCCGGCCTGTCGTGCTCTTCGGCCCGTATTCATACCTCGGGACGATCTACGGCCCGACGATCGCGGAGCGTTGCCCGGGTCTCGTCGCGGTCGTCGACGATCACTATCGCGACGAGCGCATCCACGGCGCCGTACGCTGGTCGTCGGAGGCGTTCCGCGCGCGGGCGAAAGAACATCCCGGGATCATCGCGGTCGACATGTCCTATAGCCCGCTGGGGCACGTGGTGTTTTCGACGCTCGCACGAGACACGGGCGTGCCCATGTGCGACGTCGTGCAGGCCATCGGCGAGTTCGACCTCCCCGCGATCTACCAGACCCCGGCATTGATGCGCTCCCGGACGCTCGCACGCGAGGACGAATGGAGCGCGCTGCGTTCGGCACTCGCCGACGACTGGAGCCGCGAGACCCTCGACGCGGTGCTGAAGTTGCGCCTGACGCTCGATCGCCGATGCCTGCGTCAAGTCACCGCCAGCCTGGAGGACGAGTACTTCTCCGTCCTCGCGTCGACGACGACGTTTCGGCTCCATCCCGACGAGATTTTCGCCGACTGCGGCGCCTATGTCGGATCTACGGTTCGCAAGGTGATCGCCGCGACGGACGGCCGCTTCCGGGCCCTCCACGCATTCGAACCGGACCGCAAGAGCTACGCGGAGCTCGAGAAGCTGAATGCGCTGCACATGCCGGGCCTGGTCCTGCACAACGCGGCCGTCGGCGACACGACCGGAAGCATCCGGTTCCTCGAGACCGGGACGATGGGCTCGCATGTGGACGAGACCGCCGGCAACAGCGGCGACACTCCGATCGTCCGGCTCGACGACGTTCTCGAGGAGGTCACGTTCATCAAGATGGACCTCGAGGGATTCGAGCAAAGGGCATTGCGTGGCGCCTCCCGGCTCATCCGGGAATGCCGGCCGCGAATGGCGGTCACCGCATACCATTATGCGGACGATCTGCTCGACCTCTGGCGGGTGTTCGAGGAACTCGCTCCCGACTACGAGCTGCGCCTGAGGCACCACTCGAGCTACTACTACGACACGATCTTCTATGCCGCACCTGCAATCGGCATCGGCGGCACGACTGGCCCGACAGCGTGATCGGCATCGACGATGGCGCGATTTGTCCTCGCACTGGCCGAATGACCGGCGGTTCGCTCGCTCACCCCTGCCCACAGTCCAGTCGCTGACACGCGTGGACACGCGAATCCCCATGAGCGCTCGTCTCGCGCGACGGGTTTCCTCGCTGCCATTCGAGGCCCTCCCGTGATCCTCTGGATCGAAGACATCCTCCGTCCCACGACCATCTGGCCCTGGGGGATGTTCGACCTCGCGCGGGAGCCGATCAGGCAGGGGTGCGGCGTCGACATGGGCCATCCGCTGGGCAGCGGAGAGTGCCCGTGGACGCCCGGGTTCGATCCGACCGCGTTCCGCGCGATGGTGCCGCGCCCTCCCGATGACGCCCCGTGGCGCTGGACGTTCCGCAGCATTCCGGAAGTCGCGCACTCGTACATCAGCAAGGCGATCCCTTCCGACGCGACGGTGATGTCGTTCGAGATGCCGCCGTGGCTGAGCAGCCTCTGCGAAGCACGCGGGATTCCGTACGTGGACATCCGGGTGTCCCCGCTGCGCTTCGCGCGCGACCTCTACCTCGCCATTCGCACGAACTCGGCGGAGCTGCACCGGCGAATCGTCCATGAAGCCGTGCCGGACGAGGAAGTTCGGCTCGAGGCGGGCATGCTCGCCGCGTCGATCCGAATGCATCAGTCCTGCCTGGACGAACAGCAACGTTACCCGGTCAGGCTCGCCGGCAGCCTTGTCTTCGTAGGCCAGGCGCCTTACGACACATCGCTCATCGACGACGACGACCGGCCGCTCCGCTGCGAGGACTACGCAGATCGCATCGTCTCGCTTGCGCGCGGCCGGAGTGTGCTCCACAAGCCGCATCCGATGGCGCAGTGGTTCGCGGACGAGGAGCGCGCCAGCCTGTCCAGGATTGTGGGGCGGGACGTACCGACCTGCCTCCAGAACGCGTACCAGGTGCTGGGCTCGCGCGACGACGTCGAGCTCGTCGGCATCTCGTCGGGCATGCTGCAGGAGGCCCGCTACTTCGAGAAGGTGTCGCACACGTTGTTTCGTCCGTTCGTTCCCGTCGCGTCGCCTTCGGACCGGCACGACGTCCATGCCTACGTTCAAATTCGATTCGAGAAGTTTCTCTCGCCGGGGTTCTGGCACCGCCTGCTCGCGCCCGGAAGAACGCCTCCACTCATCGACGAGATTCCGAGAATTCAACCCAATCATTTGCGCGAGACTTCGACTTTCTGGTGGGACTACTCGAAGGTCATGACGTGGCAGCGGCCGCATTGGATCGAAGCGTTCGAGCGCTCGGGCGGCGGCCTTCTTCGCACGAGAATCGAGCAACTCGAGTACGCCGTCTCGGCGGGACGCGAGCCCCTTGGAGAGGGCGTGGCAAGCCAGTCCGATGCCGGCGCCGTCGAACCGCGCGCGTCGCAACCGAGTGTGCCGCCGATGCACAACCTCGACCTTCGCTCGGGCGAACGCCAGGTCGGCGCCGACTATGATTCGATCAGGGCCGACCATCGTTTCCGGTACGAATGGGCGGATGAGCGAATCCCCGCGTCGGGATTCGGGCTGGATGCCTTCTGCGGCACCGGGTACGGGACGTGGCTTCTGTCGAAGCACCGCAACGTCTGGGGAATCGACGGATCGCCGGATGCCATACGCCATGCCGAGCGGCATTTCCGGACCGAGAACGCGAAGTTCAGCGTCGGCTACTATCCCTTCGACCTGCCCGGGGAGACCTTCGATTTCGTCGTGTCGCTCGAGTCCATCGAGCACGTTCCGGACGGACCGGGGTTTCTGGCGGCGCTCGTCCGGTCGCTTGCGCCCGACGGGATTCTCGCGTTCTCGGTTCCGTGCGAGGACGCACTTCCGCACTCGGTCATGCGGAATCCGTTCCACGTCAGGCACTACACGCTTCAGGAGACCCGGGACATGATCTCCGCCAATGGGCTCGACGTGGTCGAATGGGCCGGTCAGGACGTGTACGCGATGGCGCCTGGGGGCCGTCTGGGGCCGATGCTCGGCGAAGAGGCGATGCGTCTCAGGCCGGCCAGCATCGGGCAGTTCGTCGTGTTCCTGGCAAGGAAGCGCGCCCGGCCATCCTGACCTGACCAGCACATGTCGAACGCCAAGTCCCGATTCGCTCCGCTTCGAACCATGATTGCAGGCGCCGACCGCCCCCTCTCCGGCGCGGCCGTCCGCGAGCGCCTTCCGCTGATGATGCCGTCGCTCCCGACGGCCGACGAGTTGCTGCCGTACCTGCGCCGCATCGACGCGAACCGCTGGTACTCGAACTTCGGGCCGCTCGTCG
>JAUQWM010000066.1 GCA_030835125.1 Gemmatimonadaceae bacterium | reverse complement strand
TGCGTGCTGATTGCTGCTTACTGCTGCTGCACGCAGCGTGCTGGAGCTGGCCCAGCAACCAGCGCCAGCAACCTGCATCAGCAACCAGCATCAGCAGCAGTAAGCAGCAATCAGCACGCAGCAACCAGCACGTTCACCCATGCCCGCTCATCCCTTCCTCGACGCCCGTGGCGCCGACCTTATCGAGGAAGATCTGGTGCAGCGATGGCTGGATCAGCTCGAAGCGCTGCACCCCGGCACCGCTGGCCATGACGCGGCGCAACAGTTCCTGGGGGTCGGCGCCGTCGGCCAGCTCCACCTCGAGGTACCGGTTCGAGTCGTTCACCCGCCTGACGAGTGACCGGTCGTCGAAGACGGTCGCGGCGTCGCTCGCCGACTCGAGCGACAGGGCCACGTGACGGCCGCCATGTTGCGCCTTCACGTCGCTCACCGTCCCGTCCAGCACCACCTCCCCCCGGGCGATGATGCAGACGGAGTCGCACAGTCGCTCGGCGTTGTCCATGAGGTGCGTGCTGAACACGACGGTCTTCCCCGCACGGCGCAGGTCTACCACGGTGTCCTTCAGGGCCTGGGCGTTGATCGGGTCGAGCCCACTGAACGGCTCATCGAGGACGATCAGTTCCGGGTCGTGGAGCAGCGTGCCGATGAACTGGACCTTCTGCTGCATGCCACGTGAAAGGTCGTCGACCTTGGCGGTGCCCCAGTCCTTCTCGGCGGTCTTGAGGCCCAGGCGCTCCATCCACTGGTCGATCCGGCTGTCGGCGACGCGGCGCGACACGCCCTTCAACTCGGCCAGGAAGCGGAGCAGGCGTTTCACCTGCATCTTCCGGTACAGGCCGCGTTCCTCGGGCAGGTAGCCTATCCGATCGGTGACGCCCTCCGTGCGATTCGGGAGGCCGAAGATGGTGATCTGGCCCTCGTCCGGCGCGATGATGTTCAGCACCATCCGGATCGTGGTGGTCTTGCCGGCGCCGTTCGGGCCGAGCAGGCCATAGACCACGCCGCGTGGAACCCGCCAGGACACATCCCGGACCGCCGTGTGCCCCGCGAACCGCTTCACGACCTGCCGGACTTCGATGACTGGTTCGCTCATGGACGGGGGTGCCGAGTGGGTGCGTCGGGAGCAATATAGGGCAGGGCCGAGGGGAGGGCGCAGCGGCCCGCGACCAGTCAGGGACCATGACGGACAACGAACCTCGATCCACGATGGTGTCGTCGGCGTGGCGGCTCCGGCATGGCGCGCTGACCGTGCTGGCCGCGCTCGGCGCATCTCTCCTGCTGCTTTTCCTCGCCGCGCCCATCGCCGAGCTCATTGTCCTGGGCGGGGTGAGCGGCCTCCGGCGCCTGGGGCAGGATGCCGAGTTGCGCCGGTCGCTGGCGCTCACTGCCGTCACCGCCACGACGGCGACGCTGATCGGCGTGACCTGCGGCACGCCGATCGCCTACCTCCTGTCGCGGTCGCGGTTCCGCGGCCGGGCGGTGCTGTCCGCCATCCTCGACCTGCCGCTGCTGATCCCGCACCCGGTGGCCGGGATTGCACTGCTGCTGGTGTTCGGGCGGCAGTCGGCGATGGGGTCCACGCTGCTGGACATGGGGCTGCGGGTGGTCGGGTCGCCGCTCGGGATCATCTGCGCCATGCTCTTCGTGGCGGCGCCGCTCTACATCAGCGGCGCGCGCGAGGCTTTCGCGCGGGTCGACCCGCGGTACGAGGCCGTGGCCCGCACGTTAGGCGACGATGCCTGGCGTTCGTTCCGTCGCGTCACGCTCCCCCTCGCCGGTCGCGGCATGGTGGCGGCGGCGGTGGTGATGTGGGCGCGCGCGGTGAGCGAGTTCGGCGCGATCGTCATCCTCACCTACAACCCCAAGGTCGCCAGTGTCCTGAGCTACGACCGGCTGCAGTTTGACGGGTTGTCGGGCGCGCTGCCGGTCGCGGCGGTCATGGCGATCCTGGCGATCGTGCCCCTCACCGTCCTGCGCGCGCTGCGGCACGATCGCTTCGGCCAGGTCGCGCCGTGATCGCGCTCCGGGGGGTCTCGGCGCGGCTGGGTGCCTTCGAGCTCCGGGACGTGACGTTCCACGTCCCGGCGGGCGCGTATGGCGTCGTGATCGGGCCGGCCGGCAGCGGGAAGACGACGCTGCTCGAGGCGATCGCCGGGGTCATCCAGGCGACCGCCGGGGAGGTTCGCCTGTCGGATCGCGACGTCACGCGCGCGCCGCCTGACGAGCGGCGCGTCGGGCTGGTCTACCAGCACGGGTACCTGTTCCCGCACCTGTCCGTGGTGGAGAACCTCGAGTACGGCGCCCGCGACGACGCCACCGTGGAGGAGCTGTCGCGCCGGCTGGACCTCGGGGCGCTGCGGAATCGCGACGTGCGGTCGCTGAGCGGCGGCGAGCGGCAACTCGTGTCGCTGGCGCGCGCGCTGGCGCGCCGCCCGGATGTGCTGCTCCTCGACGAGCCGTTCAGCGCCCTCGATCCCCGCCGCCGGGGAAAGACGCGGCGCGAGGTGCGGGCGCTTCACCGCGAATGGGGCTTCACCGCGCTGCAGGTGACGCATGACTTCACCGAGGCCGGGCTCCTGGGGGACGTCGCCATCCTGCTGGACGGAGGCCGTGTGCTCCAGCATGGACCGCCGGAGCAGGTCTTCCGCCGGCCGGCGTCGCCGTACATCGCGGAATTCCTCGGGGCCGAGAATGTCTTCGCCGGGAACGCCCGCGTGCTGGCCGAGGCCGCGCCGGACTGGCTCGAGGGCGACGGCGCGTCACTGGCGCACGGGTACCACGCGATCGAGTTCACCAGCGGGCCGTTGACGCTCTACACGGTGGGGAACGCCGGTCCGGGGCCGTGCTACGCCGTGGTGCGCTCGGAGGAGGTCGTGCTGTCACTCGAGCCGCAGTCCACCTCCGCGCGCAACCTGTTCAAGGGAAGGGTGGTGGAGGTGGGGACCCTGGGCGCCTTCGCCCGCGTGATGCTGGACGTGCAGGGGACGCCGCTGGTGGCGGCCGTCACCACGCGCTCCGTCCAGGAGATGGGCCTGCGCGAGGGCTCGGAGGTCTATGCGACCTTCAAGGCGATGGGGGTGCATTTGTGTTGAGTTGAGAGTTGAGAGTTGAGAGTTGAGAGTTG
>JAUQWM010000065.1 GCA_030835125.1 Gemmatimonadaceae bacterium | reverse complement strand
GGGACTCGCGCTCCTCGGCGACATCTTCCTCAGGAAGGGCGCGCACGGCGAGGCGCTCGACCGCTATCGCCAGGCGCGCCTGCTCGACCCGACGTCGAAGGCGGCCCTCGCCGGCGAGGTCCGTGCGTTCGTCCTGCTTGGCCGCGCCGCCCAGTCGCTCGAGCTGGCGGAGGCGCTCGCGCTCGTCGCCCCGGTGGACGTCGACGCGCTGCTCCTCGTGGCCCGCGCGCGCGCCGATGCCGGCGCGCCGGCCCGTGCGCTCGACGCCCTGGACGCGGCCCGCCGGCTGGCCCCGGCCCGCGCCGATGTCCTGAAGCAGGTGGGCGACGTCGCCCGCGCCATGGGCGACGAGGCCCGCGCGATCGATGCGTACCGGCACGCCGTGTCCCTCGACGAGAACTTCGCCGAGGCGCGGCTCGGGCTCGCCGCCCTGTACATGTCGCATGGCGCCAGCGAGGACGCGGAGCGCGAGCTGGTCGCCGCGCTCGCCGCATTGCCGACGCTGGTCGACGCGGCGCTCCAGCTGGCATCGCTGCGCCGGTCCCAGCGCCGGCCGGCCGAGACGATCGACCTCCTGGTGGCCGTGCTCCAGCGCAACGCGTGGAACCTCGACGCGCTCGCGTCACTGGGCGAGTCGCTGTTCCTGTGCCAGCGGCGCGACGATGCGCGCCACGCGTTCGCGCGCGTGCTGCGGTTCGATCCCGAGCACGTGGCGGCCCTGTACTTCGACGGCGTGCTCCTCGCCGAGGCCCGCCGGTACGACGAGGCGCTCGAACGATGGTCGGCGGTGGTCGCCCTCGAACCGGCCGGGGAATTCGCGCGCCGCGCCCGCCGGGACACCCGCACCGCCCTCGACCTCCAGCGCATCTTTGCGGCGCGCAACGGCCGTGAACGGCGCGTTGTCCAGGGAGCGGCCTGATGGCGATCGAGGGACCCCTTCGCGAGCTGGGCGTGCACGACGTCTTCCAGTTGCTCGACCTGAGCCGGAAGACGGGCCACCTGCGCGTCCGTTCCTCGCTGCGGGACAACGACGGCATCGTCCAGTTCCTCAATGGCCGGGTGGTGGGCGCGCGGATGCGCCAGGAGTCGCTGCCCCTGGGTCAGGTTCTGCTCCAGGCCGGTCGTATCACGCCGGCGGAGCTCGCTCGGGCGCAGGCGGTGCAGGCGCAGGCTGGTGAGCCGCGCCGGCTTGGCGACATCCTCGTCGCCATCGGCGCGATCTCGCAGCGCGAGCTGGAGAAGCATGAGCGCCGGCAGGTGGAGACGGTCGTCTTCGAGTTGCTGTCGTGGAGCGAGGGGTTCTTCAGCTTCGCCGAAGGAGCGCCTGACGCGGGTGCGGTCCCGTTCGAGGCGGGACTGACGGCCGAGTCCCTGCTGATGGAAGCCGCGCGACGCATCGACGAGTGGGCCCGGATGGCCGACCTGCTGCCCGGTCCCGAGGCGGTGCCGGCGCTGTCGGACACGACCGATGCACAGGCGGCCGCGCTCGACCTGCGCCCGCACGAATGGCAGGTGCTCGCCGCGATCGATGGCACGACGAGCGTGCGCGCGATCGCCGGCCTGACCGGCATCGGCGAGTTCGACGCGGCCCGCGTGGTGTACGGCCTGCTGTCCACCGGCGTCGTAAGGCTGGTCACGGTTCCCGTGGCGTCCACCGAGGATGCACTCGTGCACGTGTCCGACGCGCGCGAGGCCAATCGCGACGGGCGCCCGGCGGATGCGCTGGCGGCCGCGGAGCGCGCCCTCCAGCAGGCCCCCGAGATCGCCGAGGCGCATGCGCTGGCGGGTCTCGCGTGCTTCGAGCTGGGTCGCCTCGACGAGGCCGAGCGACGCCTGCGTCGCGCGCTGGAACTCGAGCGCGATGAGCCCGGCTGGATGATGGTGGCGGCACGGCTCGCGATCCGCCGGGGCGACCTGGCGGCGGCCACCCGCCTGTGGAAGCGCATCATGGCGGTCTCGCCCCGCAGCGCACTGGCGGTGCAGGCCGGCGAAGCCCTCGAGCACGCGACGCGACTGCACGTCCTGGCGGGGGTCAGCGATGGCGCCTGATCGTGATCGGGCGTCCGGCCGCGGGGTCCCGGCGGATCCGGGCGGCCTGGCGTTCCTGCCGATGGTGGATTCCCTGCGCCGGCTTGGCCGCCTCGAGGAAGCGCGCCGCGTGGCGCTCGACGGCCTCGGGCGGCATCCGTACCTGGCGGACGCGCACGATGCCTTTGCTCGCGTGCTGGCGGACCAGGGCGACGAGCGCCAGGCGCGCGATGAATGGGAATTCGCGCTGCGACTGGACCCGACGCATGACGCATCACTCAAGGGACTCGGCTTCCTGGCGTATCGCCGGCGGGACCTCGCCGCGGCCGAGCAGTTGCTGGCGCGTGCGCTGCTGCGGAGCCCGCAGGACGATGGGCTGGCCACGGCGCTGCGTCGGTTGCGCGCCGAGCTGCGCGGCGCCGGGCATCCCGTGACGCCCGACCGCGCGTCGTCCGGGGCGGCGGCGTCCCCCGCGAGCGGGCCGGGCCACGCGTCGGGCGAGGGCGCACGGACGTTGTTCGCGGCGCTGCTGGGCGATGGTGACCGGACCGCGTTGTTGCTCGATCGCGATGGGCTCGTGCTCGCGGGCGCGTACGTGGACGGCGGCGGGAACGAGGTGGCGGACGAGGTGGGCGCCCACCTGGCGGGCCTGGCGGACGAGGCGGCGCGCGCCCTCGAGCACCTCGGGCTGGGACGGTGGGAATCGCTGCTGGTCGAGGCGCAACATGCCACGGTGGCGTTGTCGCCCGCGACGGACGGCGCCGTGGTCATGGTGGCGGCGGCCCGGGATACCCAGGTCGGACTCGTCAGGCGCCTGGTCGGACAGGCCCGGCAGCGTGCCGATGCGTGGCTGGGGGCGGTGGCATGACCGCCCTCCTCCAGGAGACGTTAGGCGTGCTGGCCCGCGTGCCTGGCGTGCGGGCGGCGGTGGCGGCGACCGTGTCCGACGGCCTCGCGGCCGCGGCGGTGGCGTCGGTGGAGGTGGACGCGGATACCCTGGCCGCCTTCGCCGCCGCGCTGTTCCAGCGCACGCGCCGGGCGAACGTCGCCGCCGGCTACGGCGACACGCACCAGCTCGTCCTCGACGCGACCGGCGGCCGGCTGTTCGTGGCGGCCCGCGGCGACCTCGCCCTGGTCGTGCTGGCCGAGCGGGACGCGGGCGCGGGGCTCATTCGCGTGGCGCTCCAGCGCGCGGTGAGGTCGGCATGACCCGCGCCGTGGCGCCCTGGCTCGATGCCCCGCTCACCGACTTCGTCCGCCAGGCGCGGGTGGGCATGGCCGTGGCGCTCGAGCCCAGCGGCCGCGTCCTGGCGCAGCACGGCTTCACGCGCGCGCTCGACGTGATGGCGGTGTGCTCGCTGGTGGCGGCCATCCACGCATCGGCGTCGGAACTGGGGCGGCAGGTCGGCGGCCGGCCGTTCGGCCCGCTGCACCACGGGGCCAGCGGCCAGCAGGTGTTCCTTGCGCCCGCGGCGGCCGGATCGGGCACGGTCCTGGTGCTCGCGGTGTTCGACGACCGCACCTCCCTCGGCGTCGTCCGGCACTTCTTCGCCGCGTTCGCGCGCGCGGTGGCGACGGTGCCTGACGAGGATCGCGCCACCGGCCCGCTCACCGGGGACTTCGAGCGGGACCTCGGCCGGAACCTGGCCGTGCTCTTCGGGAGGGCGTGACCGTGCCGGTCGTCAACTACGCTTCCCGGGAGATCACGTGCAAGATCGTGTACTACGGGCCGGGACGCTCCGGGAAGACGTCCAACCTCCAGTACATCCATCGTCGCGTGCCCGCCGCGCGCCGCGGGGAGATGATGTCGCTGGCGACGCATGGCGACCGCACGCTGTTCTTCGACTTCCTCCCGATCGACCTCGGGGCGATCTCCGGCTTCACCACGCGCTTCCAGCTCTACACGGTGCCCGGGCAGGTCTACTACCGGTCCACCCGGCGGCTGGTGCTGCAGGGCGCCGACGGGGTGGTGTTCGTCGCCGACTCGCAGCGGCGCCAGGCCGAGGAGAACGTCGAGAGCTATCGCGACCTGCATGAGGCGCTGGCGGAGCAGGGGGTCGACGTGAGGGACGTCCCGCTGGTCCTGCAGTACAACAAGCAGGACCTGCCACCGGACCTCGTCGCGTCCCCCGACGAGCTGGACGCCCTGCTGAACTTCCGCGCCGTCCCGACCTTCGCCGCCGACGCGCTCGGCGGGCGCGGCGTGTTCGAGACCCTGCGCCGCGTCTCCGAGCTCGTGCTCCGCCGGCTCGCGACCCCCGCCACGGTGATACGTTAGGCAATGCTCGACGGCCGCTTCCGGTTCGACACCTTCGTGGCAGGGCCCTCCAACCGGCTCGCCGTCTCCGCCGCGCGCGCCGTCGCCGAGGCGCCCGGGCAGGCGTATCACCCGCTGTTCCTCTATGCCGAGTCGGGACTGGGGAAGACCCACCTTCTCGCCGCCCTCGGGTTCCACGCGACCCAGGTCGACCCCGGCCTCGTTGCCGGGTATCGCGAGGCGGGCGAGTACGCGGAGCAGCTGGAAGCGGCGGCCGGCCGCGGCGACCTCAACGCCTGGCGACGGGAGTGGGAGTCCATCCGCCTGCTGCTCCTCGACGACGTGCAATTCCTCGAGGGGCACGCCGAGGCGCAGGCCGAACTGCTGCGCCTGATCGACCACGCGCAGGCCCGCGGTCACCAGGTGGTGCTCGCCAGCGACCGGCCACCGGCCGACCTCGATGGCCTCGACCAGCGCCTGCTGAGCCGCATGTCCGGCGGGCTGATCGCCGACATCGCCGCCCCCGACCTCGACACGCGGCTCGGCATCCTCCACCTGTGGCGCTCCATCCGCGTGGTGGACCTGGACGACGCCGCGCTCGACGAACTGTCCCGCCACGAGGTCGCCAACGTCCGCGAACTCCTTGGGCTGTTCAACCGGCTGGTGGCGCAGCGCGCTCTCGAGCCGGGGACGCCGGCCGCCGGGATCGCGCGGGTCCTCCTCGCCCAGGCGCTGGACGAACGGCCGCCGGCGCCTGACGAGTTCGAGAGCTTCCTCAATGAAGTGACCGCCGTCGTGGCGTCGTCCATGGAGCAGTGGCGCGTCCGCCTCGCCGCCACGGTCGCGCGCTGGGCCGGCGAGGGCTATCGCACCGACGCCCTCGAGCCGTTCCTCGACGGGAACGAGCCGCCCGACCTCGACGCCGTGGAGGCCCGGTTCGCGGGCGCGGTGACGCAGTTGCGGGACCTCGAGCAGGAAGCGGCGCGCCTCGACCCGCGGCTCGCCGGCGTGTCCGTCTTCCGCGATCCCCAGCGCGTGGACGAGGCGCGGGCGATCGTGATGCGCGCGCTCGCGGCCTACGACCCGCCCCCGGCGGCGGCCGACCACCTGACGATCGACAACCTCTCGCCGGGCGCGCGCAACCAGCTGGCGCTCCGCGCCGCGGGTGAGGTCATCGCCCTCCCCGGGTCGCGCTACAACCCGCTCTTCCTGCATGGACCGCCGTCCTCGGGGAAGACGCACCTCGCCCACGCGATCGCGAATGCGCTCGTGGCGCGCGATGGCGCCTGGACCGTGGCGGTCGTGGACGCGGCCGCGCTGGGCGATGAGCTGATCGAGGCGATGCGCACCGGGGAGCTGGAGCGGTGGCGCATGCGGTATCGCGCCGCGGACGCGCTCATCGTCGACAACGTCCAGTTCCTCGCCGGCAGCGATCGGCTGCAGGACGAGTTCTTCCACCTGTTCAACACGTTCGTCGACGGCGGGCGGCAGGTGGTCCTCACCGCCGACGTGCCGCCACAGCGGCTGGCGGCCGTGGCGAGCCGGCTCCAGTCGCGCTTCGAGGCGGGACTGGTCGTCGAGATAGGCCGCGTCTCCGAGGCCGAGGCCGTCGCGCGCTACACGCCGGTGCCGCTGGGCGACGAGGCCGCGGCACCGACGATCGACGCCTGGTTCGACGACATGGGGGAACCCGAGCCGGCCCGCGCCACCTTCCTCCAGCCGGCGGCGACCGGCGACGCCTTCTTCCTCGATCCCGAGAAGGTCGTCAGCGAGTGGCCGTCGATGGACGGCCGCGTCATCGAGGACCCGCGCTAATGGCCATCCGTGGCAGCCTGCGCGAAGCGAGCCTTCCCGACGTCCTCCAGCTCCTCGCCATGGGGAAGAAGACCGGATGCCTGTCGGTGTCGCACCGGCAGCAGTTCGGCACCATCCACTTCGAGCACGGACGCATCGCCCATGCCGCGATCGTCAACCGGCGCGACCGGCTCGGCGACATCCTCGTCAAGCACGGCCTCGTCTCGCCGGCGGCGCTCGAGGCCGCGATCGCCGAACAAACCACCCATCCGCAGAAGCGGATCGGCGACCTGCTCGTGTCCGCCGGCTACATCCGTCGTGAGCAACTGCACGAATACCTCAAGCACCAGATCGAGGAAGCGGTCTACTTCCTGTTCACCTGGTCGCAGGGGACGTTCACGTTCGAGGCCGACGTCCGTCCCGACGCGCAGGACGTCACGGTGTCCATCAGCCCCGAGTCGCTGCTGCTCGAGGGGGCGCGGCGCGTGGATGAATGGAGCCTGATCGAGAAGAAGATCCCGAGCCTCGACATCGTCTTCTCGCTCGATCGCGATCACCTCGCCGAGAGCGACGTGGAGGTGACGCCGGAACAGGAGACGATCATCCCGCTCATCGACGGGCGGCGCGACGTCACCGCGATCGTGGAGGAGTCGGGGCTCGACGAGTTCGAGGTGGGGAAGGCGCTGTTCGGCCTCGCGACGGCGGGGTTCCTGCGCCGGCTCGGGCGGAGCCGCGGCCCGGACACCGTCGCCACCGAGTCCCGCGTCGCCGAGCACCGCAACCTGGGAGTCGCGTTCTACCGGACCGGCATGTTCGAGGAAGCGCAGCGCGAGTTCAAACGGGTGGCGGACCTCCGCGGCGGCGACGTCCACGCCGAGTTCCACCTCGGGTTGATCGCGCTGCGGCAGGGGAACCTCGAGGATGCGATCCGCACCTTCCGCGGTTGCGCAACGCGCCCGGGCGGGTTGTCCGCCGCTCACGTGAACCTCGCCTGCGCGCTCGAGCGCGCCGGGCGGATCGACGAGGCGCGCGTCGCGCTGGTCGACGCGGCTGCGGTGCGTCCGCGGGATCCGGCGGTCCGCCTCGCGCAGGCGGTGCTGACCTTGCGGGGCGGCGACAGCGAGGCGGCCGCGGCGCATCTCGAGGCGTGTGCCACGCTCTGGGCGACGGACCAGCGGCCCGCGGTCTGGTATCACTATGCCGGGCTGGTGGCGGCGCTGCGCGGCGACCTCGATCGCGCGGTGATGCTGCTCGAGGACGGCGTGGCCGCGCATCCGCGGGCGGCAGTCCTCCACAACAACCTGGCGGTCGTGCTCGAGCGCCGTGGGCGGTATGACGAGGCGGCCCTTTCGGCGGATCGCGCCACCACCGAGGACCCTTCGCTGGCGCCGGCGCACAAGAACGCCGGTGACCTCCACTATCGAGCGGGCCGGTACGAGGATGCGCTCGAGTGCTACCTCCGCGCGGTCCGTTCCGACGGGAACCTCGGCGGGGACGTCTGGTTGAAGCTGGGGAACATCCGCTACCGGCGGCGGGAGCGGGACGAGGCGGTCCGGTGTTGGGAACGGTCGCTGACGCTGGCGCCCGACAACCCCATGGCCAGGAACAACCTCGAGATGGCGAAGCGCCTCGCATGAACGCGACCGCCGTGGCCAGCCCGCCCGAGGTGGTCGTGGAGATCGCCGACTTCGCGGTCGCGGCCGGCGACAGCGTGCTGGTGACCGCCGGACTGGGCTCCTGCGTCGCGCTGGTGCTCCACGACCGGACCACCGGCATCGCCGGGCTGGCCCACATCCTCCTGCCGGCGGTCGGCACCGGTCCCACGTCCATCCACCCGGCCAAGTACGCCGACACCGTCGTGCCGCTGCTGCTGGAGGAGATGCGCCGCCACGGCGCGCGCGGCCGGATCGTCGCCAAGCTGGCGGGCGGGGCGCGGATGTTCGCGGCGCTGCTCTCGTCAGGCATCAACATGGGCCAGCGCAACGTCGACGCGACGCGGGCCGCGCTGAAGCGCGCCGGCGTGCTGGTGGTGGCGGAGGACGTGGGTGGCGAGTTCGGGCGGAGCGTGCGGGTCGAGGCGGCGACCGGCACCGTGCGCGTCCGGTCGCTGGCGGGAGGCAACCGTGACCTCTGAGCGCCCCTCCGTCCTCGTCGTCGACGACAGCGCCCTCGTCAGGCGGGTCCTGGCGGACCTGCTCGAGGCGAGCGGCGAATTCCGCGTCGCCGGCGAGGCCACCGACGGCCTCGAGGCCATCCGCAAGGTGCACGCGCTCGCGCCGGACCTCGTCACGCTCGACATCCAGATGCCGGGCCTCGACGGCCTCCAGGTCCTGGGCTACCTGATGAGCGAGACGCCACGTCCCGTCGTCGTGCTCACGGCGATGGAGGATCCGCGCGGCGGGGACCTCACCCTGCGCGCGCTGGAACTCGGCGCGGTGGACTTCGTCCGGAAGCCCGTGCCTGACGAGGGACTCGAGGCGGCCCCGTTGCGCGAGCGCCTGCTCGGCGCCCTGCGCGGGGCGCTTCGCGTGAACCTCGCGGCGACCGGCATGCTCGCGCGCCCGCTCACCGCGCGGCAGCGCGCCACCGCCCCGGCCAGGCCCGCCACGCGCGTCGTCGCGATCGCCGCCTCGACGGGTGGCCCCCGGGCGCTGGCCGAGCTGGTTCCGGCGCTCCCGCCCGACCTCGAGGCCGCCGTGCTGGTCGCCCAGCACATGCCCGCCGGCTTCACCGGAAGCCTGGCCGAACGCCTCGACCGTCGGTCGGCGCTGCCGGTGTCCGAGGCGCGCCACGGCGAGCCGCTGCTCGCCAACCGCGTGTACATCGCGCCCGGCGGCCGCCATCTCGCACTCTCGTCAGGCAGGACGCCGTGCCTCGAGGTGCGCGATGGCGCCCCGCGGCTCGGCGTCCGGCCCAGCGCCGACGTGCTGTTTGCCGCCGTGATGGAGGCGTTCGGTGCCGCTGCCGTCGGAGTGGTGCTGACGGGCATGGGAAGGGACGGCGCCGAGGGGCTTCGCCTGCTGCGCGGCACCGGCGCCTACGGCATCGTGCAGGACCAGGCGACATCGACCGTTTATGGAATGCCCAGGGCGGCGCTCCATGCGGCCGGCGCCGATGCCGTGTCCTCGCTGCCCGACATGGCCCGCGCCATCGTGGAGGCCCTGGCGAGCCGCCGGTCCGGCCCGATGTGACCCTCTCCCCCCTGTCCCGGTCCTGAAGGAGAGGCCGCAACGCCCCCTGATGCCTGATGCCTGATGCCTGATGCCTGTTGTCTGATGCCCGATGCCTGAAGTAACGCTGCCCTTCACCCGGTTCCGCGACCGCGTCCGCCAGCGCGTTGGTGACCAGGACGTCCTGGTGGTGCGCGTCGGCGACGAACGCTTCGGCGTCCCGCTCGAGGCGGTGGACGAACTGGTCGAGTCGCCGCGCTTGCGACTGGTGCCTGGCGCGCCTGACGCGCTGCTGGGCGTCTTCACGCTGGGCGAGAGCATGGTGCCCCTCTACTCACCGGGCGCCGTGCTCGGCGCACGACCGGGGGGGGAACGGATCGCGCTCGTTATGCGCGGCGGTCGGCACCGGCTCGCCCTGGCGGTCGACGACGCCGACGACGTCGTGCGCATCGAACTGGCGCAGGTCCGCGACGCGCCGCGCGCCGGCCAGGGCGACGACCTCGTGCTCGGCGTATTCTGGCTCGACGGCAACCTGGTGGCGCTCGTGGATGCCCGGGCGCTGGTGGCCGCCTACGCGACACTGGCGACGGAGGCGGCATGACGAGCGCCGTGGACAGCACCCGCCTCGTGACGTTCCGCCTCGCCGAGCACCTGTTCGCCGCCGAGATCCAGTCGGTCCAGCGAGTGCTGCGCCACGAGTCCCCGCGTGCCCTGCCCGACATGCCGTCGTGGATGGAAGGCGTCGTGGATTATCAGGGCACGATGGTGCCGGTCATCGACCTTCGCCGCCGGTTCGGGCTTCCAGCCGCGCCGCCGGGACCGCAGGCGCGGCTCATGGTCTGCAATGCCATCGGTGGACTGGCCGCGATG
Source organism: Gemmatimonadaceae bacterium (assembly GCA_030835125.1). Lineage (GTDB taxonomy): Bacteria > Gemmatimonadota > Gemmatimonadetes > Gemmatimonadales > Gemmatimonadaceae > JABWBJ01. The sequence goes on along the minus strand of JAUQWM010000065.1, from coordinate 108,659 downwards.
CTCGTCGACGCGGTCCTCGATGTCCGTCCCGCGCCCGCCAATGAGCTCGTCCCGCCGCCCGAACTCTTTCGCGGGCTGGCCGGCGAGTACCTCAAGGCGCTCACCCGCCGGCAGGGGCAGCTGGTCGTCGTCCTGGACCTCGAGCGCCTGCTGTCGAGCCAGGCGCCGCTGCGGTTCCAGCCGGATGCCCCCGGCGCCTGATCGCATGACGGGGGTCGTCGATCCGGACCGGTCCGCTCACCTGAACGCCTCGACGCACATCGAGCGTGGCTGGATCCTCATCTCCCGCGGTGAACCCGCGACGGCGGAGGAGGAACTCGAGAAGGCACTCCGGCTCGTTCCCGGCGATCCCCAGGTCGCGTCGCTCCTCGGCTGGGCGCAGATGCTCCAGGAGAAGTACGATGACGCGCTGTATCACTTCCAGGTGACGCTCCAGCGGGACCCGGCGCATGCCATCGCGCGGGTCAACGTCGGCTACATCTGCCTCAAGAAAGGCATCTATGGGGAGGCGATCGAGCACCTCACCCGGGTGATTCGTGAAGCCACGGACCGGAAGGCGGTCCTCTACGCCCACTACTACCTCGGGCTGCTCTACTCGGCGCGGGAGATGTACGGTGACGCCGAGGGGTTCCTGGGGAAGGCGCTCGCGCTCGGGCCCAACCTGATCGAGGCGTACGTCGAGCTCGGCCGCGCGCGCTGGTTCCAGGGCAACACCGACGGGGCGCGACAGGCGTGGCGCGAGGGCGTGGCAATGGGCAAGTTCAGTCCATGGGGCTCGCGCTGTGCCGCCATGCTGGCGGAGGTCGACGGCGGGGGTTCGCCCTCGCGCTGAGCCTCGCCGTCGCGGCCGTTTCCTCCACCGCGACCGCGCAACTGCCGCTGGGGATGGAGCGGTTCGACGGCGGGCGATTCACGGTCGCGGCGGCGTCGCGCGATGCGGCGCTCGCCCGCTCGCTCCTCGCGGCCGCGCAGTCCCGCGACACGTTCCCATGGCTCCCGCGGCCGACGGCCCGCGTGCTCGTCATCGTGGCCCCGGACCGGCAGCGCTTCGCGGAACTCGTGGGACCGTACGCGCCCGAGTATGGCGCGGCGATCGCGATGCCCGCCGAGCAGAGAATCGTTATGCAGGGAAGTCGGGCCGGGTCGGACGCCGGCAATCCGCTCCAGGTCCTGCGGCACGAACTCGCGCACCTCGCGTTGTACGAGGCCATGGGGGACCTGCCCCCCCGATGGTTCGATGAAGGGTACGCGTCGTACGCGGCGGGGGAGTGGGGACGGGAGGAGGTGCTCGTCACCAACCTGGCGCTTGCCCTGCGGGGGGCGCCGTCGCTCGAGGCGCTCGACCGCGCGTTCTCGGGGGGATCGGCGAGCGCCGCCGGCGCGTACGCGCTGGCCCACCGCGCCATCGTCGAGATGGCGGCGATGGATCCGGATCGCGGCCTCACGCTGCTGTTCAGCTACTGGCGCCAGTCCGGGGAACTGGATCCGGCGATTCGACGGGCGTACCAGGTCACGCTGGGCGACTTCGAGACGCGTTGGCGTCAACGCACCCGGCGGCGGTATGGTGCCCTGGCGCTGTTCGCCGACCTGACGGTGGGGGCGGTGGTGCTGGTCCTGGTCCTGGTGCCGCTGCACCTGGCGCGGAGGAAGCGAAACCGTGAGCGCCTCGAGCGCCTCAGGGCCGCCGAGTCAGCGGCGGAGCGGCGGGAGCGGGAAAACGCGGTCGAGGCGTTGCTGAGGAGTGTCAGCCCGCCAGCGCCGCAGGGGGATGAACAGCAGTCTTAATCGAATCGTAACGTTAAGAACGGATTGTACTTGACACATTTTTCACTGGGTCGCATTATGGAGCCACACATGGCAAATGACCGCATGTCACCGCGAATGCGGCCACTTTTGTTTTGGGGGATCGCCCTCCTGACAATAGTGGCCGGCTTTATTGACTTGTCACGCGGCGGAATCACCATTGGACCCATCTTGCTGGTGCTCGGCTACTGCGTCCTGGTGCCGATTGCCATCCTGAAATGAGCCGAGGTTCTGGGCGGGTGCGTGGGAGCTGATCCCCTGGCTGGGCACGGAGAACGGAACCGGCATCCGGGGCGAATAGCTCAGTTGGTTAGAGCGCCTGCCTTACACGCAGGAAGTCGGGGGTTCGAGTCCCTCTTCGCCCATCGAGGGGAAGGCGGATTGACCGGGGAAGTCCAGACGGACCCGGCCCATTATGGCAGGGTACGCACGTTCCAACTGCCGCGGAGGAAAGGACAGTGAAGGCACGGCAAGTCTTGATGCGCGTCACGAGCGCGACACTGGTGTTGGTTGCGGCGGGTCCGCTGGAAGCCCAGGGGAACATGGCGAACACGCAACGCGCGCTTCGCCCGGGCCAGACCAGGGGCCCCGCCTTCATGGTGCCGGTGTTCCGGTCGGCGGAGCGGGGGCTGGGCGTGGCGGCGGCGGACGCGTTGCGCGACCGGCTCATGAACGACAACCTGCCGACCACGATGTGGATCCTTCCCAAGAAGGACATCATCGCGAACCTGGAGCAGTCCGGGTATTCCGGCAGCGACGCGCTTTCCACGAGCGACCTGCGGCAGCTGGCGGTCTTCGTGCGCGCGGATGAGTTTCTCGACGGTGTCGTGGCGCGCGGCGCCGACGGCGCACTGACCCTGACGGCGACGCTGAACCTTCCCCGCGGCGAAGGCATGGAGCAGCCACTGCCCGTGGCGACGGGCGCCAAGGTCGGCGACCTCGCCGGCCAGCTGTCCGGCGAGATCGAGAAGGCCCGCAAGCAGATCAAGGGAACGCAGGAGTGCACCACGGCGCGGGGCCAGCGGAACTACGATGAGGCCCGGAACGCGGCGTTGCGCGCGATTCGCGAGTACCCGCAGGCCGTGCTCGCTCGCATCTGCCTGCTGGAGATCGCCATCGGCCAGCGTCAGGGCGCCGATTCCCTGATCAAGGTGTCCGAGGAGATCCTCGCGATCCACCCGGAGAACGAACGCGCGCTCAAGGTCGTCGTGGACCAGTACGCGACCAAGGCTGAGACCGACAAGTCGTACGAGGATCGGTACATCGCGGCGCTGCAGAAGCTGCTCGCGGCCGACCCGACCAACACGTCCCTGCAGGCGTCGATCGTGCGCGCCCTGGCGAGCGCCAACAAGATGGAGATGGCGAGGCCGATCATCGACGAGGCGGTGAAGCAGAGCCCCGGCGATCCGGAGTTGATCCGCCTGCAGTGGAGCATCTATCGCGCGATGAACGACTGGAAGGGCGCGATCACCGTTGGCGAGGAGATGATCCGCCACGACACCGCGGCTGGTGATACGCTCTTCTTCCAGCAACTGGTGGCGGCGTACCTGTCCGACAGTCAGCCGGTGAAGGCGCAGGAAGTGGCTTCGCGCGGCGCGGCGAAGTTCCAGAACAACGCGACGCTGCTCCTCTCGGTCATCCAGCTGGCGCGCCAGAACGGGCAGTTGCCGCAGGCGCTCGAGGCGACCAACCGGTTGCTGGCGATCGACCCGAAGAACGCGACGGCGGCACTCCAGAAAGCCCAGATCTTCTCGGAGCAGGACCAGGTCGACAGCATGGTGGTTGCCTTGCGCGCCGCGGTGGCGGTGGGCGCGCCCAAGGAGACCGCGGCGGGCATGGCGTTGAGCAAGGCCAATCCGTGGTTCACCCGCTGGTCGAGGGACTCGGCAAAGACGGTCGAGGAGGGTGAGCGCATCATCACGCTTCTTGCGTTTTCCGACAGCCTCAATTCCACCCCCGGGTCGGCGCTTCTCACCGGCCTGGCCCAGCTGACTGTCGGCCAGTCGCTGCTGACTGCCGCGCGCGAGCCGAAGAGCTGCGAAATGGCCACCAAGGGCCGTGACTACGTCGCCAAGTCCCAGGAAGGCCTGCCGCGCGCAGGCCGGCAGTTCCCGAATGAGACGGCGAACGCCATGAACGGAGTCATGCAGCTGCTACCGTACGGGGAACAGCTGGTGAAGACCTTCTGCAAGCAATGACCGCGTCCTGAAGACCCGTTCAGCAAGCCGCCGCCCCCATCGGGGCGGCGGCTTTGCGTTTGGGGGATCGCATTCGTGGCACAGACCGGACTTTCCACATTGCTTTAAGCGGGCTGCACAACTCTCAATTTGCCAAACACTTGACGCGTGGGCCACTCGGGCGCTACTATGACCCCGTCCGGTGACCTACTCAGCCGCTTCTCCAGCCTTTCACGCGCCGGTTCTCGCCCGCGAGGTCGCCCAGCTGCTCGGCAACGCTCGGCACGTCCTGGACTGTACCCTTGGAGGGGGCGGCCATGCCCTCACCCTCCTCATGCAGGGCGCTCGCGTCACCGGCATCGACCAGGACCCCGCCGCGATCGACGCCGCGACCCGGACCCTCGAGGCACACGCCCGCCGCGGCGACTTCCGTGCGGTGCGCGCGAACTTCGCGGAACTCGACGACCAGCCCGAGCTCGACGGTGCGACCTTCGACGGTATCCTGCTCGATCTCGGCGTATCGTCGCACCAGATCGACGAGGAGGGACGCGGCTTCACCTTCCGTCCCGGCGCGCCGCTCGACATGCGCATGCGTCCCGAGGCCGAGACCGACGCCGCGCAGGTGCTCAACGAGAGCGCCGAGCACGAACTGATCCGCATCTTCCGCGAGTACGCCGACGAGCCGCGCTCGGGCCGGCTCGCCCGGGAGATCGTCCGCCGCCGCGCGACGCGGCCGTTCCGCGTCAGCGACGACCTCGTCGACGCGATCCGCGCGGTGCTGGGTCCCCGCAGCGGGCCCGCACAGTTCGCGCCCCTCTTCCAGGCCGTCCGCATCGCGGTGAACGACGAGCTGGGCGTGCTCCAGCGCGCCCTCCCGGCGTTGCGCGACCGGCTGGTGCCGGGTGGCGTGATCGCGGTGATCGCGTACCATTCCGGCGAGGATCGCCTCGTCAAGCACGCCTTTGCCGAGTGGAGCAGCGCCTGCACCTGCCCGCCCCGGCAGCCCATGTGCACCTGCCGGGGACATGCGTTAGGCACGACGGTCACGCGCAAGCCGGTCCGGCCGTCCGCCGCCGAGGCGGGGGACAACCCGAGGGCGCGCAGCGCCCTCCTCCGCGCATGGCGAAGCGCCGCCTGACCCTCCGCGGGCGCTCCGCGATCGCGATCGGCCTCGCGGCCTTCCTGGTCGTCACCACCAGCGTCGTCTGGCGGCGGGCGCGGGGCAGCGCGGCGGCGGCCCGCCTGCACGAACTCGGGGCGCGGGTGGACGAGCTGCAGGCGCAGCGCGCACGCCTCGAGGGGGAGGTGCGCCGCGCCTCCAGCCGCGTCGAGCTGGTGCCGAGGCTCCAGCGGCTGGGCATGCGCACCCCGAGCGACAGCCAGGTCGTCCACCTGCCGGACCCGGTGAGGCGTTAGGCATGCTCCAGGCGATGCGGCTCCGCCTCATCCACGGCGTCCTGGTGGCGTTCGCCGCGGCGCTGGTGGTACGCGCGGCCTGGGTGCAGCTCTGGCAGGGGGAGAAGTGGGAGACGCTCGCCGCCCGCCAGCACTACTCGCGCACCGCGCTCCCGGCGCCCCGCGGCGAGATCCTCGACGTCGCCGGCGTGCCGCTGGCCCGCAGCGAGGTCCGGGTCCGCCTGGGCGTGGCGCCGCGGGAGCTGAAGGACCCGCGTCGCCTCGCCCGTGACCTGAAGCGGCTGGGCGTCGATCCCGCCACCATCCGTCGTGCCATCGACCGGAAGCGCAAGTGGGTCGACATCCCCCGCACGTTCATGGCATCGGACGTCGCCGTCGTCAGCGCCATGCGTGGCGTCCACCCGGTGCCGTCGATGCAGCGCGACTATGTGCCGCTCGACGGGATGCGCCACATCGTCGGCCGAACGACCCCGGACGATCGCGGGCAGGACGGCCTCGAGCTCGTGCTCGACTCGCTGCTCCGCGGCGAGCGCGGCTCCACCCGCGACCTCATGGGCAGCGGCGGGCGGCGGTACGAGTCGCTCGAGGCGCTCTCGCGGCCGCCACGCCCCGGGCACGAGGTGACCCTCACGGTGTCCTATGTCCTCCAGGACATCTGCGACCGTGCCCTGGCCGACGCCGAGGCGCGACTGGGCGTGAGCGGCGGCGACATCGTGGTGCTCGAGCCGTCACGCGGCGAGATCCGGTGCCTGGCCAGTCGACGGGCGAAGGGCCCGGGCACCTCCAGCCTGGCGCTCATCGAGCCGTTCGAGCCGGGATCCACGCTCAAGCCGTTCCTCGCCGGCCGCATGGTCGAGGACGGGAAGGCGGAACTCGACGAGTCCATCGAGACCTTCAACGGCACCTACCGGGACTGCGGCGGCACCATCAGCGACGTGCACAAGGCGCCCCGACTCTCGCTGGCCGACGTCATCCGGTACTCCAGCAATATCGGCATCGCGCGCTTCACCGAGCGCCTGACGAAGCGGGAAGTGTACGAGACACTGCGCGACTTCGGGTTCGGCATGCCGACGGGGATCGCGTATCCCTCGGAGGCCAGCGGGGTGCTCAAGGAACCGCGGCTGTGGAGCTGTCCCAGCCAGAGCCGGATGTCGATGGGCTACGAGATCTCCGTGACCGCGGTCCAGCTCGCGGCTGCCTACGGCGCCATCGCCAACGACGGCCTGTTGCTGGTGCCGACCCTGGTGAAGGCGATCCGCGACGCGGATGGCGACCTCGTGTATGAGCACCGCCCACAGCTGGTGCGCCGCGTCATGAAGCCGAAGACCGCGCGCATGTTGCGCGACCTGCTGGCCGGCGTGGTGGACAGCGGCACCGCGACCGATGCCGGCCTCGCGACCTTCGACCTCGGCGGCAAGAGCGGCACCGCGCGTCGCGTCGGCGCGGGCCGGTACCAGGAGGGCAGCTACACCTCGACCTTCGTCGGCCTGTTCCCGGCCCGGGATCCCCAGTACGTGGTGGTGGTGAAGCTCGACAACCCGCAGGGCACGTACTACGGCGGCAAGACCGCCGGCCCCGTCGCCAAGGCGGTGCTCGAGGCGGCGATCGCCGCGCGCGACGCCTCGCTCGACCGCGCCGACCTCGCCACGCAACGCGCCCGCTACGTCCCGCCCCCCGAGGCCGGCCCGGCCGGGCCGCGCCGCGTCGCCGCCGGGCGCGTGGCGTCCGACTCGCCCGCGCCCGCTCGTTATGCGCTGGTCGACTCCACGCCGGTGGCCCCACCCGCCCGGGTGACGTTCGACCTGCGTGCGACGGCCGATTCCGCGATGCCGCGCGAACGGGTGACGGTGCCCGACGTCCGCGGGCTCCCGGCCCGCGTCGCCGCGCGCGAGCTGCACCGGGCCGGGTTGCGCGTGAGTTTCGTGTCCGGCGTCCCCTTCCAGGTGTCGCCGCCCCCCGGGACGGAGGTTACCTCCGGGACGCTGGTCCGGGTCGCCCGCCCGTGACGCCGTTTCCGGCGCGGCGCATCGTCGAGGCGCTGGACGCGGCCGGCGAGCTGCGGTCGTCCGGCACGCTCCCGGAGACCCTCACCGGCATCACGGACGACAGCCGGCAGGTCACGCCGGGAGCGCTCTTCGTCGCGGTGCGCGGGACCGCGCACGACGGGCACGCCTGGCTGGGCGCCGCGGCCGCCGCCGGGGCCGCCGCCGCGATCGTGGAGGACTCGTCAGGCACCGGCCTCCCGGCGATCGTCGTGCGCGACGCCCGCCGCGCCGCCGCGGTCGCGGCCCGCGCGGCCTTCGGAGACCCGGCCAGCCGCCTGGCGATGGTCGGGGTGACGGGCACCAACGGCAAGACCACCACCGTCAGCCTGCTGCGGCACCTGCTCGACGACGCGTCCGCGCCCTGTGCGTCGATCGGTACGCTCGGGATCCTGCGCGGCAGCACGGGGCAGGTGATGCCCGGCGGGGGCGGGCTCACCACGCCGGGGGTCGTCGAGTTGCAGCGCGTGCTCGCGGCGCTGGTGGACCAGGGCATCCGCCGCGTGGCGATGGAGGTGTCGTCGCACAGCCTCGACCAGCGCCGCGTCGACGGCGTCACGTTCCAGGCCGCGGTCTTCACCAACGTCACGCGCGACCACCTCGACTACCACGGGACGATGGACGCCTATGTCGCCGCCAAGGCCCGGCTGCTCGACTACCTCGCGCCGGAGGGCGTCGTGGTCGTGAACGCCGACGATCCGTCGTGGGACGTCCTGCCGCCGCGTGGCCGCCGCGTCACGTTCGGCCTCGCCACGGCGGCTGACGTCTCCGCCACCGACGTCCGGTGGTCGCCCGAGGGCAGCGAGTGGACGCTCGTCGCGGGCGGCCACCGCGCGCGGGCGTCGCTTCCCCTGATCGGCGAGTTCAACGTCGCCAACGCGCTCGCCGCGGCAGCGACCGCGTGGGTCCTGGGGCATCCGGTCGCCCACGTGGCGGACCGGCTTGCCACGACGCCCCAGGTGCCCGGGCGCCTCGAGCGGCTCGCCGAGCGCCCGGCGGTCCTGCGCGACTACGCCCACACGCCCGATGCGCTCGGGCGCGCCCTCGACGCGGTGCGTCCGTTCGTGAAGGGGGCGCTCGTGGTGCTGTTCGGGTGCGGCGGTGACCGCGACCGGGGCAAGCGGCCGGTGATGGGCGCGATCGCCGAGGCGAAGGCCGATCGCGTCATCCTCACCAGCGACAATCCGCGCACCGAGGACCCGGAGCGCATCCTCGACGAGATCGAGGCGGGGATGCGCGGCACGCATCACGAGCGGATCGAGGATCGCCGGGCGGCGATTGCGCGGGCGCTGGCGACGGCCGCGCCGGACGACCTGGTCCTGCTGGCGGGGAAGGGGCATGAGACGTACCAGGTCCGCGGCACGACGGCCTTCCCCTTCGACGAGCGCGACATCGTCCGCGAACTCCTCGGGTCACCGGTGGCACGGGCATGATGGCGTGGACGCTGGACCGGCTCGGCCAGGCCCTGCGCGGGCACCTGGCGCCGGGGGCACGGCCGGCGGGCGCGACGCCGTTAGGCGCCGTCTCCACCGACACCCGCACGCTGGCGCCGGGCGACGTCTTCGTGGCCCTGCGCGGCGAGCGCTTCGACGGGCATGACTTCCTGGCGCAGGCGGTGGGGCAGGGCGCGTCGGCGGTCGTGGTCGATGACCCGCGCCGGGCCGCCGGCCTCGGACGCCCGGCCTTCGCCGTCGACGACACCACCCGCGCCCTCGGCGCGTTAGGCACGTGGTGGCGCGCCACCTGGGGCGGGACGGTCGTCGCCGTCGCCGGGTCCAACGGAAAAACCACCACCCGGGAACTCGTCCGCGCCGCGCTGGCGTCCGTCCTCGAGGTACACGCCACCACCGGCAACCTCAACAACCAGGTTGGCGTGCCGCTCACGCTGCTGCGCATCCCGCCGCGGGCCGACGTGGCGGTCATCGAGGTCGGCACCAGCCTGCCCGGTGAGGTCGACCTGCTGCGCCGGGTGGTCGCGCCGGACATCGCCGTCGTCACCTCGATCGGCGAGGAGCACCTGGAGGGGCTCGGGTCGCTGGAGGGTGTGCTGCGCGAGGAGGCGGCGATCTTCGACGGGGTGACCCTGGGAGTCGCGCCAGCCTCCCAGCCGGAAGTCGGGCGCGCGGCGCGATCCCGCGCGCGCAGCGTGGTGGAGGCCGGGCTCGACGCCGGCGACGTCCGCCCCGATCAGTGGGGCGTCGACGGCGAAGGGCGCGGGTGGGCGACGTTCGGCGACGCGCGCCTGGGGATGCGGGTCCCCGGCGCGCACAACCTCCGCAACGCCACGCTCGCGCTCGCAGTCGCGCGCGCCTGCGGTGTCCCCGACGATCGCGCCATCGCGGGGATGGCCGCGGTGGAGCCGCTCGACATGCGCGGGCGGTGGATGTCCAGCGGTGCGTTGACCATCATCAACGACGCGTACAACGCGAATCCGGCGTCGATGCGCGAAGCGATTACGTTGCTGGATTCGCTGGAAGGCAACCGTCCCAGGGTCCTGGTCCTCGGAACCATGCGTGAACTCGGCCCACAGGCGTCATCGCTGCACGAGGAAATCGCGTCGCGGGCGCTGGCCTCACGCGCCACGCTGGTGGTCGGCATCGGCGACTTCGCCGGTCCGCTCGCGGCCGCGCGCGCGCCGGCGGATCGCGTGGTGACCGCGCCGGACGTCCCCGAACTCTGGACGTCCCTGGCGCCCCGCCTCCCGGCGAACGCGATCGTGCTGCTGAAGGCGTCCCGCGGCGTTCGCCTCGAGCGCCTCGTGCCGCTGCTCCAGGAGTGGTCGCAATGATGCCCGTCCCGACGTTCCCATCTTCCCGCTGAGCCCGTGCTCCACTGGCTGCTGTCCCCGCTCCAGCAGGACATCCCGACGCTGAGGTTGATCAACTACCTCGCGTTCCGGGGCGCCGGCGCCGCCGTCACCGCGGTGATGCTGTCGTTCCTGGTCGGACCACCGATCATCCGCCGCCTGCGGGCGATGAAGGTCCAGCAGGGCGTGCGCCAGGGCACGCCCGATTCGCACCGGGACAAGGCATCGACGCCGACCATGGGGGGGCTGATCCTCCTCACGGCGGGGATCGTGCCCGCGGTGCTCTGGACGCGACTCGACAATCCCTACGTCATCGTGACGCTGGTGGTCACCATCTGGATGGGCGGGATCGGCTTCCTCGACGACTACCTGAAGCTGAAGCAGAAGCGCGAGGGGCGCGCCGAGATCGCCGGGCTCGTGGAGCGCTACAAGCTCGCGGGGCAGGTGGCGATCGGCCTGCTCGTGGGATTGCTGCTGTGGAAGGTCCCGCTCGGGTCGCTCCCCGGCGCGTCGACGACGGTGCCGTTCTTCAAGTACATCATCATCGTCCCGCTCTGGCCGGCGCTGGAGTGGCTCTACGTGGCCTGGGTGACGTTCATCCTCACCGGGGTCAGTAACTCGGTGAACCTCACCGATGGCCTCGATGGCCTCGCCGCCGGCCTCTCCGCGATCGCGCTCGCGACCTTCGGCATGTTCGCGTACGTCATGGGTCGGACCGATGCCAGCGCGTACCTGCAACTGTTCTATCTCCCGGGGGCGGGCGAACTGTTCGTGTTCTGCCTCGCGCTCGCGGGCGCCTGCACCGGTTTCCTGTGGTTCAACGCGAACCCCGCGCAGGTCTTCATGGGCGACACCGGGGCGCTGGCGCTCGGCGGTGCGCTCGGGGCCATCGCCATCCTGCTGAAGTCCGAGTTCCTGTTGCTGTTCATCGGCGGGGTGTTCGCGGCCGAGACGTTCTCGGTGATCTTCCAGCGCGCCGTGTTCAAGGTCCGGAAGGCGCGTCGCGGCATCGAGTATGCCCGGACGCATCGGCTGTTCCGGAGGGCGCCGCTCCACCATCATTTCGAGTTGAAGGGCTGGACCGAGCCGCAGGTCGTGGTCCGGTTCTGGATCCTCGGCATCGTCTGCGCGTTTATCGCCCTGACCACCCTGAAACTGCGATGACACCCGACTCCTGGCGGAAAGGCGAAGTGGCGGTCCTGGGCCTCAGTCGCAGCGGGAGTGCCGCGACGAGGCTGCTGCGCGCGCACCAGGCGACGGTGTACGCGTCCGACAGCGCTCGCTCGCCCGACCTCGAGGCCACCGCCGCTGGGCTGGCGGAAGGCGGCGCGCAGGTGCAGGTCGGCGGGCACGACCTGGCGCGAATCGCGCGCGCGTCGATGGTGGTGACCAGTCCCGGCATCCCGCCGGACTCTCCCGCGATCGTGGCGGCGCGTGGCGCCGAGGTCCCGGTGGTGAGCGAACTCGAGCTGGCGTTGTCGGCCCTTCCGGGGGCCCGGTACATCGCGGTGACCGGCACCAACGGCAAGACGACGGTGACGACGATCGTCGCGCACCTGCTCCGCGGCCTCGGACTCGAGGCAGAGGTGGCCGGGAACATCGGGCGCCCGTTGAGCGAGGTCGCGATGCAGGCGCGCCCGCCAGCGTGGATCGCGCTGGAGGTGTCGTCGTACCAGCTCCACGACACGCCATCCATCAACCCGGTGGTCGGCGTGCTGACCAACCTCTCGCCCGACCACCTCGATCGGTATGTGGGGGTCGAGTCCTACTACGCCGACAAGTCGCTGCTCTTCCGGAACGCCTCGTCGACCTCGCGCTGGGTCGTCAACGCCGACGACGCCAGGGCCCTCGAGCTGGCCAGGGCAGCGAGCGGGTACCTGATGCGGTTCAGCAGCGAGGGTCGGCTGTGCGACGCGTTCTACGACCGACAGCACGCGTCGCTGATCGTGCTCGACGAGCCCCTGTTGCGTCGCGCCGACCTGCCCCTGCTGGGTGACCACAACGTGGGCAACGCGCTGGCCGCGGCGCTCGCCGTGATGAGCGCGGAGCCCGCCCACAGCTCGATGGTGGCCCGACAGCGGATCGCGGCGGCGCTGCGGAACCTGGCGCCCCTGCCGCACCGGCTCGAGACCGTGGCCGACAGCGGCGGCGTGCTCTGGATCAACGACTCCAAGGCCACGAATGTCGCGGCGGCACGGGTCGGGATCTCGGCGATGACGCGCCCGACGATCCTGATGCTGGGCGGGCGCCATGCCGGCGCGCCGTATCACGGGCTGGCCGATTCCATTCGCAAGCGCTGCAAGGCCGTGCTGGCGTACGGGGAATCGGCGGCGATGATCCGCGACGACCTCGGCGGCGTCGTCCCGGTGCAGGTCGTCGACGGCCCGTTCGCGGGCGTGGTGGGCCGGGCCCGCGAGCTGGCCGCGAGCGGCGACTGCGTGCTCCTCTCGCCGGCGTGCAAGAGCTTCGACATGTTCACCGACTACGAGGATCGTGGCCGCACGTTCGCGCGCCTGGCGCGACGCGAGGAGGTCCAGGCGTGACGAGCGTGGCGCTCGAGGCTCGCGACCGCTGGGCGATGGGCGTGGAGGCACGCGCACTGGTGGTGCTCACGGGCGCGCTGACGGTCTTCGGGCTGTCGTTCCTCTACAGCGCCAGCGCCATCGTGGCGATGCAGGGCGACCACCCCAGCTGGCACTTCGTGAGCCGGCAGGCGATGGGGGTCGCGGTGGGCATCGTGGCGTTCGCGCTCGCGGCGAAATTCGATGCCGAGAAGCTCCAGCGCTGGGCCTGGCCGCTCATGCTCCTGACGATGGCGCTGATGCTGGTGACCGTGCTGCCGTTCACGCGGTCGATCGCGCCCTCCCTCAACGGCTCGCGCCGCTTCATCCTCGGCGCCTCGCTGCAGCCCTCCGAGCTGGGCAAGCTGGCTGTGGTGCTCTGGACGGCGATGCTGGTCGTGAAGAAGGGAGACCGCCTGCGGCGCCTGACGAAGGGCCTGTTGCCGTTCCTGCTCGTCGTCGGCGCGCTCGACCTGATCGCGGTGCTCCAGCCCGACCTCTCGGTGGCGATGATGTTCACCCTGACCATGGGCATCATCCTCTTCGCCGCCGGCGCGCGGATCGGCCACTTCGTGGTGCTCGGGATCATCGCGATCCCGCTGCTCTGGAGCCAGCTGCTCAAGCTCCAGTACGCCCTGCAGCGGGTCATGTCGTTCCTCGGCCCGGAGGAGTCGACGGCGGTGGCGAACTACCAGCTCCGGCAGTCGCTGATCGCGGTGGGGTCGGGCGGGCTGATCGGGCAGGGGTTCGGCCAGGGGCGGCAGCAGTTCGGCTTCGTGCCGTTAGGCTACAACGACTTCATCGCCAGCACGGTCGGCGAGGAATGGGGCTTCCTGGGCATGGTGGTGCTGGTCGCGCTCTTTGCGGGGTACGCGTGGCTCGGGATGCGGATCGCGCGCCAGGCCCGGAGCGCGTTCCTGCAGCTGGTGGCCATCGGACTCACGATCACCACGGTCATCACGGCCTTCCTCCACATCGGGGTCGTCATCGGGCTCCTGCCGACGACGGGGCTGACCCTGCCGTTCGTGTCCTACGGCCGCTCGAACCTGCTGCTGTCGTTCGTCATGACGGGCATCCTCGTCAACATCGGGAGCCGCCGCGAACGGGTCGTCGGCAGTGCCGCGACGAACCCCCTCTCGGCTGCCGCCTGACGTGCGGGTGGTGTTCACGGGGGGCGGAACGGGCGGCCATCTGTACCCGGCGCTGGCCATCGCGCGCGCCCTCGTGCGGCTGCGTCCCGCGGTGGAGCCGTTCTTCGTCGGCGCCCGCCGCGGCATCGAGCGGACGGTGCTCCCCGGGACGGAGTTCCCGCACCTGCTGCTCGACCTGCACCCGGCCTACCGCTCGGCGCCGTGGCGCAACTGGCGGACGGTGCGGGGGCTCGCCGGGTCGTGGGGCACGCTGCGGGAGGCGTTAGGCACGGACCCGCCGGCGCTCGCCGTGGCCACCGGGGGGTACGCCGCGTCGGCCACGCTCGCCTGGTGCCTGGCCCGCCGGGTCCCGTACGTCCTCCAGGAGCAGAACAGCTTCCCCGGCCAGGTGAACCGGCTCTTCAGCCGCTGGGCCCGCGAGGTGTACCTCGGCTTTCCCGAGGCCGCGGCCCGGCTCGCCGCGCCGGCGATGGCGCGCGCGGTGCACACGGGCAACCCGGTGGAAGCGCCGCCCGATCCGCGTCCGTCCCGCGCCGCCGCCCGCGCGCGCTGGGGCGTGCGCGAGGGCGCGCGGGTGGTGCTGGTCTTCGGTGGAAGCCAGGGATCGGCGGCGCTGAACGCGCGCGTGGACGCCTGGATCGCGGCCGGCCTGCCTGACGACGTGCACCTGGTCTGGGGGACGGGGCCGGCGCACCTGGACCGTCATGCCGCACGCGGCTCGGACCGCATCACGGTCCGGGGATACCTGTCGCCGATCACCGAGGCCTATGCGGCCGCTGACCTGGCGCTGACGCGGGCGGGAGCGATGACCACCGCCGAGCTGTGCGCCTGGGGGATCCCGGCGTTGCTGGTGCCGCTGCCCACGGCGGCCGCGGACCACCAGACGGCGAACGCGCGTGCCCTTGCCGAGGCCGGGGCGGCGCGCTGGATCCCCGAGCCCGAGGCGACGGCGGCGCGGATCGACGCCGAGGTCCGCGCGCTGATCCACGATGACGTGGCACGCGAGGCGCTCGCCGCGGGCGCGCGGTCGCGCGCCCGCCCTGGCGCGGCGCACGAGATCGCGGTGCGGATCGCACGCCTGCTCGAGGCGGGGACGCCGTCATGACGCTGCTCGACCCGGATGACGAACGCCCCATTCACTTCCTGGGAATTGCCGGCGCCGGCATGAGCGCCCTCGCGGAACTGTTCCTCCGCCGCGGCGCCCGGGTGACGGGATGCGACGTGGCGCCCGGGGGGGCGCCGGACCTTCCCGGGATGGGCATCACCGTCCTCACCGGTCACGACCCGTCGCATGTCGCGGGCGCCCGCGCCGTCGTCGTCACCTCCGCCGTGCCGAAGGACCACCCGGAACTGGCGCACGCCCGCGCGCTGGGCATCCCCGTCGTCCGGCGCGCAGAGGCGTTAGGCGAGGCCGTCGCGGGCGGGGAACTGGTGGCCGTGGCGGGCACGCACGGCAAGACCACCACCACCGTCATGACCACCGAGGCGCTGGAGGCGGCGGGCCTCGCGCCGACGGGGCTGGCGGGCGGTCGCGTCGCGTCGTGGCATGGCAACCTCAGGCTCGGGAGCGACCGGCTGTTCGTCGTGGAGGCGGACGAGTACGACCGCTCGTTCCTGGCCCTGGCTCCCTCGATCGCCATCGTGACGAACGTCGAGGCGGATCACCTCGACATCTACCGCGACCTGGCCGACATCCGCGGCGCCTTCGAGCAGTTCCTCGCGCCGGCCCGCACCGTCGTGACCTGCGCCGATGACGCCGGGGCCTCCGCGCTCGCGGTGCCGGCGCAGGCCACGCGGCTGTCGTACGGGATCGACAACGAGGCCGCGCGCCTGTCCGCGCAGGAGACGGTGTCCGTGGATGGGCGGCTGCGCTTCCTCCTCCGCCTGGATGGCGAGGACCTCGGCGAGCTGACGCTCCGCGTGCCGGGGATGCATAACGTGAGGAACGCCCTCGCCGCGGTCGGTGCCGGCATCGCGCTCGGCGCGTCGCTCGAGTCGATGCGTCGCGGACTCGAGGCGTTCGAGGGCGTCGAGCGCCGGTTCCAGCGACTGGGCGCGGTCCGGGGCGTGCAGGTCGTGGATGACTACGCCCATCACCCGACCGAGATCGTCGCCACGCTCGAGGCGGCGCGGGCTGCGTTTCCCGGCCGCCGGCTGGTCGCGGCCTTCCAGCCCCACCTGTTCACGCGGACGCGCGACTTCGCCGAGGCGTTCGGCGCCGCCCTCTCGCGCGCGGACGTCGTCTTCCTCACGGCGATCTACCCGGCCCGCGAACAGCCGTTGCCCGGGGTCACGTCGGCGCTGGTCGCCGACGCCCTGCGGAAGGCAGGCCAGGAGGTGGCGTGGTCGGGGGAGCGGGACGTGCTGGCAACGGCGCTTGCCAGCGCGGTGCGTGACGGGGACGTGGTCCTGACGCTGGGCGCCGGGGACATCACCCGGACGGGCCCCGAGTTGCTGCAGCGACTGGCGGGAGCGGCATGACCGACCCCATCGCGCGTGACGAATCCACCGCGCCTCGCCGGCCGCGCTGGGGACGGCGGATCGCCGCCGTCGCGATCCTGCTCGCCCTCGTCAGTCCCTGGTGGGCACGTCCCCTGGTCCGGCGCATGGACTTCTTCCTGGTGCGGCGGGTGGAGGTCCGGGGCGCGCGTTACACGCCACCGGTGGAGATCCGGAAGCGCCTCGGGATCGACACGACCTTCTCCATCTGGAACGCGCTCGACTCGCTCGAGGCGCGCGTGTCGCGGCATCCGCAGGTGAGCGGGGTGCGGATCTCGCGCCGGTTCCCGTCGACCCTCGTGGTCACGGTGGAGGAGCGGCAGCCGGTGGCGCTGGTCCCCACGCGCAATGGCCTCCAGGCGTACGATGCCTCCGGCCGCGCGCTCCCGCTCGATCCGAGCCGCGCGCCGGTGGACGTGCCGGTCGTGCCGCGGGCCGACACCACGCTGCTCCGGTTCCTCGCGCAGCTCCAGGCCGTGCAGCTCGACCTGTTCGCGCGCGTCAGCGAAGCGCGACGCGTCGGCCGCGATGAACTCGTGCTGGACCTCGTGTCGGTGACGGTGCGCCTGCGGCCCGATATCGGCATGGAGCGGTTGGCGCAGGTATCTTCCGTCGAGGCCGAGCTCGCCCAGCGCCGGTTGCGCCCGCGCGAACTCGATTTCCGATTCCGTGACCAGGTCATCGCGCGATTCCCATGACACCAGAACGTCTCGTTGCAGGACTCGACATCGGCTCATCGAAGACCACCGCGATCATCGCCGAAGTGGTGGGGGAGCTGCCGAGGCATCCCGGCATCAAGGTGCTGGGCGTGGGGCAGGCCCGGACCACCGGGCTCCGGCGCGGCGTGGTGGCGGACATCGAGGAGGCCACCCGGTCCATCAAGAAGGCGCTGACCGACGCCGAACGCATGTCCGGGGCGCGCGTGGACCATCTCTACACCGGCATCGCGGGCGAGCACATGGAGGCGATGATCTCCAAGGGGATCGTGGTGGTGAGCGGGGAGGAGATCTCGCGCGCTGACATCGATCGGGTGAACGCGGTGGCCCGCACGCGGGACATCCCGCAGGACCGCGAACTGCTGCACGCGATCCCGCAGGAGTACACCGTCGACCGGCAGGAGGGAATCCGCGAACCGGTGGGGATGATCGGGACGCGCCTCGAGACCGAGATGTACCTGGTCACGATCGGAAGCGCGCCGGCGTCGAACCTGCGCCGCGCGGTGGAGCGCGCCGGGTACAAGGTGCAGGAACTCGTGCTCGAGCCCCTGGCGAGCGCGCTCGCCGTGCTGACGGAAGAGGAGAAGGAACTCGGCGTCGCCCTCATCGAGATGGGCGCCGGGTCGACCGACGTCGCGGTGTTCCACGAGGGGAAGATCCGCCACCTCGCCGCGATCACCTACGGCGGGAACAACGTCACCAGCGACATCGTGCACGGGCTCGGGCTCACGCAGGCGGATGCGGAGCGGGTGAAGGAGCGGCACGGTTGCGCCTACGAGCCGATGGTGGACCGGAATGACATGATCGCGCTGCCCAGCACCGCGGCGCAGGGCGACCGGCAGATCTCGCGCGACCTGCTGGCGCACATCATCCACCAGCGGATGGACGAGATCTTCGACCTCGTGCTGCGGGACATCCAGGGGTCGGGCTACCTGGGGAAGGTCGCGTCAGGCGTGGTGCTGACCGGGGGCGCCTCGGTGCTGCCGGGCATGGGGGAACTGGCCGCGGACATCTTCGGGAAGGCCGTGCGCGTGGCGACGCCGAGGGAGAACATCCTCGGGCTGAACGACGCGGTAGAGGCGCCGCGCTTCTCGACCGCGGTCGGCCTCACGCAGTATGGCGCGAACCGGTTCGCGATCGGCGCGGGGGCGCAGGCATCGAAGAAGGCGCCGGTCCTGAACGCACCCGGGATGGAGAAGCTCGCGCAGCGAGTGAAGATCTGGCTGCAGGACTTCTTTTGAGGCTCGAGGCTCGAGGGTCGAGCCTCGAGCCTCAACCCGCATCACAGTTCTGCCCGCCGACTTTCCATGTGGAAAACTGTTCTGGCTCGCAAGCACTTGTGGATTCAGGAGTAAGGGCTCAAGTCAACATGGCCTTTGTGAAGAAACCGCGTATATTCATGGCCGTCGCAGGGGCGGAAGAAATGGGTTGACGCCGGTCGCGCGTGCGGGTCAGGACGCGCCGGGTTCGCGCCATTTCGGCCGACCAGCCGGTTCATCTCCCAGCCGTGGAGCCACGCGCGCATGATCTTCGAGTTCGAAGAGGCCCCGTCCCAGAGCGCCCGTATGAAGGTGGTGGGTGTCGGTGGCGGCGGCGGAAACGCGGTCAACCGCATGATCGATGAGCACCTCGAAAGCGTGGAGTTCATCTCGATCAACACGGACGCCCAGGCGCTCCTCTCATCGAAGTCGGACGCCAAGATCCAGATCGGGAAGAAGCTGACCCGCGGGCTCGGCGCCGGCGCGCGACCGGAGATCGGGCGGCAGGCCATCGAGGAGAACCGCGATGAGGTCGCGCGCGTGCTCGCCGGCGCCGACCTCGTCTTCGTCACCTGCGGCATGGGCGGCGGCACCGGCACCGGGGCGGCGCCCGTCATTGCCCAGCTGGGCCGGGAGGCCGGCGCGCTCACCGTCGGGATCGTAACCAAGCCGTTCCTCTTCGAGGGACGGAAGCGCATGCGCCAGGCGGAGCAGGGCATCGTCGAGCTGCGCCAGCACGTCGACACGATGATCGTCGTGCCTAACGAACGGCTGCTGGCGGTGGTCGGGAAGGGCATCCCCTTCCAGGACGCCCTCAAGAAGGCCGACGAGGTGCTGCTGCACGCGACCCAGGGCATCTCGACCCTGATCTCGCGCCACGGCCTGGTCAACGTCGACTTCGCCGACGTCCGCACGGTCATGCAGAACGGCGGCTCGGCGCTCATGGGCACCGGCATCGGTCGCGGCGAGAACCGCGCGATGGAGGCCGCCCAGCAGGCCATATCCAGCCCCCTGCTCGACAACATCTCGGTCGCCGGTTCCACGGGCGTCCTCCTCAACATCACCGGGGGGAACGACCTGACCCTCGGCGAAGTGACGCAGATCTCGGAAATCGTGCACGATGCCGTCGGGGACGACGCCGAGATCATCTTCGGCGCCGTCAACGAGCCCGCCATGCAGGGCGAGATCCGCGTGACCGTGATTGCCACGGGTTTCGATCGTCAGATCGAGGTCGGGTTGGCCGGGGTTGCCGCGAGGGCGGCGGTGCCGGCCGCCGCGGCGGCCCCACGCAACGTGATCCCGATTACACAGCGGGTTCCGGGCAGGGCGGCCGTGGGGACCAGGACCGCAACACCACTGGCGGATGGCGCGCCCAAACGCGTTATTCCCCAGTCCGCTCCGATTCCGCGCCAGGACCCGGAGCTGACCGACATGGATATCCCGACCTTCATTCGGAGACAGATGGATTGAAGCCGTGGGCCGCACGACTCATCACGTACGGGGTTTCCGGGGGCCTCGCTGCCCTCGCCATAACCTTCGTGCGGCCACTTCCCGAACGGCGCCCGCTCGCTGACGTCGCGCGCATCGCGGCGGCCTGGGAAGAAACGGTCGATTCGGTCGCCGGTGGCGAGACGATCGGCAAGGTCCTGGAACGAGGGGGCGTGTCGGGTGACGCCATGCTCGAAGCCCTCGATGCCGCCAGCGCCACGAAGGTCTTCAATCCGAACCGCATCAGGAAGGGGATGCGCATCTCCTTCGGCGCGCTGCGTGACGATTCGCTCCCGCGCCAGATCTCGATGCACCTCGACGTCGACCGCGTCCTGCGCATCGTTCGTGGGGACTCGGGATGGACCGCGCGCCTCGACTCCATCCCCTGGGCCACGGACACCGTGGCGGTGCGCGGGGAGATCACGGACAACCTCTACGGCGCGATCGACGACGCCGAAACCGACCTGCCGACGAACACGCGCCGCGAACTGGCCTGGTCCGTCGCCAACATCTTCGAGTTCCGCATCGACATGAGTCGCGACGTCCAGCGCGGCGACGACTTCTCGGTCCTGGTCGAGCGCCAGCAGCTGCCCAGTGGCGCCACGCGGCTGGGGAACGTGCTGGCCGTGACGTTCACCAATGGCGGCGCCACGATCGAGGCCATCCGGCACCTGGTGGGCGGCGCGCCGAAGTACTACGACCAGCAGGGCAAGTCGATGGCGGCCAACTTCCTCCTGGCGCCCCTCGAGTTCCGCCGCATCTCGAGCAACTTCGGCGGCCGGCGTCACCCGGTCCTGGGTGTGTTCCGCCGGCACCAGGGCACGGACTACGCCGCCAACTCCGGCACGCCGGTTCGATCCATCGGCGACGGCATGGTGATCGCCGCCGGGGTGCGGGGCGGCTACGGAAACATGATCGACGTCCGGCACGGGAACGGGATGGTGACCCGCTACGGCCACCTGCGCGGGTTCGCCAGGGGCGTGCGCGCCGGGACGCGCGTCGCGATGGGGGAGACGATCGGGTACGTGGGACAGACCGGTCTCGCCACGGGACCGCATCTCCACTTCGAGGTCCTCATCAACGGCGTCGCCCGGAATCCACGCACCGCCCTCGGCCTCAAGGCTGGTCCGCCCCTGCCGGCCAGCGATCGCCCGGCCTTCGACGCCCTGCGCCTCCGGTACCTCGCGCTACTGGAGCGCGACGCCACCGGGCGCGTCGCGGTGAACGCGAACTGACCTGAGGCAGGACTGGCCGCGCAATCCGTCGCGGCCCGGCGCAGGTGATCGGTCCCCCGCGCTAGTTTTCCGCCCATGCTGATCTGGATCATCGCGCTGGCCGCGGGAGCGGTCGCGGTTGCCGTCGTCTATGGCCTTCGACCGGGCTCGGGGATCGTGGCGCTCGCCGCGGCGTTGCGACTCGTCGGTGTCACCGGCCTTGTCGCCCTGATCCTCAACGCGGCGCTCGGCGCGGCCAGGCCGGCTCCCGCGCTCATCGCGCTCGATGTCTCGGCGAGCTGGAACCGGGACGGTGATTCGGCGCGATTCCGCGACATGCTCGACCGCGCGCGCAACGAGGGGCGGGAGGCGCTGATCCTCTTTGGCGATTCGGCTCGAACGTCCAGCGGCGACATCCGCCCGACGGACCAGGCATCGCGGGTGCGCCCCGCCGTGGAGCAGGCGCTGGCCGAGGGGCGTCCCCTCCGCGTGTTCACCGACGGAGAACTCGAGGACCCGGAGGTGCTGCAGCAACTGGTGGGCGGGTCCGCGGTCATCGTCACGCGGCCGGACGATACCCCGGACGTCGCGGTGGCGGACGTTCGGGTCGCGCGCGCCACCGTGGGTGGGGATACGCTCGACGTGGACGTGGTGCTCACGGCCGCCGGGCGTGGGGGACCGCCGTCACAACTCGCGATCACGCTCGGGGGTCGCCCGGTGGCGACGCTGGCCGTCGATTCGGTCGGGGCCTGGGGCGAACGGGTCGTGCGCGCCCGGTTCCCGGTGCCTAACGCGACCGGGTCGCTGGTGATCGGCGTCAGGCTGTCGGCGCCCGGGGACGCGGTGTCCGCGAACGACTCGCTGGCGACGGCCGTCGACGTGATGGCGGGCGCGGCGGCGGTCGTCGTGTCGACCGCGCCGGATTATGACGTGCGCGACCTGGCGGCCGTGCTGCGCGGCACGGTGCTGCTCCCGACCCGCGGCTTCTACCGCGTCGCACCGGGCCGCTGGCGCGAGGATGGTTCGCTGGCGACCGTCACCGAGGAAGAAGTGCGGCGCGCGGCCCGCGAGGCGCCCCTCCTCGTGCTGCAGGGGGACACGGCGCTCTTCGGTGACCCCCGCGCGTTCGCGCGGGGCTCGCTGCTGCTGGTGGCGCCGCCCGCGGCACCGGAAGGCGAGTGGTACGCCACGGGAGCACCCGCTTCCCCGATGGCGACGGCGCTCGGCGGGTCGCCGTGGGACAGCCTGCCACCGCTGGAGGTCGCCGCGGTCCCGGCGGGCGCGACGTTCGAGGTGCTGGAAACGCGAAGGGCTCGCCGGCTGGAGCGACGGGTGGCCGCGGTGGGCTGGGAGCGGCCGCGACGGACCGTGCTCGTCCCGTCGTCCGGGTTCTGGCGCTGGCGATTCCGCGGCGGGCCATCGGCGGCGGTCCACTCGGCCTTTTGGGGCAGCGTGATCGACTGGCTGGCCGCCGAACGGGGCGACCTGCGTGCCGCGAGCCCGGCCGATGGCTCGGTCCGCGAAGGGCAGCCAGTCCGATGGCGCCGCGGATCACCGGCGGACACGATCGTACCGGTCACGCTCGCCAGGCGCGGGGCGACGATGACGGATACCCTGACGCTGCAGTTCCCCGCGGGCGCCCTGTTCGCCGAATCCCCACCGCTGGCCGCCGGTACCTACGATGTGACGTCGAAGGGCGGTTCATCCGTGCTGGTGGTGAATCCGAGTGCCGAGCTGCTCCCGCGCCGCCCCACGGTGCTGGAGGGAGACATCGGCACCGGCGAAGCGCTGGCGGATGCCCCGCGGCTGCGCGGGATCGGGTGGATCTTCGCGATCGTGATGACGGCGCTCTGCGTCGAGTGGATACTCAGGCGGAGGGCTGGGCTCAGATAGGTGGGAGCTGCGTGCTGATTGCTGGTGGCTGCTGCTGCCGCGGCGTGCGGGTGCTGGATGCTTGGGTACGGTTGTCTCGCTTGCGCTCTGCAATCCTCAATCTGCACTCTGCACTCTGCACTCTGCACTCTGCACTCTGCACTCTGCAATCAATCATGCCTCTTCTCCGCAAGGCTGGTGACAGTCCCCGCAGGTCCCTGTGGCAACGCATCAAGGATGTTGCGCTCGCCGACGTCACGGTGCTCGCGCGGGGGGGCGTCAAGGCGGGATCGATCGAGCGGCTGGAGGAGATCCTGCTCGAGGCGGACTTCGGGGTCCCGGTGACGTTGCGACTGGTCGACGAGGTGAAGCGGCTTGCGACGCGGGGGGACGTGAAGACCGAGGCGGAGTTCCTGAAGGCGTTGCAGTCGCTGGTGGCGGGTTCGCTGCGCGCGGGGAAGTCCGACACGGCGCTGGTCATGAGCGGCCAGCCCCCGACGGTCATCGTGGTGATCGGCGTGAACGGAGCCGGAAAGACCACCTTCATCGGCAAGCTCTCGGCGCGGCTCCGTCGCGAGGGGAAGAAGGTGATGGTCGTGGCGGCGGACACGTTCCGCGCCGGGGCGATCGACCAGTTGCGGGTGTGGGCAGAGCGTACGGGCGCGGAGTTCATCGGCGGGCAGCCCGGGGGCGATCCCGCCTCGGTGGCCTTCGATGCGATTGACGCCGCCACCAGCCGCGGGATGGACGTGGTCATCGTGGACACCGCCGGCCGGCTCCACACCAGCGACAGCCTGATGGATGAGCTGCGCAAGGTGGTGCGCGTGATCACGCGCCGACGGCCTGATGCGCCCCACGAGACCCTGCTGGTGCTCGATGGGACGATCGGCCAGAATGCGGTCGCCCAGGCCAGGACGTTCTCCGCCGCCGTGCCCATCTCCGGGCTCGTGGTGACCAAGGTCGACGGAACGGCGAAGGGCGGCATTGTGGTCGCCGTGCACGAGGCGATCGATGCGCCGGTCAAGTTCCTTGGCACGGGTGAGCAGGCGGGGGATCTCGAGGCATTCGACGCGGACGCATTCGCCCGCGAGGTGCTGGAGGGCTAGGTGGCCGCGACCGCGCCGTCGCGCTTCTATCTCGAGATGCCCGTGCAGTTCCTGAAGGGCGTCGGGGAGCGGCGCGCCCAGCTCCTCGACCGGCTCAACATCCACACCGCCGGCGACCTGCTCTTCCACGTGCCGCACCGCTACGACGACGCGAGCACGATCACGCCGATCGGCAGCGTCGACGTGGGCCAGGAGGTGACGATCATCGGGCGCGTCATCTCCAAGGGCATCCTGCCGACGCGGAAGGGCCTCCGCATCTTCCAGGCGGTGCTGCGCGACGATTCCGGGATGATCGAGGCCGCGTGGCCCGGCCAGCCCTTCCTCGACCGGAGCGTCCAGAAGAACGACGTGCTGCTGGTGAGCGGCCCGTGCCGGTTCTTCCATGGCCGCCAGCTGCAGCCGCGCGAGTGGGTCAACCTCGGCGCCGAGGATCCGGGCAGCGCGGCGGGGCGGGTGCTCGCCGTGTACCCGGTCACCGAGGGGATCACGGTGCGCCAGCTGCGCGCCCTCATCGACCAGCACCTGGAGGCGCTGGCGCCGCTGGTCGAGGAACACCTGCCTGACGAGTTGCGCGCCTCGCTGGGGCTGCCGGGGATCCAGGAGGCGTTGCGCTGGGTGCACCGCCCGGCCACGCTCGCGGAGGCGGAGCGGGGGCGCGACCGGCTGGCCTTCGACGAACTCTTCTTCGTGCAGATCCTGCATCGGCGCGCGAACGCGGTGGCCCGGGCACCGCGGGCGGGCATCGCCTTCGAGGTGAAGCGCACGCTCACGACCGCGCTCAAGGACGCGCTTCCATATCAGCTCACCGGCGCGCAGACGCGCGCGATCCGCGAGATCTTCGCCGACATGGGATCGCCGCGGAGGATGCACCGGCTCCTGCAGGGGGACGTGGGGAGCGGCAAGACCGTGGTGGCGGTGTTCGCGTCGCTGCTGGCGATGGAGAACGGCTACCAGGCGGCCCTCATGGCGCCGACCGAGTTGCTGGCCGAACAGCACGTGCGGACGCTGGCGGGCCTGCTGACACCGCTGGGGATCGCGCCGGTGCTGTTCACGGGCAGCCTCTCGTCAGGCGCCCGCCGGGAGGCCGAGGCCCGGCTCGCGTCGACCGAGCCGCTGCTGGTCGTCGGAACCCACGCACTCGTGCAGGAGGCGACGGCCTTCGGGCGGCTCGGGCTCGCGATCATCGACGAGCAGCACCGGTTCGGGGTCGAGCATCGCGCCGCCCTGGGAGGGAAGGGGGACCGGCCGGACACGCTGCTGATGAGCGCCACGCCGATCCCGCGATCGCTGGCGTTGACGCTGTACGGTGACCTGGATGTCAGCATCCTCGACGAGCGCCCGCCCGGTCGCCGCCCGGTGACCACGCTGCTCCGGCGGCCCTCGGCGCACGACAAGGTGATGACGTTCCTGGACCGCGAACTCGCCAAGGGGCGGCAGGGGTACATCGTCTACCCGATCATCGAGGCCTCGGAGAAGCTCGCCCTCAAGGCGGCGACCACGATGTACGACGAGCTCTCGTCAGGCATCCTCGCCGCCCGGCGGCTGGCGCTGCTGCACGGGCGCATCGGGGCGGAGGAGCGGGACGCGATCATGCGCCGGTTCCGCGACGGCGAGATCGACGTCCTGGTGGCGACGACCGTGATCGAAGTGGGCATCGACGTCCCGAACGCGACGGTGATGATCGTCGAGCACCCCGAGCGTTTCGGGCTGTCGCAGCTGCACCAGCTCCGCGGCCGGGTGGGGCGGGGCGCCGAGGAGTCGTACTGCATCCTGGTCGGGGGCGGGGGTCCGGATACGGCGGCCCGGCTCCAGGTCCTGGTCGATACCGACGACGGTTTCGAGATCGCGCGGGCCGACCTCGGGCTGCGCGGCATGGGGGACCTCTTCGGTGAGCGGCAGAGCGGGCTGCCCATGTTCCGGGTCGCCGACCCGATGCGCGATGAAGCCCTGAACGTGCGGGCGAGGGAGGCCGCCACGGCGGTGATGGAAGCGGATCCCGACCTCAGGTCTCCCGCGCATCGGGCGCTGCGAAAAGTCCTTGGCCAGCGGTACGCGCGCGCGATGGAGCTGTTTCGTGTGGGCTGAGTCGGTGCTCAGCGGCGCGGTGGCCGACCCAGGTCCCCGGGATAACCGGGCGTGGAGAGGAGGAGGCTGATGGAGGCGCCAACGATGAGTGTCGTCCGCGTATAGGAGTTCGAGTAGCGGAGGCATGAGAACAGGACGCAAGCGCGCTCCACGCGTTGCTCGCCCCCGAACACCGCGCTCAGGTAGATCGACTTGTCCGAACGCTGGTCGCGCGTCGAGAAGCCGACGGTTGGGATCCAGGCCAGGCGAGTCCCCGCCGAGTCGCGCGGGGCCACGATGGCAATGCCGTTTCGCACGAACCAGGCGCGGTCGCGGTCCTCGTGACGGCCGAATTGCGCATACGGCATGATCACGCGCAATGCGCCGCGGTGCGCTGCGAGGCCGACGCCCCCATCGAGGCTTCCGAGGGATTCGCGCGGATATTCCACATACACGGAACCGCCAAAGCCGCTCATGCCGGCCGCGGCGGACAGGCGCAGCCCCGGTCCGTCCTCGCGAGTCGTGTCACGTATGCCCAGCGCGAGTTCGATGTCGAGCGACGGGACGATGACCGGGTCGATCTGGCCGGTCTCACCGATCGAGTCGCTCCCGAACGAGAACCCGGCGACCGTTCCGAGGCGCATCCCCGACTCGACTCGTGTGGGATGGGCCATGACGGGGAAGCACGCGGAGAGCGTCACCACGCCGGCCAATGCCGCTCCACCGATACGCATCGCACTGCCCCCTCGCGTGCAGGTTCAGTTCATCCGCTGCCTGTTGACACCCCTCAGGTGATGACGCCCTGAACCGCGGTGCCGGACGATGGCCGGCGGATCACCCGGATCGGCAGGCGGATCGTGAAGGTAGTGCCGATGCCCACCCGGCTCTCGACCTCGATCGATCCGTTGTGCGCGGTGACGATGCTCTTGGCGATCGCGAGGCCCAGCCCCGCGCCTCGCAATGCCAACGGCGCCTGCGTGTCCGCCTGGTAGAACTTCTCGAAGATGTGGGGCAACTGGTCGCGGGGGATGCCGGCGCCGGTGTCGTTGACCTGCATGCGCACCTGGTCCCCTTCGCGACCGACGGCGAGGGACACCCGGCCGCCCTTGTTCGTGAACTTGAACGCGTTCGACAGCAGGTTCCCGAGCACCTCGTTGATGCGCACCGGGTCCCACAGGACCTCGTGCGGGATATCGCGATCGCTCTTCACCTCGAAGCTGACTTCTCGCTGGAGCGCGAGGACCCGGAACGCGCGCTCGAGGTCGTCGAGGAACTCGGACAGGACCACCGGCTTGGTCTCCAGCTTGCCGCCACCGGCATCGAAGCGGCTGACATCGAGCAACTGCCTGATGAGCCGTGACAGCTGCTGCGTCTGTGAGACCAGCGTCCCCGCGATCTCGCGCTGCCGGTCGGTGAGGTCGCCGTAGACGTTCTCCTGCAGGAGTTGCAGATAGCCAAGCATGACGTTCACCGGCGTCTTGAGCTCGTGGGTCGCGACCGACACGAATTCCGCCTTCAGCCGGTCCAGTTCCTCGAGCTGCGCCGCCATGGAGCGGAAGCTCTCCGCGAGCCGGCCGAATTCGTCGCCCCGGTCCCCGCTGATGGCGAGGGGGCGCCGGAAGTGACCTTCGGCCACGGCGCGCATCCCGGCCTCGAGTTCCCGGAGCGGCGAGCTGATCGACCGGGTGAGCCAGAGCGCGATACCCAGCGAGAGCAGGATGGCGATGCCGAGCGCCCCGACGGCGACGACGCCGGCCTCCTCGGTCCGCACGGCGAAGTCCTCGACCTGCTCCGCGGTTCGCTGCTCCATGAGGATGCCGGTGCTCTCGAGCACCCGGTCGACATTCAGGAGCGAGGGGGAGATGAGGAGGTCGATGACGGAATCGCGCGCCGACGCACGGTTCCGGCGCGCGAACTCGAACGCCCGCGGCACATGCTCGGTCACCCGCGCGAGCGCGGACCGGATCAGGCCGATCGCCGCTGACTGCGAGAGCTGGGCGAGCGTGTCTGTCTGCCGGGCGAGGATTTCCAGATCATCCAGGTACTGGACTCGCGCCGAATCGCTGGGGAAGACGGCGATGAAGGTCGTGGCCTGCTCGAGCTCGTCGTGAATCGACTTCATCCGGCCGAGGAGCGACGACGCCGCGTACTCGCGGTCGCGGAGCGCCGCCGTATCGGACTGCAACTGCTCGAGCGCGCGCAGCGAAAGCGCCAGCGGCGCCACCAGCACGATGGCAATGGCGAGCAAGCCGAGATTGAGGCGGGACTGGAGGGTCAAGATGCTCCGTGCTGATTGCTGATTGCTTGTGGCTGGACTGCTTGCTGGTGCTGGTACTGGTGCTTGAGCTGGTGCTGGTGCTGGTGCTGGTGCTGGTGCCCGCGCTTTGCGCCTTGCGCTCCCCTCGACCCTCGACCCTCGACCCTCACCCCTCTTACCTTATTCCTTCCTTCCGCCTCCCAACCGTGACCGACTTCTCGACGATCTCGAATCTAGCCCGGCATCCCGGCGCCACCGTCACCGTTCGCGGTTGGGTGACCCATCTCCGGTCGTCCGGCAAGATCGCCTTCATCGTCCTGCGGGATGGGACGGGGTTGCTTCAGGCGGTGCTGGTCAAGTCACAGGTCACGCCGGAAACCTGGGAGTTGTACTCCCAATTGACGCTGGAGACCTGCCTTTCCGTAACGGGGGAAGTGCGGGCCGAGGGGCGGGCTCCGGGCGGTTTCGAGATGGGTGTCACCGAATTGGCGGTCCTGGGGCCCAGCCCCATCGACTATCCCATCCAGCCAAAGGAGCACGGAATCGACTTCCTGCTCGACCACCGCCACCTCTGGCTGCGGAGCCCGCGCCAGGTGGCCATCCTGCGAATCCGGCACGAGATCGAGCAGGCCATCCACGATTTCTTCTACGACCGCGGCTTCATCCACGTCGACACGCCGATCCTCACGGCGGCGATCGGGGAGCGGAGCGGGCTGTTCCAGACCGAGTACTTCGACGAGGGGTTCGCCTACCTCGCCCAGACCGGGCAGCTGTACGGCGAGGCGGCCGCGGCGGCACTGGGTCGCATCTACACGTTCGGCCCGACGTTCCGCGCCGAGAAGTCGAAGACGCGTCGCCACCTGACCGAGTTCTGGATGATCGAGCCGGAGATGGCCTTCTACGACTCGAATGACAACATGCGCCTGCAGGAAGACATGCTGGTGCACATCGTGGGCCGGGTGCTCGAGCGGTGCGCGGGAGAACTGAAGGTGCTCGAGCGGGACGTGTCGAAGCTGCAGCTGGTCAGGTCGCCGTTCCCGCGGATCGAGTACTCGGACGCGGTCACCATCCTGCAGCGCAAGGGCAGCGCCATCACCTGGGGTGATGACCTGGGTGCCGAGGACGAGTCCCTTCTCGTCGAGGACCACCAGACGCCGGTGTTCGTCTGCAACTACCCGAAGCAGGCGAAGGCCTTCTACATGAAGGAGAACCCGGCTGATCCGCGCACGGTCCTCTGCGACGACTGCCTCGCGCCGGAGGGCTACGGCGAGATCATCGGCGGCTCGCAGCGCGAGGACGACCATGACAAGCTCGTGGAACGGATCCGCGAGGAGGGATTGCCGATGGATGCCTACGGCTGGTACCTCGACCTCCGGAAGTACGGCACGTTCGTCCACTCCGGGTACGGCCTCGGGCTCGAGCGGACGGTGGCGTGGATCTGCGGCACGCCGCACATCCGCGAATGCGCCGCGTTCCCGAGGATGATGCACAGATTGCGGCCCTAGCGGTCGGAGGTCCGAGGTTCGGGAGGTCCGGGTTGCCCCGACCTCCGACCTCTGGCCTCTGGCCTCTGGCCTCTGGTTTCCGACCTCCGACCTCAGCACCCGCATGTCCATCGCCGCTTCCTTCCTCGAACGTTCGCGCTACTACCTGTGCCGCGAGTATCCCGCCAAGATCCGGCCCGCGGTGGAGGCGATGCCGGCCGACCGCCTCTGGTGGCGGCCTAACGAGCAGTCCAACAGCGTGGGCAACCTCCTCCTGCACCTCTCGGGGAACGTCCGGCAGTGGATCGTCAGCGGGGTGGGACGCCAGCCGGATGTCCGCAAGCGCAACATGGAGTTCGCCGCGCGCGGCGGCGCCACCGCGGCGGGCATGCTCGACGGCCTGGACGCCACGCTGCGCGAAGCCGACCAGGTCCTGCGCGGGCTGCTGCCCAGCGAGTTGCTCGAGCGCCGGGCGATCCAGGGCCGTGATACGACGGTCATGGAGGCCGTGTACCACGTCGTCGAGC
This sequence comes from Gemmatimonadaceae bacterium, assembly GCA_030835125.1. Taxonomy (GTDB): domain Bacteria; phylum Gemmatimonadota; class Gemmatimonadetes; order Gemmatimonadales; family Gemmatimonadaceae; genus JABWBJ01. The sequence goes on along the minus strand of JAUQWM010000065.1, from coordinate 78,217 downwards.
ACTTCGCGGGCCACACCGGCCAGGTCATCTGGATCGCCAAGATGAACGCGCCCGGCGCCGTGCGGTTCTACGAAGACGGGGACGGGATCGCGACGCCGTTGTTCCTTGGCGAGGGGGAGTTTGAAATGGGCGCCGGGAGGACCGACGCGTGAGGCGGGAGGTCGGAGGTCGGAGGTCGGAGGTCAGAGGGCTCTTGAACACGGACCATGGGGACTCCTGGACCTTACCCCGGACCTTCACGCTCGCTGTGCTTCACTTCATCCCATAGCGCGTCGAGCACTGCCAGGCCGGCCGACGTGACCTCGATGCCGCGCTCGGCCGCGAGGCGTTCGATCGCGGTGAAGCGCCTGACGAACTTCTCGTTCGCCTTGTCCAGCGCGACCGCGGCGTGCACGCCGGATTTCCGGCACAGGTTCACCACCGCGAACAGCAGGTCGCCGAGTTCCGCCTCGAGCGCTGCCTGACGAGCGGGATCGTCGCCGGTCGCGCCGGCCGTTGGGAGGTGGGCGCGGACCTCGGAGAGTTCCTCGCCCACCTTCGCGACGGGACCGTCGACGTCGGGCCAGTCGAAGCCGACGCCGGCGGCGCGATCCTGGAGCCGGTGCGCCCGGTGGAGGGACGGGAGGCCGGCCGGCAGGCCATCCTCGATCGACGCGCGCTTGCGGGCCTTCATGCGCTCCCAGGGCTCGCGCTCGCCGCCCTCGTACAGGTGGGGATGGCGCGCGCGCATCTTGGCGATGAGCCCCCCGGCCACGTCCCCGATGTCGAACGCACCCCGCTGCTCGGCAACGACCGAGTGGAAGAGCACCTGCAGCAGGACATCCCCGAGTTCCTCCCGCATGAGCGCGTCCTCGCCCACGCGAATGGCTTCATCGAGTTCCGCGGTTTCTTCGGCGAGATACGGACGGAGGGAGTCGTGGGTCTGGGCGGCATCCCACTCGCATCGGGCGCGGAGGTCGCGCATCATTGCGAGCGTATCTTCAAGTGTGGCCTTGCTTTGCATAGTTTCCCCGGGATCGCGTATACTACCCGCCCCTGAAACCGGACGTCAATGCGGCATGAAACGCGGCGCGCCTGGGTCGAGGTCGACCTTGGCGCGCTGAAACGGAACGCAAGGCGCATCCTCGAACGTGCCCGCGTGCCGCTGTTGCCAATGGTGAAATCGGACGCGTACGGACTCGGGGTGAGCGCCGTGGTGCGCACCCTCGAGGGCCTCGAACCGTGGGGGTACGGCGTCGCCACGGTCGAGGAAGGCGGCGAGCTGCGCCGGCTCGGGATCAGGCGCCCGGTCATCGTCTTCACTCCGCTCCTGGCGGAGGAACTGGCCGGCGCGCGCGCGCTCGAACTGACGCCGACGCTGGGCGACGCGGCGCGGATCTCCGCCTGGCGCTCGTCAGGCGGTGGTCCGTGGCACCTGGCGATCGATACGGGCATGAACCGCTCGGGCGTCGCCTGGGACCGCGTGGGGGAGCTGAAGGACATCCTCGCGACCGTGCCGCCGGAAGGCGCGTTCACGCACTTTCATTCCGCCGAACGGAACGACGGATCGATTGCGCTGCAGCAGCAGCGGTTCCGGGAGGCGCTCGCGATGCTGCCGGCAGTGCCGCGGTATCTCCATGCGGAGAACAGTCCCGCCGTCGAACGGCAGTCGCCATCGCCGTGGAGCCTCGCCCGCTCCGGCGTCTTCCTCTATGGCGGCGGCGGCGAGGCTGGCGCCGAAACCGCGCCGGAATGCGTGGCGTCCTTCCATGCGCGGATCGTGGACCTGCGCACCATCGTGGCCGGCGACACGGTGAGCTATGGTGCCACCTGGACCGCGACGGGAACGCGCCGGATCGCGACCGCGGCTGCTGGTTACGCGGACGGCATCAGGCGCTGCCTGGGGAACCGGGGCCACGCCCTCGTCAACGGCAGGCGCGCGCCCATCGTCGGCGTGGTGACGATGGACATGGCCATGCTGGACGTGACGGACCTCGACTGCAGCGTCGGCGACGTCGCCACGTTCCTCGGTCGACAGGGTCGCGCCGAACTCGCGCTGGGTGACGTGGCCGCGTCCGGGGACCTGTCGCCTTACGAGTTGCTGGTCGGCCTGAAACTGCGGGCGCCGCGCGTCTACCTCGAGCCACCGGCATGAGGCGGCGCGCGATCCTCATAGTCCTCGATGGCGTCGGCGCGGGTGCCGCGCGCGACGCCTCCGGCTACGGTGACGCCGACAGTCATACACTCGCCCACGTGGCGGACGCGGTCGGCGGGGTGAGACTTCCGGCGCTCGAGCGGCTGGGCCTCGGCAAGGCCGTCCCGATGCGCGGCATGCGCAGCGACCTCCCGGCGTTCGGTGCCTGGGGCACGATGCATCCCGCATCGCCAGGCAAGGACTCCACCACAGGTCACTGGGAACTCGCCGGCCTCCACCTCCAGCGTCCATTCCCGACGTATCCGCGCGGATTCCCGCCTGACGTGGTCACGGCGTTCAGTCGCGCCACCGGGCGGGCGGTGATCGGCAACGTCGCGGGCAGCGGGACCGACCTCATCGAGCGCTTCGCTGGCGAGCATCTCGCCACGGGCGCGTGGATCGTGTACACGTCGGCCGATTCGGTCTTTCAGGTCGCGGCGCACGAGGACGTCGTGCCGCTGGCGGAGTTGTATACGGCGTGTGAATCGGCGCGACGGCTCCTCGTCTCGCCACACAACGTTTCGAGGGTGATCGCGAGGCCGTTCGTGGGCGAGCCCGGCTCCTGGCGGCGCACACCGAACCGGCGCGATTTCTCGCTGGAGCCGCTCGGCGAAACGCTGCTGGATGCATTGACGACGGCCGGAATTCCCAGGGCCGGCGTGGGGAAGGTGGACGACCTCTTTGCCGGACGCGGCATCTCGTCCCACCACACCGCCGACAACCAGGAGGGCCTGGAGCGGATCTCGGCGTGGCTCCGGGGGGAAGGCAACCCCGATGTGTCTCATAGTGGGTTCCTTTTCGCCAACCTAGTAGATTTCGACCAGTTGTACGGGCACAGGAATGACGTCGCGGGGTTCTACGGGGCGCTCCGGCAGTTCGACGAGGCTTTGCCGGACCTCCTCGATGGGCTCCGCGACGGTGATTTACTGGCCATAACGGCCGACCACGGCAACGATCCGACGACGCCATCGACTGACCACGCACGGGAACGCGTGCCCGTCCTGGTGGCTGGACGGGGGATCAGGCCGGTGAACCTCGGCGAACGGGCAACGTTTTCGGACCTGGGGGCGACGATCGCCGACTGGTTCGGGTTGGCCTTTCGTGGGCGCGGGACCTCGTTCCTCCAGGAGATGATGGCGTGACCGATTCGCGACAGGCGGATGATCCGGGTGCAGCGGCGCTGGCCGCGATGCACCACGCCTACGCGCCATACTCGCATTTCCGCGTCGGGGCGGCGCTGCGCGCCATCGACGGCTCGGTAGTCACCGGGTGCAACGTGGAGAATGCGTCCTTTCCGGCCGGGACCTGCGCCGAGCGTGGTGCGCTGGCGGCGGCCGTCGCCCGGGGACACCGGGCGTTCGACCTGCTGGTTGTCGCGACCGAGGCGACGGATCCCACGCCGCCGTGCGGCATGTGTCGTCAGGCGCTCGCCGAGTTCGCGCCGTCCCTGCAGGTGGTGGCCATCACGACAGGAGGGCGCCGCGCCGATTGGGTGCTGAGCGACCTGCTGCCGCAACCGTTCACACCAGCTTCTCTCTCGCATACATGACACGCAGCACTGGAAGGTCGACGTGACCCGGGCTGAACGGAACGAAGGTCCCGGTCCGGGGCGGAAGCTGGCGCTCATCGCCCTGGTGGTTGCGGGCGTGCTGGCGGCCTGTGCCGAGGATTACCAGGGCGGAGCGGCGTGTCCTGCGCTGTGCCCCGAACAGAACGTCGTGGTCTTCGACACGACGCTCGATCCGGTCGAGCTCGATACGACGGTCGGGCCGTTCCCGACGCACGGCACCGAGACGGAGTTGCTCCTCGCCGCGCGCGGCGACACGGTCGATGTCCGGCCCGTGGTTCGATTCGACGAACTCCCCCTCTACTACAACTCCGGGGCGCCGAGCGACACGGTCATCGAGGTCATCGACAGCCCGTACGTCAGGCTCCGGATCAACAAGGCGAGCTCCGTCTACACGCGGCCGGTGACCTTCGAGGTGTTCGACGTCGACACGACGGTTGGCGATTCGGCGACGGCCGCGAATGACACCAGCACCGCGCTCGAGCGGCTCCTCTTCCGGCCGGACCGGCTGATCGGCGCGATCACCTATGACTCGGCGGAGATCACCGATTCGCTGCGCATCCCGCTCGACAGCCTGACGGTGATCACGAAACTGCACAACCAGCAGCGGCTTCGCCTCGGGATCAAGGCGACCAGCGCGGGGCCCGTGAACATCCGGATCGTCGCGTACGAGGGCGGGGAGTCGCCCGTGCTGCGGTTCTTCCCCACGGCAGACACGTCCTTCGACGAGGTGACGGTCCTGCCGAAGTCGACGGCGCCTCGCAACCAGGTGACGCTGGCGGCGGACCTCACGGACTACGTGCACGTGATGGCATTCCCGCCGGTGCCCGACCCGACGTTCCTCACCGTCGGCGGGGTGCCGGGACGCCGGACCCTCATCCGGTTCAACATCCCCAGCCGGATCCTCGACTCGTCGAACGTGCTGCGCGCCACGCTCGAACTGACGCAGCGGCCGGTACCGAGCGTCGATGACACGAGCACGCTCACCATCTTCCCGCTCATCGTGACGGCGGGGACCAGCATCACCGATGTCGGGCGATCCGCCTTCCTGACCAATGCGCCCGGGGCGGGCTTCGACTCCGTGCAGCTCGCGCCGCGCGACAGCGGCGTGAAGGAGATCGAGATCGTGAACGCGCTGCGGGCGTGGAGCCTCGGCGTGTCGAAGACGGCGCAGCGGGCGATCGTGCTCCGCGCCGGACCCGAGGCGGTCGACCCGCGCTTCGTGTCCTTCTTCTCCAGCGCAGCGGCCGCCAGCCTGCGGCCGCGCCTGCGCGTGAGTTATTCCCCGGTACGGAGCTTCGGAATCCCATGATGCGGCGACTGACACTGGCGCTGGCCGCCCTGCTGGGCGTTCCCGGGATGTCGGGCGCCCAGGGCGCGATCAGCACGCAGGGATTCGGGTACCCCACCGGCGGGTTGAGCACGCGGGCCGCCGCGGGTGGGGGAGGCTTCGGCGAGTTCGACTTCACCTCGCCGCGGAATCCCTCGTCTACGTTAGGCTGGGGACGCGGCGGGCTCTACTTCCAGTACGAGCCGGAGTTCCGGCGCGTGACGGCCGGGCCGTCCTCGGACAACACGATGACCGCGCGCTTCCCGATCTGGATGGCCGGGATGCAGCTCGGCACGCGGGCGATGGGGACGCTCACGTCGTCCACGCTGCTCGACCGCACCTGGGCGACGCGGATTCGCGGCGGGCAGATCCTCGGGCCGGACTCGGTCGGCTACGAGGAACGCGTCGAGTCGTCAGGCGCGATCAACGACATCCGGCTTGGCGTGTCGTACTCGGTCCGGGCGACCCTCTCGGTCGGGGTGGGGCTGCACGGGTACACGGGCGAGAACCGGATGAGCCTCGTGCGCCAGTTCGACGACAGCCTGCGCTACGGCACGCTGGTGCGCGAACTCACCATCGGCTACCTGGGGAACGCCATCTCGGCCGGGGTGACGTGGCGCCCGCACCCGCGCCTGGCGGTCGCGGCCTCCATGCGAAGCGGCGGCAGCCTCGACGTGCGTATCGCCGACACGCTGATCGCCAGCGGGTCGATGCCGAACCGGTTCGGGGCAGGGATTCGCTTCGACGGCCTGCCCGGCGCGAGCCTCGCCATCTCGGTCGAGCGCACATCGTGGTCGAGCCTGGGCGAGCTGTCCCAGACCTCGCTCATCACGAACGACACGTGGGAGGTCGGTGCCGGTCTGGAGATGACGGGCCCGAAGCTGCGCCAGGTGCCGGCCCTGCTGTATCTCGGCTACCGTCGCCGGGACCTGCCGTTCTCGGTGGGGGGTGAGGTTGTGCCGGAACGGTTCTTCTCCACCGGCGCTGGCATCCCGCTGGCCGGGCCGCGGGTGATCCTGGACATGGCACTGCAGCACGCCACGCGCGGTCCCGTGGCGGGGATCTCGGAGCGCGCGTGGATCATGAGCGTGGGGTTCACGGTCAGGCCCTGACACGATGGCGGCCCCCGGGCACGAGCAGATGCTCGTCCACAACCTCAGGACGCCGTTGACGGGGATCATGGCGTCGCTCGAGATGCTGCAGGACGGTGACTTCGGCCCGCTTCCCGAGGCGCAGCGCGAGGTCATCCAGGCGATGCAGGCGCAGGGCGAGGAATTGCTGGTGTTGATCGACGAACTGCTCGAGGTGGCCAGCCTCGGCGCGCCGGGACCGACCGTCCGGCTGCACGCCGTGGACGTCGCCGCCACGGTCCTGGAACTCGTCGCGGAATGGGCGCCGCGTTTCCGGGGGCGCCTGACGAGTGACGTCACCGTCGACCGGCCGGCGATGGCGGACGAACGCCTCGTGCGCCGTGTCGTCGGCAACCTCCTCATGAACGCCAGCACCCACGGGGGTCGCGACGTCTCGGTGTCGATCCGCGCGGAAGCCGCCGGGTCCCGGGTGGCGATCGTCGTCGCGGACGACGGCCCGGGGATCGCGACCGCCGAATCGGAGCGGGTCTTCGAGCCCTTCGTCACGCTGGATGCCGGGGCGGCACGCGGCCGGCGTCCGGGAGGCCTCGGGCTCGCGTATTGCCGCGCCGCGGTGGCGGCGATGGGCGGCACGATCGCGCTGGTGCCCTCACCGCGAGGGGCCGCGTTCCGCATCGAGCTTCCGGTCGCGGCGCCGGTCCCGGCCGAGGCGCCACGGTGAAGGTCTACCTCCGCACCTACGGCTGCCGCGCCAACCAGTACGACAGCGAGCAGGTGCGCGCGCTGGTCGAGGGCGCCGGCGGCGTCGTGGTGCACGACGTGGCGGACGCGGATGCGGCGGTGTTCAACAGCTGCGCGGTGACGTCGGAGGCGGAAGCCGAACTCCGGAAGGGAGTCCGGGGCGCGGCCCGGCAGAACGCCACGCTGCGGACCATCGTGATGGGCTGCGCGGCCGCGCTGGACCGGGGCGCACTCGCGTCGCTGCCGACGGTGACGGACGTGGTCCCCGGCGGGGACGCCGGGCGCGTGGTGCGGTCCCTCGGACTGGAATGGTCGCCGCGCGCGGCCGCGACGGCGCAGCACGGCACGCGCGCCCTGCTCCGGATCCAGGACGGGTGCGACGAGCACTGCACGTTCTGCGCGACGACGCTGGCCCGCGGCGCGAACCGGTCGCGGCCGGCGGCGGCGCTGGTGGACGAGGCGCGGCGGCTGGCCGAGCGCCACCCGGAGGTGGTGCTGACGGGGATCCACATCGGGACGTGGGGGCACGACCTGGGCCAGACGTTAGGCGGCCTGGTGTCGCGACTCGTGCGTGAAGTCCCGTCGGTCCGGTTCCGGCTGTCGTCGGTGGAGGCGACCGAGGTCGATGACGAACTCCGCGAACTCTTCAGCGCGCCGGACCGGCTTGCGCCGCACCTCCATGCGCCGCTGCAGTCCGGGTCCGACCCCGTGCTGAAGCGCATGGGGCGCCACTGGTACACGGCGTCGCAGTACGCTGCCTCGATGGAACGACTGGCGCGGAACCTGCCGGTCTTCGGGCTGGGCGCGGACGTCATCGCGGGCTTCCCCGGCGAAACCGAGGCGGACCATCGCGCGACCATGGCGCTGGTCGAGGCCCTGCCGTTCACGTACCTCCATGTGTTCCCGTACTCGCCCCGGCCGGGAACCGCCGCCATGCGCCTGCCGGCCCCCGTCGAGCCTCCGGTGGCGCGGCGCCGCGCGGCGGAACTGCGGGCCGTGGCCGCGGCGAAGGCCGCGGCGTACCGCGCCACACGCGTGGGCGGCCTGGCGGACGTGATCGTGATTGGTGGAGACCGTCGCGAGGGCCTGACCGGGGACTATCTTCAGGTTCTGATGAATGACGCGATCCCACGCGGCGAACGGGTGACCGCCCGGCTCGAGTGGGATGGTGTGCACCTCCGGGCGGCAACGACCTGCCTGGACCTGGCGGACGCGCAACGCTCCCTCGTTGCCGACGCCCAGGGCTCCTGCCCGTCGGACTGTCCGGAGTCGCAGCGACCCGGGACGGTCGCCTGATGCCCGCTTCCTGCTTCCCCTCATGAAGGGTCTCGTCTACGTAGAGACGTACGGCTGCCAGATGAACGTCAGCGATTCCGAGTTGATGCTCGGGCGGCTGGCGGCGGACGGCTACGTGGAGGCGGACAGCCCCGCCGACGCGGACGTGATCCTCCTCAACACCTGCGCGATCCGCGACCACGCGGAGCAGCGGGTGCTCGGGCGGCTTGGCGAGTTGAAGGGGCTCATGAAGGCCACCGCGGTCGTGGGCGTGACCGGATGCATGGCGCAGCGGATGGGACCCGCGCTGCTGGAGCGGGCGCGGCACGTGAGCCTCGTGATCGGGCCGGACGGCTACCGCGCGCTCCCGGCGCTGCTCGAGCGCGCCCGCGCCGGGGAACGCGCCATCGAGACCTCGTTCGACCTCGAGGAACACTACGAGGACTTCACGCCGCGGCGCTTCGACCGGGTCAAGGCTTGGATCCCGGTCCAGCGTGGCTGCGACTACCGGTGCACGTACTGCATCGTGCCGATGACGCGCGGCGCGGAACGGAGCCGCCAGCTCCCGGACGTGGTGCGCGAGGTGGAAGGCGTCGTCGCCGAGGGGATCAGCGAGGTCGTCCTGCTGGGGCAGACGGTGAACTCGTACCACGACGGCGTGGCGGGGTTTGCGGACCTGCTCCGCGCGGTCGGGCAGGTGCCCGGCGTCAGGCGCGTCCGGTTCACCAGCCCTCACCCGAACGACTTTTCGGACGAGGTGGTCGCGGCCATGGCGGAGGTGCCCACGGTCTGCGAGCATGTCCACCTGCCCATGCAGTCCGGGTCCACGCGGGTGCTGCGGCGCATGCTGCGCCGCTACACGCGCGAGGGCTACCTGGAGTGCGTGCAGCGGCTGCGCGACGCCATTCCCGGCCTCTGCCTGACGACGGACGTCATCGTCGGATTTCCCGGTGAGACCGGCGAGGACTTCGAGGAGACGCTGTCGGCCGTCGAGGCGGTCGGGTTCGACGACGCCTTCACCTTCAAGTTCTCGCCGCGCGAGGGCACGCCGGCCACCCGGATGCCGGAATCGGACACGGTGCCTGACGAGGTGGCGACGGAGCGGCTCGAGCGGCTCATCGCGCTCGTCCGGGCCGGGGCCCGGGCCCGGAACCTGGGCCTGCTCGGCCAGCGACGCGAGGTGCTGGTGGAGCGCACCGCACGCCGGGGCGACCTCCTCCAGGCGCGCACGCGCGACTTCAAGACGGTCCTGGTCCCCGGCGACGAGTCGCTCATCGGGAAGTACCTGCACGTCGAACTGACCGGGACCACCGGGTCGACGTTCACCGGTGCCGTCATCCCGGAGCGGAAGGCGTTGCCCGTCGCGTAGGCGCCGGCGCACAGCGTGAGGCAGGTCACGAATCGGGCGTGCGCCGGCGTGGATCCCTTACCTCGCTGACGGGCAGGGCGTCTTTCTCGTGAGCCCGTGGCACTCCGCGCCGCGTCGTCGTCCCCGATGGACCCCATGCAGAACGTCCTCGAAGAATCCGTTCACGAAGTCTTCCACCGGCTGCGCCAGATGGAGGCGGGATATTGCCACTGTCCGCAATGCCAGGATGATGTGGTTACGCACGCCCTCAACCATGCTAGGCCCCGGTACATCTCCGGCTCGGCGGTGGGATCGGCGGTGACGCGGGTATCGCTCACGCGCGACCAGGCCCAGGCGGAAGTGGCGGTGCTGGTCCTCGAGGCCATGCGCCGCGTGCAGCGCAATCCACGCCACGGGCCCGAGGGGTACCTGCCCCGGGAGGCAGCCGTGCGGTAAGGGAGGTGGGCGGTGCCCCTGGTGTCGCTGGCGTACGTCGCCGTCGCCGCCGGTCTCCTGCTGGGGACCGGCGGCGCGCTCATTCCCGGGGTCCTTGCGGCGGTGGCGTCAGGCGCCGCCGGCGTGCACCGCCGTTCGGTGGTCCCGGTCGCGCTGGGCGCGCTGTGCCTCGCCGGGCTGGTGACCGGGGCGAGCGTTGGCCGGGCGGATGCGCGATGTGCGAAGGCGATCGAAGCCGGGGGGGTGGCGACGGTCCGGCTGCGCGAGGATGCCTCGCCGCGCGCGAGCGCCCGTGGCTTCGCGATGGGACCTGGTTGCCGCGTGGCGGTGCGACTGCGGGTCGTCGATGGCGCGGCGCCCGCCGGCGCCACCGTGCGCGCGCGCGGCCAGGCCCGGCGCGAGGGAGCCCGCGTCGCGATGTCCGAGGCGCGGATCGGGATGCTGCGGGATCCTGGCCTGCTCGCGCGCTGGCGGACCAGGGCCGGCGGGGTCATCGACACGCTGTATCGCGACCAGGCTCCCCTCGCGCGCGCCCTCCTGATCGCCGACGAGCGTGACATCTCCCCGGAGGTTCGTCGCGAGTTCTCGGACTCGGGGATCATCCACATGCTCTCGGTGTCGGGCCTGCACGTGGCGGTCCTGGCCGAGTCCGTCGTGCTGCTCCTCATGATGGGCGGCATGCCAACCCGCCGCGCCGAGTCGGTGGCGACCGCCGTGATCGCGCTGTTCGTGCTGTTCGTTGGCGCGCCCTCGCCGGCGATCCGGTCGGCCGCGATGTACGCGGCGGTGGTCGCGTCGAAGCGGCTCCAGCGCCCGACGTCACCGTGGGCGCTCCTCGCGCTGGGCGGGGCCTTGCCCCTCATCGAGCCGCGGGTGGTGAACGAGATCGGCTACCACCTCAGCATCGGCGGCATGGCGGGCCTCATTGCGAGCGGTCGCCTCGCGCGCCGCCTGCCGCTGGATCGCCTGCCCGCGTGGTCGCGGCGGCTGTCGAAGGAGGTCATCGCGACCCTCGTCGCGTCCGCCGTCACCGCGCCGATCGTCGCCTGGCACTTCGGGCGCGTGAGCCTCGCGGCACCGCTCACCAACCTGGCGGCGGCGCCACTGTTCGGGCTCGCGCAGCCGGCGTTGTTTCTGTCGCTCGTCCTGGCGCCCTTCCGACCGGCCGCGCAGTTGCTGGCCGACGGCACGCACGTGCTCCTCGCGGCGATCGTGCGCGTCGGCAAGTATGGAGCGGCGATCCCGGCGTCGGCCATCGACGTCCAGCCCACGTTCCTGACGGCGTGCCTGCTGGCCGGGGCGTCCGCCAGCTTCCTGGCGGCGTGCGTGTCCAGGTACTGGGGCCGGCCCGTGATGCTGTCCGTCGGCGCACTCGGCGTCGCGCTCTGGTGGCCGGTGTTGCGCCCAGCGGCCGGGCGGATGGAAGTCCACATGATCGACGTCGGCCAGGGCGACGCCATCGCGTTGCGCACGCCGCGCTGGCGGTGGGTCCTGGTCGATGCGGGCGACCAGTGGCGCGACACGGACCTGGGCGAGCGCGTCGTGGCGCCCTACCTGCGCCGCCACGGCGGCAGCGTGGCGGCGTTCATCCTCTCCCATCCCCACGCGGACCACATCGGCGGTGCCGCGTCGGTGCTCGAGCGCGTTCCCGTCTCCATGGTGGTGGACGGCGGGTATGCCCAGGGAAGCACTGTCTACGAAGGAGTGCTCTCCGCGGCGCGGGAGCACGGGGTGGCCTGGCGGAGGGCGCGGCCGGGGACGGCGTTCGACATCGATGGCGTCTCCTTCTCCGTGCTGTCTCCGGACTCCGCGGACATCGCCAACGCGCCTGACGCGAACGCCGCGTCGGTGGTGGTCATGGCGGAGTACCGCGGGGTTCGCGTCCTGCTCACCGGGGATGCGGAGCGGGACGTCGAGGCCCGGCTGGCGCGCGAGTTCGGCGGGTCCCTCCGGGCCGACGTCCTGAAGGTCGGGCACCACGGAAGTGCCACCAGCTCCTCGGCGCCGTTGCTCGATGCGGTCGAACCGCGACTGGCGCTCGTCAGTGTCGGCACCGGGAACCGGTACGGTCATCCCAGTCCCGACGTGATGGCGGCGCTCGCGCGCCGTGGCGCGCAAGTGCTGCGGACGGACGACGCCGGCACGATCGTGGTGACGATCGACGGCAGCGACGTCCTGCAGGTCGCGACCGACGAGTCGCGATGGACGCTGCGGCGGCGGGGCGTTTCGCGCGCGCAACCGGGCCGCGAGTCGCGGTGATTTCACCCTTGCACGGATTTTGCAACGCGCGTCAGTTTCACATCTCGCGTTCCACCCCCCAAGCCTCCCTGCCCGTGGTCAAGCACACCGCGACGTCCGTCGTCACCATCGAGCGGTACATCATCGAGCAGGAGAAGCTCCACCCCGAGGCCACGGGCGAGCTGTCGGGCATCCTGTACGACATTGCGCTGGCGGCCAAGATGATCTCGAGCAAGGTGCGCCGGGCCGGCCTGGTGGACATCCTCGGGGCCCTGGGCACCGAGAACGTGCAGGGTGAGATCCAGCAGAAGCTCGACGTCTTCGCCAACGAGATCATCATCAAGGCGATGGACCACACCGGGCGGCTGGCGGCGATGGCGTCGGAGGAGGAGCCCGACATCATCCAGATCCCCGACGAGTTCAAGTGCGGGAAGTATGTCCTGCTCTTCGACCCGCTCGACGGTTCGTCGAACATCGACGTCAACGTGCCGGTGGGCACGATCTTCTCGGTGCTCAAGAAGATCACGCGCGGGGCCCACGGGAATCTCGAGGACATGCTCCAGCCCGGGCGCCGGCAGGTGGCGGCGGGCTACGTGATCTACGGGTCGAGCACGATGATGGTGTACACGACCGGGCCGGGCGGGGGGGTCCATGGCTTCACGCTGGACCCCTCGATCGGCGAGTTCCTGCTCTCGCACCCGAACATCCAGATCCCCGCCCGGGGGCGCTACCTGTCGGTGAACGGCTCCTACGAACCGTCATGGGACGCCGCCGTCACGGCCCTCATGCGCCGCTACAAGGGACTGGATGGCGTCCAGAAGCCGATGAGCGGGCGCTATGTCGGTTCGCTGGTCGCGGACTTCCATCGCAACCTGCTGGGGGGCGGGTTGTTCGCGTACCCCGCGAACAAGCAGAGCCCGCGCGGCAAGCTGCGGCTCCTCTACGAGGCGAATCCACTGGCGTTCGTGGTGGAGGCGGCCGGTGGCGCGGCGATCGACGGCACGCAGGACATCCTCAACGTGATGCCGACCGAGCTGCACCAGCGCACCCCGCTGTACATCGGCAGCAAGGAAGACGTGGAGACGGCGCGGGAGCTGCTCAAGGATTCGTGACGCGCGTCGATGAGTCGTGATTCCCGGGCCTCACGGCTAGGTTTGGGAGCATGAGCCAGGAGCAGAGGCAGACGCCATCGGGGATCCCGGTCGCCCCGGTCTACCGGCCCGCGGACTGGCCGGGCGACTACGACCAGGCGTTAGGCGACCCCGGCTTCTTTCCCTTCACGCGCGGCGTCCAGGCCAGCATGTACCGGGGCCGGCTGTGGACCATGCGGCAATACGCCGGGTTCGGCACGGCCGCCGAGACCAACACCCGCTTCCGCCAGCTCCTCGAGGCCGGGCAGACGGGACTCTCGGTGGCGTTCGACCTGCCGACACAGATGGGGATCGACTCCGATTCCCCGCGCGCGGTGGGCGAGGTCGGGCGCGTCGGCGTCGCCATCGACACGGTCGACGACCTGCACACGCTGCTGGACGGCATCCCGCTCGATGCCGTGTCGACGTCGATGACCATCAATGCCACCGCGGCCACGCTGCTGGCGATGTACATCGTCGTCGCGGAGGAGCGCGGCATCCCCCGCGCGAAGCTCTCGGGCACCATCCAGAACGACATCCTCAAGGAGTATGTCGCGCGCGGGACCTACATCTATCCGCCCGCCCCGAGCCTGCGGTTGATCACCGACACGTTCCGCTTCTGCGCCGCCGAGGTCCCGGCCTGGAACCCCATCTCCATTTCGGGCTACCACATCCGCGAGGCGGGCGCCACCGCGGTGCAGGAACTGGCCTTCACCCTGGCCAACACGATCGAGTACGTGCGCGGCGCGATCGAGGCCGGGTTGCGCATCGACGACTTCGCGCCGCGGCTCTCGTTCTTCTTTGCCGCCCACACCGACCTGTTCGAGGAGACGGCCAAGTTCCGCGCCGCGCGCCGCCTCTATGCGCGCCTGATGCGCGAACGGTTCGGCGCCTCCGAGGCCAGCAGCCGGCTGCGATTCCACACGCAGACCGGCGGCGTCACGCTGACGGCGCAGTCGCCGCTCAACAACGTGGTCCGGGTCACGATCCAGGCGCTCGCCGCTACGCTGGGCGGGACCCAGTCCCTCCACACCAACGGCTACGACGAAGCGCTGTCCCTCCCGACGCGCGAGGCGGCGACGCTCGCCCTGCGCACGCAGCAGGTCGTGGCGTACGAATCCGGGATCGCCAACACGGTCGATCCCCTCGCCGGCAGCTACTTCGTCGAGCACCTCACCGACGAACTCGAGCGCGAAGCGCTTGCCCTGATGACGCGCATCGAGGAGATGGGGGGCGCCACGCGCGCGATCGAGAGCGGGTTCCTGCACCAGGAGATCGGTCGGTCCGCCTACGCGCACCAGCTGCGCGTGGAATCGGGCGAGACCGTGATCGTGGGCGTGAACCGGTTCCCCGATGGCGACGCAACCGTCGAGCCGCCGCGACCCGACTATCGGCGCCTCGAGGCGGACCAGGTGGCGCGCCTCACGGAGCGGAAGTCGGGCCGCGATCCCGTCGCGCATCGCGAGGCACTCTCGGCGGTGCAGGCCAGGGCACGAGGCTACCGGGACGACGCTCCGACGGGACAGGCGAGGCCGTTGCTGATGCCCGCGATCATCGACGCGGTGCGGGCTCGCGCATCGGTCGGTGAAATCGCCGATGTGCTGCGCCAGGAGTGGGGCGCGTTCGTGCCGGCGTGAGCGCCCGGGGTCGAGTCACGCGCATTCGAAACCGCTTTCGGGCTGCTTTGACAAGTCATTCCCTTGTAATGACTTGGAACGCGGGCTAGTTTCAGCTTCTCACCGTCGTCCGCTTCATCGCCACCATGCCAACGTACGAGTATCGCTGTCCCAACGGCCACGAATTCGAGCATTTCTTCCGGACCATCAGCTCGGCCGAAAGCCAGTTGAAGTGTCCGCAATGCGGCGAGATCGGGGAGCGCAGGATGTCAGGGGGATCCGCCCTCCTGTTCAAGGGGTCGGGGTTCTACATCACCGACTACGGGAAGGACGGGAAGAAGGACCAGCGGAGGGCGAGCGGCTCCGCCGAGTCGGGTGGCTCGGGCGAGTCCTCGAAGTCGGGGGCCGAGAAACCGGCGACCGACTCGTCGGGGAGCGGGAAGTCGAGCGGCGACAAGTCGGGCGGCGACAAGCCGGCGAAGGGATCGGGCTCGGGTGACGCCTGACGCGATCATCCGCGACGCCCTCATAGCGGCGGCGCGGTCGCTCGGAGCGACGGATCCGATCGAGCCGGTCGTCGAACGGCCGCGCGATCCGTCGTTCGGCGACTGGACCACCAACCTCGCGATGACGCTGGCGCGTTCGCTGCGGCGGAAACCGCAGGACATTGCCGCCCAGTTGATTGCCGCGATGGATGTCGGGGCGGCGGGGGTCCGCGACGCCACGATCGCCGGGGCGGGGTTCATCAACTTCCGGCTCGATACTGGCGCCGCGGCCAGCGGCCTCGCGGGCGTCCTCGCGGCGGCCGGGAGCTACGGGCGGCACGAGACGGGCGGGGGGCAACCCTTCAACGTCGAGTTCGTGTCGGCCAACCCGACCGGTCCTCTCCACGTGGGCCACGGGCGGCAGGCCGCGTTAGGCGACGC
The DNA here is from genome assembly GCA_030835125.1 of Gemmatimonadaceae bacterium. Taxonomy (GTDB): domain Bacteria; phylum Gemmatimonadota; class Gemmatimonadetes; order Gemmatimonadales; family Gemmatimonadaceae; genus JABWBJ01. The sequence goes on along the minus strand of JAUQWM010000065.1, from coordinate 62,326 downwards.
GATCGCCAACCTGCTGGAATGGACCGGCTGGGCCGTCACCCGCGAGTTCTACTACAACGACGCCGGGGTCCAGATCCAGAACCTCGCCCTGTCGGTGCGCGCCCGCCTGGTCGAACGCGCCACCGGCATCCTGGAGCTCCCCGAGGGAGGTTACCACGGCGAGTACATCAGGGACATCGCGGCCGCGTACGCGGCGAAGCACCCGGACGACCCGATGGGTGGGGACCTGGAGCGGGTGCGCGGGTTCGCCGTGCAGGCGCTGCGCGAGGAGCAGGACCACGACCTCAGGGCGCTCGGCGTTCGCTTCGACGTCTACTACCTCGAGTCGTCGCTGTACAGCGACGGCAAGGTCGATGAGACGGTTGGCCTGCTGCAGCACGCGGGACACACCTTCGAGGAAGGCGGCGCCACCTGGCTCCGGACGACGCACTATGGCGACGACAAGGATCGCGTCATGCGCAAGTCCGACGGCACCTACACCTACTTCGTGCCCGACGTCGCGTACCACGTGACCAAGTGGCAGCGCGGGTTCCGCCACGCGATCAACGTCCAGGGGGCGGACCACCACAGCACGGTGGTCCGCGTGCGCGCCGGCCTGCAGGCCCTCGACGTCGGCATCCCCGAGGGCTATCCCGAGTACCAGCTCCACCAGATGGTGACCGTGATGCGAGGCGGCGAGGAGGTGAAGATCTCCAAGCGCGCCGGCAGCTACGTCACGGTACGGGACCTGGTGGACGAGGTCGGGCGCGACGCCGTCCGGTACTTCCTGCTCATGCGCAAGGCGGACACGCCGCTCACGTTCGACGTGGACCTCGCGCGCACGCAATCCGAGGAGAACCCGGTCTACTACATCCAGATGGCGCATGCCCGGATGAGCGGCATCTTCCGGGTCGGCGGCATCGACGCGTCGACGGTCACCGGCGTCGGGATTGACTACGGCACGCTGACCGAGGAATCGGAGCGGACCCTGGTGGCGGCGCTGCTCGACTTCCCGAGGCTGGTCGCCAGCGCGACCGAGGCGCGGGAGCCGCAACGCCTGGCCGCGTCGCTGCACGAGACGGCGCGGCTGGCGCACAACTGGTATCACCGGGTCCGCGTGCTCGAGGCGCCCGATGGCGTGCGCGAGGCACGGTTGGCACTGGCCCGCGCGACCCAGGTGGTGCTCCAGAACGGGTTGTCGATCCTGGGGATCACCGCGCCGGAGCGGATGTGAGGAGGTGGGGCGGGGGACGCCATCCCATGACCACGTTGTCGGCTCACGCCAGCACCCGGACCCTGTCCGCCGTGCAGGACTCTCCCGTCACCTGTCTCCCGTCCCCCGTCTCATGAGCGCTATTCTCGTCGTCGGCTCGGTGGCACTCGACTCGGTGGAGACGCCCTTCGGCAAGATCGAGGACGCCGTTGGCGGGTCGGGCACCTTCTTCTCGGCCTCGGCGTCGCACCTGACGGCGGTGAACCTCGTCGGCGTCGTCGGCAACGACTACCCCGTGGAGAAGCTGGAACCGCTGCGCGCGCGCGGCGTGGACCTGTCCGGCCTGATGCATGCGGACGGGGAGTCGTTCCGCTGGCGCGGCCGGTATCGCCACGACCTCAACGCGGCGGAAACGCTCGAGACGCGGCTTGGCGTATTCTCGCAGTTCCATCCGCAGATTCCCCCGCAGTTCCGGAAGTCGCCGTACGTCTTCCTCGGGAACATCGACCCGCGCCTGCAGCACGACGTCCTGGACCAGGTCGACACGCCGCGACTGGTCGCGTGCGACACGATGAACTTCTGGATCGAGAGCCGGCGCAACGAGTTGCTGAAGCTGCTGGAGCGGGTGGACATCATCCTGCTCAACGACGGTGAGGCGCGGCAACTGACCGAGGAGTACAACCTGGTCCGCGCCGCCCGCTGGATCCTGGCGCGCGGGCCCCGGCACGTGATCATCAAGAAGGGCGAGCATGGCGCCTACATGTTCTCCGCGCACTCGGTGTTCTTCGCGCCGGCGTATCCGCTGGAGGAAGTCTTCGACCCGACCGGCGCGGGGGACTCGTTCGCGGGCGGGTTCGTCGGGTACCTGGCGCGCACCGGGCGGTCGGACGAGGCGGCGATGCGCCGGGCGGTCGTCTACGGATCGACGTTAGGCTCGTTCGCCGTCGAGCGCTTCTCGATCGACCGGCTGATGGAGATCCATCGCGTGGACATCGCCCGGCGCCTCGAGGAATTCCGCAAGCTGGTGGCCTTCGAGGAGGAGCTGGACGAGTGAGCGGCTCGCTGGATTATCGCGCGGCCGGCGTCGACATCGAGGCCGCCGAGGAAGCCAAGGAGCGGTACCGGCGGCTGGTGGAATCCACGCGCACGACCGGCGCGGTGGGCGCGTTCGGCTCCTTCGGCGGGCTGTTCCGCGCCCCCGCGGGCGAGCGTCCGCTGCTGGTGGCCAGCGCCGACGGCGTGGGCACCAAGATCAAGGTCGCGATTGAGTCCGGCCGCCACGACACCATCGGCCACTGCCTGGTCAACCACTGCGTCAACGACATCCTGGCGCAGGGCGCGGTGCCGCTGTTCTTCCTCGACTATGTCGCGTTCGGCGTCCTCGAGCCGGCCGTCGCCGAGGCCGTGGTGACGGGCATCGCCGCGGGGTGCCGCGAGAACGCGTGTGCGCTGATCGGCGGCGAGACGGCCGAGATGCCGGGCCTCTACACGCCGCCCGACTACGACCTCGCCGGGTTCATCGTCGGGTCCGTGGAAGAGTCGGCGACGTTGGGACCGGACCGGGTGCGGGTGGGAGACGCGATTATCGCGCTGGCTTCGACCGGGCTGCACACCAACGGCTACTCGCTGGCGCGGCGGATCGTCGGCGAGCGGATGGGCCTCGGCGTCCATGACCCGTTCCCGGGCGAGGATGGCGCCACGGTCGCGGACGTCCTGCTGCGGGTCCATCGCTCGTACCTGTCCATCCTCCGCGGTCACCTCTCCCGCATCCACGCCCTCGCCCACATCACCGGCGGCGGCATCCCCGGCAACCTGAACCGCGCCCTTCCGCCGGGATGCGACGCCGTGGTGAACGCCGCCACGTGGGAGGTGCCGAACGTGTTCCGGCAGCTCCAGCGCGCCGGCGCGGTGCCGCTGGCGGAGTGCTTCCGCGCGTTCAACATGGGCGTCGGCTTGATGGTCGTGCTGCCCGCGGCTCATGCCGACGAGGTGATCGCGTCGGCGCGGGCGGCGGGCGTCGCCGCGTGGCGTGCCGGCGACGTGGTGGCCGGGGAAGGGCGGGTCCAGCTGGACGGGGTGTAGGATGGCCGGCCGTCCCGCCGCCGGGGAGCCGGGCGAGCGGTTCATGCGCCGCGCCCTCGAACTGGCGCGGCTCGGCTGGGGCCAGGTGTCCCCCAATCCGATGGTCGGCGCGGTGATCGAACGCGACGGCGTGGTGGTCGGCGAGGGCGCGCATCGGCGCTTCGGCGACCAGCACGCGGAAGTGGAGGCCCTGCGCGCCGCCGGCACTCGCGCCCGCGGCGCCACGCTCCATGTCACCCTCGAGCCGTGCACACACACCGGCAAGACGCCGCCGTGCGTGCCGGCCATCATCGACGCCGGGGTGGCACGGGTCGTGGTGGCGGTGCGCGACCCGAACCCCGAGGCGGGCGGCGGCGTGGAACGGCTGCGCGCGGCGGGGATCGCGGTCGACGTCGGCACCGCCGCGTCCGAGGCTGCGGAGCTCAACGCGCCGTTCCTCCACGCCTTCCAGTCCGATCGTCCCTGGGTGACGCTCAAGCTGGCCGTCTCGCTCGACGGCGCCATCGCGCGCGCAGGTCGCACCACCAGCTGGCTCACCGGCTCCGAGGCCCTGAAGCGCGTGCATCACCTGCGCGCCGGCCACGACGCGGTCGGCGTGGGCATGGGGACCATCCTGGCGGACGATCCCTTCCTCACCGTGCGCAACGCGCCATCACCGCGCGTCCCGCCGCTGCGGGTGGTGTTCTCGCAGGGCGGCCGTCTTCCGCTGACGTCGCGGCTGGCGCAGCACACCGATGAGGCACCCGTCCTGGTCTTCGCCACCACCCCCGACCCGAGCTACGACCACTCGCTCCGCGCACTCGGCGTGGAGGTCGTCGCGGCCTCCTCGCTCGCCGAAGCACTGCGGCAACTGCCGGTGCGCGGCATCCGTTCGGTCCTCGTCGAGGGAGGCGCCTCCCTGGCGTCGGCGCTGGTCCATCACGACCTCGTGGACCGGCTGATCATCTTCCAGGCGCCGGTGCTGCTGGGCGAGGGTGCGCTCCCGGCGTTCGCCTCGCTGGCGCCCTCCGACGCTCACCGGTGGAAACGGATCAGCTCCGAGTGGGTGGGCGAAGACCACATGATCGTCCTGGCACGCGAGGGACGCTGATGTTCACCGGACTCGTCGAGGCGGTGGGCACCATCGAGGCGGTTGCCGAGGTCGGGGCCGGGAGGGAGTTCCGGGTGCGCTGCGGCTGGTCGGACCTAAGGCCCGGCGAGAGCATCGCGCTGAATGGCGCCTGCCTCACGGTGCGCGAGTGTGGCGACGGCTGGTTCACGGTGGCGGCGATGGTCACGACCCGGGACCGGACCGCGGTGTCTGCCTGGGGGGAGGGAACCACGGTGAACCTCGAGCGGGCCATGAAGGTCGGCGACCGGCTCGGTGGACACCTGGTCCAGGGACACGTGGATGCCATGGGCACGGTGACCGGCGTTTCGCGACGGGAGTCCGCGCTGCTCGTGGACATCGCCGTCCCGCCGGAGGTCGAGCGGCTGCTGGTGCCGCATGGGTCGATTACCGTGGACGGGGTCAGCCTGACGGTGAACGCGCTGCGACCGGGTACCCTGCAGGTCGCCCTGATCGAGTGGACGGAGCACCATACCACGTTAGGTCGCCTGGCGGCCGGCGACCGCGTCCACCTCGAATCCGATGTGGTCGGGAAGTACGTCCAGGCCCTGCTCGGGCCGTATCAAGCCCCCCGGGGCGCGTCCTGAGCGCCTTTCCGTGCTGGCTGCCGGTGCCGGGCACCCACTAGGATTCAGGCATGGCATTCGGGACGGTGGAACAGGCAATCCGGGACATCCGCGACGGCAAGTTCGTGGTCGTGGCCGACGATGAGTCCCGTGAGAACGAGGGCGACCTGATCTGCGCGGCGGAGCTGGTGACCACCGACATGGTCAACGTGATGCTCCGCGCGAAGGGCATGATCTGCCTGGCGCTCGAGCCGGAGCGCGTGGCCCGACTGGGGCTGGCGATGCAGGCGCGGGAGAACACCGACGCCTTGCGCACCGCCTACACCGTCAGCATCGACGCCGCGCCGCAGCACGGCGTGACGACGGGGATCAGTGCCTCCGATCGCGCCACGACCTTGCGCATCGCCGCCGATCCCGCCAGGGGACCGTCCGACATCCGGCTGGGGGGGCACGTCCACCCGCTGCGTGCGCGCGGGGGCGGGGTGCTGCAGCGCGTCGGCCATACCGAGGCGGCGGTGGACCTGTGCCGGCTGGCGGGACTGACGCCGGCGGGCGTGATCTGCGAGATCCTCGACGAGGATGGCCGGCCGATGCGCCGCGATGCGCTCGACCGGTATGCGGCGGCGCACGGGTTCACGTTCATCACCGTCGCCGACCTGGTGGCGCACCGCCTGACGACGGAGCGCCTGGTCCACCGGGTCGCCGAGGCACGCCTGCCGACGGACATCGGCGCCGCCGACTGGCGGATCGTCGGCTACCGCAACGACGTCGACGACCGCGAGCACGTGGCCATCACGTACGGCGACATCGCCGCCGCCGAGAGCGTGCTGGTGCGCATGCACTCCAAGTGCCTGACGGGCGACGTGTTCCATTCCCGGCGCTGCGACTGCGGCTGGCAGCTGCATAACGCGATGTCGGCGATCGTGGCCGACGGGGCCGGCGTGATCGTGTACCTCGACCAGGAAGGGCGCGGCATCGGCCTGCTCAACAAGCTCAAGGCCTACGCCCTGCAGGACGCCGGGCACGACACGGTCGAGGCCAACGAGAAGCTGGGCTTCGCACCGGACCTCCGGAACTACGGCATCGGCGCGCAGATCCTGCTCGACCTCGGCGTCCGGAAGATCCGGGTGCTCACCAACAACCCGAAGAAGATGGTCGGCCTGGGCGGGTATGGGCTCGAGATCGTGGGTCGCGTGAACCTCGCCGCGCCCACGACCGACGAGAACGCCGGATACCTCGACACCAAGCGCGACAAGCTCGGTCACCTGCTCTCGACCTGATGGCCGAATTCAGCGGGACCCCGCAGGGGGCCGGACGGAACGTGGCCGTGGCCGCGAGCCGCTTCAACGAGGACGTGACGCAGAAGCTGGTCGATGGGGCGCTCGACGCCCTGACGCGCCACGGCACGGCCCTGGACGACATCGACGTCGTCTGGGTCCCGGGCGCGTGGGAACTGGGTGTGGCGGTGCGGCGGCTCCTGTCGATGGATCGATACGACGCGGTCGTGGCGGTCGGCGCCGTCATTCGCGGAGACACGCCGCACTTCGACTACGTCGCTGGCGAGTGCGCGCGTTCGCTGCAGCAGGCGGCGGCGGAATTCGAGACCCCGGTCGCGTTGGGCGTCCTGACCTGCGACACGACCGAGCAGGCGCTGGCCCGCGCCGGCGGCGACCACGGCAACAAGGGCTGGGACGCGGCGCTCGCCGCGCTCGAGATGGTGGACCTGCTCGACCGCCTCGATGCCGCTGACACCGCGTGAAATCCGGGTGCGCCGCCGCGCGCGTGCCCGCGCGCTGCAGGCACTGTACGCCTGGGACCTGGTACCGGATGGCGGGCTCGTTCACGTGGGCGAGCGTCTCTTTGGCGACCTTGCCGTCGGGCCCGACGAGCGCGCAGTCGCGACGCCAATCCTCGCGGAAGCCGCGCGCACGATGGCGGAGATCGACGTCGCCCTCGCCGCGGTCACGACCAACTGGCGGCTCGAGCGGCTGAGCGCGATCGACCGGTCGGTGCTTCGCCTTGCGTCCGCGGAACTGCGGATCGGGGAGACGCCGCCGGTCACCGTCATCAAGGAAGCCATTCACCTGGCGGAGCGGTTCGGCACGGAAGGCAGCGCGCGCTTCGTGAACGGGGTGCTCGATGCGCTGGCCCGTCGCCTCGGGAGGATCTGATTGCGGATCCTGGTCGTGAACTGGCAGGACCGCGAAAACCCCCAGGCGGGCGGCGCCGAGATCCACCTGCACGAGATCTTCGGCCGGCTGGCTGCGATGGGTCACGAGGTCAGCCTGTTGTGCGGCGGTTGGCCCGGGTGCGCCCCCACCGCCGTACTCGATGGCATCGAGGTGACCCGCGTGGGGACGCGCGGGACCTTCCGGCTCCTGGCGCGGCGCGGCTATCGCGAACATTTCGCCGGCCGGGCGCTCGACGTCATCGTGGAGGACATCAACAAGATGCCGCTCCACACGCCACGGTGGGGCGCGGTCCCGGTCGTGGCGGTGGTGCCGCACCTGTTCGGGGGCACGGCCTTCCAGGAACTGCCGGCCCCGGTGGCGGCGGCCGTCTGGCTGGCCGAGCGGCCCATCCCGTGGATCTACCGGGACGTTCCGTTCGAGGCCATCAGCGAGAGCACGGCGGACGACCTCGTGGAACGGGGGATCCGGCGCGAGCGGATCCGCGTCATCTACTGTGGCATCGACGCCGCGCACTTCACGCCTGACGCCAGCGCCCGCTCGGAAGCGCCACTCTTTGCCTACCTGGGCCGGCTCAAGCGGTACAAGGCGGTCGACCTGGTCCTTCGTGGATTTGCGCAGGCTGCCATTCCCGGGGCGCGGCTGGAGGTCGCCGGGGCAGGGGACTATCGACCCGAACTGGAGCGCCTCGCGGGTTCGCTTGACCTTGGTGATCGCGTGACGTTTCTTGGGCGAATCAGCGAGGAGGAGAAGCTGCGGCTCCTGCGCCGCGCGTGGGCCCTGGTCTTCACGTCGCCAAAGGAGGGCTGGGGGATCACCAACCTCGAGGCAGCCGCGTGCGGGACGGCGGTCATCGCGTCCAATTCACCGGGAATCCGCGAGTCGGTGCGCGATGGTGAAACCGGATACCTGGTGCCCCATGGCGACGTGGCGGCGCTGGCATCGCACATGCGACGCCTCGCGCTGGACCGGCCGCTGGCGGAGCGGCTCGGGGCGCAGGCCCGGTCCTTCGCGGCGGGGTTCACGTGGGAACGCGCCGCGCGCGAGACCGAGCGCCATCTGGGCGAAGTGACAGGGGGAGGATAGCAGCGGTGGAGATCGTTTTTCAGTCACACCACGCCACGGTGCCCGAGCGCGTGCGGCTGCAGGCCGCCCGCGCGCTCGAGAAGCTGGGCCTGCGCTTGGCGCGGCCGGTCGCCGGGGTCATAAGGTTCGAGGAAGACGGCCGCATGCGCCGGGTCGAGCTGGAAGTGACGGCGCGGGGCCGCCGGATCGTCGCGGAGGGAAGCGGCCGCTATTTCGGGCCCGCGCTGACCGCCGCCTTGGCGCACCTCGAGGCGCAACTCCGCCGGCTCGGTCGCGCGACGACGCGCCGCACGCGTCGCACGGTGCGCGCCTGACGAGCCCATGCCAGTCACCGTCGGCAGGCTGATCGAACGCCTCAAGGCGCCCCTCCAGCTGGAGCAGCTGGGGAGCAGCGATGGCCACGAGCGGGAGATCGAGAATCCCGATGTCTCCAGTCCCGGCCTCGCGCTGGCCGGCTACGTGGGGCGCTTCATCGCGCAGCGGGTGCAGGTGTTCGGCGAGACCGAGATCACCTACCTCAGCACCCTGCCCGAGGCGGAGCGCGGGCGCATCCTGAAGCAGTTCTTCTCGTTCCCCGTCCCCTGCGTGTTCATCACCAAGGGCCTGGAGGCGGTGAGCCCGCTGGTGAGCCTCGCGATGGAGGCGAGCGTGCCGGTCTTCCGGTCGCCGCTCAAGACCGCCGAGGTGTACCGGCGGCTGAAGCCGGTGATGGAAGAGCTCTTCGCGCCGAGCAGCACGATGCATGGGTCCCTGGCCGACGTCTTCGGCGTGGGCCTCCTCTTTACCGGCGCCAGCGGGATCGGCAAGTCGGAGTGCGTGCTCGACCTCGTCGAGCGCGGGCACCGGCTCGTCGCCGACGACCTGGTCATCTGCTTCCGGCGCGGCAACGACCTGCTCATCGGGCGCGGGCACGAGTTGCAGCGCCACTTCATGGAGATCCGGGGCGTCGGGCTCATCGACGTGCGCTCGATCTTCGGCATCCGCGCGGTGCGGCAGCAGAAGCGCATCGAGGTGGTCGTGCAGCTGGAGGAATGGTCGGAGCACGCGCCGGTCGAGCGGACCGGGCTCGAGCCGCAGGCGACGTCGATCCTCGGTGTGGAGCTGCCGCGCATCACCGTGTACCTGAATCCGGGAAAGAACATCACGGTGATCTCGGAGGTCATCGCGATGAACCACCTGCTGCGCTACTACGGGGAGAACCCGGCCGAGGCGTTCAACCAGCGCCTCATGGGCCGGATGAAGCAGGCGCGGGACGCGCGGCATTACCTCGTGCAGGACGATGAGTGACGTGAAGGCGCTGGTCGCCGGTCACGGCGCGTTCGCCGAGGGCCTCCTCTCGGCGGTCGAGCAGATCACCGGGCGGTCGGACCGGTTCCTCGGCGTCACCAACCGCGGCCTGTCGGCGCGGGACGTCGAGCTGCGGCTGCGGGAGGTGGTGGACTCGTCAGGCGCGACCGTGATCTTCACCGACCTCCCCGCCGGGAGCTGCACGATCGCGGCGCGGCGCCTGCAGCGCGAGCGACCCGCCCTGGTGGTGGTGACGGGGGTGAACCTCGCGACGCTGCTCGACTTCACCTTCCAGGACGGCGAGGCCGATGCCGCCGCGGTGGAGCGGGCGGCCGAGAAGGGGCGGGCGGCGCTGGTGGTGACGGGAGGCGTGCGTGGCGCTTGAGCTGTATCGAATCGACGACCGGCTCATTCACGGCCAGGTCGTGGTGGGCTGGGGCCAACCGCTGGACCTGCGATTCATCGTGCTGGTGGACGATGAGGTGGCCGGGAGCGACTGGGAGCAGGAGCTCTACCGCATGGGCGTGCCGCCGGACATGGACGTCTACTTCGACTCCGTCGACGACGCGGCGGCGAACCTCGAGCGCTACCAGGGCGAGTCGCGGCGCGGATTGCTGCTGACCGGGGACATCACGACCATGACGCGCCTCGTGGACGCGACCGGCGCCATCGACCGCGTGAACCTCGGCGGCATCCACCACCGGCCGGGGCGCACGCAACGCCTCCGCTACGTGTTCCTGACGCCTGACGAGGAGCAGGCACTGCGCGACCTCGCCGCGAAGGGCCTCGAGGTGACGGCGCAGGACGTGCCCGCGGCACGTCCGATGCCGCTCGGGGAACTGCTGGACGGGACGGGCGGATGACCGGCGCCGACCTGCTCATCCTCGCCCTCCTCGGCGGCATCCTGGGACTGGACACGGTCAGCTTCCCCCAGGCGATGCTGTCGCGTCCGATCGTCAGCGCGACGCTCGCCGGCGCCCTGGTGGGGGCCCCGGCGGCGGGACTGCTGGCGGGCGCGACGCTCGAGTTGTTCGCGGTCGAGACGCTCCCGTTCGGCGCGAGCCGCTATCCGGAGTGGGGCTCGGCGTCGGTGATCGGCGGCTTCCTGTATGCGTCGTCCACCGCGTTCGACGCGGGCCGCTTGGCGACGGCGGTGCTGGCGGCACTCGCCGTGGCCTGGGTGGGCGGGTGGTCGATGGTGCAGGTGCGGCGGCTGAACGCGAGCCTGGCGCGCGACCGCCACGAGGCGGTGGCGAGCGGGGCGCGCAACACGGTGGTGGGGTTGCAGGTGGCCGGGTTGGCCGCCGACTTCGTCCGGGGCACGATCCTCACGGCCGCCGGCCTCCTGGCGTTCCACCCGCTGCAGGGCGAGGTGCTCGAGCGGTTCGGCAGCGGACCGGCGCTGTCCCGCGCCGTGGTCGCCGGTGTCGCCGGGGCCGTGTCGTTAGGTGCCGTCTACAAGCTGTTCCACGCCGTGCCGGGGTTCCGCTGGGAGTTCCTGGTCGGCCTGGCGGCGGGCCTCAGCCTGGTGGCGCTGGCATGACGCGCGACGCCCCTCCCACCCTCCCGTTCCGGACGCGGATGGCGATCTTCTTCCGGCTGCTGGCCGTGCAGGGCTCGTGGAACTACGAGACCATGCTCGGCAACGGCATCGGGTTCTGCGTGGAGCCCGCGTTGCGGCGGCTGCCGGGCGGGGTCGGCGGCGACCCATATCGCAAGGCCCTGGCGCGGCAGAGCCAGTACTTCAACTCGCACCCGTACCTGGCGGGCGTCGCGGTTGGCGCGCTCGCTCGCGCCGAACTGGAGGGCGCGGCGCCGGAGCGCATCGAGCGGTTCCGGACCGCGCTGTGCGGCCCGCTCGGCGCCCTCGGCGACCGGCTGGTGTGGGCGACCTTCCTCCCGCTGTGCTCCTTCGCCGCCCTGGTGGCGTTCGGGGCCGGTGCGTCCCCGCTCCTGACGGCACTGGTCTTCCTCCTGCTGTACAACACCGGCCACCTCGGCCTCCGGGTCTGGGGGCTGCAGGCCGGCTGGAGCCGCGGCCTGGCGATCGCGCAGTCGTTAGGTAACCCGGTCCTGCAGCATGCCCCGCCGCAGCTGGGCAAGGTCGCCGCGGCGCTGGCCGGGATGGCCCTGCCCCTGGCGCTGCATCGGGTGATCGGGCCGGGACAGGTCCTGCTCGGCGGCACGCTCGTCGGCGTGGTGGCGGGCGCCGTGCTGCTGGTCAGCCTTCACGGGCGCCTCGAGGGCTGGAAGCTCTCGATGGGTGTCCTCCTGTTGTTCCTCCTCTACTCGATGATCCGATGACGTGCGAGCGCGAGGTGCGGATCGAGAACCGCAACGGGCTCCATGCGCGACCGGCGGCCGAGATCGTGAAGACCGCGTCCCGCTTCCGGTGCGAGGTCACCATCCGCCGTGACGACATGGAGGTGAACGGCAAGAGCATCATGGGGGTGATGCTGCTCGCTGCCGAGTACGGGTCCACGCTCAGCCTCCGCGCCTCGGGGGAGGACGCCGAGGCGGCGGTCGACGCCCTCGCGGCGCTGGTCCGGTCGCGGTTCGGGGAGCGCGACGCGTGAATCGCGTCCTCCACGGCATCAGCGCCTCACCGGGCATCGTCTTCGGCCCGGTGCGCCTCCTCCGGTGGGACGTGCCGGAGGTGCCGCACCGCGTCATCGCCGATGAGCAGGTGGACGAGGAGATCGCCCGCTTCCGGGACGCCGTCGCCCGCGCGACCACGCGGCTCCTGCAGGTCCGCGATCGCGCCGAGCAGCACGCCGGTCCCGAGGAGGCCGCGATCTTCGAGGTGCAGATCGGGATGCTCGCCGACGCCGCGCTGCTCGCCGAGGTCGAGTCCTACATCCGGCAGAACCTGGACGCGGACAAGGCCTTCGACGTCGTGATGCTGGAGTGGCGGCAGAAGTTCGCGCGCAGCGCCGCTCCCATGCTCCGCGAGCGCGTGGGCGACCTCACCGACGTGCACATCCGCGTGCTGACGATGCTCATGGACCTGCCGGACCACGACCCGGTGGACGTTCCCAAGGGCACCAACGCGATCCTTGTCACCGACGACCTGACCCCGAGCATCACCGTCCAGCTCGACCGCGAGGCCATCGCCGGCATCGCCACCGACTCGGGGACCCGGACGTCCCACGTCGCCATCCTCGCCCGATCGTTAGGTATCCCGGCGGTTGTCGGGCTTCGCGACGCCACCAGCCGCCTCAAGGGCGGCGAGTCGGCGGTGCTCGACGCCTCCAGTGGCCTCCTCGTCATCGAGCCCAGCCCCAACGAGCTCGAGGCCTTCCGTTCCCGCGCCGATGCCCAGGCCCGCAACGACGCCGAGCTGGCGCGCTTCACCGACGTCGAGGCGATCACCACCGATCACGTCCGCCTCACCCTGCGCGCCAACGTCGACCTTCCCGAGGAGGCCGAGGCGGCCGCGCGAAGCGGCGCCGACGGCGTGGGCCTCATGCGCACCGAGTTCCTGGTCGTGGGCCGCGCCACCATGCCGGACGAGGAGGAGCAGTACCGCGCCTACCGCCGCGTGGTCGAGGCCTTCGCCGGCCACCCGGTCATCGTCCGCACGTTCGACATCGGCGGCGACAAGCTGCCGGTCGGCGGCTACCCGTCGGAGCCCAACCCGTTCCTGGGCTGGCGCGCCATTCGCATGTGCCTGGACTCCCCCGACCTGTTCAAGGTGCAGCTGCGGGCCCTGCTGCGGGCGGCCTTGCACGGCGACGTGCGCATCATGCTGCCGCTGATCGTGTCGGTCGCGGAAGTTCGCGCGGCCCGCGCGCTGCTCGACGAGGCGGCCGCGGAACTCACGGCGGCCGGCGTTCCCTTCCGTCGCCAGGTGCCCCTCGGCGTCATGATGGAGACCCCCGGCGCCGCGGTGGCCGCCGACACCTTCGCCGGCGAGGTGGCCTTCTTCAGCATCGGCACGAACGACCTGGTGCAGTACACGCTCGCGGTCGACCGCGGGAACGTGAACCTCGCCAGCCGCTTTACCGCCCTGCACCCGGCCGTGCTGCGCCTGATCCGGCGGATCGTCGATGTCGCGGACGCGCAGGGCATCGACGTCGCGGTCTGTGGCGAGATGGCGTCGCAGCCGCTGATGGCGTTCGCCCTCATCGGGCTGGGGGTGCGCGAGCTGAGCGTCAACCCGCGCGCCGTGGCCGCCACGAAGTTCCTGGTGCGCGGCATCAGCACCGCGCTCGCCGCCGAAGCCGCGACGGCCGCCGCCAATGCCCGCACGGCTATTGACGCGGAACGGGAATTGCGCTTCAGGCTCGTCGCGGCGCTCGGCGACGGCCCGCTGCCCGGCGAGGGCGCGTAGGCGTCGACGCCGCTACTGCCGTCGGCCGCCTCACCCTCCTTACGTTTCGCCGACGACTTCACTCACCCCGAATTCACTCCCCGTGCCTGAAGCCCACCTGTTCACCTCCGAGTCCGTCACCGAGGGACATCCCGACAAGGTCGCCGACGCCATCTCGGATGCGGTGCTCGATGCCATCATCACCGAGGATCCCACCGCCCGCGTGGCCTGTGAGACCCTGGTGACGACCGGCCTGGCGGTGATCGCCGGCGAGATCACGACGTCGACGTGGGTCGACCTCCCCGCCGTCGTGCGGGCGACCATCAAGCGGATCGGGTACACCGATGCGACCTACGGCTTCGACAGCCACACCTGCGCGGTGATGAGCACCATCGACAAGCAGTCGGGGGACATCGCCATGGGCGTGGACACCGGGGGCGCCGGCGACCAGGGCATGATGTTCGGGTACGCGACCGATGAGACCGCGGAGTTCATGCCGGCGCCGATCCTCCTCGCGCACCGCCTGACGAAGCAGCTGGCCGACCTGCGCAAGTCCGGCGACCTGCGCTGGCTCCGCCCTGACGGCAAGGCGCAGGTCACGGTGCGCTACGAGGATCACCGCCCGGTGGCCGTGGACACGGTGGTGGTCTCCACCCAGCACGACGAGCGCGTCAGTGCCTCACGCGTCAAGCGCGAGGTCATCGCCGAGGTCATCGAGCCGATGATCCCGGCGGAGTGGCGCGCGAAGAAGCCGAAGTACCACATCAACCCGACGGGGCGCTTCGTGACCGGCGGCCCGCAGGGCGACGCCGGCCTGACGGGGCGCAAGATCATCGTCGACACCTACGGCGGCATGGGCCGGCACGGCGGCGGCGCGTTCAGCGGGAAGGACCCGACCAAGGTGGACCGCTCCGCGTGCTACGCGGCCCGGTGGGTCGCCAAGAATGTCGTGGCGGCGGGACTGGCGAGCCGGTGCGAGGTGCAGCTCGCCTACGCCATCGGCGTGCGGGAACCGGTGTCGATCATGGTCGACTCGTTCGGCACGGGGCAGGTGGCCGACGCCGCCATCACCCGCGCCATTCGCGATGTGTTCGACCTCACACCGGGTGGCATCATCGCCGCCCTCGACCTGCGCAAACCGATCTTTTCGGCCACCTCATCGTATGGGCACTTCGGTCGGGCGCCCGAGAAGGTCGGCAGCGGCCGGAAGGCCATGACCCGCTTCTCGTGGGAACGCACGGACAAGGTTGGCGATCTGCGGCGCGCCGTGCGATAGTTCACGAGTCGTCGGCAGCGTGGTGAACACGATGGTAGAGGTCCAGGTAGTGCGGCTCGCGATCGACGGGGCGTCGCAGGCTCACGTCGTCATCCTCCAGGAAAAGGGAGGCGAGCGGTTGCTGCCCATCTGGATCGGGTCCGCCGAGGCGGACTCGATCCTCATGGAGATCAACAACGTCCGGAAGGAGCGGCCGTTGACGCACGACCTCTGCAAGAGTCTCATCGCCGGCCTCGGCGGTGCGCTGCGGCGCGTGCAGATCACCAAGGTCGCCAAGGGAACGTATTTCGCCGAGATGCACATCGTGCGCGGCGATGAAGTCGTCCACGTGGATGCGCGCCCGTCGGACAGCATCGCCATCGCCCTGCGCTTCCCGGCGCCGATCTTCGCCGACGAGTCGCTACTCGTGGCGCTGGCCGAGGAGGAAGGCGACGAAGACGTCGTGCCCGAGACGCCGCCGGCGCAGAGCACCGAGGACATGACCGTGGAGCAGTTGCAGAAGTACCTCTCCACGCTGCGTCCGGAAGACTTCGGCAAGTTCAACCTGTGAGCCCGCGCGCTCCGCGCATCGCGAAACGCGCAACGAGGCTCCCGGTCCTGCGCTCGGCCGTTGTCGGCGCCCTCGTCCTTGCCGCGGGACGCGTCGGCGGCCAGGGTGTCCTTCCCCCAGCCACCGGCACGCCGGGCACGCCGGGCGAGGCGCGCTCGGTATCCGGCCGCGTGCTCAAGGGCGGTGCGGCCCGGGAACCACTGGCCGGGCAGGTCGTCGTGCTCCATCGCATCTCGGCCGACTCGTCGGGCCCGGTGGACTCGGTGCGGAGCGCGGCCGACGGCACCTATCGCCTCCGGTACCGGCTGGCGGGCCCGCGCTCGATGTACATCGTGTCGACGCGCCACGACGGGATCGCCTACTTCACCGCGCCCCTCCGCGAGCGCGACGTCACCGGGCCGGCCGCCGACGTGGCCGTCTACGACACCACGTCGGTCCCGTTTCCCACGACGATCCGGGCGCGACATTTCGTGGTGTCGCCGCCTGACGAGTCCGGCGTCCGCCGCGTGGTGGACGTCTACGAGGTGGCGAACGACTCGAGTCGCACGCTCGTGGCCGGCGCGGGCGGTACGGCCACCTGGAGCGTGCGGCTGCCGGAGGGGGTCCTCGACCCGGGCTCGAGCGGCGGCGACATGCCGCCTGACGCGTTCCGCTTCCCGGACGGTGCCGCCGAGATGATCGTGCCGGTCCCGCCGGGCGCGCGGCAACTGGTGCTGACGTACGGGATGCCCGCGGGCGCCCGCCTCGAGGTGCCGATGACCAGCGCGGTCGAGACGCTCGAGGTGCTGGTGGAGGGAGCAGGCGTGACGGTGTCGGGCGGCGGGCTGGTCGCCGAGGCGCCGGTGACGATGGAGGGCCGCACGTTCCAGCGCTACCTGGCGTCGGCGGTGGGCGGCGACCAGTCGTTCACCATCGGGGCGGCCGGTGGCGGTGCCAGCCGGGCCGGCCGCCTCGCGCTGTTCGCGGTCGCCGTGGCGGCGGTGGCGTTAGGCATCGTGCTCGGACGGCGCGGCTCCCGTGGGTCCGGCAGCGCCCGCGCGCCCGTAAACGCGGCGCCGTCGCCCGTCGCCGCGCAACCGCTCGCCGACGCCCTCGCCCGGGAGGTCGCCGCGCTCGATACCGTCTTCCAGGACCCGGCGCGCCAGTCGGCGGCTGCGCAGGACCACTATCGCGCCCGGCGTGCCACGCTGATGGCGCGCCTGCAGGACGCGCTCGCGGTTGAACATCGGGACGTCCCGCGATAGGTTAGCCCGCAACAACTCAGGTGACGTGCAGGGGCCACGGAAACCGGTGCAATGCCGGTGCGGCCCCGCCACTGTAACGGGAGGCACCTCCCGGGCTCGAGCGCCACTGACCGCAAGGTCGGGAAGGCGAGCCCGGCGATCCCGGAGCCAGGAGACGACCCCCGCACGGGCCACACCGATGGTTCCCTCGGGGGAGGGCCGGTGGCGACGCGGTCCGTTCCGGTCCGCTCCGCGCACGGGCGTTCTCCCATCACTGGGTGAGTGTCCGTGTTCTGCTTTTTCGCGCGCGGGTGGACGAAGGACCGGGGGACGGCCGCCATGCTGGCGGCCCTGCTCGCGCTGGCGTGCGCGCCTGCCGCGCCGGAGGCTGGCCGGGTGGACGACGCGGGCGACCCGCTGCCGGCGGCGGCGACCCGGTCGCGGATCGTCTCGCTCAACCCGGCCACCACCGAGATCCTCTTCGCGTTAGGCGCCGGCGGCCGGGTCGTGGGCCGCACGCGCTGGGACACCTGGCCGCCGCCTGCCCGCGCGGTCCCCGACCTCGGCGACGGGATCCGGCCGTCGCTCGAGGCGATCGTCGGCGCCCGGCCCGACCTCGTCGTGCTGTACGCCACGGGCGACAACCGCGACGCCGCCCTCGCCCTCCGGCGCGCCGGGATCCCCGTCCTCTCGCTGCGCATCGACCGCCTCGCGGAGTTCGAGCGGGCGACCCTCCTCCTCGGCGACGCGGTCGGCGAAGCGGCGCGGGCGCGCCAGGTCGTCGATTCCGTCCGGGCCACGCTCGACCGCGTCCGCGACGCCACGCGCGGACGCGAACGGCCGACGGTCTTCATGCTCGCCTGGGAGGCGCCGCTCATGACGATCGGCGCCGGCAGCTTCCTGTCCGAGCTGGTCGAGGTCGCCGGCGGCCGCAACGTCTTCGCCGACCTCGGCAGCCCGTCGCCGCAGGTCGCGTTCGAGGAAGTCCTGCGCCGGGATCCCCGGTATGTGCTGGGCGCCCCGGAAACGACCGGCACGCTCGCGACGAGCGAGCGCTGGAAGGCGCTCCCGGCCGTCCGCGAGGGCCGGCTGCTGGTCATGGACACGCTCCTCGTCGGCCGGCCCGGCGTTCGCCTTGGCGAGGCCGCCGTCTCCATCGCCCGCCTCCTCCACCCGGGGATCCTGCCCTGAGCGGCCGCATGCTTGTGCTGGTGGCGGTGCTCGGCGCGGCGGCGCTGGTGGCGCTGGCGGTGGGCCCGGTGGCGATTGCGCCCGCCGAGCTGTGGCGGGTCCTCGCCGGCGGCGCCGACCCGGTCACCCGGGCGATCGTGCTGGACGTCCGGGCGCCCCGCGTGGCCCTGGCCGTGCTCGTCGGCGCGTCGTTAGGCTTGAGCGGCGGCGTCCTCCAGGGCGCGCTGCGCAACCCGCTGGCCGAGCCGTACCTCCTCGGCGTGTCCGGTGGCGCGGCGGTCGGCGCCGTCGTCGTGGTGTCGATGGGCGGGACCGACCCGTCGCTGCTCGCCCTGGCGGCGTTCGGCGGCGGGCTCGCCGCCGTGGTGGTCGTCATCTGGGTGGCGCGGGCCAGCGGCTTCCAGGCGGACGCGCGCGTGCTGCTCATGGCGGGCGTGGTGGTCGGGGCCTTCGCCAACGCCGTCATCATGGTGCTGCTCGCCGGCGCGCCGGCCGAGGCGGCGCGTGGCGCGCTGTGGTGGATGATGGGCTCGCTCGGTGCCGCGGAGTGGCGCGACGTCGCGCGTCTCGGGCTGGTGCTGGCGCTCGCGGGGCCGCTGCTCCTGCACTGGGCACGCGACCTGGATGCCCTCGCCCTCGGCCATGACGCCGCCGCCGCGCTGGGGGTGTCGCCGGAGCGCGCGGGGCGCCAGCTGTACCTCGTTGCCTCGCTGCTGGCGGCGGGCACGGTCGCGGCGGCGGGGCTGGTGGGCTTCGTGGGGCTCCTGGTGCCGCACGTCGCGCGGGCGCTGGCCGGTGCCCGGCACCGGGCGATCCTCGCCGTCTCCTCCATCGCCGGCGCCACGCTGGTCGTGGGCGCGGACCTGGCGGCGCGGACCGTCCGGGCGCCGTCCGAGCTCCCGTTAGGCGCGGTGACGGCCGTGATCGGCGTGCCGTTCTTCCTGTCGCTGCTGCGGAGGATGCGGTGATCGCCTGGGACCGGGTGACGATCGCGTACCCGGGCGCTGCGCGGCCCGCGGTGGAGGGTGTCTCGCTGGGCGCCGCGCGCGGCGCGCTCACCGCGGTGGTCGGCCCCAACGGGAGCGGCAAGAGCACGCTGGTGCGCGCGCTCCTGCGCCGCGTCCCGACCCGGGCGGGGTGCGTGCGCGTGGAAGGTGCCGACGTCACGGGGCTGTCGCAGCGGGACCTCGCGACGCGCGTGGCCGTCGTCGTCCAGCGCGAGGAGCCGGCCTTCCCCATGCGGGCGATCGAGTACGTCGCGCTCGGGCGGGCGCCGCACGCGGGGGCGTGGGGCGGCGACGCGCGGGGCGCCCACGCGGTGCGCGAGGCCGCGGCGATGGCCGGCGTCGAGGACCTGCTGGAGCGCCGCACCGACGAGCTGTCCGGCGGGGAATGGCAGCGCATCCGGCTCGCGCGCGCGATCGCGCAGGAATGCAACGCCATCGTCCTCGATGAACCCACCACGTTCCTCGACATCGCCCACGAGATGGCCGCGTTCGAGCTGCTTGCCGGGCTGGCGCGACGTGGCCGCGCGGTGCTGGCCGTGAGCCACCAGCTCAACCTCGTCTCGCGATTCGCCGACCGCGTCGTCCTGCTCCACCGCGGTACGGTCGCCGCCGACGGCACGCCGGACGAGGTGATGCGCGCGTCAGTGCTCGAAGCGGTCTACCAGTGGCCGCTGGTCGTGTCGCGCGATCCCGCGGTGGGCGCGCCCACGCTGGTGCCCCTCCGCCGGCCCACCCACCACCCATGACAAAGTTTCCCCAGTGACGATGACGATCGGTGTCTTCTGCCTCGCCGTTGCCTCCACCGTGCCTGCGGTGCAGGCCGGGGAACGCGACTCGCTTCCCCGCGTGGTGATCACCGCCACGCGCGTGGATACACCGACGGGTCATGGCATCGCGGCAGCCACGGTGATCGACCGGGCATCCATCGAGCGCAGTGGCGTACGCGACCTGGCCGAAGTGCTCCGGCTGGTGCCCGGCGTGTCGATCGCGCGCAGCGGCGGGCCCGGCGCGCAGTCGTCGCTGTTCCTCCGCGGCGGCGAGAACGACTACGTGCGCGTGCTGGTCGACGGTGTGCAGGTCAACGATCCCGGCGGCGCCGTGGACCTGGCCTGGCTCTCCGTCGATGAGGTGGACCGCGTGGAGGTCGTGCGCGGTCCCGCCAGCGTCCTGTACGGCACGGACGCGGTGAGCGGCGTGATCCAGGTCTTCACCAGGCAGCCATCGGCCTCGCGAGTCGAGGCGGAGCTGGCCACGGGCCGGTACGGCAGCACCCGGGCGCGCGCCGGCGTCTCGGGCGGTCCGGGACGGTTCCGGGTCTCGGCGGGCGCCGCGCGCGAGGAGAGCGACGGGATCCTTGCCTTCAACAGCGATTACGCACGGGCGACGCTCACCGGGACGGTGCAGGCGCTTCCCGGCAGCGCCACGCGCCTCACGTTCACCGTGCGCGGGGTCGACGACGAGTACCACTTCCCGACCGACGGCGCCGGGACAGTCACCGACCGCAATGCCTATCGAGTGAACCGGCGCCTCGTCGTCGCGACCTCGGTCGACCATGCCTTCTCCCGGCGCGTGCGCGGCGCGCTGTCCCTGTCGGCGCTGGACACGAAGGGCAGGGACGACGACCGACCGGATTCGCCGGCGGACACCATCGGGTTCTCCTCTTACGACGCGCAGACGAGCGTTCGACGCCGGGTCGCCGACGCCCGCCTGAACCTGTTGCTGTCGCCCGCGTCGGTGCTGACGATCGGCGGTGAGCTGTCGCGCGAGGGACAGCGGGGCCACGACAGTTCGAATTACAGCGTCGAGCGCAGCCGGTTCAGCGCCGACCGCCACAACGGCGCGGTGTACGGGCAGTGGCTGGCGGGGCACGGCCCGCTCTCCGTCACGGCGGGCGCCCGCTACGATGAGAACAGCACCTTCGGCGCGTTCCGCACGGCGCGGCTCGGCGTCTCAGTCAGCGCCTGGCGAGGCGCCACGCTGCGGGCCACCGCCGGCACCGCGTTCAAGGGGCCCACCTTCTTCGAGTCGTTCAACACGGCGTTCTCGACCGGCAACGCCAGCCTGGTGCCCGAACGGTCACGCGGCTGGGAAGCCGGGGTTCGCCAGGTGGTCGCCGGCGGGCGCCTGACGATGTCGGCGACCTGGTTCGACCAGCGGTTCCGCGACATGATCCAGTACGCGTTCGTCTCGCCGGACCAGCCCAACTACTTCAACGTTGCGGCGGCGTCCGCGCGCGGTCTCGAGGTCGAAGCCGGGGCCACGATGGGCCGCACGCGGCCGAGCCTCTCCGCGACTTTCCTCCGCTCCCGCGTGGATGACGCCGGGCTGCAGTCGGGCGCGTCGGACACGTTCGTCCACGGGAATCGGTTGCTGCGACGGCCGGGAATCATGGCGGCCGGAACGGTGGCGTTCGACCTGGGTCGCACCACGCTGGACGTGTCCGTCCTCCATACGGGTCGCCGCGATGACCGTGACTTCACCACCTTCCCGGCGACTCCCGTAGAGCTCCCATCCTGGACGCGGCTCGACCTCGGCGCAACGCGCGCGATCCCCGCCGGATGGTCGGCGGTCGGGATCGAGCTGTTCGCGCGCCTCGAGAACGCCCTTGGCGCCTCGTACCAGGAGATCGTGAACTATCCCGCGCCCGGGCGGTCGTTGACGATCGGGGTGCGTGCCGCGAGCCTTCGGAGATGAACATGCTCGCCGGGCTTTCATGACCCTGGTCGCGACCGACGCGATCGTCCTGCACGTCCAGGACTACCTGGAGTCGTCGCGCATCGTGCGCCTCGTCACGCGCGAGCACGGCGTGCAGTCGGTGCTGGCGCGCGGAGCGCGGAAGCCGCGTAACGCCTTCGGCCACTCGCTGGACCTGTTCGCCAGTGGCGTGGCCCAGTTCACCCTGCGCCCGGGTCGAGACCTGTCGAACCTCACCGGGTTCGACCTCACCCGGAGCCGCATGGCGCTGGCGATGGACCTCGACCGGTTCGCGACCGCTTCGGCCCTCGCGGAACTGGCGCTGCGCTTTGCCCACGCCGACCCGCACGACGAGGCTTTCGACGTCCTGGGGCGATCGCTGGACGAGGTTGCGGCATCGCCGGCGGGCACGTCGACGGTCTCCGGCTTGGCGGCGGCCTGGCGCTACGTCGCCGCGTTGGGGTTCAGCCCCACGCTCGACCGCTGTTGTGCCTGCGGATCGGAGGTGGCCGAAGGGCTGCCGGTCCCGTTCAGCCATCACGGGGGCGGCATCGTCTGCGCGCGCTGCACGCGGAGCGTCTCGATCGGGCGGGACCTCCCGGCCGATGCGCGCTCGGCCATCTCGGCGTGGCTCGCCGATCGCGTCGCGCCGGCGACTGACGACCTTGCCCAGCGCGCGCACCTGCGCCTCCTCCGCGAGTTCCTGCACCATCACATGGGGGATGGACGGGCCCTGCGCGCGCTCGACGGCTGGGAGGCCCGGCTCCGCCGCCCGGCATGATCATCGGCACGGCCGGGCACATCGATCACGGCAAGACGACGCTGGTGCGCGCCCTCACCGGCGTGGACACCGATCGCCTGCCGGAAGAGAAGCGCCGGGGCATCACGATCGAGCTCGGGTTTGCCCCGCTGGTCCTGGACGGCGTCGGCACGGCCAGCATGATCGATGTCCCGGGGCACGAGGCGTTCGTGCGCACCATGGTGGCTGGGGCCACCGGGGTGGACGTGGCGCTCCTGGTCGTCGCCGCCGACGAAGGCGTCATGCCGCAGACGCGCGAACACCTCGCGATCCTCTCGCTGCTGGGCACGACCGGGGGGGTCGTGGCGCTCACCAAGTGCGACCTGGTCGACGAGGAGTGGCTCGCGCTGGTGACGGCCGATGTCGCCTCGGCGCTGCGCGGCACGGCGCTCGAGGGCGCGCCGGTCGTGGCGACGTCGGCGACCACCGGGGCCGGGCTCGCGGAACTCCGGCAGGCGTTAGGCAGCGCCCTGCGCGCCGCGCCGGTGCGTGACGCCGCCGACGCGTTCCGGATGCCGGTGGACCGCGCGTTCTCGGTGCGGGGCACGGGGACGGTCGTGACGGGAACGGTCTGGAACGGGCAGGTGGCGGCGGGAGACGCGCTGGTCGTGCAGCCGTCGGGCGCGATGGTCCGGGTGCGCGGGGTCCAGGTGCATGGGGGCGCCGTGGCCGCGGCCACCCCGGGAACGCGATGCGCCGTGGCGATCTCCGGCGCCGACCTCGCCGACGTGGCCCGGGGCGCGTGGCTGTGCGGTGACGTGCAGTGGCCCGCGACGTCGATGCTGCGGGCCGAGGTGTCGCTCCTGGAATCCGCCGCACATCCGCTGCGGCCGCGGGAATGGATCAGGCTTCACATCGGCACGGCGGATGTCGGTGCCAGGATCGTGGCGCCCGGCGGTGCGCTGCAGCCGGGCGAACGGCGCGCCGCGCGAGTGGTGTTGCAGGAACCGGTGCTGGCACGGGCGGGGGACCGGTTCGTCCTTCGTTATGCATCACCGCCGTCCACGGTCGGTGGGGGACTGGTGGTGGATCCGCTTCCGCCGCAGCGGCGCGCCGCGCCCTGGCACTTCCTGGGACCCGGCCCCGAGGCCCTGGAGCGCGTCCTCGCCGAGGCCGGGCGACACGGCGTGATGCGGTCTCACCTCGCGCCCCGACTCGGCGTCCGGCAGGCGGCCCTCTCGTCGCTGCTGCAATCTCCCTCCGTGGTGGCCATCGGGACCCGGGTCTACCCGGGGGCGGTGGTCGCCACGGTTGGCGACGACATCGTCGCGGCGGTGGAGGCGGCGCATGCCAGCGAGCCGCTGGGCGATGGACTCCCGCTGGCCGAGGTGGCGACGGCGCTCCGGGTCGCGCCCGACCTCGCCGAACGCGCTGTCACAAACCTGCTGGCCGCCGGAAGGGTCGAGCGTCGAGGGTCGATGTTGGCCAGGCCGGGGTGGGCACCCATCGTCGGCGCCGGGGATGCGGCCTGGAAGGAGCGGGTCCTGATGGACCTGAGGTCCGCGGGGGCGGAACCGCCGGACGTTTCCCAGCTCACGGTGGAGCACCAGCGCGACCCGGTGCCGATCCTGCGCCTTCTCGAGCGCGAAGGGCTCGTGGTTGGCGTGGAGCCGGGCAGGTTTTATGCAGGAGAAGTCGTCGAACGGCTGGTCACGAAGCTGCGGGACGGGATGACGACCGGACGCGAGTACAGCCCATCGGAACTGCGGGACGTGCTCGGGCTGTCGAGGAAATACCTCATTCCGTTCCTGGAATACTGTGACCGGAAGCGGATCACGGAACGTCGGGCGACGGGGCGAGTACTCGTATCGGCGAAATGACGTAACCCTTTGCTTGACAGTTTGGTAGCGCGTTCCTAAGTTCGCAAAAGTGGTTACTGAATGACCAGAAACAGGAGAATGACGCACGTCCCTCTTTCGTCAGTCGGAGAAGTCACATGAAGCAACGTTGGGCAGCACGGTTGTTTGTGCTTGCTCTCCTCGCGTTATCGGCGTCCACGGCCGCCGCCCAGGGTCAGCAGTCCAGCAGGGACATTCGGACCGGTTCTGAACTCAAGCAGAACTACCCCAACCCGTTCAATCCCGAGACTCGCATCACCTTCTCGGTGGGTGGGTTCCCGACCTGCATCGACCCGAACAGGCAGTACCGCGTGACCTTGAAGATCTTCAACCTGCTCACGCAGCTGGTGGCGGTGCCGGTGTTGCAGGGCGGTGGACAACCGCTCGAGAACGTGTTCCTGACGTGCGGGGAGTATACGGCGTACTGGGATGGCAAGGTTCGCGGCACCAACCGCGAGGCCGCCTCCGGTATTTATGCCTATCGTCTCGAGGTGAACGGCTCGCCGATTACCCGGAAGATGACCATCCGGAAGTAATCTTCACCCACGGAATCGAACAGGCGGCGTCCTTCGGGGCGCCGCCTTTTTTTCATGGCGGTGAGCTGACCGTCGGCTGTTCGATGGCGCGCCAGATCGCCGCGGCGCGCGCGGGGTCGTTCGCCAGGCGAACCGCGGTGGACTCGACCTGCGCCCCGGTGACGCCGTAGGCGGTGAGGATGGAGTCGCGCTGGCGCGCCCGCGCCGCGGGGTCGGCGATCATGCCGACGGGGAGCTTCCGGAGCGCGACCATCGTGCGGACGAAGGTCGAGTCGCTCATCTCGGTGAACACGCGATCCCGGCGGCAGCCCCCGGCGGGAAGGGCCAGGAAGACCACCACCGCAAATCGGGTCACCGTGCGTGCGGACATGCCCGACAGCCTATCGAGAGGCGACTGGCGCGGCAAGCCGCGCGTCCCCCTCACGACTGCCATTGCGTGCTCGACTGTCAGTCGAATCGGCGAGGTGTCCGTCATTTCGGCGCGCCGGAGCTGGCATTGCCATTGCTTTCGGTCAGTAGCCTATTTCGGCATGGAGGGAGGCCACGTGCCCCACTCCGTTCATCCGCCCTCCGTCCCCCGTCCCGTTGATCAATCCCGACCGCCTGACCGTCAAGACGACCGAAGCGCTGAATGACGCGCTCGGCCTGGCCCGGAAGAACGGCAACCCGCTCGTCTACGACCTGCACCTCCTGACCGCGCTCCTCGCCCAGGAGGAGAGCATCGTCGTCCCCATCCTCCAGAAGGTCGGCGTCAACGTCAACCAGCTGCGGGAGGGAATCGAGCGCGAGATCGGCCGGTACCCGAAGCAGAGCGGCGCGCAGCCCAGCCTGTCGCGGGAACTGAACCAGGTCATCGATCGCGCCGAGGAAGAGGCCAGGACGTTAGGCGACGACTATATCTCGACCGAGCACCTGCTCCTCGCCCTGGCGGACACCAAGGGGGCCGAGAGCAAGGCCCTCCTCGGCGCCGTGAATGCCGACCGCGGGTCGCTGATGGAGGCGCTCAAGGCGGTCCGCGGCACCCACAAGGTCACCGACCAGACGCCCGAGGACGCCTATCGCGCGCTGCAGCGGTTCACCCGGGACCTCACCGAGTCGGCCCGCAAGGGCAAGCTCGATCCCGTCATCGGCCGCGACGAGGAGATCCGTCGCGTGATGCAGGTGCTGTCCCGGCGGACGAAGAACAACCCGGTGGTGATCGGCGAGCCGGGCGTTGGCAAGACGGCCATCGCCGAGGGACTCGCCCAGCGCATCGTGAACGGGGACGTCCCCGAGGGCCTCAAGAACAAGCGGCTCATCCAGCTCGACCTCGGGGCGCTCATCGCCGGCGCCAAGTTCCGCGGGGAGTTCGAGGAACGCCTCAAGGCGGTGCTCAAGGAGATCACCGAGTCCGAGGGCGCCTTCATCGTCTTCATCGACGAGCTGCACACGCTGGTCGGGGCGGGGAAGGCCGAGGGCAGCATGGACGCCGGCAACATGCTCAAGCCGATGCTGGCCCGCGGCGAGCTGCGGGTCGTCGGCGCGACGACCCTCGACGAGTACCGGAAGCACATCGAGAAGGACCCGGCGCTCGAGCGGCGCTTCCAGCCGGTGTACATCGGCGAGCCGACGGTCGAGAACACGATCGCCATCCTGCGCGGCCTCAAGGAGCGCTACGAGGCGCACCATGGCGTGACGATCACCGACGGCGCGGTCGTCGCCGCCGCCACGCTGTCCAACCGCTACATCGGCGACCGGTTCCTGCCGGACAAGGCGATCGACCTCATGGACGAGGCGGCGTCGCGGCTGCGCATCGAGATCGACTCGATGCCGCAGGAGATCGACGAGGTCGAGCGTCGCATCGTTCGCCTGGAGATCGAGCGGCAGGCGCTGCAGAAGGAGAAGGACCCCGAGGCGGTGGCGCGACGCCAGGCGCTCGAGCGGGAGCTGGCCGAGGCGAGGGAGAAGGCCTCGGGCATGAAGGCCCAGTGGCAGCGCGAGAAGGAGACGTTAGGCGCGGTCGGCCAGATCCGGGCCGACCTCGAGGCGGCACGGATCGAGGCCGAGCAGGCCACCCGCGCCGGCGACCTGGGGAAGGCGGCCGAGATCTCCTACGGGCGGATCCCCGCGCTCGAGGGGCGGTTGAAGGAGGCCGAGCAGGCGCTCGCCTCCCGGCAGGGCGGCACGTCCCGCTTCCTCAAGGAGGAGGTGACGGCCGACGACATCGCCGAGATCGTCGCCCGCTGGACCGGGATCCCCGTCACGCGGATGATGGAGAGCGAGCGCGAGCGGCTGTCGAAGCTCGAGGACGAGCTGGCCCGGCGCGTGGTCGGCCAGCGCGAGGCGGTGGAGGCCGTGTCGAACGCCGTGCGCCGCTCCCGCGCCGGGCTGCAGGATCCGAACCGGCCGATCGGCTCGTTCATCTTCCTCGGGCCCACGGGCGTGGGCAAGACCGAGACGGCGCGAGCCCTGGCCGAGTTCCTGTTCGACGACGAGCAGGCGATGGTGCGCATCGACATGTCCGAGTACATGGAAAAGCACGCCGTGGCCCGGCTCATCGGCGCGCCCCCGGGCTATGTCGGCTACGAGGAAGGCGGCCAGCTCACCGAGGCCGTGCGCCGCCGCCCGTACCAGGTCGTGCTTTTCGACGAGATCGAGAAGGCGCACCCCGACGTCTTCAACATCCTGCTCCAGATCCTCGATGACGGCCGGCTGACGGATTCCCAGGGGCGCACGGTCGACTTCCGGAACGTGGTCATCATCATGACCTCGAACGTGGGATCGATGTACATCCTCGAGCACGGGCGCGACCAGTGGTCGACGGTGGAGTCCCAGGTGATGGCGGCGCTGCGGCAGACGTTCAAGCCGGAGTTCCTCAACCGGGTCGACGACATCATCATCTTCCATCCGCTCGGGATCGAGCAGATCGGGCATATCGTCGAGCTGCAGCTCACGCGCCTGCGGAAGCTGCTGGCCGACAAGAACCTCACGCTCGAGGTGTCCGACGAGGCCAAGGCGCTGCTGGCGACCGAGGGCTTCGATCCGGCCTTCGGCGCGCGACCGCTCAAGCGCGCCATCCAGCGGATGATCCAGAACCCGCTGGCGCTGGCGGTGCTCGAGGGCAAGTTCAGCGAGGGTGACCACATCGTTGCCGAGGCACAGGGCGAGACGATCGTGTTCTCGAATGCCGCCCCGAAGGCCTGAGGCGATGACGGGTGCGATGTGCCCACGGCTCGATGACCGCTGAGTCAGGGGCCGGGGAGACCGTCGCGCCTCGGCCGTCGCCCGGGCATCCGATGATGGCGGAAGCCCTGGCCCTGGCGCTGACGGCCGCGGAGGCAGGCGACGTCCCCGTGGGCGCGCTCGTCGTGAAGCACGGCGGGATCATCGGGCGCGGGGCCAACCGCACCGTGCGCGACCAGGATCCTACCGCGCACGCCGAGATGGTCGCCATCCGCGAAGCAGCCCGTGCGCTGGGGACCTGGCGGCTGGAAGGCTGTGAGCTATTCGTGACCCTGGAGCCCTGCGCGATGTGCGCCGGCGCGATCGTCCTCGCGCGGCTGGACCGCGTCACGTTCGGCGCGTGGGACGAGAAGGCGGGAATGGCGGGGAGCGTCGGGGACCTGCTGCGTCATCCGCGCCTCAATCACCGGCCCGAGGTCGTGGCCGGTGTGATGCACGACGAGTGCGCGCGACCCCTGCTGGCGTTCTTCGGCACGCGCCGCGCCTGAAGCCCGCCGTCAGGGCGGGCCGCGCAGCGGGCCGCGCTTGGTGGCGATCAGGAGGATCCCATTGGTGCCGATCGACCCGAACCGGACGCCGACCTCGGTCCCGCGCAGGATCACCATGTAGTCGATCAGCTCGGGCAGCACGAAGTCGTTGAGCGTGGTGCCATCGAAGAAGAGCTGGCCGTCCACGACCGCGGGCAGGCAGCCCGGTCCGCGGTTCGAGACCAGGCAGCGCCGATACTGGTCCACCCGCATGCCGCCCAGCGGTTGCCGCGCGAGCACGTCGGCGAGGTCACGTGCGCCCAGGACCGCGCGGTCGACCTCGGTCGGCGTGACGATGTGGCCCCCGGTCGCACGGAGGTTGATGCCGAAGACGGACGAGCGCCTGACGGTGTCGCGCTGCGCCTGGACGAGGATCGGGTCGAGGACGAGCGACAGTCGCTCCATCGTTATGCGGATGCCGACCGTGTCACCCGGCGCGATGGTCACCCCGGCGCGACGCTCGGGCCGGAACCCGAATCGACGGGCGATGAGGGTGAACACCCCGGGATCCGCGCGCGGCATGCGCGCGATCCCGTCCGCCCCCGAACGGGCGGACGCATAGACCTCGTCGCGTGCATTCAGCAGCACGAGGCTCACGTGCTCGAGCGGTTGTCCCGCCGAATCGCGGACGACCACCGTCAGCGACTGCGCCTCGGCCGCGGGCGGGAGGGCGGGGAGCACGAGCGCGCACAGCAGGGACAGCACCAATCGGCGGCACGACGTCATGAGTCCGCTCCGGATCGAGGAAGGCGCGAGGGGCGGCTACCCCTGAGTCCGGCCGGGCGTTCCACGGACGCTGCCGGTACGGACTCCCGGAAGCGGACGCCGTCGGCGCGCGCTACCTTGCCCAAGGGGACTAAGGGAGCCTGCCCACGGGAGGCGCGTCATGCAGAAGATCCTGGTGCCGCTGGATGGTTCCGCATTTGCCGAACGCGCGATCGAGACGGCGCGTGCGATCGCATCCCTGAAGGGTGCCGCTGTGGAGTTCATCACCGTCCATCCGCCGGCGCTCCCGCCATCGCGCATCAGTGGAGCCCCGCCGCTGGACCCGCGCCTCGACACCGACCTGCGCGCGAGCCTGCGCGAGTATGTCGCCCGCATCGAGACGGTCGAGCGCACGCGGAGTTCGTTCCCGGTGACATCAGCCATTCGAACCGGGGATGCCGGCGAGGAGGTCGTGGCCCAGGCGGCGGAGCAGGGAGCAGACCTGGTGGTGATGACGACCCATGGCCGGGGTGGTGTGGAGCGCCTGTGGCTCGGCAGCGTGGCGGATCGCGTGATCCGCTCAGCGTCGGTGCCGGTATTGCTCGTGCGCCCGGTCGGCGCGGCGGGTCCCGTGCCGCTGGAACGGATCGTCGTGGCTGTTGCGGGCACCGACGATGACGACCGGATTGTCAGCGCGCTGGTGGAGGTCAGCGACCTGTCGCGGGCCCACGTCACGCTCGTGCACGTGCTGGTTCCGTCACCGACGCTGGCGGCAATCGACACCGGGTTCGGCCCGCCGCCGGATGAGATGGCCGGCCTGCCGGCCCCGGACACGCGCGACAGGGAGCATGCCGCGAGTCGGTACCTCGAGTGGATGGCCGGGCCCCTTCGCGCCGGGGGCGCGATCGTGGACACGAGGGTCATGCGCGCCGGATCCGCCGCTCGCGCAGTACTGGAGGTCGCGGAGTCCAGCAGGGCGGACCTCGTGGCCGTGAGCACTGCCGCGCGCGCGCCGCTGGCGCGGATGTTCATGGGGAGCGTTTCCGACAAGATCGCCCGCTCGGCGCCGTGCAGTGTCCTCGTCTGTCCGTCGCAGCCGGGCGCGAAGCAGGAAACGCTGCTGTAGCCAGCGACGAAAGGCGGAATGGGATCGCAGGGCCGACGAGGGCGGCCTTGTCTACCTATCTCACTGCGAATACAATACTTGGCTCTATTGGACAGGTGTCCGAGTGGCTGAAGGAGCCGGTCTCGAAAACCGGTATACCGGTAACGGTATCGTGGGTTCGAATCCCACCCTGTCCGCTGGAATTGTCGAGGCATCAGGCATCGGGCATCAGGGAGCAGGGACGCCAGAGACCTGTCGCAACTCCCTGATGCCTGATGCCTGATGCCTGTGTGTTGTTGGACAGGTGGCCGAGTGGTTTAAGGCGCACGCCTGGAAAGCGTGTGGTGGGGCAACTCACTCGCGGGTTCGAATCCCGCCCTGTCCGTTGTCGCCCTGGCGGCATCCGGATTCGTTAGGTTGGCGGCGGGCGGAAGTGACGGGCCCGGAGACTGCCATATCCGGCATCGCGCCCACGGCCGCATCCAGGCGCGGCGAGCCGGTCCCTTGCCCATGGCCAGCGTGGCCCCATCTTCCGGGCATGGCCCTGCACTTTTCTGTGAGTCGCGCCCGACGTCGGGTTGATGCCTTTGGTACGGGCGTGATCGCCCTCGCGGACGTTACGCGGTACATCGAGGACCGGGTCGCCGCCGGGGCGTACAGCTTCGACCAGTGCGTGGACCTCCGGGCGGCCGAGTTCGCGGCGGATGCCGCGACGCTGCAGCGCACGGTGCGCGAGGAGCGCAACCTGCTGAAGGCGGGTCCCCTCCCTCCGACCGCGCTCGTGGCCACCGTGGGCACCCCCACCCACGAGACCGCGCGTGCGATCGCCGCGTCATTCTCGGCCGAGGGCGTGCCGATCGCCGTCTTCTCGACGCTGGTGCAGGCAGAAGTGTGGCTGGAGAAGACCCGCGACGAGTAGCGTCTTCGCCTGGCCGCCACTGTATTGAGCGATCCCCCACAGTCCGGGTGCGCACGGGATCGATTGAAGGGAAGGGTTCGGAGGGGATATGGCAGATGCGTTATGCGAAGGCCGATGCGCCGGGCGACGCTGATCGCCCTTTCCGTTCTCGTGCTCGCGCTCGTCGCGCTGGCGGTGAACCCCGGATCGGCCCGCGCGCAAGTCGTCCGCGGCACGGTGACCGCCGGTCGTCAGCCGGCCGTGGGCGCCCTCGTGACGCTCCTGCGATTCCCCGGCGCCGACACCCTCACGACGACCGACGTCAGGAGCGTCCTTGCCGACGCAAATGGACGCTACCTGATGCCCGTATCGTCCCCCGGCCGGTATCGCGTGCTCGTCAGGCGGATCGGCTGGCGCGGCTTCCGGTCGGCGGTGCTCGACCTCGCACCGGGAGACACCGCCCGGCTGGACATGGAGCTCGAGGCCGCGGTCTTCGCCGGGTGGTCGGTCGACCTGCCCGAAGTCCGCGTGCGACGCGTCACGCCGTGCCGCACTGACGCCGGGGACGCCACACGCATCGCGACCCTGTGGGACAACGCGCGGACCGCCCTCCTGTCCACCGAGCTCTCACTGCGCGACGGACTCTCGCCGCTGACCTTCGCCCGATACACCAGGAACCTGGATCCGGGCAGCCTGGCCGTGCTGGAGGAGTCGCTGCACTTCTTCGACGAGCGCGATGCCCCGGGTGAACCGACGTTCCGCAGCCTCTCCGGCGACTCCCTCTCGGTGATCGGGTACTGGCGACGAGTCAGCGGTGAGTCCACGACGTTTCACGGTCCCGACGCGAGCGCCCTGCTCTCCGAGGCCTTCGTCCGTGATCACTGCTTCACGCTGGCCGAGGGAACCGGTGCGGGTCCGGGGGTTGTCG
Source organism: Gemmatimonadaceae bacterium (assembly GCA_030835125.1). Lineage (GTDB taxonomy): Bacteria > Gemmatimonadota > Gemmatimonadetes > Gemmatimonadales > Gemmatimonadaceae > JABWBJ01. The sequence goes on along the minus strand of JAUQWM010000065.1, from coordinate 30,005 downwards.
CGTTGCTGTTCGAGCCGGTCCCGCAACGCACCCGCCCCGGTGCTCCTGCCGAGATCCGCGGCGCGATCTGGCTGGACTCCTCCACCGCCGCGCTCCGGCACGTCGAGTTCTCCTGGATCGCCCTTCCGGGGCGGGCGCCGACGCGCGGACTGGGTGGCGAGGTTCACTTCACGCGATCGCAGGCGGGCCAGTGGTACGTGAGTCGGTGGTGGCTGCGCATGCCGCAGGACCTGCTCGAAGTGCAGGGGAGCGGCGGGACGGTCACCCGCTTCACCCGCGTTGGTGTCGTTGAGGAAGGCGGGTATGTGTGGACGGACTCGGTCGGCACCGCGGGCGAGCCCGCCGTGATCCGGGGCGTCCTGCGGGATGAAGACCGGCGACCACTCGGCGGGGCGATCGTACGCATCCTTGGCACCGCGCTGGTCACCGCGACCGATGCCGGCGGTCGATTCCGGTTCGCGGCGGTGCCGCCAGGCTTGCGGGTCCTCGTGGCGGACCACGAATCCACCCGACGGTTCGGTGTCAGGGCGGGGGAGGTCACGCTCCTGCTCGATCCCGGAAGCGAGCGCTCGCTTTCGGTGCGCGCACCGGGGCGCGCTGAGGTGATTCGGCAACTCTGCGGCGCGTCCACCGCGAGTGACGCGGCCGTTCTCCGCCTGACGCTGGTCGACAGCCTGACGTCCCGTCCGCTCGCGGACCAGCGGGTGTCGCTGGCACCCGAAGGCGGATCGGCGGTGATGACATCGACGACCGATGCCGACGGCGGGGTCGTGTTCTGTGGCGTGCCTCCGCGCACACGGCTCGAGGCCAGGGCCGTGGGGACCGGACGATCGCTGCTCTCGGTCACCCTGGCCCGGGGCGAGATTGTCGTCAGGCAGGTGGTTCAGGGACGACCCTGATCAAGGCAGGCAGCGCGGCATTCCCGGGATCGCCTGCCCATGGCCGATCGCCACGCGCGCGATACTTCCGGTCTGCCGGTCGAACAGCACCCACGCCGGCAGGTCGAGCGCCAGGTCGAACAGCACGAGCCAGTCACCAGGGAGACCGGTGGAGCCGGTGTTGCGCGCCACCACCAGTCGCGTGCACAACGGGTTACGCGGATCCATCGCGCCCCCGTCCCGCGGCCGCGCATCGCGGCGTTGCGTGATCGCGCGTGCCGACGCCTCGATCAAGCTGCACTTCCAGCTGGTGCCGATGGTGCTGTCGACCAGCGACCAGGCCGGCGGGGGCGGTTGCGGACACGGCGCCCGGTGGGCGATCTGGCGGACGATGAGCGTGTCACGGAAGGAAGCGAGCAGCGCATCCTGCGCCACCGCCGCCCGCGGACTCGCGGCGAGGACGAGCATGCCGCCAATGGTCATGCGGGCCGCGGCCATCACCAACCCGCCCGATCAGGGCCTGACGCGCGTCAGCGTGTGCGAGCGCGTCGGGTCCCACGTCCCCTGGAACGGCTCCTTCATGGACGCCCGCTTCAGGTCGAAGTGTCGCGCGCGCATGACGGTGTCGGCGATGTCGGCATAGGTCTCCACCGCCGTCAACGAGTCGACGTTCACGAGCCAGAAGACGCGCTTCCCCTGCTGCTGCCAGCTGCCCTGCAGTCCGTTGCAGGTCGCGCTCGTCAGGGACCTCGTCAGGCGCTGCGTGCTGGTGCCGCGCGCGAGGACCGTCGACGCGAACGACAGCACGCACCCCGAGGGCATGCGCCAGCGGCTGCCGGCGACGCTCGCCGCCGTGCCCGCCCCGGGCCGCGTCGCCCAGTCCGTTTCCCCGACCGCCTTCAGGGCGCGCGTGACCTCGAACGACGCCCGCGCCGCTGTGCGCGCCTCCACGATGCGGGCCGCGCGACCGATCACGGCCGCTTCAGGATCCGCACGCCACGCCCGCGCACCGGTGCGTCGCAGGGGAAACCGCCGGGTCAGCATGGTGGAGTCGTCGAGGAAGTCGCCGTAGTACTCGGCGCTCCAGCCGCCGGCGAGCGGCATCCAGAAGTAAACGCGGCCGGCAGACATCTGCCAGAATCCGGTCCGTCCGCGGCAGGCATCGCCGCCCAGCTTCCGGGTGGGCAGGGGCGCGGATTCGCTCGCAGCCAGGACGTCCGGCTCGGAAGTGAAGGTCACCTCGCAGGAGTCGCCGAGCTTCCAGCGACTCCCCTCGACGGTGACGCCGCCGAGTGACCCGGTCATGGCGGCCTGCGCCCAGTCGCCCTCGGCGACGGCCTTGAATGCGGAGGGTGGGTCGAACGTCGACGAATCCGCAGCCAGGGCCTGCTCGAAGGTGAACCCCGCCGCCGCCGGAGCGGACGTGCCTGATCCGCCTCCACTGCCGCCGCCGGTCGCGCAGGCCGCCACCGCGACACTCGTCGCAACGCCTGCCGCCGCCTGAAGGCGACGCCACTGAACCCGGATGGACGACACGCGCAATCCTCTTGTCGAGTGACTCTGGCAGGAGAACCCCGATGGCCTGCCGCTGGCCGGACGGTCATTCTGCGCTTTCGCGCACCATTCCGGCAAGGCACCTCGCCGCCCCGGATTGCTGCCGCTATGTTGGCCGTCCCCTCGAGATCCATCGCATGCCAAACATCGCCTCCATGCACCCGTACGTGGTGCACATCGTCGTCGGCTTCATCATCGCCGGGTGCGTGCTCCGGCTCCTGTCGATCACGGGCAAGTGGCCGTGGATGAACCAGGCGGCCGCGACGGCGCTGATCCTCGGCGCCGCGGCCGGCGTGGTGGCGTGGCGTTCCGGCGTGGACGCCCATGGTCCCGCGGAACGGGTCCCCGGCGCGCGGACGGCGGTGATCGAGCATGAGGAGTGGGGGGAACGCGCCCGCAACCTGTTCCTGCTGATCGCCGCGGTGGAGGTGGCCGGGCTGGCCATCGCCAGTCGCCGCCGGCTGTTCCACTTCGCGTCGGCAGCGTTAGGCGTGGCGGGCCTGTTCGTGATCTACGAGACCGCGGAGCATGGGGGGGAACTCGTCTACTCGTACGCCGGCGGGGTGGGGCTGCGCACGGGCGAGCCGGAGGACGTCGGTCGCCTCCTCCGCGCGGGCCTGTATCACCAGGCGTCGCTCGACCGGCGGGAGAACCGGGCCGAGGAAGCCGCGCGGCTGTTCGCGGAGATGCAGCGCCGCTGGCCCGACGACGCGGAGGTCCAGATCATGGCGGCCGATTCGCGGCTGCGCGATGCCCACGACGGCGCCGGTGCCCTCGCGGCCGTCGATGCGCTGATCCCGACGCTTGCCGATGCCAGGCTCAAGCGGAACGCCACCCTGATCCGCGCCTATGCCTTCCTGGCGCTCGGCCAGAAGGACAGCGCCCGCGCGGTCGTCGAGCAGCTTGCCGCCGAGAATCCCGCGGTCGCGCGCTACCGGACGCTGGCGGATTCGCTGAAGAGCTGAAGTCCCTATTGCGGAGCCCGTGTGTGGCGGTCGGCCGACTCCCGGGGGGTCGCCAATGTCGCACCTCCTCGACGCGCCTGCAGGGACGTTGGTCCATGTTGTTGTCAGGCATAGCATTAGCGTAGCGACCCTTTGGCACGGCCCATGCTTTGTCGGTGCCGCCGAGGGGGGACTGCACCCGGTCATCTCGAGACTCCCGGACGGGTCAACGGACCGCCCGGGTGCCCCACCCCTCGCCAACGTCCAGTCATCTCCCGAACTTCCATCGAGTGACCGACTCCCGAGGCCACCTGGCCGTCCTGATTCGCATCGCCGGCCTCGTGGCGGTGGGCGACTGGCTGACGAAGGCCGCTGCGGCGCGCTTCGTGACGGCCGACTCGCACGTGTTCAGCGACCGCCTCCGGCTGGCGGTGGTGCATAACGATGGGACCGCCTTTGGATGGAGCGCCGGCGCGTACACATGGCAGCTCAACCTGCTGCTCACGGTCGGCGCAATCATCCTGATGGTCCCGGTCGCCCGGGACCTGGCGCGTGTGGACCAGTCGGCTCCGCGCGCCCTGGGGCTGATCGTGGGTGGCGCCTTCGGGAACCTGGCCAGCCTGCTGCTGCCGCCGCCCGGCGTCGTCGACTTCATCTCGATCCGGACGGGCGCCACGTCCGAGTTCGTCCTGAACGTCGCGGACATCGCGGCGTACGTCGGCCTCGCAATGATCACGCGCACCGGGTTCCTCATCGTCGCCGAGTTGCGCCGGACGGTCCACGCCGAGCGTCGCATGACCGTCGTGCAGCTGGCCACCGCCCGGGCGCCGTTCTTCGGCGACCGCGAAGTCGCCCTGCCGCGCATGCTGGCTGACGCCGTTCCGCCACGGGACGAGTCGGTGACGGTGCCGCGCCCGGAATCCGTCCGCCGCGCGGAGGGCGGCGCGGGCGCGACCCCGGTGACCGACCCGAAGGTCATCGACATCAGGCCCCGGCTGGCGCGCACGCGTGGGGAGGCAGGCCCCCCGGACGCGGGCCACTGACGGCGGAATAGGCCGGCCGCGGACTTTCGACCCATCTGCGGCGGCGCCTGGTTATATTGGGCGCCACAATGCCCGGAACGCCGACGGTAGTCCTCGACGCCCGGTCCATGGCGCGAACGCTGCGACGCATGGCCGATGAGATCGTCGAACGATTTTCCGGCACCGAGGACCTGATCCTGGTGGGGATCCAGCGGCGGGGGGTGCAACTCGCCGAGCGCATCGCGGGCTACATCACGGAGCGCGAGGGCGCCATCGTCGCGCTGGGCGCGCTGGACATCACCCTCTACCGGGATGACCTGCAGACCATCGGTCCCCGGCCCGTGGTGGGGAAGACGGACCTCCCGCTCAGCCTCGACCACCGCACGGTCGTGATCGTGGACGACGTGCTCTACACCGGCCGCACCGTCCGGGCGGCGATGGATGAGCTGGCCGATTTCGGACGCCCGGCGCGCATCGCGCTGGCGGTCCTGGTGGATCGCGGCGGGCGCGAGCTGCCGATCCACGCCGATATCGTCGGCAAGCGGATCCAGGCGCCGTCCGAGTTGCGCGTGGACGTGCTGATCCGCGAGGTCGACGGCGAGGACGGGGTCGTCACGGTGCCCCGGGAGGGCGAAGGGTGAATTCCCCCGTGCTGGGCAAGGACCTGCTTGGTCTCGAGACGCTCAGCGCAGAGCAGATCCGCCTCATTCTCGACACCGCGGGTCCGCTGAAGGAGATCAGCGAGCGGACGATCAAGAAGGTGCCGGCGCTGCGCGGCATGACGATCGTCAACCTGTTCTTCGAGGCGTCCACCCGCACGCGCATCTCGTTCGAGTTTGCCGAGAAGCGGCTGTCGGCGGACACGGTCAACGTGGGCGCCGCCGGGTCGAGCGTCTCGAAGGGCGAGACGCTGGTGGACACGGCGCGGAACCTCGAGGCGATGCGGATCGACATGGTGGTGATCCGCCACGGAGCCTCGGGGGCGGCGAAGTTCCTGGCGGATCGCATCGAGTCGAAGGTCGTGAACGCGGGCGACGGAACGCACGAGCATCCCACCCAGGGCCTGCTGGACCTGCTGACGCTGCGCGACCGCCTCGGCGACCTCGCGGGGCGCCGGGTCTGCATCTGCGGGGACGTGCTGCACTCCCGCGTGGCGCGGTCGAACCTCTGGGGGCTCAAGAAGCTCGGTGCCGAGGTGGCGGTGTGCGGGCCACGGTCGCTGCTGCCGAACGCCATCGACGAGATGGGCGTGAAGGTCTTCGACCGGATCGAGGCGGCGATCGAGTGGGCGGAGGCGCTGAACATCCTGCGCCTGCAGCTCGAGCGGATGCAGGGGGGCTACATCCCCTCGCTGCGGGAATACAACCGGGTCTTCGGCGTGACGCGTGAACGCCTCGATCGCGCGCCGCGCGACATCATCATCATGCATCCCGGGCCGATGAACCGCGGAGTCGAGATCGATTCCGATGTCGCCGACGGTCCGCACAGCGTGATCCTGGACCAGGTGACGAACGGGGTCGCGATCCGGATGGCGGTGCTGTACCTGCTGGCGGGGGGGAGGCCGGAGGGAGGGTAGGGAGTGCAGAGTGCAGAGTGCAGAGTGCAGAGTGCAGATCGCAGATCTGCAAAGCGCAAAGCTGGACCCGTTGTGCCGAGTCACGAGTCACGAATCACGAGTCACAATTACGAATGGACTCCATACTGTTGCGGGGCGGTCGGGTCGTTGATCCGTCGCAGAACCTCGATGCCATCGGTGATGTCCTGGTGGAGGGCGACGCGATCGCCCATGCCGGGTCGCCGTTAGGCGAGGTCCGGCGGGACGGCGGGCTCATGGTCATCGACTGCGCCGGCCGGATCGTCGCCCCGGGGTTCATCGACGTCCACTGCCACCTCCGGGAACCCGGGCGCGAGGACGTCGAGACGATCGCCACCGGCGCCATGGCGGCCGCGGCGGGCGGGTTCACGGCGGTCTGCGCCATGCCGAACACCGACCCGGTCACCGACAACCAGGCCGCGGTGGGATTCATCGTCAGGCAGGCGCAGCGTGCCGGCTCGGCGCGTGTCTACCCCATTGGCGCCGTCTCCCTCGGGCAGCGCGGCGATTCGCTCGCCGAGTTCGGCGAGATGGTCGGTGCCGGCGCGGTCGGCGTCAGCGATGACGGCAAGCCGGTGGCGTCGGCGCAGCTCATGCGCTCGGCGCTCGAGTACGCGCGCACGTTCAACATCCCCGTCGCCGACCACTGCGAGGAGCCGACCCTGGCGAAGGGCGGGGCGATGAACGAAGGCGTGGTCTCGGCGCGGCTGGGCCTCAAGGGCATCCCGTCCGAGGCCGAGGAGATCATGGCCATCCGGGACATCCTCCTGGCGCGGCGCACCGGCGGCCACGTGCACCTCTGCCACATGAGCACGCGGGGATCGGTGGAGCTGATCCGGTGGGGCAAGGATCGCGGCATCCGCGTGACCGCGGAGGTCTGTCCGCACCACCTCTCGCTCACCGAGGACGCGGTCGAGGGCTACGATACCAACGCCAAGATGAACCCGCCGCTCCGCACCGCGGACGATGTCGAGGCGCTTCGTGAGGCGGTGCGCGATGGGACGATCGACCTCGTCGCCACCGACCACGCGCCGCATCATTACGACGAGAAGGAACGGGCGTTCTCCGATGCGCCCAACGGCATCGTCGGTCTCGAGACGGCGCTGGCCGTCGTCGTCACCCACCTGGTGGTGCCGGGGATCATCGCCTGGCCGCTGCTGGTCGATCGGATGTCCACCACGCCGGCGCGCGTGTTCGGGCTCCAGGGCGGCACCCTCCGTCGTGGAACTGTGGCCGATATCACAATCTTCGACCCGGCGGTCGCGTGGACCGTGGATCCCGACACCTTCCTGTCGAAGGGACGGAACTCACCCTACCGGGGGAAGGCGCTGACGGGCCGGGCGACCTGTACCATCGTCGGCGGACGAGTCGTCTACGGAGACGGGAGACGGGAGATGGGAGACGGCAGGTAGTGCACGACGCCGGGGCGCGGCGCGACATCGTCCGCGTGTGCCGACGACTCCACGATCGTGGACTCATCGCCGGGCCGGACGGAAACGTGTCCGTCCGCATGGCGGAGGATCGGATCCTCGTCACCCCGTCCGGATTCTCGAAGGCCGACGTCGAGGAGGAAGACCTGGTGGTACTGTCGCTGGGCGGAGCGCGGATCGAGGGCACGCACGAGGCATCGTCCGAGGTGGCGATGCACCTCGCGGCCTATCGCGCGCGTCCCGACATCGCGGCGGTCGTGCATGCGCACCCGCCGGTGGCGACCGGGTTCGCGGTGGCGGGCCTTGGCCTGCCCGGCGACGTGCTGCCTGAACTGGCCCTGCAGGTCGGCGAGGTGCCGCTCGTCCCCTACGCCGTGCCCGGGACCGCGGCCCTCCCCGCGGCGATGGCGGCGTGGCTGCCTAACCATGACGCGTTCCTCCTCGCCAACCATGGCGCGACCACGCTCGGCCGGACCCTGGCCGAGGCGCACCAGCGGATGGAGAGCGTGGAGCACTGCGCCAGTATCCTCTTGACGGCGCGGCTGCTCGGTCGCGTTAATCCGCTGGGAGCCGACGACGTCCGCATCCTGGCCGAGGCCCGGCAGCGCGCGCGGCGCGGCTCGCGAACGGCTGAACCCTGGAGCACCGCATGATGAGTGAGACCACCCCCATGGACGAGCTGAACGCGCTGCTGGAGGAACGCGGCCGATACGAGCAGTGGCTCGCCCAGCTCAACTCGCGTCGCGAGACGACGCCCGCCCACGTCTTCGACCGCGTCCGCGGCGACTATGCCGCGCGGCTGGGCACGGTGATGGAGCAGTTGCGGAGCCGTGCCGAGGGACTCCTGTCCACCGTCACCTCGCTGGAGGAGAAGGTCGGGGTGCTGTCCGCCGAGGAGTCGGTGCGTCGCGATGCGCGGGCGGAGATCGAGCTGCGCGCCATGGTGGGGGAATACTCCGCCGAGCGGGCCAACAGCGAACTGGCGACCTGCGACGAGGACATCGGCCGGATCGAGGGCGAGCGCACCGCCGCGCAGTCCGAGCTGGCGCGCCTGCAGGAGATCCTCGCCCTCGTCAGGCAGCCCGCGCCCAGGGCAGCGGCCGCGCCGTCCCCGGCCTCACGGCCGCTGGGCGCGCCGCCCTCGAGCCCGGATTCGGAAGCGGCCTACGAGGAGCTGGCGTTCCTGAACTCGGTGGTCGACTCGCCCGTCCCCGCGCCCATGCCGGCGGCGCCGCCGCCACGGATCCAGGAGTCGGTGCCGCTGGTGACGAGCCTCGGGCCGATCGATCGCCACGAGGCGCACCCGTCCGCGCGCGAGCAATCCCCGCGGGTGTCGGTCGGTACGCCGGCCGCGACGCCGGCGTTCCTCAAGGACATGCCCACCGAGCAGGTGAAGACGCTGAAGTGCCAGGAGTGCGGGACGATGAACTACCCGACCGAGTGGTACTGCGAGCGCTGCGGGGGCGAGCTGGCCGCGATGTGATCGGGGCGCGCGGCAGGCGGCAGGAACGCACGGGGGGTCGCGAGCGAAACTCGCGACCCCCTTGTACTTGCACGCCAGCGGTTCGAGCTACTTCGAGGCGTCGATACGGCCCTTGTAACGCCCGGCGGCGTTGCGATGGATCAAGCCCTTGCGGGCGGCGCGGTCGAGAAGCTGCACGGCGCGCTTCTTGTCGGCCGGCGACGCGTCGCTGGTGCCCGCCTTCTTGAGGGCGGTGCGCAGGGCGGAGCGCTGGGCGCGGTTTCGGATTGCGGCCGCGCGGGACTTGCGCAGGTTCTTGGCCGCCGATGCAATGCGTGGCAAGGAATGGACTCCGGAATGCTGAAAGCGGTGCCTGTTTTGAACCGCGAAGCATAGGCCGGGATGACGTGGATGTCAAGCAACGACACCGAATTACGGCGCTGCGGACTTTGACTACCAGTCCGCGCTCCCTTAGCTTGCGCGGATTCACGATGAGGGTGTGGAGCCCACCTTCGTCCCCGGTCTGCCGTCCCCCGTCCCGGCGCATTTGCCCGACCTCCAGAATCTCCTGCTCGCGGTCCCCGTGCTGTTGTTCTCCATGGTGGCCCACGAGTACGCGCACGGGTATGCGGCGCTCCGGCAAGGCGACCCGACAGCGTACCAGCTGGGCCGCCTGACGTGGAACCCGGTGAAGCACATCGACCCGTTCCTGACCATCCTGATGCCCGTCATGCTGTACTGGGCGTCGAATGGGGCCTTCATGTTCGGTGGCGCGAAGCCGGTCCCCGTGAACCCGCGCAACTACAGGAACTACCGGCGCGGGGACATCATCGTCTCCCTGGCCGGCGTCGCCACCAACCTGCTGCTGGTCCCGCTGTGCGCGGTCGTCATCGTCCTCCTCGGCCTGATCGGTCGCGGGATCCCCGCGGCGATCGACACGCTCTCCCTGCTGCAGGTGATGATGGTGCAGGGCGTGGTATTCAACCTCGTGCTGGCGATCTTCAACCTGATCCCGATCCCCCCGCTCGACGGCTCGCATGTCTTCAAGTACCTGCTGCCGCCAGCGTGGGCGCTCCGCTACCAGCAACTGGGACGCTACGGCATCGTGATCCTCCTCATCCTCCTCTGGACGGACATCGGACGCCCGGTGTTCTCGGCCTGGATGAAGCCCGTGACGGTGGTGGCCCAGTCGACCATGGAAATCGTGTTCCCGTTCTTCCTGAAGTCGCCCTACGCCATGGGGATCGGATGACCGCGCCCGCGAACCTCGGCGATCCCTTCGTCGTCGAGCTGCAGCAGTTCGAGGGGCCGCTCGACCTGCTCCTGTCGCTGATCCGCGACGAGCAGGTCGACATCTACGACATCCCGATCGCGCGCATCGCCGAGCAGTTCCTCGCCCGGATCCAGACGCTGGCGATCGACCAGGCGGCGGAGTACCTCGAGATGGCGGCGCGACTGCTGCGCATCAAGGCGCAGTTGCTGCTGCCGCGGAACCAGGACGACGAGGCGTGGGAGGACCCGCGCGCCGAACTCGTCAGGCGCCTGCTCGAGTACCAGCAGGTGCGCGAGATCTCCGACCACCTGGGCCGGATGGCGGAGGACCGGCGGTCGCGCTTCGCGCGCGCCTGGCTCCCGCAACAGGCCGTGGAACCGCCGCCGGCGCCCCTGGCGCTGTCGCTCGGCGAGTTGCTGTCGGCGGTGGATCGCGTCCTCCGCATGGCGCGGGAACCGCACCTGCACGACGTGGTGCCGCGCCCGCTCGACGTCGACGGCTTCATCGGCACGATCCGGGCGATCCTGGCGCTGCGCGCGCATGCCCGCTGGTACGACGTGATCCGCCCCTCGGCGGAATCGTGGGAGGTGCTGTCCGCCCTCCTCGCCCTCCTCGAACTGGCCCGGCGCGGCGAGCTGCGCCTCCGCCAGGCCACCCCCTTCGGCTCCATGGTGATCACCCGTGAATCCACTGGCCAGGCTGCTTGAGGCGGCGCTCTTCGCGAGCAACCGCCCGGTTCCCGTGGACGAGCTCGCGGCCCTCGATCCCGAGGCGTCGCCGGCGACCGTCGTCGCCGCGTTAGGCGAGATCCGCGACACCTACCAGGCGAACGGCCACGGCGTGGAGCTGGTGGAACTGGGCGACGGGTGGCAGGTCCTCACCCGGCCCGAGTACACCGACGCCATCGAGCGCGCCCAGCTGGCGGCCCGCCCGCACCGGCTGTCGGGCGCCGCCCTGGAGACGCTGGCCATCATCGCCTACCGGCAGCCGATCGGCCGGGCCGAGATCGAGGAGATCCGCGGCGTGAACTGCGGCGCGATCCTCAAGTCGCTGCACGAGCGCGCGCTCATCGACGTGACGGGCCGCGGGGAGGGCATGGGGCGGCCGTTGCTCTACGGCACCACGCCGCTCTTCCTCGAGCAGTTCGCGCTCCGCCACCTCGAGGAGTTGCCGCGGGCCGACGAGCTGGCGGTGACGCTCCGCGCCGAGCCGCGCGCGATCTGATGCCGGGCACGATGCGGCTCCACCGCGCGCTGGCGCGGGCGGGCCTGGCATCGCGACGAAGGGCAGAGGTCCTCATCGGCGAGGGCCGGGTCCGCGTCAACGGCGCCATCGCCCATGTGGGGCAGGGCATCGACCCGGCCACGGACGTCGTGGAGGTGGATGGCCGTCGCGTGAACGTGAAGGCCGTCCCGTCGACCTGGATCGTGCTGAACAAGCCCGCCGGCGTCATGACGACCCGCGCCGATCCCCAGGGCCGGCGCACGGTCTTCGACCTCATCGACGACGTGCCGGGCCTGGTGTATGTCGGGCGACTCGACCTCGAGACCGAGGGGCTGCTGATGCTCACGACCGACGGCGACGCGGCCAACCGGCTCACCCACCCCCGGGCCGGCGTAGAGCGGGTGTACGTGGCGACGGTCGAGGGCGATGCCCGGGCGGCGGCGGAGCGGGCACGTCGCGGGGTCATGCTCCACGACGGCTTCGTGGTCCCCCGCCGGGTCACGGTGCGGGGTGCCCCCGACGGGCGCTGGGAATTCGAGGTCGTGATCGCCGAGGGCCGGAAGCGCGAGGTCCGGCGCCTCTGCCGCGAGGTCGGACTCCGGGTAGAACGACTGGTGCGGACCTCGTTCGGGCCCGTGTCACTGGGAAGACTGCCCGTGGGCGCGACACGGGCCCTGACGGCGAAGGAGCGATCCGACCTGGCCCGGGTGATCGGCCGCCCGCTCGAGTCCGCGGACAGCCGGTAAGGCCACCGTTGGCGCGGAGTTCGGTACAAATTCAGGCAGGATCGAGGATCGGCAACGTGCCCACCACCGGGGAAACGCGTGACTGAACGAACCAGGAGTGCCGTGGCGACCGCGGCGGCGGTAGACACTTCGCTGGTGCAGGGCGTCCTGCAGCAGGTGGCGCGACGCGTCGTCGGCCAGGAGTACATGGTGGAGCGGTTGCTCATCAGCCTGCTCACCGGCGGCCACGTGCTGCTCGAGGGCGTGCCGGGCCTGGCCAAGACGCTGACGGTGCGGACCCTGGCCGAGACGATCCACACGACGTTCCACCGGATCCAGTTCACGCCCGACCTGCTGCCGGCCGACGTGCTGGGCACCCAGGTGTTCGACCAGTCGCGCGGCACGTTCAGCATCAAGCGCGGCCCGATCTTCGCCAACATCGTGCTGGCGGACGAGATCAACCGCGCGCCGGCCAAGGTCCAGGCGGCGCTGCTCGAGGCGATGCAGGAGAAGCAGGTGACGTTAGGCGGCGAGACGTTCGCGCTCGAGGAGCCGTTCCTGGTCCTGGCGACGCAGAACCCGATCGAGCAGGAAGGGACCTACCCGCTGCCCGAGGCGCAGATCGACCGCTTCATGCTCAAGCTGCGCGTGGGGTACCCCACCCGCGAGGAAGAGAAGGAGATCATGCGCCGGATGGCCAGCGGCGAGCCGATCGCCGTGCAGCAGGTGGCGACGCCAGCGGCCATCATGGAGGCGCGCCGGCACATCGCCGACATGTACATGGATGAGCGGATCGTCGACTACATCGTGGACATCGTGCTGGCCACCCGGGCGCCCGGGGAGGCGGGGATGAAGGACCTGGTCCCGCTGATCGAGTTCGGCGCCAGCCCGCGGGCGACGATCGCGCTGGCGCAGGCGTCCCGCGCCCACGCGTTCCTGCGGGGCCGCGCGTACGTCACGCCCGACGACGTGAAAGCCATCGCCCCGGACGTCCTCCGCCATCGCGTGCTGACGACGTACGAGGCGGAGGCGGAGGAAGTCACGTCCGACGAGATCGTGAAGAGGATCCTGGGGACGGTCGAGGCGCCGTAACTGCGAGGTCAGAGGCCAGAGGTCAGAGGCCAGAGGCCAGAGGTAGGTCCGAGGTCGGAGGTCGGAGGTCGGAGTCACGACACACGAACGCGAATCACGAGTCACGAATCACAAGTCACGAGTCACGACACAGTGATCCAGAAGGTGGCGGTCCCCCCTGAAGTCCTGCGCCAGGTGCGGCTCATCGAGCTGCGCACCCGCCGACTGGTGAACTCCACGTTCGCCGGGGAATACCGCTCGATCTTCAAGGGACACGGGATGGAATTCGCCGAGGTGCGCGAGTACCAACCGGGTGACGAGGTGCGGTCGATCGACTGGAACGTCACCGCGCGCATGCGGCGGCCCTTCGTCAAGCGCTACATCGAGGAGCGCGAACTCACCGTCATGCTCCTCGTGGACGTCTCGGGCTCCTCGCAATTCGGGACCGTGAGCCGGTTCAAGTCGGAGATGGCCACCGAGCTGGCGGCGGTCCTGACGATGAGCGCCGTCCGCAACAACGATCGCGTCGGGGTGATGCTGTTCACCGATCGCGTGGAACACGTGGTGCCGCCGGGGAAGGGGCGGCGCCACGCGCTGCGCATCATCCGCGACGTCCTCGTCCACACACCCGAGGGGAAGGGAACCGACATCGGTGGCGCGCTCGAGTACCTGAACCGGCTGCTCCCCCACCGGTCCATCGTCTTCCTGATCTCGGACCTGCTCGACCCCGGCCTCGAGCGACCGCTCAAGTATGTCTCGCAGCGCCATGACCTCGTGGTCGCGCCCCTGGAGGATCCCTCCGAGTGGCAATTGCCGGACATCGGGGTCGCGCGCTTCGCCGATCCCGAAACGGGGCAGGTCGTGAGCGTCGACACCTCCGACCGTCGGGTTCGCGAGGGATTCGCCCGCGCCTCGGAGGCCGAGCGGGCCGGACGCCGCCAGTTGTTGCGGCGGCTGGCGATTGACGAGGTGCCGGTCAACACGCGCGATGGATACCTCGAGGCGTTGCTCCGCTTCTTCCGCGCCCGCGGCCGGCGCGTCCGGAGGCGGTGGTGAACGCGCTGGCGATCCTGGCGCTCGTGCAGGCGGTCGCGATCGGTGGCCGGGTGCAGGGCGGGGTCACGGTCAGCCCGGACACGGTCCGCGTTGGCGATCCGTTCGTCGTCACCGTCCGGGTGCGCGCGCCCCTCGGCGCGACGATCGAGTTCCCCGCGGCGCCGGACTCCGGCGCCGTCGTCGAGCCGCTCGATCCGGTGCAGGTGACGACGGCCGCCGACAGCATCGCCGTGGACCAGACCGCGACCTACCGCCTCGCGGCCTGGCGGGTGGGCGCGTACGGCATCCGGTTCGCCGAGGTACTCGTCAGGCAGGACGTGGGCACGCGCCGCCTCGCCGTCAGCGGCGCCGGCATCACGGTGGTGTCGGTGCTGCCTGACGATGGCTCGGCGGTGGAGCCGAAGCCGCCGCGCCCCGTCTTCACCTTCGGGCTGCCGCCGTGGATCCAGGCGCTCGCCGCTGCCGTGGCGCTCGCCATCCTGGCGCTGGTGGCGTGGCTCTGGCGCCGGCGCCGGAAGCGCCCGGTGTCGCGGGTGCCGCCCTTCACGGTCGCGGAGCGGGAGTTTGCCCGGGTCGAGGCCATCGGCCTGCTGGCCGCCGGTGAGCACGCGCGTCACGTCGCCCTCATGGTCGAGGTCCTTCGCGACTACGTCGCCGCGGTCGTGCCGGGCGCATCGGTCTCGCAGACCTCGAACGAGATGTCCACCGCGCTGCGGCGGGCCGGACTCGGGACGTTCGCGCGCTGCGCCGCGCTGCTGAGCGAGGTCGACATGATCAAGTTCGCGCGCCGCGGCATCACCGCGGAACGCGCGGCGGCCCTCGGCACCGAGACGCGCGGCGTGGCTGCCGCGATCCACGCCGCCCTGGCGGCCGCGGAGAAGGCGAGGGCGGCCTGATGCAACTCTTCGACTGGCCCTGGATGATCGGCGTCGCCGTCATCGCCGCCCTCGCCATGGCGTGGGAAGTGCGCGCGGCCTACCAGCGGCGCGTCGGGCGGGTGTCGCGACTGGGCGCCCGGCCGCTCGTGATGCGGCTCGTGCCGGCATCGGCGTTCCGCGTGCCGGGCGGGCGCGCGATCCGGCTATCGCTGACCGTGCTGCTTTCGGCGATCGCGCTGGCCGGTCCGCGATGGGGTGAGGAGACGACGGTCATGCGCGGGGAGGGCATCGACGTCGTGCTGGCGCTCGACGCCTCGCTGTCGATGCTAGCCACGGACGACCGGCCGAACCGGCTCGAGCGGCTCAAGCAGGAAGTGCGCCGCCTGCGGGCGGCCTCGCGCGGCGACCGGTTCGCGCTGCTCGCGTTCGCCGGCCGCAGCTACATCCTGTCGCCGCTCACCGTGGACGACGGCGCCCTCGACCTCTTCCTCGACAACCTCGACCCGTCGATCGTCGGGCAGGGGGGCAGCTCGATCTCGCGCGCCATCAACCAGGGAACGGACCTGCTCGAGGCGAGTCGCTCGGCGGGCGATCGCGCCCTCGTCGTCATGAGCGACGGCGAGGCGTTCGAGGAACGCGCCGAGATCGTCGCGGCGGCAGAGCGCGCGGCGAAGGCGGGCATCTCGGTCGTGACCGTGGGATTCGGCACCGAAGCCGGCTCGACGATCCCGATCCGGGAAGGCGATCGCATCGTCCAGAAGCGCGACGAGAACGACCAGGTCGTGGTGACGCGCTATGAACCAGAGACCCTCGCCGCCGCGGCCAATGCCGCGCAGGGGACGTTCATCGACGCGGCCGCGACCGACAAGGCGACGCGCATCCGTCGCGCGTTGCAGTCATTGCGGGCCACCGCGCGGCAGGTGGAATCCGGCCGGAACGGGACGCCGCGCTTCCAGCTCTTCCTGCTTCCGGCACTGCTCCTGCTCCTCATCGACACGACGGGCCCGCTGCGCCGGAAGCTTGCGACGGCGGGCGGGGCGCGGGCCGTTCCCGCGGCTGCCGCCGGGTTGGTGCTCCTCGCCAACGGGTGCGCGCTCCCCGGGGCCGCGGTCACCAGTGGGGCCGACCAGTATGCCGGCGGCCAGTACGCGCGTGCGGCCGCGAGCTATCGCGAGGCGATCGGCGACGGCGACCAGCGGCCGCAGGTGCTCTACAACCTGGGCACGGCGCTGCTGGCGGCCGACTCGCTGGAGAAGTCGCTGGAGCCCCTCGAGCGATCGGCGCTGTCCGAGTCGACGGAGCTCCGGTACCGCGCCCTCTTCAACCTTGGCCTGGCGCAGTTGCGCATCGGGCGGGAGTCGGCGCGCGACGCGGATTCGACGCGTCGCATACTGGGGACGGCGGTGGAGCTCTACAAGCGCGTCCTGCTGATGCGGCCCGACGACGTCGACGCCAAGTGGAACTACGAGCTGGCGCTCAATGAGCTCAGCCAGCTGTCGTCGCCCAGCCAGCGCGAGCAGGACCAGCAGCCGCAGGACCCGCGGGACACCCCGGACCAGCCCCCCCCACCGTCGTTAGGCCGTGACCAGGCGGAGCAGTTGCTCAGCAGCGCGGCGCGCGAGGAGCAGGCGGTGCAGGGCCGGAAGCAGCGCGAGGCGCGCCCGACGCCGGCCCGGCGGGGCAAGGACTGGTGAGGTCCCCGGTGGGGGCGCCGCGCACGGCGGGTCGGATGCGGGCACGGCGGCTCCTGCTGGCCGGGCTCGTGGGCGCCCTGGCGGCTTGGCCCGTCACCGGGGCGGTCGCGCAGGACGTCCCTTCGGGTGGCATCGCCGCGCGGGCGCGACTCGACCCGTCCGAGGACATCGCCTTCCGGGCCATGGCGATTCCCGACACGGTCTGGGTCGGGCAACAGGCGACCTACCAGGTGGGCGTCTTTCTCAGTGCCGAAATCCGCGCGCGGCTTCGACGGAACCCGGTCTTCGTCCCGCCGGAACTGCGGTCGATGCTGGCGTTCGACCTGGCGTCGCTCGCCAGCGTGCCGCGCATCGCCGGCGACCGCCGCTACGAGGTGCACGTCTTCCAGCGCGCGCTCTTTCCATTGACCGCGGGCCGCCACGAGATCCCGCCGGCGCGCCTCGAGTACGCGCTGCCGCTCTCGAACTCGTTCTTCGCCCGCGAGGAGAGCCATTCGGCGCGCACACAGGGCCTGGTGGTGATCGCCCGCGAGCCACCGCCCGCTGGTCGCCCGGCCGATTTCCGTGGCGCGGTCGGCCGGCTGTCGCTGCAGGTGCGCCTCGATGGCCGGCCGCAGCGTACGGGCGACCCGTTCACGTACACCGCAGTCGTCCTCGGCACGGGCAACGTGTCCCTCCTGCCGCGACCCGACCTGGCGATCCCGTGGGCCGACGTCGTCCCCGGCGCCGTGCGCGTGCAGATGGATTCGTCGACGACGCTGGTGCGCGGCCGCAAGGAGTTCGACTGGATCGTGACGCCGACGCGGCCGGGCCGCCAGTCGGTCCCGGCGATCCGGTATCCCTTCTTCAATCCCTACAGCGAGCGCTACGAGGTCGCGCTGTCGCTCCCGGAATCGCTGGTGGTGACCGGCGAGCGGGTGGTGGCCGATCGCGCCTCCGCCGACTCGGCGCCGGCGCCGCCCATCCGGCGCACCTACGAGGGAGAAGTGCCGGCGCCGATCACGACCGCGCCGTTGTTCTGGGTCCTGGTTGCGCTCGCGCCGCTGCCGTTCCTCGCCTCGTTCGTCGGGCGCCGCCGCCGCCCGACGTCGCTGACGTCGCCCGAGGCGCAACTCCTCGGGGCGGCGCGGGAAGGTGGGGCTGACGCGGCACTCGTCAGGCGCATCTTCGCGCGCGCGCTCGCCGACCGGACGCAGGTCACCGCGTCGGAGATGTCCGATCCCGCGACCCTGGGCCGTGCGCTGCGACGGGCGGGCGTTTCGGCCGCCACCGCGGGGGACGCCGCGGCGCTGCTGTCGTCGCTCGACGAGTCCGTCTTTGGGGGTCCCGCCGGGACCGTGCTCGCGGGTCACGCCGAGCGGGCGGCCGTCCTGCTGAAGGCGATCGATTCCGAGGCGAGCGCCCGGAGCGCGATTGCCGCGCGTCGCGCCCGCCGGGCGGCGACTACCGTGATGCTGCTCCTGGCGAGTGCGCTGGCGGCGTGGGCCTCCCAGGACCTCGTGGCGGCCAAGGTCTTCGCGGATGGACTCGCTGCCTGGGACGCGCGCGAGTACGGATCGGCGCGGCAGTCGTTCCACGAACTGGCGCAGGCGCGGCCTCGTGCGCCGGATGCCTGGTACAACTTCGCGGCGGCGTCCTGGCAGGTCGAGGACACGGCGGCCGCGGTGGTCGGCTGGCAGCGAGCGATGCGCCTCGATCCCATGGCCACGGATGCGCGGGACCGGCTTCGCCTGGCACCGGGGACACCACGACTCTGGCATGGCGTGCCCCCCTTCTCGCTGACGATGGTGGCGGCGTGCGGTGCGGGGCTCTGGCTGCTGGGGTTCCTCCTGCTGGCGCTCGCGCGCCGGCGCGGCGTGGCCTCGCTGACACGGATCGGGTCGAGCCTGGTCGCCGGCGCGGTCCTCGTTATGCTCGGCGGGATCCGGCAGCGTGAGATCCTCGACGGGCGCGAGGTGTCCGTGGTCCTCTCGCCCACGCGGTTGCGCGCGATGCCGGTGCTCTCGGCCGATGCGGGCATCGAGGCGCAGCCGGGTGAGGTCGCGCGTGTCCTGGGGCACCAGGGCGCCTGGACGCGCGTGGAACTGTCGGACCGGCGCCGCGGATGGGTCGAGGCCCAGCGGCTGGAGCCGGTCGCCCAGGGGAGCGACGTGACGTGGAGCATCACGCGGTGACCGGCGAGTCATGGCCCGCATAGCCGTCCTGCCCAGCGACGTCGCCGACCAGATCGCGGCGGGTGAAGTCGTCGAGCGCCCCGCCTCGGTGGTGAAGGAACTCGTCGAGAACGCCCTCGATGCCGGCGCGACCACGGTCGACGTGGAACTCGAGGAGGGCGGGCGGCGCCTGGTGCGGGTCAGCGACGACGGCCTGGGGATGGACCGTGACGATGCGCGCCTCGCGCTCGAGCGGCACGCCACGTCGAAGATCCGGTCGGCGTCGGACCTCGTGGGGGTACGGAGCTTCGGGTTTCGCGGCGAGGCCCTGTCGGCGATCTGCTCGGTCTCCCGCTTCACGGTCACCACCTCCATGGTCGACGGCGCGGGCACGTGCGTCGAGGCGGCCGGCGGGGCGGTGCACGACGTGCGTGAGACGGCGCGGCGGCGCGGGACGACCGTTTCGGTCCAGGACCTCTTCTTCAACACGCCGGCGCGGGCGCGCTTTCTCAGGGGCACCCGCTCCGAATGGCGCGCCACGAGCGACGCCCTCGTGGCCATCGCACTCGCCCGGCGTGACGTGCGGCTTCGCGTCACCGCCGACGCGAAGGACGTGATGGCGCTCGCGCCGGCGGCGACGCTGCGCGACCGGATCGCCGCGCTGTGGGGCGCGGGATCGGCGGCCCGGTTCCTCGACGTGGACGCGGTCACTGGCCCGATTCGCGTGAGCGGACTCGCCGAGCGCCCGTCGGAGGTCGGCACCGCGTCCCGCCGCACCGCGCTGATCGTGAACGGCCGTTCGGTGCGCGACCTGGGCCTGACCCGCGCGGCGGAGAGCGCCTACCGCACCGCGCTCTCGCCCGGGTTGCGACCCTCGTTCGCGCTCGAGATCCAGCTTCCCGGGGATGCGGTGGACGTCAACGTGCACCCGGCGAAGGCCGAGGTGCGCTTCCACGACCGGTGGGAAGTGGAACGCGCGGTCGAGCGGGCGGTGCGCCGCGCGCTCGGGGTCCTGGACAGCGCGGCGCTCGTCGGCGCCGGCGTGCGCACCTGGCACGCACCGCTGGTCATCGGCAACGACATCCTCCCGGCGCCGCTGGCCAGCCTTCCCTCGTCAGGCGGAGGCGTGCCGCTGTTCGACGACCCCGATCCGTCGGGCGAACGGCATGCGGCCACCACCGGGGACGTGGTCGCGGTCCCGCACCTGGTCCAGCTCCGGCGCACCTACCTGCTGTACGAGCACGACG
Source organism: Gemmatimonadaceae bacterium (assembly GCA_030835125.1). Classification (GTDB taxonomy): domain Bacteria; phylum Gemmatimonadota; class Gemmatimonadetes; order Gemmatimonadales; family Gemmatimonadaceae; genus JABWBJ01. The sequence continues at coordinate 9,800 of JAUQWM010000065.1, read as the reverse complement.
ACGGCGTGGTGCTCATCGACCAGCACTCGGCGCACGAGCGGGTCCTGTACGAGCGCTTCACCCAGCAGATGTCGGGCGGTGGCGCCTCGTCGCAGCGGCTCCTGATGCCCGAGACCGTCCACCTGTCGCCACGGGACGCCGAATCGCTGGAGGGGCACCGCGACGCGCTGTCGAAGCTCGGCTTCGAGCTGGAACCGTTCGGCGGGCACTCGGTGATCGTGCACGCGGTTCCCACGCCGCACCGCCGCTTCGACGCGCTGCGCTGCCTGCGCGAGACGCTGGCCACGCTGAGCGGGGACCGTGGGGCCACCGTGCACGCGGGACACGAGCTGCTGGTGGCCACCGTGGCCTGCAAGGCCGCGGTGAAGGCCGGCGAGCCCCTGCTGCCTGACGAGATGGCGGCGCTGTTCCGCGCGCTGGTGTCGACCGCGCTGCCCGCGCACGACGTGCACGGCCGCTCGGGAATCATTCGGCTGACCTGGGATGAGCTCGACCGGCGATTCGGCCGTCGATAGCCTTTCCGTCGTCTGCGGTCCCACCGCGTCAGGCAAGTCGGCCCTCGCGCTGCGGCTGGCCGGGCTGACGGGGGCGGCGATCATCTCGGCGGATTCCCGGCAGGTGGTTCGCGGCTTCGATATCGGCACCGCCAAGCCGGATCCCGCCGAGCGGGCGCTCGTTCCCCACTATGGCATCGACGTCGCCGAGCCTGACGAGCGCTACACCGCGGCGGATTGGGCGGCCGCGGTGCCGGGGTGGGTCGAGTCCATCCGCGCCGGCGGGCGGCAGCCGCTGGTGGTCGGCGGCACCGGATTCTACCTGCGGGCGTTGTTCTCGCCGCTCTTCGAGGAGCCCGCCCTCGACCCGGCGCGCCGGGACGCGTTGCGGGAGTTCCTGGCCGGCCTTTCGCCCACGACGGTCCGGGAATGGTGCGCGGCGCTCGATCCCGACCGGGCCTCGCTGGGGCGCGCCCAGCACGAGCGCGCCATCGAGGTGGCGCTGCTCACCGGGCGGCGACTCAGCGAGCTGCATGTCGTCCATGCGCGCGCAACGACGCTGACCGCCCGCTATCTTGTGCTCGACCCGGGTCCGGGACTGGCGGGGACGATCGTGGAGCGGGTCGACCGGATGCTGGCGTCGGGATGGCTCGACGAAGTCCGTTCGCTCGCGGCCCGCATCGACCCGGCGGCGAGGGCCTGGACGGCGACGGGCTACGACACACTCCGTCGCGTGGCGGAGGGCGGGCTCACGCTCGAGCAGGGCAGGGAGCAGGTGATCGTGGCGACCCGGCAGTACGCCAAACGGCAGCGGACGTGGTTCCGGCACCAGCTCGCGGGAGAGCGCGTCCTCCGCATGGACCCGGGCGCGCCGGATGCCTTCGAGCGCGCCGTCGCATGGTTTCAGGGGAAGGAGAACTGAACGGTGAAGGTCGGCATCACGTGCTACCCGACATACGGTGGGTCCGGGGCGATGGCCACGGAACTCGGCATCGCGCTCGCCAGGCGCGGCCACGAGATCCACTTCATCACGTACCAGCAGCCGTTCCGCCTCCCGTCGTTCCTGCCGGGCGTCTACTTCCATGAGGTGGACGTGGGACGGTACCCGCTCTTCGAGTACCCCCCGTACGACCTGGCGCTGGCAGTGCGCATGCACGAGGTGGTCCGCGAGCACGGGCTCGACCTGCTCCACGTGCACTACGCGATCCCGCACGCCACCAGCGCGTGGATCGCCCGCGAGATGCTCCACGAGACGGCCGACGACATCGCCGTGGTCACGACCCTCCACGGCACCGACATCACCATCGTCGGCCAGGACCACTCGTTCCACACGATCATCAAGTTCTCGATCGAGAAGTCGGATCGCATCTCGGCGGTGTCGCGGTTCCTCCGCGACGAGACCATCTTCACCTTCGGGTGCGCCGGGTGCGAGGTCGAGGTCATCCACAACTTCATCGACCCGGCGCAGTACGACCGCAACCGCTATGAACCGGTGCTGCGCCGGCAGTTCCCGGACCGGAAGATCCTGCTCCACGTCTCGAACTTCCGCGCCGTGAAGCGCGTGGTGGACGTGGTGCGGATCTTCGCGAAGGTCCGGGCGAGCGTGCCGAGCGTCCTGGTCATGGTCGGCGACGGACCCGACCGGGTCGAGGCCAGCGACGAGGCCAAGCAGCTCGGGGTCGACGCCGACGTCCACTTCCTCGGCCGCATCGACGATGTCGCGCCGCTGCTCTCGTCAGGCGACCTGTTCCTGCTCCCCAGCAACCGCGAGTCGTTCGGCCTGAGTGCGCTGGAGGCCCTGGCCTGCGGCGTGCCGGTGATCGGGTGCGACGTCGGCGGCCTTCCCGAGGTGGTGCGGAACGGGGAGACCGGCGTCCTGCTCCCGCCCGGGGATATCGACGGCCTGGCGGCGGCGGCCACGGGGATCCTGGCCGATCCCGCGCGATGGCAGGCCATGAGCACCCTGGCGGCCGCCGACGCGCGGGCGCGCTTCTCCGAGGACGCGATCGTACCGCAGTACGAGGCGCTGTACCGCAAGGCCGTGATGGATCGCCCGCGTCCCGCGTCCGCGCGCATCACCGTCCCATGACGACGTTCCAGGCATTCGTCCTCGGCGTCATCCAGGGATTGTCCGAGTTCCTGCCCATCAGCAGCTCGGCGCACCTGGCGCTCACTCCGTGGTTCCTGGGCTGGGAGCCGGCGGGCCTGGCCTTCGATGTCGCGCTGCACATCGGCACGCTGGTGGCGGTGGCCTGGTACTTCCGGACCGAGTGGCTGGCGCTGGCGCAGGCGGCACTGTCGATCGCCAGGCAGCGGCGCGTGCATTCGACCGCGGAGTGGCGCCTCGTCTTCCTCGTGGTGGCGACGATTCCCGCCGCCATCGCCGGCCTGACCGTGGAGGACCTGGCCGAGACCGCGTTCCGCTCGCCGAAACTGATCGCGATCAACCTGATGATCATGGGCGTGCTGCTGTACGCGGTGGACCGGCTCGCGGCGCGGGCGAAGCCGCTCGATCGCATGACGTTTCGTGACGCGATCACGATCGGGTTCATCCAGTGCCTGGCGCTGCTGCCGGGCGTCTCGCGATCGGGCTCGACGATCACCGGCGCCCGGTTCCTTGGCTTCGATCGGCAGTCGGCGGCGGTCTTCAGCTTCCTGATGAGCTTTCCGGTGACGTTGGCGGCGGCGGTCCTGAAGGCGCCCGACGCGTTCCGGTCCGGGATCGACACGGTGCCGATCCTCGTCGGGATCGCGGCGGCCGGGGTGAGCAGCTGGCTCGCGATCGCGGTGCTGCTGCGGTACGTGTCGCGGAACAGCTTCGGGGTCTTCGCGGCGTACCGGCTCGCGCTCGGCGCCTTCATCCTGTGGACCATCGCGGCGCGTGGCTGAGGCGTCGACGGCGACCTGGGAAGGCGCCACCGCCCTGGAACTCGCCCAGGCGCTCGCACTGCCCTGCGTGGTGGTGCACGACCGCGTGAGTTCCACGATGGACATCGCCAATACGGTCGCGGCGGACCGGGCGCCGGCGGGGACGCTGATCCTGGCCGATGCCCAGGAAGCGGGGCGGGGGCGGGCGGGCCGCCGCTGGGAATCGCGGGCGGGCGCAGGCATCTGGATGACGCTCATCGAGCGCCCGAACGACATGGAGGCGCTCGACGTGCTGTCGCTCCGTGCGGGGCTTCGGGCGGCGCGGGTGCTCGACCGCTTCGCCCCGGATGCCGTGTCGCTGAAGTGGCCCAACGACCTGTACCTGCCGGGCGGCAAGCTCGGGGGCATCCTCGTCGAGACGCGCTGGCGGGGCAATCGCCCCGAATGGACCGCGATCGGCATCGGCATCAACGTGCGGTTCGCCCGGTTCCCGGGTGCGGCAGCGTTAGGCCAGGACGTGTCGCGGCGGGAGGTGCTGGCGGAACTGCTGCCGGCGATCCGGGCGGCGGCCGCCGCGCGCGGACATCTCACGGCCGCGGAACTCGCCGAGTTCGCCTCACGCGACATGGCCTTCGGCCGGACCTGCCGCGAGCCCCTCGACGGGCGGGTCGCCGGCGTGGCGACGGATGGTGCGCTGCTGGTGGACACCCCGTGGGGAGAGCGACGCGTCCTCAACGGCTCACTCGTGCTGGCGGAGGAAGGGACATGATCCTGGTCTTCGACATCGGGAACACCGAGACGACGGTCGGCCTGTTCGACGGCGAGGCGCTGGAAGCGCACTGGCGACTGGTGACGGACGTGGCGCGCACGCCTGACGAGATCGGGCTGCAGGTGCGGGCACTGCTGGCGTCGCGGGACGTCCGGATCGACGCGATCGACGGCACGGCGATCGGGTCCGTGGTGCCGGCGCTCACCGAGCCCCTGGCGGAGGCGTGCCAGGCGCTGTTCGGGACGGCGTCCGTCGTGGTCGACGCCCGGTCGCGACTGCCCATCACGCTCGACGTCCTCGAGCCGCTCACGGTGGGCGCGGATCGCATCGTGAACACGCTGGCCGCCAGCCGGCTGTTCCGGCGCGACACGATCGTCGTCGACCTCGGCACGGCGACCACCTATGACTGCATCACCGCCGATGGCGTTTTCCTCGGCGGCGTGATCGCCCCCGGCATGCGCACGTCGGCGGAGACGCTCTTCCGGCGCACCTCCAAGCTCCCGGCCACGGAATTGCGCGCCCCCGAGCGGGCGATCGGGCGCCGCACCGAGGACTGCATCCGGGCCGGCGTCGTCTTTGGCACCGCGGACGCCGTGGATGGCATCGTCAGGCGGATCAAGGCCGAGTGGCCCACGGGCCGCGTCCCGCTGGTGGTGGCGACCGGCGGCCTCGCCCCCGTGGTGAAGCCGTTCTGCACGGAAGTCGAGCGCCTCGAGCCGGACCTGACGCTGGTCGGCCTGCGGATGGCGTATGAGTTGATGAGTTGAGAGTTGAGAGTTGAGAGTTGAGAGCGGTGCCTCTCCCAACTCCCAACTCTCAACTCTCAACTCTCAGCTGTTCCCCTGCACCAGGGATCAGCCTCGCTGCACCCCCGTAGCCTCGGTGGCTCGCTTCCAATAGGAATGCACATCACGCATTCCACGAGGCCACCATGCGCAGGTTCCTGTCCGTTGCGGTCGCATTGCTCGTCGCGGGCGCAGCGAACGCCCAGTCCGCTCCCAGTGGGTCCATCAGGACCGGCACCTGGGATCTCGAGGTCGTCTACGGTGGCGGTACCATCGAAGGACGCCTGGAACTCACCCCATCCGGCGACAGCCTGGTGGCGAAGCTGTTCGTTGGCGACCACGAGTCCCCCGTCAAGGCCGGCAAGCGAGATGGGAATCGGCTTGCGCTCGTCAGCACGGCGCCCGGGATGGACATCGGGTATACGCTGGAGTTCGACGCCGACAGCGTGACGGGGTCGTTCACCTACGACAGCCAACCTGGAACGGTGAAGGGAAAGCGCCGACTGCCTGGTCGCTGAGTGCTGCACGAGCTGTGGTTCGCGCTGCGGCGGATCAGGCGCCGCCCGCTGCACGCCCTCTCGGTCGCGCTCACGCTGGGGTTGGGCATCGGGTCGGCGATCACGGTCCTCGGCGCCGCGGATGCGGTGTTGCTGCGGCCCCTTCCGTTTCCACGGGCCGATCGGCTCGTGCGCGTCACGCAAACCCTTCCGGTGGATGGCCTCCCGGAACTCAACGTGTCCGACGTCCTGTTGCGGCGGGTGACGGAGGACAACCGGACGCTGGACGGCGTGGCTGCCTGGGTGACCCGCAACGCCAACCTCCTGCACGAGGGTGGCAGCGCCGAGCGGCTGGTCGTCGCCCGCGTCTCCGCCAGCCTGTTCACCGTGCTCGGCATCCGGCCCGTGATCGGCCGGGCCTTCGCGCCTGACGAGGACCTGCCCGACGGGCAGCGCGTGGTGGTCCTCACCCACCGATTCTGGCGATCCGCGTTCAACGCCGACAGTGCGGTCGTCGGCGCGGTGATCCGTCTTGAATCGGTGCCGTACACGGTGATCGGCGTACTCGGCCCCAAGGTGGTGTTCCCGTCGCGCGAGGTGGCCGTGTGGGAGCCCCTTCAGCTCTCGCCGTCCGCGGTGAACCCCTACCAGAACGCGTATTCGATCGTAGCGCGCCTGCGTCCCGGCGCCACCCACGCGGCGGCGCGGAACGACGTCACCGGGACCATTCGCAGCGTCGGGCGCGAGTTCCCGGGGCCGCATCCCGGGTCGGCGCTGGACCCGGCGGGCTACCAGGCGAACGTCAGGCCGTTGGCGACGGCGGTGGCCGGTGACGCGCGCCCCGTCGTTGCATTGCTCCTCGCGGGTGTGGTCGCCTTGCTCCTGCTGACGGGCGCGAACGTCGCGAACCTGCAGCTCGCCGTGGTTGTCGGCCGGATCGGCGAACTGTCGCTGCGAACCGCGCTGGGGGCGACACGGCGAAGGCTGATCGTCGGCCAGGTCCTCGAGGCGACCGTTCTCGCGGTGGCCGGTGCGATGCTGGGCCTCATCGTGTCGCTCACCGGCGCGCGACTGGTCGCATCGCTCCTGCCCGCCTCGCTGGCGCTCGAGCGTGCGGGCCCCGGTGCGCCGGCCCTCGTGGTCACCGTCATCCTTGTGCTCCTCGTCGGCATTGGCGTCGGTGCCCTGCCCATCGTCATGGTCACGCGTCGTGCCCCAACGGCTGCCTTGCGAGACCGCATCGGGGAGACGCTCGGCGCCGCGCGTGTCCGAAGGATCCTCGCGTCGGCACAGGTGGCCTTGGCGGTCATCCTCCTCCACGGCGCGGGTCTCCTGCTCGTGTCGGCTGGCGGCATCGCGCAGGTGGAGCTGGGCTTCCAGCCCGACGGGGCGGTGGGCATGCGGCTCAACATTCCGGACGCGACCCTCCGCGACCGGGGCGCGCGCGAGACGCTGTTGCGTCGCATCCTCGGTGAGATCGCTGCGGTCCCCGGCGTCACCGCGACCGGCATCGCCAACGGGCTGCCGCTGACCCTCGGACCGCGCGACGTGGCGATGGCCGTCGAGGGAAGGCCCTTCAAGGCCGACGGAACCGACCCGGTCGCCGACGCGCGCATCGTCAGCGAAGGCTACTTCGCGGCGATGGGGATCAGGGTCGTGCGCGGCCGCCTCTTCGGTGATGATGAGGCAACGGATCGCTTCACTCCCCTGGTGATCAGCGAGGGCCTCGCGCGTCGCCTGTTTCCGACCGGCGAGGATCCCATCGGACAGAGGCTCCGCTTCGGACCCGTCGCCCCGTGGATGCCGATCGTCGGCGTTGTGCAGGACGCCAGGAATCGCAGCATCACCGAGTCGCCTCGCCCGGAACTGTACTCGCCGGCACTGGGCTCCTACGCGTCGCTGGCGCTTCGGTCGGGTCTCTCGATCGTGGTGCGCGCTCCCAACCGCCTCGAGCTGGCCGGTTCGCTGCGCCGGATAGTGGAGCGGGTCGCACCCGACGTTGCCGTCGAGCGCATCGTCCCGATACGGGAAGTCGTCCGCGAATCGGGCGCCCGGATGACGACGGCCACGAAACTCATTGCGTGGTACGCGGCAACCGCCCTGCTCATCGCCATCGCCGGGACCTACGCGGTGCTGTCCTTCCTGATCGCGCAGCGTCGCGGGGAGCTGGCGGTGCGCGTCGCCCTCGGCGCGTCGCCGCGGGCGATCGTCGGGCTCGTGGCGCGGGAGTCGGCATCGCTCGTGGGCGTTGGTGCATTCGCGGGACTGGCGGGCGCGGTGGCCAGTGCGCGCCTGCTGCAGGGACTCCTCTATGGCGTCGGCACCTTCGATGCGCGCGTCCTGGCCGCGGTGGCCGCGATTGCCGCCGCCGGGGCGCTGGCCGCGGTGGCGCCCGTGCGCCGAGCGCTGGGCGCCGACCCCTGTGACGCGCTCCGCGGTGGCCCCTGACCCGGGGATGTCGCCTATCTTCCTGTCGTGAGGCAAGACGGAAGGCTCTTCGCCATCCTCTGCGGCATCGCGCTGGCGGCATTCGCCATGCGCGCCGCGGCCTTCGCCCAGGCGTCGATGTCGGTGGGCGCGCCGTTCAACCTGCGGTCGCTCATCGGCGTCGATGGCACGAACGCGCTCGGCTGGGCGCTGTGGGCCGTCGCGATCGTGACGCTCGGGCCGCGCCTGCTGGACTGGCTGCAACGGGGAGTGACGGGAATCCCGGCGCTCGTTGTCGCGGCCGGTGCCCCGGCGGTGCTGGTGCCCGCCGTTGTCGGTGCGATCCACCGGGGAACGTTCGGCGCCGGGGCATCGTATGCGCAGTCGTTCCAGCACGTGCTGACGCACAACCTGCCGCTGAACCTGCTGCTCGGCATCACCTTCGTCGCGGTGAGCACCGGGTACCTGGGCACGAGGCGGACGCGGTCCCTGGAGGTGACGGCGGAGCGCCTGAATGCGGAATTGTCCCGCGCGCAACTGGACGTGCTGAGGGCGCAGTTGAATCCGCACTTCCTGTTCAACGCGCTGAACGGCATCACGGTGCTGGCCCGGCGCGGCCAGTCGCGGCAGGTCGAGGAACTCGTCGACCACCTGTCGTCGCTCCTCCGCCACTCGCTGGATGCGTCGAAGACCCAGCACGTGCCCTTGCGCGTCGAGATGGAGGCCCTGCGTCATTACATCGACATCGAGAAGGTGCGCCGCGGCGACCGGCTCGCCGTGAGCCTCGACGTCCCGGATGGGGTGCAGGCGGCGCTGGTGCCGTCGTTGCTGCTGCAGCCGCTGGTCGAGAACGCGATCCGTCACGGCGCGGACGGCGAGCAGGGGCCGTTGGCGGTGAGCGTCCGTGCCCGCGCCGAGGGGGGACTCCTCGTGATCGAGGTGCGGGACGATGGCGTCGGGTTGGCCACGGGGGCGCGACAGGACGGCATCGGGCTCGGCCACACGCGCGCCCGGCTGGCGGGACTCTACGGAGAAGCCGCGTCGCTCGCGCTCCGGCCTAACGAGGGAGGGCGGGGTACCTGCGTCGAGATCCGCCTGCCGATCGAGCCGGCCAGGGCGGCCACGTCATGAAGCCCCTGCGCGTGATGGTCGTGGACGACGAGCCGCTCGCGCGCGAAGGCCTCGCCGAGCTGCTGGCCACCATCGACGACGTGGAGGTCACCGGGACCTTTGCCGACGGGAGTGCGGCGATCGCCGCCGTGGACGCCGACCCGCCGGACGTGCTCTGCGTCGACATCCAGATGCCCGGACTCGACGGGTTCGACGTGGTGGCCGCCCTCGACCGGGCCCGGCTTCCAGGCATCGTGTTCGTGACGGCGCATGACGCGTTCGCGATCCGCGCGTTCGAGGTGGACGCGCTGGATTACCTCCTGAAGCCCGTCTCGCGGGATCGACTCATCGCGGCCCTGTCCCGCGCCCGGCAGTCCTCGGTCGGCGCCGAGGCGTACCGCGCGCAGGTGGAGTCGCTGCTGGAACGCATGGCGCCGGCGAGGCCCGCGGGCGTGGGCCGGCTGATCGTCCGGGAGGTGGGGCACGTGATCGTGGTGCCGACCCGTGACGTGGACTGGATCGAGGGAGCGGACTATTACGCGCGCCTGCACCTGGGGAGCAAGGTGCACCTGTTGCGCGAGACGCTGGCGTCGCTGGAGCGGCGGCTCGATCCGGCGCGCTTCCTGCGCGTGCATCGGTCGGCGATCGTGAACCTGGCGCGCGTGCGACGCGTGGAGGCCCACGAGCGCGGGGACGCGTATGCGGTCCTGGTGACGGGCGCCCGCGTGAAGGTGCTAAGGTCGAAACGGGAGGACCTGGAGCAACGGCTGGAGCGGCTCCACGAGCCGGGCGTATGAGTTGAGAGTTGAGAGTGGAGAGTTGAGAGTTGAGAGTTGAGAGTTGAGAGTTG
>JAUQWM010000064.1 GCA_030835125.1 Gemmatimonadaceae bacterium | reverse complement strand
CCGGGGGCTCGATAGGCATGTGCACGGCGCTCGACGGACTGAAGCAGGTGAAGGCGACGACGGTTCGGGTCTGGGGCCTCGTGGAGCAGCAGGTCGAGCAAGACTGGGTCGTCGCGGCCTTCGATGACGACGGCGAGCAGGTCGGTTGCGTGCTGGCTCATGAGCACGCTCCAGCGTCGTGCCGGGAGAAGGAATCCCGGGCGGACCGCGCTGCGCAAGGCGTGAAGGAGCGCTCGGCTCGCGGCCAGCGAGAGAAGAGCGGCGTAGAGCATGGCCTCTACGACGGCGCGCTTTCGGCTCGGGATCTGGTCGAGCCGGTAGTGCGACTTCAGCTCCTTGAAGAGCAACTCGACTTCCCAGCGGACGGCGTACACGCGGGCGATATCGGCCGGCTGGAGCGCCTCGACGCCGATGTTGGTGATGTACAGGTGGTACTCGCCGGAGGCTTCGTCCCGCACGCCGACGACACGGAAGGTGCGGACCTCGCTGGAGCAGCGCCCGGCGTAGACGCGATGGCGGGAGCGAACCTGTACGGTGACGTCGAGTTCCTCGCGCTGCAGGCGGTCGACGACATCCCAGATGCACTGCCCGACGACGGCGACCGACCGGCCGCGCCAGCGTCGATTCTGAGCAACGATGACCGGGTTGGAGCTGCGCTTGAGCCGGGACACGAAGTAGCCACGGATCTCGTCGAGCCGGCGGAAGAGGCGGAAGTCGAAGTAGCCGAGGTCGAAGAGCAACAACTTGCCGCGAGCCCACGGGCCGAGGACGAGGGCACGGCGATCATGGCGGCGCTCGGCGGTCACCTTGACGGTCTGCTTGCCAGCCCCCGCCACGCACATCACCACATGCACCTTCGCGGCAGCCCGGGTGTGGTTGGTGCGGCAGGCCGGAAACGCCTTGGCCAGCAGCTCGTGCAGGCGGATGACCGTCGAGTCCGCGATCAGGATGTCGCGGAACTGATTGAGCCGCCCAGATGCGGGCCGGCTCAGCCCCCAGGACTGCTGGAGCACGCCGTCGAGCAGCTGCCGGAGCAGCCTCACCAGCGCCGGCGTGAACCGGCAGTAGAAGCTGCTCTCCTCCAGCGTGGTCCGCGAGACCCTCTCGTAGACGCGACGCAGGCCCGCGATGGTCCGGACTTTCCCGGCGGAAAAGCCGAGGATAAGGCTCCAGACCAGGGCGTAGGCGTCGACCTTCCGGACGCGCTGGAACGCGCCCGTCGCCCGAGCGCTCGCTTCGACGAGCGACGGCGGAAGGAACTTGCGGAGCGTGCGGTGAATCGGTACCGATGGCGAGCGGGGCATGCGTCCTCCGAGCTGTGTCGCAACCGCGAGGTCGCACGCTTGCCCCGTTTCCACAACTCCGCGCACCGCGCGAACGGTGGATCACGCGCGCAAGCGATCGGAATGATCCAGGATTCCGCTTACCCGAACACCCATG
>JAUQWM010000009.1 GCA_030835125.1 Gemmatimonadaceae bacterium | reverse complement strand
TAACGGACAAGTTTCTGCTGCAGCCGGTTCAACAAAGAGCGAGCGACAGCGAGCAGACTAACCCCGGCTGTCAGCAGCAAACGCTGTTATGCGGCGATCCGAGTGCGTGAATACAGGAAAGCATCGCGGGGCTCGGTGGAGAGATTCGGTCGGACGGCAAATCGGCGCAAGACACCTTCGAGTGCAAACCCGGCCTTCTCAAGAACGCGAACGGACGCGCGATTGTCGAGATCACAGGTGGCCCACACTCTCCAGATGGACGGCTCAGACAGCGCCCAGTCCGCGACCGCCTGGCAAGCCATGGTAGCGAAGCCTTTGCCCCAGTGCTTTCGGTGGAGAAGAAAGCCAACTTCAGCGGCGTGCTTGGCAACCATGCAAGACACGCCGCCGATCGCGGTATCTTCCGGCGGCCTTGTTATTACCCAGTAGTATTCCTCGCCGGCGTCCCAGCGCGCTGCGCGGTCGCTGAGAGACGCCTGCAGGCGCTCGAGTGTAGTCCCGACGGGCCAGTCCGCAAAGCGCGCGACTTCGGTGTCGTTCGCGTACTCAAGGATCGCAGTCGCATCCGAGAATCGCGGTCGGCGAAGGCGGATCTGCGGCAGCTCCACAGTCTCAGGCACCATAAGCATGGGTAGCCGCATAACGGATCTTGGACCGGTACATGATAAGGGAAATAGACTGGTCTAGTATAGCAGTTTCGGACCTGGCGCGCCCTCCCAAGCACCACTCACGTCTCCCAGTGCCGTTTTTGGCAGGGCTGCATAAATGAGACGTCACTTCGAACCAGGACGCACCTCACTCCTGTCACGACCCAAGAGCTCCAACGGACTCCGGACTCCTCCAGGTCCACGTTGCAGCACGTGCGTGTAGATCATCGTCGTGCTCACGTCCGCGTGCCCCAGCAACTCCTGCACGGTCCTGATGTCGTAACCCTGCTCCAGAAGGTGCGTCGCGAACGAGTGCCGCAACGTGTGGCAGCTCGCACGCTTCCCGATTCCTGATCGAAGGACCGCTTCCTTCATCGCACGTTGCATCGCGGTCTCGTGATAATGATGCCGACGCCGCTCGCCGGTTTCAGCATCTACATAGCAGCTCGTCGCCGGGAAGACCCACTGCCACTCCCACGACCGGGCTGAGGTCGGTGACTTCCGCCCGAACGCGCCAGGTAAGGAGACTGCTCCCGCACCACGTGCCAAGTCGCGATCGTGCAATCGCTTCACGCGCGCCAGATGCGCCCGCATCTCCTCGTGCAACGATGCCGGGAACACGGTCGCCCGGTCCTTGTCACCCTTCCCGCCACGCACCACCACGGTCCCGCGCTCGAAGTCGAGATCCTTCACCCGCAGCGTCAACGCCTCCATCAACCGCAACCCCGAACCGTATAGCAGCATTCCTGCCAGCCGCCTGGCGCCGGACAGGTTAAGCAGGACGGCCTCGACCTCACCAGGCGATAGCACAACAGGCAGCCTGGGCGGCCTCGAGGCCGGCGTGAAGCCGTCGAGCCAAGGCAATGTTTCTCCCAGGCCCTGTGCGTAAGCAAACCGGATAGCAGACAGTGCTTGCTTCTGTGTCGACGCGCTTACACGGCCCCCGGACGCGAGCCGAGTGAGGAAGCCGCGCACTGACTCCACCTCGCTCGCGGATGGCATGGTTCGACGAAAGCGCAGGAATCGCTGCAACCAGCCCACATAAGCTGCTTCCGTCCGCGCCGTGTAGCGGCGCAGGAGCAGTGCCTTGCGTGTGGCCTCGATCCACGCGGTCGGAGCCACGTTCATGCGCTTGATGCCCCAGTCCGCCATGCCCGAAGATGGTCTGGCCCGCGCCGTCGGACGTCATCCTCGGAACGCACCAGGCATCACCTCAACGCACTTGGGGGCAACGTCCCGACAGGCCGACGCCGGCAGGAGCAGTGCTGGACTGACACGGCCGCCGCGGCAATACTGTACCGGTTCGAACCACCCCCTGGCCAACCGCTCGGCGGCACCGCGAGGACCCTTGGACGACTCTCCCGACCCGGCCCGCGACCGCCAACTCGGCCTCGACCGGCCCATCGACCGCCGCGACTTCCTCAACGGGCTCGCCATCGGCATTGGAGCGTTAGGCAGCCTGTCGCCGGCCGAAGTCTGGCGCGCGGGAGTCGGACAACCGCCAGCCGACTACCCCCCGGCCAGGACCGGGCTCCGCGGCAGCCACGACGGCGCCTTCGAGAACGCCCATCGCCTCCGCGACGGGCTTGCGCCGGCCGAGTGGCGGCAACCGACCGCGCGCAACGAACGCTACGACCTCATCGTGGTGGGGGCCGGCATCAGCGGACTGGCCGCGGCCCACTTCTACCGCAAGGCGGCGGGGCCGAACGCTCGCATCCTCATCCTCGACAACCACGACGACTTCGGCGGCCACGCCCGGCGCACCGAGTTCACCGTCGGCGGACGCACGCTCATCGGCTACGGCGGCACCCAATCGATCGACGGCCCATCGCACTACTCCACCGTCTCGAAGGCGCTGCTCCGGGAACTCGCCATCGACACGGAAGTCTTCCGGCAGGCCTACGACCAGGAGTACTTCGCCTCCCGCGGGCTCTCCCACGGCACCTTCTTCGACCGGGCGACGTTCGGCGAGGACCGACTGGTCCCGAAGCCGGACAACCTCTCCTGGCGCGACTTCGCCGCGCGCACGCCGCTCTCCGCGGAAGCGAGACGCGCGCTGGTGCGGCTCAACACCGAGCGACGCGACTACCTGCCGGGACGCACGCCGGAGCAGAAGCTCGCGTTGCTGCGAATGACGAGCTACCGCGACTACCTCACGAAGAATGCCGGTGTGCCGGCATCGCTCCTCCCGTACTTCCAATCCGCCACCCACGGCTATTACGGCGTCGGCATCGATGCCGTCCCGGCTGCCGACTGCTGGGGACTGGGCTACCCGGGCTTCGACGGCCTCGCGCTGCCTGACGACACGTCGCGGCTCGGCCGCACAGCCGCCCATTCCCACGACGAGCCCTACATCTTCCACTTCCCCGACGGCAACGCGAGCATCGCCAGGCTGCTGGTGAGGGGACTGATCCCGGGCACGCTCGATGGCTCGACGATGCAGGACATCGTCACCGCGCGGGCTCGCTATGACCGGCTCGACACCCCAGCGTCACGCGTGCGACTGCGCCTCAACAGCACGGTCGTCAACGTTGCGCACAGCCGGCCTGGAGGCACCGGTGACGTCTCCGTCACCTACGTGCAGGACGGAAAGGCCTGGCGAGTGCGCGCCGCGAAGTGCGTGCTCGCCTGCTGGCACGGCGTGATCCCGCATCTCTGCCCCGAGCTGCCCGCGGCACAGAAGGACGCCCTCCGCTATGGCGTGAAGGTCCCGCTCCTCTACACCAACGTCGCGCTCCGCAACTGGACGTCGCTCGCCGCGCTGGGCGTGCACTCGGTCGACGCGCCGGGCAGTTACTGGTCCGAGACCTCGGTGGACTACCCGGTGAGCCTCGGCGACTACCGGTTCGCGAAAGGACCCGCCGACCCGGTCATCCTGTTCATGATGCGCACGCCGTGCAAGCCGGGCCTGCCCGCGCGCGACCAGCACCGCCTCGGTCGCGCCGAACTGCTGGGCACCGCGTATGCGACGTACGAGCGACAGGTGCGCGGGCAACTCCAGCGCATGTTCGGCAAGGGCGGCTTCGACCCCGCGCGCGACATCGCCGGCATCACCGTCAATCGCTGGTCGCACGGCTACGCGTACGAGTACAACTCGCTCTGGGACCCGGACTGGCCAGAGGGCAGCCAGCCCTGCGTCGTCGCGCGGCAGCAACGCGGCAACATCGCCATCGCCAACTCCGACGCCGGTGCCTATGCCTACACCGACTCGGCGATCGACCAGGCGTGGCGGGCCGTGCAGGAGTTGCGTTAGGGCTGCGGCAACCGCGCGGCCGACGCCGGGGCGATCCGCAGGCGCGCCCGGTGCGTCGCGGCGTTGATCGAGATCTCCGAGATCTCGAACGGCAACGGCGAACCGGCGGCCGTCCTGGCCCGCGTATGTTCACCGGTCCGGAACGACGTCCGGGTGATCCCGAATGCGTCACCGGCCACGCCACGGTTCCCTCCCTGCAGCTCGGTCCGGAACATGGCCGAGTCGTCGTCGGCCTCCACCAGGCTGACCCGGTAGGGAGTGCCCGGTGGGGGCTGGAACGCGGTCACCGCCTCGTTGACGAGATACAGCAGGACCCCGTTGGCGGGTAACTTGTCGTCGCCGTCGTCGCCCTCCCGGTACTCGATGAGGAGATGCTCGGTCGCCGTCATGGGAACGCGGAGCACGTCGCCGCCCCTGCCTAACGGATCCAGGTCGTAGGTGGAGTCCTTCGCGATGTCCACCACGGTCGGGGCGGACCACCCCACGAAGGTGCGGGCCCACGCGCCGAGCGTGTTGAAGCGGTAATCGAGCGTCGGCGCCCCGGTGCCGCATCCCCAGGCGCCGGCCGCCATCAATTCCCAGCACCCGGCCACCCAGCGCCGGGTAGCCCACACCTCGCCGGCGCCGCCCTGGGCGTGGTAGAGGTCGGGCAGCCGGAAGAGCAGGTGACCGAGTTCGTGCGCCATCACGTGAGCGCCAACGAAGGAGCCGCCGCACGCGGTGGCCGACATCAGCGTGTAACCCCCGACCTCGACCACGCCACCGTTGGCCGACGCATCCTGCGTCTTGTAGCGCTGCCCCTGGATCAGCCATTGCAGCCGTGCGAATGGATGGGGTCCGATCCCGGTGCCCCCGTCGCAGTAGCGGTTCTTCTCCGAGTTGAGCACGACCACGCCGCCGTCTACCACGCCGTCGTCGTCACCACTGTTCGCGAACCCGTCCGGGCCGTCGTTGTCGAACAGCCCGAAGTCCACGTCGCTCTCGACGCGCTCGAGCGCCTCCCACACGTAGTCCTCCTGCCCGGTGGGTGTGTAGATCCCGGGCAGCGTCAGGCCGGCGATCGAGACGGTCGTGGTCACCCAGGGCGTCACCTGCCCCTTCAGCCGGAACGCACCGCCTGACGCGTGGGCGAACGACGCATTGAGTGGTCCGCCGTTCGCCGAACCGAAGAGCTGGGCCTGGAGCTCGGCCGATGTCAGGGACGGAGTGGCGCCGCTATAGAACCGTGCCGGGATGACCAGGACGCGCGACGTCCCGAAGACGCGCACTCCCCCACCGCTGACAAGGTAGGGATACCGGGAACCATCGAAGTCGGGGGCAGGTTCGGTGGGCGAACTGCAGGCCACACCGAAGAGCAGCACGCCCGACACCATCGACAGGATGCGACGCGACATGGGAACGGCGTGGGAGAGAACACGGTGAGTCCCGGGGCGAACCTACGGGTGGCCCAGTCTGTGCGCAACGCGCTTGGTCGGGTGCTGGGGACGAACCGACGGGTAGGGAGAGTCGCAACAACCTGGGCATCAGGCATGGAGCCTCGAGCCTCGAGCCTCGAGCCTCGAGCCTCAACCCCGCCCTCACATCACGAATCCCGAGCGATCACTCCGAGTCGCCGAACGTCCGGCACCCGCCACCCGATCACTGCCACCGTCAGCAGCGTCATCAGGCCGCCGAACAGCACGGCCGGCACGGCGCCGAGCAGTCGCGCTGCGACACCGCTCTCGAAATAGCCCAGCTCGTTCGAGCTGCCGATGAAGATCGCGTTGACCGACGACACCCGGCCGAGCATTTCCGGTGGGACCCGCACCTGGATCAGCGTCGACCGGATCACCGCGCTCGCGTTGTCCGCCATGCCGCTGATGGCGAGCAGCACCACCGACAGGACGAACGAGCGCGACAGCGCGAAGCCGATGATCGCGAGGCCGAAGATCGTCACCGCGGCGAGCAGCACCGGGCCCGCGTGGCGGAACGGACGCCGATGGGCGATGACAAAGGCCATCATCACCGCGCCGGCACCCGGCGCCGCCTGCAACGCGCCAAACCCCTCCGGCCCGACCTTGAGGATGTCGGATGCGAAGATGGGAAGCATGGCCACCGCGCCCCCGAAGAACACCGCCAGCATGTCGAGCGACAGCGCACCCAGGATGATGCGCTCGCGGCGCACGTAGCGCAGGCCTTCCGCCAGGTTCCCCAGGAGGCGGACCACGCCGGTGGGGCGCGGGGTCGGCGAGTGCCTGACGAGCAGCATGGTGCCGAGCGCCATGACGCCGAACAGCAGGTTGATGCCGAGGGTCCAGCGGGCGCCGAGCGCCGCAAAGAGCACGCCGCCTAACGCGGGCCCGGCCACGGTCCCGGCCTGCCAGGTGGAGCTCCGCCACGTCGCCGCGTTCGGATACAGGTCCCGCGGCACGACCTCGGCCACCAGCGCGCTCCGTGAGACCTGGAGGAAGCTCCGCGCCAGCCCGCAGGCGCCGAAGACGAGATAGAACGGCCAGGCGCGGGTCGGCACGGGCTCGACCAGCGACATCGCGAACAGGGCGATCGCGGCCAGCAGCAGCACCACCAGCGCCACCACCGAGACCGCCTTCCGGTCGCGCCGGTCCACCACGTGGCCGGCATAGAGGGCCACGGCGAGGTACGGGATGACCTCGGACAGGCCGAGGAACCCGAGGGCCAGCGGGTCCTGCGTGAGCTGGTAGATCTCCCAGCCCACCACCACCAGCTGCACCTGCGCCGCCATCACCATGGCGAGGAGGCTGACCACGAACCACCGGAAGGAAGCGTGCCGGAAGACGGCGTACGGGTCGTGCCCTCTGGCCTCGGCGGTCATGGGGACTGAACTTAGTGACGGCCAGAGAAAAGGCCGAGGAGACGTGAGGTCCGAGGTCGGAGGTCCGAGAGCTGCACCACCGAGTCACGAGTCACGAATCACGAGTCACGAATCAGCATGGCTTACCGGTCACTCGACAGCGCCCAGATCATCGCCACCCTCGACCAGCTCGTCCACCGCATCGACGAGCGGTTCCCGGGCTCGGGGCTGTCGGCGGTGGCCAGGGAACTCCACGCGCTCGGAAAGTTCTGCGCCACCGAGGCCGAGGAGATCGGGAAGCCGCACTGGCCCATCCGGATCGTCACCGTGATCCTGATCGTCACGGTGCTGGTCCTTTCCGTCCTCCTCCTGTTGCAGCCGGTGATCGATGGAACCCCGATGGAATTCGGCGGCTTCGGGGACTACCTCCAGGCGATCGAGTCAGCGGTGAACGAAGTCGTCTTCCTCGGCATCGCCGTCTGGTTCCTCGGGTCCCTCGAGGGCCGCGCGAAGCGCCGTCGCGCCCTCGGGGCGCTCCACCAGTTGCGAAGCATCGCGCACGTGGTAGACATGCACCAGCTCACCAAGGATCCGCACCAGGTCCTGGCGCCGGCACGCGAAACGGCATCGTCCCCGAAGCGATCGATGACACAGCAGGACCTGAGCCGGTACCTCGACTACTGTAGTGAGCTTCTGTCGCTCGGCAGCAAGGTCGCCGCGCTGTTCGTCCAGGAATCCAACGATCCGCACATCCTGGCCGCCGTCGACGAAGTGTCAGGGCTCACCAACGGCCTCTCCTCCAAGATCTGGCAGAAGCTCACGATCCTCGACTCGGCCATCCCGGTGCGCAGCGCCTGATGACATTTCCGGTATCGAGGGCCGGGCTGGCGTTGCTCGCATGCCTCGTGGCCACCCCGGCCAACGCGCAATCCGGTGACCAGCCCTTGAGCGCCTTCGCGAAGGCGAAGGCGGAGTCCCTGTTGCGCGATCACCTTCCCTGCCTCGGCTGCCACACGCTCGCCGGCGAAGGCGGGAAGATCGGGCCGGACCTCACGACGGTGCGCGAACGACGTTCCGCAGCCTACATCGCGGCGATGATCGCCGACCCGCAGGCCACCGTGCCCGGCTCCGTCATGCCGAGGACCGAGATGCCGGCAGCGACGCGCGATCTCATCAGCCGGTACCTCGCCTCGCGACCCGGAACCGCGGTCGCCGAGCCGAGCATCCCCCGTCCCCCGTCTCCCGTCGCCAGTCCCGCCGACGGCCCCGCCCTGTACGCCAGGTGGTGCGCGGCGTGCCACGGGGAGCGCGGTGGTGGCGACGGGCCCAATGCGGCGAGCCTGCGTGTGAAGCCGGCGGCCCATGCGTCGCGTGAGGCGATGTCGACGCGGCCCGATGATTCCCTGTACGACACCATCGCGGCCGGCGGGACGGTCATGAACCGGAGTCCCCGCATGCCGGCGTTCGGCGCCACGCTGTCGCCGGCGGAGATCCGGGCACTCGTCAGGCACATCCGCACGCTGTGCCGGTGCGAGGGGCCGGGGTGGAGCAGGCCCCCGGCGCCCGGGGGACGGTGATGGCACGGAAGAAGAGGCCAGAGGCCAGGGGCCAGAGGCCGGAGCAGGCGCGAGGTCCGAGGTCCGGGATCGGAGGCAAGGAAGCCTCCACCGCACGGCCCCGCCTGACGAGGGGACGTCTCACGGTAATTGCCATTGCCGTCGTCGTCCTGGCGATCGGGGCGGCGCTGATGGTGGCTCGGCCCCGGCGACCGCTGGAAGTCTCCACCGATCCCTTCCCGGCGCTGGTGCAGGTCACCCCGGTGGCGCAGGTCGCCAGTGACTTCGTCGGTACCGATCGGTGCGCCGAATGCCATCGGGCGCAGGCCGACGCCTGGGTGGGCTCGACGCATGCGAAGGCCGGCGGGCCGCCGGGCCGCGTCGCGATGGTGGCGCCGTTCGACGGCACGCCGATCCGGTTCGCCGATGCCGAGGTGATCCCGCGCTCGTCAGGCGGACGTTTCACGTTCACGGTGCGGCAGGAGGGCGCGGACGACCGCGTGCTCGGGATCGACGGTGTCGTGGGCGGCGGCCACATGGAAGGGGGTGGCACGCAGGGTTTCCTCTCCCGGTTTGCCGATGGGACGTGGCGCTTCCTTCCCTTCGACTTCAGCCGGCAGGGGCGCACCTGGTTCTGCAACACCATCGGGCGCGGCAACAAGGGATGGGTGCCGATCACCGCCGCGCTGTCGATCACCGACTGCGTGGACTGGCCGCCGAGCCGGGTCATGGGCGACGAGCCGCGCTTCAACAATTGCCAGTCATGTCATGGCAGCCAGATCCGGGTCGCGCTCGATTCCTCCATCGCCGCGTACCGGACCTCGATCCAGTCGCTGGGCGTGAACTGCGAGACGTGTCACGGGCCGGGGGGGCCGCACCTTGCCGCGCTGCGGGATCCGGCGCGGGTCGCCGCCGGGGACCTCGCGATGCGCCCGCTGGCCCTGTCGGGCAAGGACCAGTCCCTCGAGACCTGCTGGCAGTGTCACGCGTTGAAGGACCAGGTGCGGCCGGGCTACGCCGCGGGCATGGCGCTGGCCGACTACTACTCGATCCGCCTGCCGCAACTCGGGGACGAGCCACACCTGCCGGACGGCCGGGTGCGCACGTTCGCCTACCAGGAAGGCCACCTGTACAGCGACTGCTACCGCAACGGCGGCATGACCTGCACCAGTTGCCACAACCCGCACTCGCAGTCGTACCGCGACGTGAACGGGGCCGACCTCCCGGGGCGCTTCGACGACCGGCAGTGCACCGCGTGCCATGCGAGCAAGGCGGACGCGGGCACGGCGCACACGAGGCATGCCCCCGGCTCGCCCGGCAGCCGCTGCACCGCGTGCCACATGCCGTACCTCCAGCAGCCGGAGCTGGGGTCCGCCATCCCGTACGCCAGGTCCGACCACACGATCCCGATCCCGCGCCCGTTCGCGGATTCCTCGTCAGGCATAACGAGTGCCTGCCAGGGCTGCCACCGGGAGCTGGCGGCGGCCGCGCTCGACGCCACCGTCCGTGAATGGTACGGGGAGCTCAAGCCGCTGCCGCGCGCGGTCGATGCGCTGGTCCGCGCCCGGCAGGACCTCCCCCGGGGCGCCGCGGCCCGGCTCGTGCTCGACCCGGATGAGCGCCACACGCAGGCGCTGTTCGCCGGCATGGCCTGGTTCCTGGAACGGCACCTGGCGCGCGACCAGGACCCGCTCGAGCGCGACGTCCTCACCCGGCTGGAGCGGCTGTCGACGCACGACGACGACGACATCCGCGCGCTGGCGCTGGCCTCCCTCCATTTCGCGCGCGGGACCGAGCCGCGCACGCGGCGCTTCCTGATCGAGGCGCTCTCAGGGCTGGGGGATCGCGAGGCGCGCGTCCGCGCGCGATGGGGCGTCGTGCTCGGGTTCCTCGGCGACCGCGCCCGGTCGCTGGGGGATGCCGCGGGCGCGGCCGAACTGTACCGGCGCGCCCGCGAGGCCGATCCCCGGAACGCGCGGATCCCGCTCAACCATGGCCTGGCGCTCGCTGACGCCGGCGACCCGCGCGCCGCCATCGATGCCTACCAGCAGGCGCTTTCCATGGACCCGGTGCAGCCCCTCACGCTGGTGAACCTCGGCATCGCGCTGGCGGCGCGGAACGATGTCGCCGGTGCCCTGGCGGCCTACCGACGGGCGATCGCGCTCAATCCGCGCGAGCCACTGGCGTACTTCAACATCGCCGCCGTCTACGCGCGGCAGGCAGCCGCCGACAGCGCGCTGGTGAACTTCGTGCGCGCCGCCGAGCTGGACCCCTCGCTCGCGATCGCCAACTTCTACGCGTCGCGGTTACTGCTGGACCTGGGCAACCCGCGTGAGGCGCTGCGGCAGCTCGAGGCGGGGTTGCGGATGGACCCGTCGCCGCCCGACGCACGGCGCATGCGCGACCAGCTGCGGCAGCAGCTCGGCCGCCGGCCCTAACGCGGCGGCGGTTTCTTCGGCGGCGGCGTCTTCGGCGGCGGCGCGGTCGCCTTCCCCCTTGGGACCGGGGGCGCGAGCGAGGCGATCGCCGCGCGGCGCATGGCCGCCGCCAGTGCCTTCGCCTCGGCCATGCCGAGCGGGGTGCGGGCGCCCTGGAACGCGGGGTCCGTCACCAGCAGCACGATCCCGGTGTCGCCCGGGGCGACGCGTCGGGTCAGCGCCATCGACCCGGCGGCCACTCCCGGCCCCGCGACCACCGCGTTCCAGGTGGCGGACTGGCCGCGCCTGGGGGATGGGGCGGCCAGGACCCGGCTCACCGAGTCGGACCAGCGTCGCAGGTCGACGGCCATCAACGGGAATGCGAGGCTGACGCGACCGTCGGCTACCCCAAGGGTCAGCGAGCCATCGCCACGGGTCCGGACCTCCACGGCAAGGTCCCCATACAGTTGCCTGAGGACCGACCGTAGTGGGGCCTGCGCGTCGACCGGCGCGGACCATAACGACAGGGCGGCGGTGGCCAGGGACAGGAAGCGAGGGATGGGCTGCACGGCAATAGGAGAATACCCGACGGAAGGTGTCGCCGGGACGGTCCGGACGGTAGCGGCCCATATGGCGCAACCCCGGATGAGATCCCTATTTTCGACCCGGCTGGAAACCCTCCTAACGAAGAGGTCATGATGTCGGCTCGTCGGGTATTCCGCGTCCTGGCGTCGATCGCAATCGCTGCGATCCCCACGCTCGGCAGCGCGCAGACAGGTACAGTGACCGGCACGGTCACTGAGGGTCGCGCCAACCAGCCAGTCGCCGGAGCGCGCGTGCAGGCACTCTCCGCGACGACGATCGTCGCTGCCACGCAGTCGCGAGATGACGGCTCGTACCGGCTCACCGTTCCCGCGGGGACGTATACCATAGTAGTGAACCGGATCGGGTACCGGCCGGGGAACGCCACCGTGACCGTCGCGGCCGGCGGATCGGCCACCGCGAACGTCACGATGGCCGAGGCGGTGATCGAACTGAACCCGGTCGTCACGGTGGCGTCGCGCAAGGAAGAAAAGGCGCTCGACGCGCCAGCCTCGGTATCCGTGATCGAGGTGCGGGAAATCCAGGAGCGCCCGGTGGTGACGGCCGCCGAGCACGTGCAGGGGATGGCCGGGGTGGACGTCAGCAAGGGTGGCGTCGCCCAGTCGAATATCGTGGCGCGAGGCTTCAACAACGCGTTCTCGGGCTCGATCCTCACGCTGCAGGATTACCGGTTCGCCGGCGTGCCGTCGTTGCGCGTGAACGTGCCGCTCATGTCGACCACCACCGGCGACGACATCGAGCGCATCGAGGTCCTGCTCGGACCCGCCTCCGCCCTGTACGGCCCCAACAGCTCGCATGGCGTCCTGCACGTGATCACCAAGTCCCCGTTCACCTCACAGGGAACGACGATCACGCTCGACGGCGGCACTCAGAGCCTGTTCAAGGGATCGGCGCGCTACGCGGGACTGATCGGCGACAAGCTCGGGTTCAAGCTGTCGGGCGAGTACTTCACGGCGCAGGAATGGGAGTACAACGACCCGGCCGAGCCCTTGGTCTTTCCGTCCGAAGCGCCACCGGGGCGCGCCGGCATGCCCAATGACCGCACGTTCGACATCAAGCGCACCGTCGGCGAGGCGCGCCTCGACTACCGACCAACCGACAACGCCGAATACGTCACGACACTCGGGATGTCGAAGATCGGCAGCGGGATGGAACTGACCGGGACGAACGGCTCGGTGCTGGCCAAGAACTGGACGTATACGAGCATCCAGCAGCGCGCCCGTATCGGACGCCTGTTCGGCCAGGTCTTCATGAACATGAGCAACTCCGGCAACGAGGACGCCAACGACCTGTCGGGCACCTACTCCCTGCGCACGGGACAGCCGTTCGTCGACCAGTCGAAGGTGCTGGCGGCACAGTTGCAACATGGGATGTCGATCGGCGCGAAGCAGGACTTCATCTACGGCGTCGACTACATCCAGACCAACCCGGTGACGCTGGGCACGATCAACGGCCGCAACGAGGACGTCGACGACGTTCGCGAGGTGGGCGGGTACATCCAGTCCACGACGCGCCTGACGCCGAAGTTTGACTTCATCGCCGCGCTGCGGGTCGACAACAACGACCAGGTCGAGGGGCTGCAGACCTCGCCGCGCGCGGCGCTGATCTTCAAGCCGAGCGAGACGCAGAACTTCCGCGTCACGTACAACCGCGCGTTCCAGACGCCGGCCAACTTCACCTGGTTCCTGGACCTGGTGTCCCAGCGGAACCTGGCGCCGGGACTGCCGTACCTGGTGCGCGCCGTGGGGAACCCGCCCAAGCAGGGCTGGACGTTCAACCGGGGCTGCGACGCGAACGTCAACGGCGGCCTGTGCATGCGCACCATCTTCACCGGCCCGGGGGGCGAATCCACCTGGCAGCCGGCGTCCGCCGCAGTCGCCTATCGCGGCGCGATTTCCACGCTGGCTCCGCAGCTGGTGGCCGGGCTGGCGCCGGCGATCCAGTCCGGCCTTGGCGTTGGCGCCGCGACCGCGCAGGCGGTGGCGGGTCAGCTGGTCGCGTTCCTCGGATCGCTCCAGCCGACGCCGGCGCAGGTCGGCACGCAGATGCACATGATCCTCCCGGGATCGCCCAACCTGACGCCGGCCGACGTGAAGGACCTGGCGCCGATCAAGGCGTCCTTCAACAACACCTACGAGATCGGCTACAAGGGCATCATCGGCAACAAGCTCCGCCTGGCGATCGACGGCTGGAGCGAGAAGCGGGGCGACGTCGGGAATCCCGCCGGCCTGGCGACGCCGAACATCTTCTTCGACCAGACGTCGACGAAGGACTTCATGCAGGCGGCGCTGATCCCGGCCATCACGCAGACGCTCATGGGCCCGCCGTTCAACATGCCGCAGGCGCAGGCGGCGGGCACGGCCCAGGTCTTCGGACCGCAGGTCGCCGCCGCGGCGGCCGCCGGCCTCGCGCCCCTGCCGCTGGGCATCGTGTCCTTCAACGACGACACGTTCGCCAGCGCGACCGACATCCTCGCGACGTACACGACCTTCGACAAGACGGTCACGGTGAACGGGATCGACGTCTCGGTGGACTACGTGCATAACGACAACTGGACCTTCGGCGGGACGCTGAGCTGGGTGGACAACGACTCGTTCCCCGACGTCGCCAGCAGCAACAGCCGGCCGCTCATGCTGAACGCGCCGAGCCAGAAGGCGTCGCTGTCGGCCGCGTTCCGGAGCACCGACGGCCGGTGGGGCTACAACATGAACTTCCGCCACGCGAACTCGTACCAGGTCAACTCGGGCGTGTACGCGACCGAGGTGCAGTTCCTCGGCCCGAACGGGGCCTACAGCTACGACAAGATCCGCGGCGTCAACATCTTCGACGCGGGGGTCAACTGGCGCTTCATGCCCGCGGGGCAATCGGTGCTGTTCTCCCTGCGCGCCGACAACCTGTTCAACATCAAGTACCGCACCATGCCGGGGACGCCGGAACTCGGGTTCCTGCTGGTGACGAGGATGCAGTATGCGTTCTAGAACGAGTTGAGAGTTGAGAGTTGAGAGTTGAGAGTCCACAGTCCGGAGGGGTCGAGGTGAGAGCCTCGGCCCTTCTGCTTCCCGGCCCATGACTCATCCGCTGCTCGGCTTGCACGGCCATCCGCTGATCGGGCACCGCGGCAACGCGGCGCACGCGCCCGAGAACACCATCGAGTCGTTCCGGCAGGCTGTGGACATCGGGGTCGATGCGATCGAGATGGACGTGCACCTGACCGCCGACGGCGAGGTGGTCGTGATTCACGACCCGACGCTCGACCGCACGACCGATCGATCGGGCCGTGTCGATCGCCTGGCCCTGGCGCAGGTTCGCGAGGCGGATGCCGGGGCGCGGTTCACGCCGGACGGGGTCACCCATCCCTACCGGGGCACAGGGGTGACCATTCCCACGCTCGACGACGTGCTCCGGACCTTCCCGGGGACGCCGCTCCTGATCGAGGTCAAGACCGCGGCCGCGTCAGTGGCCACTCGTGCGGTGATCGAGGGTCACGCCGCGACCGACCGGTGCATCGTTGCCTCGTTCGACTGGAAGGCGATGGAACCGTTCCGGGGGACCGCGATTCACACGGGTTCGAGTCGTCGCGACACCGCGCGCCTGCTCTGGAACGCACTCACGGGGATCCCGCCGGCTCGCGTGGACTTCGAGGTGATGTGCATGCCGCCGGTCTTTCGAGGGATCCCGCTGCCCGTCGGCGGCTACGTACGAATCCTGGAACCGTCCGGAGTGCCGGTGCACGTATGGACCGTGGACGATCCTCGCCAGGCAAAGGCGCTGCGCGCAAAGGGGGTCCGGGGGATCATCAGCAATGATCCGCGGATGATCAGGGGAACTGCGTACTGATTGCTGCGTGGGGCTGCTGCCGCTGCGGGCTGGGGCTCGCGCTAGCTCAAGCTCCAGCGGCAGCAAGCAGGACCAGCAGGCAGCAATCAGTTCATCCTGCGTGCTGATTGCTGCGTGCAGCAGCTGCTGCTGCGGGCTGGGGCTCGCGCAAGCTCAAGCTCCAAGCGGCAGCAAGCAGGACCAGCAGGCAGCAATCAGTTCATCCTGCGTGCTGATTGCTGCGTGGGGCTGCTGCCGCTGCGGGCTGGGGCTCGCGCAAGCTCAAGCGGCAGCAAGCAGGCCCAGCAGGCAGCAATCAGCACGCAGCAATCAGCTGTTCTTCCACACCGGTAACGCCTCATCCAGCCGTGGGATCATCTCGCCCGCCGCCCGCCGCGCCACCGCTTCCGCGTCGGCGATCAGCTTCCGCCACGCCTCCGTCGTGTAGCCCGGGGCCTGGCGGATCGGCACCACGATCCGCACCAGCGCCTCCTCCGAGCGCCCGCGGGCGATCGCGTCGCGCAGCAGGTCCCACTTCACCGTGTACTCGTTATGTGCCACGCGCCCGCGCCCCTGGTACCAGTAGTACACCAGGGCCTGGCTCGGACCGTTCGCCAGGATGTACCGGTTGACCGTCACCGGCGCGCCGCCGACGTCGAGCACCGCCTTCCCGGACTCCACCGTCTGCCAGCCGGCACCTGGCAGGCAATTGCGGGGTGAGTGGATCGACTTTCCCGTCGCCTGCCGCTGGTAGTAGCCCACGTAAAGCGAGAACGTGGTGGCGGTATCGGGGCCGAACGTGCGGAAGACGTAGTCGGTGACCGCGGTGGCCTGCCGTTCCTGCGCCGTCATGTCACGATCGCGCCCCTCGGTCTGCGCCAGCGCCACCGGCATCTCGCGCAACGGGCGGGGGAGCGGCGCCACGTGCTGCCGCCGGACGCCGACGAGCAGCAGGCAGCCGACCGCCAGGATGGCCGCGGGGGCAAGGCGGCGGGGATCAGGCACCGGCCGGGCTCCGGGTCAGGCGCTTCTCCATCCACACGATGCCCAGCGTCATGGCCGCCAGGATCGCAAACGCCACCAGGAAGAGCAGCCACCCCTCGGTGATGTGCGTGAAGCCCTCCGCCAGCGACGGATCCACGAAGGCGACGAGGAACCCGGTGATGAACACGCGGACCCCGTTCACCACGATCGCCACCGGGATCGCCAGCGCGATGATCGCGACCCGCGCCATCGGGTGCTTCAGCAGCAACCCGCCCAGCAGGACCCCGATGCTCAGCAGCGCGGTCAGCGAACGCAGGCCACTGCAGGCCTCGGTCACGAACAGGTCATGCCCCGGGATCCGGATGACGTTGCCATCCAGGTGCACCGGCAACCCCCGCCACGAAAGGAGCGACGCACCCAGGCTCGACGCCTTCAACTGCAACGGCAGCGCCAGCGACCCCAGGACCACGTCAGGCAGCGGAACGGAAAGCGCCAGCAGCGCGGCGGGGAGCCACCACGCCAGCACCTGGCGTGAACCCCACGCGTAGAGCACCAGCGCCGCCAGCGCCAGGAACATCGAAGCGCGCGAGAGGAACGGGTCGGCGGCCAGCGCCGAGACGTACCGGATCGCCACCGCGAATCCGAGCAGTCCCAGGCCGAAGCCCCGGCTGGGTGTCGCCGAGGGATCGAGTCCGCGGCGCCACGCCAGCACGAACGCCAGGGGCGCCAGCAGCAGGCCATGGCCCGCCTCGGGATCGCTCCACCAGGTGCTGGCGGTATTGGCAAACGGTTGGGCGAACAGGATCGCGAACGTCACCACCGTCGCGGCGAGCGCGATGCGCGCGTCGGTGCTCCGCGGCACCCGGATCGGCGTGGTGGCCTCGATCGCGGACGTCGCCATCACCGCACCCGCATCCCGCCGCAGTCGCCATCCTGCCACGTGCGAAGGGAATCGACCCCGATGATGAAGAACCGGGTCACGGGTTTCGCCAGGGAGTCCGGTACGCCCTTCACCCTCGGCGTATCGGTCACGACCGCGCCATTGAATACGCCGTACATCGGAAGTCCCTGCCAGACGGCGCTGAACCGGAACCGCTCGGCCAGCACGGCTCGGCCCTCGCCCGTCCCGGTGACATCGAGCGGGACCCTGGTACCGCACGGCTGGAAGCGCGATTCCTCGCCAACCCTCCGGTACAGGCCAGCATGGCGCTTGAAGGCCGGCATCTTCCGTTCGGGCTGCTTCGGCGCCACCGGAGCAGGCGCCTTGGCGGTCGCCTTGGTGAAGACGGCATCGGAGCCCGGTGCGCCGCAGCCTGCTAACACGCAGAGCAGCAACAGGTTATGAGGCTTCACGACAGGCAGGCGTGACAGGGTCTTTGTGGACAGGGACAGGCGGAACCCGGTGCGGGTCTGGCGACCCCGAAAAGAAAACGGGGGCACCCTCGAAAAGACGAGTGCCCCCCTGCCCTCGTTGCCGACCCGATGGCTATCCCAGCTCCCCGCGTTTGGCCGCTCTCGACGCCAGGTCGGCCGCGCGGAACGCCAGCGCCTGGATGGTCAGCGTGGGTTGGCCCCGACCCGAGGTCACGAACGAGCTGCCGTCGACCATGAACAGGTTGGGGACATCGTGCGCCCGGTGGGCCGCGTTCACGACCGACGTCGCGGGGTCGTTCCCCATCCGGCACGTGCCTAACAGGTGGACGGCGATCCCCGGGTCGTCGCCGGGTGGCGTGCCCCACGTGCGCAGCGCGCCGCCGGCCTTGAGGAGTTCGATGCCGCGATCGTACATGTACCGGTACATCTGCATGTCCGACTCGTGCTCCTTGAACGTCACCCGGATCGCGGGCAGGCCCCAGCTGTCCTTCGCCTCGGGATCGAGGTCGACCGCGTTGGTCGGGACCGGCAGTGACGTGGTGTGGCCCCAGCACTGGACGGCGCGCGTGTGCACCCGGCGCATCGTCTGCTTGAACTCGGCCCCCCATTGCGGCACGTCCGGCGGCATGGAGAGCGCCGAGAGGATCGGCGGGAACGGATACCGGAAGTCGAACCCGCCGCCGCCGGCGAACCCCTTGTCATGCAGGTCGTAGGTGTCGAGCACGATCCGCGTCACCGGCGGGCCCTTGTGCCCGTTGACCTCGTGCTCGTATTCGCCGCCGGCCCCGGTGTTGCCGTTGAACATCAGGTGCTTGCCGACCATGCCACTGCTGTTGGCGAGTCCGTTGGGAAACCGGCTCGACGACGACATCAGGAGGAGTCGCGGCGTTTCGGCGCCGTTGGCGCAGAGGAAGACGGCGCGCGCGCGCTGGCGCACCTCGGTCCGGCTGGCGTCGAAGTACACCACGCCGGTGACGCGACCGCGATCGTCGGTCTCGATACGGCTCACCTTGCACTCGCTGCGCAGCTCGCAGCGACCGCTCGCCAGCGCCTCGGGCACCATGGTGAAGTTGGTCCCCGACTTCGCGCCCCACTCACAGGGGAAGTTCCAGCAGAAGCCGCAGTTGTGGCAGGCTTCGCGGCCCTTGTACGGTCGCGAGTTGATTGCCATCGGCGCCGGCAGCGCGCGCCAGCCCATCTTCTTCGCCGCAATCTCGAGCACCACGCCCGGACCGGTCACCGGGAGGGCCGGCATGGGATACGGGCGCGACCGGCGTCCCTCGTCGGGATCGGCGCCACCCTGACCCGACACGCCGATCGCCCATTCGACCGCCGTGTAGTACGGCTCGAGGTCGTCGTACGTGATGGGCCAGTCCGCGAGCGCGGCACCGGGAACACCACCCCGCCGCGAATACTCGTTGAAGTCGCCGGGCCGGAAGCGCCAGTAGTTCGCGGCGTAGTGCATGCTGCTGCCGCCAACGGCCATCGCGTACAGCAGGTAGTGGCGCCGCTCCGCCCTGGCGTCCGGCACCTTGCGGTACGTCTGGACGTGCGCGGGCGGCAGGTTGGCGTACTTGTTGTTGAGGACGATCTCGAGTTCGTCGTGGTGGAAATCGCCGCGCGTGTACGCCTTCCCTTGCTCGAGCAGGACCACCGAGTGGCCGAGCCGCGTGAGTTCGCGCGCCACGGAGCCGCCGGCGGCGCCGGAGCCCACGACCACGAAGTCCACCGCATCGGTCGTGGCGTACTGCCGCCGCGGTGTACCCTGGCCGGTGGCGCGTCCCTGCGCCGCGCTCACGCGTCACCTCCGAGCATCGCGCGCCGGTTGGCCGGGGTGTCGTACCACCCGAAGGGCGGGGTGAACTCCATGGCATTCTCCTGGCCCATCAGCTTCCAGCCGACGAAGTCGCGATTGCCCCCGTGGGTCGGCAGCGAGAACATCCCGGCCAGCGTCGCGAACCGCATGGTGCCGAAGAAGGGCGTCTGTTCGATGGACTTGAGCACCTCGTCCTGCTGCGCCGGCGCCAGCGCCGAGAAGCGTGACTGTCCGGCGAACCGCGTCTCCACGTCCTTCGGGAGCCTGGTCAATCCCTCGGTGAAGACGGGGAGCTGGTCCTTCGCCCAGGTCGCCAGGGATCGGTCGATGAAGTAGATGACGCCGGCCTCGCGCGCGCCGGGGGTGTCATCGGTCGGGATGATGCGGCTGGCAATGGCCTCGATTTCAGTCGCCTGCTCGCGCGTGAACACGGCGAGCGCGGGTTGCGCCTGCGTGACCTGGTGCGCGGCGTGAGCAGCGGCGTCCTCACGGACCGTGACGTCGGCCAGGAGCCATACCGCCCCGGCCGACCCCAGCGTCGCGACGAAATCGCGACGGGACAGTGCATCGGACATTGACTCCTCGGTGGTGCGTGGTGGACCAACAGTTCAGCAAGCGGAGTCGAAGGTCAAGGACCGCGGGTCGAGCCGCGAACGCCTCACGCCTTCGCCATCGACATCACCGCGTCCCATTCCTCGCGCCGCAGGGGTGAGACCGACAGGCGCCCGATACGCAGTAGCGCCATGCCCGCGAGCGCCGGGTTGGCCCGCAGCTCGGGGAGCGGCAACGGACGCGGCAGGGCGCGCACCGCCTTCAGGTCCACCATGAACCAGGACGGGTCCTTCGGGTCCGAGTCGGGATCGAAGTGCGGGTCGTTGCGGTCGAGCGCCGTGGAGTCGGGATAGGCTTCACGCACGACCTCGCAGACGCCGACGATGGCCGGCGGCGACGCATTGGAGTGATAGAAGAGGACCGGGTCGCCCAGCGTCATCCCGTCGCGCAGGAAGTTCCGGGCCGTGAAGTTCCGCACACCATCCCAGGGGGTCGTGCGGTCCGGCCGGCGCATGAGGTCATCGAAGGAGAAGACGTCCGGCTCGGACTTCACCAGCCAGAACCGCTTCTCGCCCTTCCGGCGGGGCGCGAAGACCCAGTCCCAGGCGCCTCCGGCGGGGGCGGGGCCGGGCTTCTTCGGCGGCATCTCAGGGCCGGCCGTGCTGCACGCCTTCGCGCTGGCGGACCTCGAGAGGCTGGGCCGCGCCGGCGCCTAACGCGCGCTGCTGCTCGCTGAAGACCTTGGTCACGTAGCGCTGGCCCTCGCCGACGCGCTCGAGCTCCACCGCCACCGCGTCCACCGCCTGCTCGAGGCGGTTCAGCCGGTCGCTGAGCTCGGCGGGCATCTCGACCGTCGACACGGTGCCCCGCTTCCAGATCCGGCGCGCATACGCGACCGCCACCGGCATCATCACGAAGAAGATGAACATCCCGCCAAGCACCCACGCTTCCTCGGGCGGGCCGGTGCGCTGGACGATGGGACGCGGCGGCGGCGTGGTCGCGCCGGGAACCGCCGCCGCCTGTGCCACCCGCGCATCCGCCGCCGCGATCTGCTGGTCGAGGCTGACGATCCGGGCGTCGGTGTCCTTGAGGCGCGCCTCGAGCCCCGTGCGGTCGGCGGCCGAGATCCCATCCTCGTTCATCGCCCGCTGGATCTCCTGCCGCTGATCCTCGGCGCGCTCGAGCTGGTTGCGGAGCTCGCGCACCACGGCCCGCGACGCCTCGAGCATCTGCGCGGAGGTCGCTGGCGCCGCGGGAGTGCCCGCCGCCGGGGGAGCCGTCTGTGCCACGGATGGAGTCTGCAGCCGCATGTCAGTCTTCGTCGCGGGTGGCGCTCGTGGGATGGGTGCACGACGGTACGGTCCGACACCAGACCCCGTTTCAACCTGCACGGAAACTGGCCCCGCGCGATCCTCATGCGCCAGTGGAGCTTGCCCCTCGGCGACGAAGCCCGGGCAGGGGCTCGCCTAACTCCCTCCGGGCGCTACAATCCCCCGATGCAATTGGGGGACCTCTTCGACCTGTCGCTCCGCGGACGGCGCCACAGCCCTGCGCTGGTCTGTGACGCACCGGATGGAACGCTGCGTGAGCTGACGTTCGGCGAACTGGACGAACGCGCCGCACGCCTCGCCAGCCTGCTGGGCCAGCGCGGACTCCAGCCCGGCGACCGGGTGGCGATCCACCTGCCCAACCGGCTGGAGTTCATCGACCTGTTCCTCGCCTGCGTGCGCGCCGGCCTGGTGCTGGTGCCGGTGAACGTGATGTACCGCGAGCGGGAGATCGCCCACATCGTCGGCGACGCCGACCCGCGTCTGGTCGTGACGACCGCCGCGGGCCTCGGACTCTTCCCGGCCGGGTGCCCGGTCGTGGATGTGGAGGCGCTCGCGGCGGAGGCCGCGACACACCCCGGTCGGACGGGCCGGATCGCCCTCGACGGGGACGCTCCGGCGGCGATCGTCTACACGTCAGGGACGACCGGGCGCTCGAAGGGCGCCGTCCTGACGCACAACAACCTCGCGGCCAACGCCAGCGCCCTCGTGACCTGCTGGCGCATAACGAGCGCCGACCGTTACCTGGCGGTGCTGCCGCTGTTCCACGTCCACGGCCTGGGCAACGGCCTGTGCACCTGGCTGGCGACCGGGTGCGTGATGCGGCTCGTCGAGCGCTTCGACATTACCCGCGCCGCCGGCTGGTTCCGCGACTTCGGGCCCACGCTCTTCTTCGGGGTGCCGACGGTGTATGTGCGGTTGCTCGAACTCCCCGAGGCGACCGCCCGCGCGGTGGGTGCGGGCATGCGGCTGTTCGTCTCCGGCTCGGCGCCACTCCCCGCGCACGTCCTCGCCGCGTTCCACGAGCGGTATGGCCACGTGATCCTGGAGCGGTATGGCATGAGCGAGACGTTGATGCTCACGTCGAACCTGCTCGAGGGGGAACGGCGTCCCGGGACCGTGGGGTACGCGCTGCCCGGGGTGTCGGTTTCGCTGCGCGACCACGCCGGTGATCCGGTCGACGCGGGAGTCGTCGCCCAGGTCTTCGTGAAGGGCCCCGCCGTCTTTCCCGGGTACTGGCGGAACCCCGGGGCCACCGGGGCCGCGTTCCACGACGGCTGGTTCGCCACCGGTGACCTCGGACAGCTCGACGCTGACGGCTGCCTGACGCTGCGGGGGCGCGCCACGGAGCTCATCATCTCGGGCGGGTTCAACGTCTATCCACGCGAGATCGAGGAGGTCCTGCTGGAGGAGCCGGGGGTGCGCGAAGCGGCGGTGGTGGGGATGCCTGACGAGCGGCGCGGCGAGGTGCCGGTCGCCTTCGTGGTCACGGACGCCGGCATCGACCCCGACGCCATCCGGGTGCGGTGCGCGAGCAAGCTCGCCTCGTTCAAGGCGCCGCGCGCCGTCGTCCGCCTCGATGCGCTGCCGAGGAACGCGATGGGCAAGCTGCAGAAGCACCTCCTGCCGTCGGTGCCATGAGCCCCGCGGTCCTCTCGCTGGTCGCGCTGCTGGTCGCCATCGCGCTGTCGATGGCGTCGAGGCTCAACGTCGGCGTCCTGGCGATGGCGTTCGCCTGGCTGATCGGGACCTACGTCGCCGGCTGGCGTGTGGAGCAGGTCGCGGCGGGATTCCCGTCGTCGCTCTTCCTGACGCTGACCGGCGTGACCCTGCTCTTCGCGCTGGCCGAGACCAACGGCACGCTCGAGCGCATGGCGCATCGCGCCGTCGGGCTGGCGCGGGGCCGTACGCGGCTGATTCCCGCCATCCTGTTCGTCGTGGCGTTTGTGCTGTCCTCGGTGGGGCCGGGATCGATCACCACGGTGGCCCTGCTGATCCCGATGGCGATGGCGGTGGGCACGAAGGCGGGGGTCCCGCGCTTCCTGACCGCGCTGGCGGTCGCGAACGGCGCGAACGCCGGCAACATGTCGCCCATCAGCGCGGTGGGCGTGATCGCCAACACGAGGATGGCCGAGGTCGGACTGGGGGGAAACGAGGGGAAGGTCTGGCTGGCGAACTTCCTGGCGCACGTGCTGGTGACGATCGGCGCCTACGTGATCCTCGGCGGCTGGCGGCTGGCACCGGCGGCGCCTGGCAGCGGTTCCACGACCGCCGAGCGGTTCGAGCGCCGCCACTGGCTGACGATCGCCGTGATCGGCACATGGATCGTGGGCGTGGTGGGTTTCCAGCTCAGCGTGGGCCTGGCCGCGTTCCTGGCGGCGTCGGTGCTGGTGCTGATGGCGCTGGCCGACGAGGCGGCGGCGATGAAGCGGATTCCGTGGGGCGTGATCGTCATGGTCTGCGGCGTCACGGTGCTCATCTCGGTGCTGGAGAAGACGGGCGGGATGGACCTGTTCACGTCGCTGCTGGCGCGCCTGGCCTCGCCGGCGACGGTCAACGGCGTGGTCGCGTTCGTGACCGGCCTGATCTCGAGCTGGAGCAGCACGGCCGGCGTCGTGCTCCCGGCGTTCCTGCCCACGGTGCCCGGGCTGGTGGAGAAGGTGGGCGGCGGGGACCCGCTGGCCGTCGCGCTCAGCATCAACGTGGGGGCGGCGATGGTGGACGTGTCGCCGCTGTCCACGTTAGGCGCGCTGTGCGTCGCCACCGTCGCCGACGCAGCCGAGGCCCGGGTCCTCTTCCGGCAGCTGCTCATCTGGGGACTGTCGATGAGCATCGTTGGCGCAGGGTTGTGCCAGCTGCTGGCGGGGGTGATTGCGTCATTCTGAACGGCAGGCTGCGGGGCTGATTGCTGCGGGCTGGGGCTGCCGCTGCGGGCTTGGGCTTGTGCCCAGTCACAGCAGGGCTGCGTGGCCGATTGCTGCCTGCTGGTGCTGCCGCTGCCTGCTTGAGCTGGTTGCCCCAGCACGCAGACCGCAGCAGCAGCACGCAGCAATCAGCCACGCAGCACCCAGCTTCTTTCAGGCCCTCCCCGACTGCATTCGGCATTTCCCCGACAGCAGCGCGTGGCCGGGTGGCGAGCTTCGTCAGCATGTCTCCGAATCCGCCACGCACCATGGGCCAGCAGGCCGGCCGCCGCTCCTGGGCCGAGCCCTGGAAGATCAAGATGGTCGAGCCGCTGCGCGTCGTTTCCCGCGAGCAGCGCGAACGGGCCCTCGCCGACGCCGGCTACAACACCTTCCTGCTCCGGTCCGACGACGTCTACATCGACCTGTTGACCGACAGCGGCACCAACGCAATGAGCGATCGCCAATGGGCCGGCCTCATGCTCGGCGACGAAGCCTATGCCGGGAGCCGCAACTTCTTCCATCTCGAGGAAGCCGTCCAGCGCCGCTACGGCTATCGGCACCTCGTCCCCACGCACCAGGGCCGCGGCGCCGAGCACCTGCTCAGCAAAGTGGCGATCCAGCCCGGCCAGTTCGTGCCCGGCAACATGTACTTCACGACCACGCGGGCGCACCAGGAACTCGCCGGGGGCGTGTTCACCGACGTCATCATCCCCGAGGCGCACGATCCCTCCGATCGTCACCCGTTCAAGGGCAACGTGGACCTCGGCGCGCTGGAGGCGCTCATCGCCCGGGAAGGCGCGGGCCGCATCGCCTACGTGAGCCTCGCCGCGACGGTGAACATGGCCGGCGGACAGCCGGTGAGCATGGCCAACGTGCGCGCGCTCCGGGCGCTCTGCTCGCGCCATGGCATCCGCATCATGCTCGACGCGACGCGCCTGGTCGAGAACGCGTTCTTCATCCAGGAGCGCGAGGAGGGCTTCGCCACCCGCTCCATCGCCGACATCGTGCACGAGTTCTGCTCGTATACGGACGGCGCGTGGATGAGTTCCAAGAAGGACAGCCTGGTGAACATCGGCGGGTGGGTGGCGGTGAACGACACAGCACTATTCGAAGAGCTCCGCAACCTCGTCGTCCTCTACGAGGGACTCCACACGTACGGCGGTCTCGCGGGTCGTGACATGGAGGCCATGGCGATCGGCATCGAGGAGTCGCTGCAGGACGACTACATCCGCGCCCGCATCGGCCAGGTGCGGTACCTCGGTGACCTGCTCACCGACTGGGAGATCCCGATCGTGCAGCCCGTCGGGGGCCACGCGATCTTCCTCGACGCGCGGGCCTTCTACGTGCACCTGCCACAGGACCTGTTCCCGGCCCAGACGCTGGCTGCCGAGTTGTACCTCGACTCGGGCATCCGGGCGATGGAGCGCGGCATCGTGAGCGCGGGACGCAACCCGCTCACCGGGGACCACACCCGTCCCAGGCTCGAGCTCACGCGCCTGACGATTCCGCGCCGCGTCTACACCCAGGCGCACATGGACGTCGTGGCGGAGTCGGTGAAGAACGTCCATGACAACCGCGCGTGGGCGCGGGGCCTGCGGATGGTCTACGAGCCGAAGTATCTTCGCTTCTTCCAGGCGCGGTTCGAGCCGTTGCCGAGCAACTGAGCTTCGGGGACCGAAGGCATGGCTGCGTGCTGATTGCTGCCTGCTGCGGGCTGCCGCTGCGGGCTGGTGCCGGTTGCTCCAGGCCTAAGCCCCAGCCCCAGCCC
>JAUQWM010000063.1 GCA_030835125.1 Gemmatimonadaceae bacterium | reverse complement strand
CTGCTGCATGTTGTGGGTGACGATCACGACGGTCACGCTGCCGCGGAGCTGGTAGACCAGCTCCTCGATCTTCTGTGTGCTGAGCGGATCGAGCGATGCCGTCGGCTCGTCGAGCAGGATGACGCTGGGCTTCGTCGCCAGCGCGCGCGCGATGCAGAGGCGCTGCTGCTGGCCGCCGGACAGCGCGGTCGCGGAATCCCTGAGTCGATCCTTGACCTCGTCCCACAAGCCGGCCAGGCGCAGCGACTGCTCGACGATCTCGTCCTGCTGGCGGTCGGACGGCCGCTGGCGCGACTGGGCCCGTAACCCGGCGGCAACGTTGTCGCGGATGGACATGGTCGGGAAGGGCGTCGGCCGCTGGAACACCATCCCGATGTGGCGGCGAACCTCGATGGGATTGACCCCGCGGCCATACAGGTTCCGGCCATCGAGCAGCACCTCGCCCTGGACGCGCGCGAGCGGCACGGTCTCGTGCATCCGGTTCAGGCAACGCAGCAGCGTCGACTTCCCGCAGCCCGAGGGCCCGATGATGGCCGTGACCTGGCCGTCGGGGAAGTCGATGGAGACGTTCCGCACCGCGCGCGTGGTGCCGAACAACGCGTCCAGCTTCCGCACGGAGATGCGCGCGCGCGCATCGGCCGACGGGGCCGATTCCCGCGCGACGGGGCGGAACGTGGACAGGGCCGGCTCAGTCACCGACGCCCCCGTGTCTCGAGCGGGTCACGAAGCGCGCCACCAGGCTGATGGCCAGGACGAGCCCGATGAGCACCAGCGCGGCCGCCCACGCCAGCCGGTGCCAGTCGTCATACGGCGACTTGGCATAGGTGTAGATCTGGTGGGGCAGGGAGGCGATCGGCTGGTCGAGGGCGACGGACCAGTAGTGGTTGCCGAAGGCCGTGAACAGGAGCGGCGCCGTCTCGCCGGCGATGCGCGCGACCGCCACAAGGGCCGCCGTGACGATCCCCGGCAGCGCCGTGCGGAGCACGATCGACACCGACGTCCGCCAGCGCGGATAGCCTAACGCGAGGGCCGCCTCCCGGAGCGAGGTCGGGACGGTGAGGACCATCTCCTCGGTGGCCCGGGTGACGAGCGGGATCATCATCGCCCCCAGCGCCACGCCCCCGGCCAGTGCCGAGAAGTGCCCCACCGGCCGGACCAGGAAGTGCCACGCGAAGATCCCCATCACGATCGACGGCAATCCATTGAGCACGTCGGACAGGAAGCGCACCCCGGTGGCCAGCCGCGCGCGGCGTTGCTCGGCGAGGTACAGGCCCGCCCCGATCCCCACGGGAAGGCCGATGGCGCCGGCGATCCCGACCAGGATCAGCGTGCCCACGATCGCGTTGGCCATCCCGCCGCCCGATTCGCCGACCGGCTTCGGCATGCGGGTGAAGAACGCGAGGTCGATCGACGACGCCCCCTCGCGCAGCAGGTGCCCGAGGAGCAGGATGAGCGGCAGCGTCGCCAGCACCGCCGCGAGCCCCATCAGCCCGCTCATCACGAGGTTCAGGGCCCGCCGCCGACGCAGGGAACGCGGACTCACCGCGCGCACCGTCATGCCTTCTGCTCACGCGCCACCGACCACACCAGCCAGCGCGCGATCCCGTTCACGACCAGCGTCACCACCAGCAGCACCGCGCCGCACGCCATCAGCGCCGACGTGTGCAGTTCGTTGGTGGCCTCGGCGAACTCGTTGGCGATCACCGAGGCCAGGGTGTACCCGGGGGCGAACAGCGAGGGCGAGATCTCGTGGCGGTTCCCGATCAGCATCGTCACCGCCATGGTCTCGCCTAACGCGCGACCGAGCCCCAGGATCACCCCGCCCAGGATGCCGGTCCGGGCATAGGGGACGACGGCGTCACGGATCATCTCCCACCGGGTGGCGCCCATCGCCAGGGCCGCCTCGCGCTGGGACCGGGGCACCGCCATCAGCACCTCGCGCGACACGGCCGAGATGTAGGGGAGGATCATGATCGCCAGGATGACCGCCGCGGCGAGCATGCTGTTCCCGTAGGCCGGGCCCGAGAAGAACGGCGTCCGGGCCAGGCCCAGCGTGGTGGCCAGGAACGGCATCACCTTTTCCCGGAGGATGGGCAACAGGAAGAACATCCCCCACAGGCCGTAGACGACGCTCGGGATGGCGGCGAGAAGGTCGACGAGGAACGAGAGCGGCTGGCGAAGCCAGCGCGGGCAGAATTCCGACAGGAAGATTGCCACGCCGAGGGCCAGGGGCGCTGCCAGGATCAGCGCCAGCACTGAACTGACGACGGTCCCGTAGATCATGGGTGCCGCGCCGAACAGCTCCCGTTGCGGGTCCCAGGCGCTCGACGTGAGGAACCCGAAACCGAACCGCCGGAGCGCCGGCCAGGCCGCCGCCACCACCTCGAAGGTGATGAACGCCAGCAGGACCGGGATGGCGACGGCGAAGGCGGTCGTCAGCGTGCGATACACGCGATCGCCGACCGAGCCCCCTCCGAGGGTGGGCGAGTCGTCCGGCGGAGCGGGCTGCTCCGCCGGCGCGGGAGCTCCAGCCATCCCTTCCGTCACGGCGTGGCGTTCAGCGCGATGGTGCCGAGGCGGGTGGTGAGCCGTTCCGCCAGCGCGGCGGGAAGCGGGGCGTAATCCAGGGCCGCCGCAGCCTGCTGGCCGGTGGAGTACATCCAGCGCATGAAGTCCACGAGCTTCCGGCCCTTGGCGGCGTCCGGCGGCGTGCTGTAAACCAGGAGCCACGTGAAGGACGAGATGGGATACCCACCAGCGCCCGGACCATTCACGATCGAGATACGATAGTCGGTGTCCTGCGGCAGCGCCGCGACGACGCCTTCGGCGGCCGCGGTGATCGACGCGATCGTCGGCTCGACGAACTCGCCGGCCGTGTTGCGCACATGCGCGATGGCGAGGCTGTTCTGCTTCGCGTACGCCAGTTCGACATAACCGATGCTGCCCGGGGTCTGCTTCACGGTGCCGGCGACGCCCTCGTTCCCCTGGCCACCGAGGCCGACCGGCCACTGCACTTCCTTGCCGCGTCCCGGGCCACCGGAGGCCAGCGTCCAGGCGGGACTCGCCGAATTGAGGTAATCGGTGAAGACATACGTCGTCCCGCTGCCGTCGGAGCGGTGCACCACGAGGATGTCCGCGGCCGGGAGCTGCAACGTCGGATTCACGGCGGCGATCCTGGCGTCGTTCCACTTCGTGACCTTGCCGAGGAAGATGTCGCCGATCAACTCGCCGGTGAGGCGCAGCGGGGCAGACAGGCCCGCGACGTTATAGGTCATGACCACGGCGCCAAGGACCGTCGGGAAGTGCAGCACGGAGCCGTGCTTCGTGCGCGTCATCTCCTCGTCGGTCATCGGGCCATCGGAGGCGCCGAAGTCCACGATGCCCTCCGAGAACTGGCGGATGCCCCCCCCGGAGCCGATGGACTGGTAGTTGATCTTCACGCCGGTGGCGGCGGCGTAGTCCGAGAACCACTTGGAGTAGATCGGATAGGGGAAGGTGGCGCCGGCGCCGTTGAGGTCGACGCCGGAGCTGCTGGGCATGGTCGAATCGGAAGCGGCCTGCCGGTCCCCGCCACAGGCGGCGAGGACGGCGGCGAGCGAGGCAAGGGCGATGGCGCGGGAGCGCATAACGAGTTCCGGGCTGGGGTGGTACTCGGCGACGTGGGGGTGCCGGGTCAGAAATTCGAGATCAGGTGCAGGTAGAGGGTCCGCGACGCGCTGCCGGGAAGCCCGTTGCGCGAGGTCACGGACTGGACGTCGAAGGTCACCGACGTCCGGGAACTGAGGTCCCAGGTCGTGCCCACGATGTACCGCCGCTGCTTCCCGGCGGTCGCATCATCGGGTTGGATGTCGTCGGCGCGGGCGAGGAGTGACCACGGAGAGGCGTTCGTGGCCGTGGCGAACGGCCGGATGAACACGAATGCGGAAAGAAGCTTGCCCGTCACGTCGCGCACGGTCGGCGCGACGTCCTGGGTCGTGTCGGCCGTCTCCGCCACGTCGAGCCGGCGCGCGACCTGCACTCCGGCCGCAAGTCGCGGGTCGCGGTAGGCGGCCAGGAACCCGAAGCGGTGCTTGCGCCGGGCGTCCGCGACGGCCTGCACCGTGCCGCGGCGGCTCACGAAATCGGAGGAGCGCCCCCCGAAGCTCGCCCACGGGGACAACTGCAGCCCCTTGAGCGGGCCTGACCCGTTCGCGAACGGGGTCAGGGTCACGCGGGCCTGGAAGTCCTTGAACCGGTCAGTCTCCCGCGACCCGTAGCCGGCGCCATTCACGATGGTGGCGTAGACCTCGCCCGTCCGGCTGGGGAGTGTCACGCCGAGCGAGGCGCCCGCATCCGAGGAATTGAAGTACCCCGCCTGCTCGAGGGCTACCTGCGAGAGGCCGCGATTCCAGAACTGCTCCTCCTTCTCGATCACGACCGTGGGGATGAGGCCGAGCCTCGCCCAGGCCTTCCATTCCTCCGCGGAACCTCGCCGCAGGTCGTGCTGCAGGTAGGCGTACTTCACCCGCATGGTCCAACCGCGGTAGTACTGGTCGCGCGACGCATCGCGCTGCTGGAACACGTCGAGCGTCACCCGCACGCTGTCACGGCTCCCCGACGCGGCGCGGACGTTGACATAAGCCCGTTCCAGGTCGAACCGGTTGTCAGAGCGGCTCCCGGTGGGGCCACCGTACTGGTAGTTGAGGTACAGGACGCCGCTCACGGAGAACGGGAGTCCGGGGGCGGGAGCCTGTGCCTTTGTAACGGAAGTCGACGAGTCCGGAGTGGCCGGTCCCTGGGCGATGGCGGGAGTGCTCAAGATCAGGTACAGCGGTATGCGTATGGCACGACTTGATGTAGGTGTCACTGGCCACCCTGCGATCAGGTTGGGGAAAGTGCCCTCGTTCGGCAGGGAACGAATGAGAGCTACCGGCGCTTTGTAACAGTTCAGCGACGGCGATGTAACGCCCCGGTCCTGATTAGTGTAACGGCGACCGCATCCGTGGCCGCCGTTGTCCTAGTAATCGTTGGCGTACGACAGGATCTTGAAGCGCCCGTCCCGTTCGATGATCCCGCCAAACAGTCGCTGCCAGCTCGCGGCAGCCGGCGAGCCCAGGCGAATCTCGCAGTCCTGCCAGATACGGTTGTCGCCTTCGGTCGTGGGCGGCTCGTCGCACCGGTATGACGGGCGAGGGATGGCCCGTCCGCCAACCCGGTTCAGGAGCCGCGCCAGCCCAACCCCGCTTGCTCCCGACAACCGCATCCAGACCAGGCCGGGTGCCTGACGATACGGCCCGTCGATGTTGGGCGACGAGGGATAGACCAGGTAGGCGAACTCGGCACGCGAGATCGTAAGACGGACGAGTGTCGCGGTGTCCGCCCGTTGGAGTGCATCGATGAATGAATCGACCAGCGCGTCGCGGGTCGGCGCTCCGTGTTCCAACCCACGGGGCGCCTCGCCGAGACCGGCGCGGAACCTGCGCAATTCCTCCGCGATGGGCAGGATGCTGTCCACCACATAACCGGGCTGCGCCCGGTTCACCGAGTCCTGCCGGATGCGGGCCACCGAGTCGGCCTGCGCCGAGTCGAAGGCGTCGAGCTGCCGATACCCGCATCCGGCCAGGACCACGGCCGCAAGGAACGTCCAGCGCATCACTGCTGGGCGTAGATGGTCCAGCCCAGCCACCACTTCGTACCACCCGGTGCCGCCGCTCCGCGATACGCAGTGGCAGTCACCGCCGTGCCGGCCGCCGTCGCCAGTTTGCCGGTGAACGTGGCCAGGCCGCCGGTCGCGGCCGGCGATCCGGCTGCTGGACTCCAATCGAGCGCAGCGGCCGTCGTCGTCGTGCCGATCGTGG
This sequence comes from Gemmatimonadaceae bacterium, assembly GCA_030835125.1. Lineage (GTDB taxonomy): Bacteria > Gemmatimonadota > Gemmatimonadetes > Gemmatimonadales > Gemmatimonadaceae > JABWBJ01. The sequence continues at coordinate 264,031 of JAUQWM010000063.1, read as the reverse complement.
CGGGGAACGCCGTGAAGAGCGCCGTCGTGAGCGCGGCATCCTGGGTGATGCCATTCGTCGCCAGGTCGAACGCGTTCTGGCCCGTGCCCGTCTGAAACGCCAGGGGCGACTCGGCGATGAGGACGTTCCGCACGGCCAGGTCCGTGGTGGCAAGGTCCGGGGTGATCGCCGTCGCGGCGCGCGCAAACGTCTCGGCGTCACGCAGGCTGATCGCCGCGCGCGGCCAGCGCGAGACGAGGCCGTTCACGTAGAAGCCGGCCGTCCCGCGACGCAGCATCATGCCCACGCCGCCGGAGCTGCCGGACGTGGCGACGTCGTTCGTCCCGATCAGGGTGAAGTTGGCCACGACAGGGCTGGTGAACGGCGTCGTGTTGCGGCCATTGGTGCAGCCAGCGCCCTCGCAGCCGTCATTCTCGATGCCCTGCGGGTCGCTCGACGGTGAGCCGGAGCCCGTGCGCTGTGTCAGTCGCGCCGTCTGCAGCGCGATGACGTACTGCAGCCGCCCGTTGAAGCCCTCGGACATGTCGAAGTGGTCGTCGCCAGCCTCGTACGAGACGAGGTTGGTCGCGTCGACCGATCCGCCCCAGAACTCGAACGAATCGTCCAGTCCGGCCATGGCCTGCAGGTACGAGAGCTTCGTGCCGCTGCCCACCGCGGCGAACGAGAACGAGTTCAGCTCGTTGTTCACCGAGGGCGCGTACCCCGCATACTCGACGCGCACATAACGCAACTCCCCGGAGTTGTCGGTCGGCGTCGTGCCGCCGCTGTAGAGGACGCGGTAGTTGGTGCCTGGCGTCGTGCCGGCGGCGGTGTTCGTGCCTTCGATCTCGACCTCGACGCCCGTCCGGTTGATGACGGCGTTGCCGACGATGATCAGGCCTCCCCAGTCGCCGGGCTTCCGCTGCCCTGCGGCCTGCGACGACGTGAACACGATGGGCTGGGCGGCCGTGCCGATCGCCATGATCTTGGCGCCACGCAGGACGAACAGCGATGAGCCGAGCGTGTTGAAGTCGCCCTTGATCGTGGTCCCCGACTCGATCGTGAGCGTCGCGCCATTGGCGACGTGGACGAACCCGCTGATCGTGTAGGTGGTGTCGCGATACCAGGTCGTGTTGGCGGTAATGTCGCCGGTGACGGTCCGGGTGAACGCGCCGAGGGGCAGTGTCGTCGTCGCCTGCTCGGAGCTGTAGCTGCTCGAGGCGGAGCCACGCGTCGCCTTCACCCGGTACGTGTACGCGGTCTGGACGTTGAGGCCGGTGTCATCATAGGTCACGACGCCATCGGTGGCCGGCGCGTTGATGGTGGTCACGGACGCGAACGTGCCACTGCCTTCGGCGCGCTCGAGCGTGTAGCTGTCATCCGCGGCGCGGCCGTTGAACGCGACCCGGATCGAACCGGAGCCGGTCGCGGTCACCTGAAGGCCGAGTGGTGGATCCACCGTCGGTGGGGAAGCCGGGTCGTCGTCACTGCAGGCCGCCAGGCCGATGAAGACGAGGGCGAGGGCGCGCGTGGTCAACAGGGTCGGGAATCTCATGCGTCTGCCTTGTGATGTGGATGCCGATGTCGCGTTGGGCGAGCACCGCAAAGCAAAGGGGACCGCGTTGCGGCCGTGTGTCACGAAGGTCACGGGCGTGTCACGAGCGCGGTGCCGGCACACGCAAAAGGCCGGGCAATCAGCCCGGCCTCCTGCCTGACGCGGCCGTGGGCCGCAGCGCCGTGCCGCTCGACGTCAGTTCTTCCAGCTCAGTCCGAACTGGAAGGTGCGGCCGGCCTGCCAGTATTCGCGCGTGACGGTGCCCTGGACGGTCTTGAAGGGCTCGTCGAGCATGTTCTTGGCATCGAAGCGGCCGGACAGTGATCCCAGCACCGGGAAGCGCAACGAGAAGTCCATCACGTTCCGGGGCTGCTGCACGACATCGGGCAAGGGCAGGTCGCCCGCGGCCTCGATGCGGTCCCCCACGCGGTTCAACAGGATCGTGGCGCTGGTGTTGCCGGACAGTGACGCATACGCCAGCCCGACGTTGAGCACATAGGGCGCCTGGCCGACCATGCGCCGCTTCGGGTTCGTCGCCGCGGACTGGTTGCTGCCAAGGTCGATCTCGCTGCGCATGAGCGTGAGGTTGCTGAACACCGAGAGCGGCTCGAACAGGCGACCCATGAACGCGAGTCCCTTCCGCGCCTCCAGTTCCACTCCGTAGTTCTCCGCGCTCTCGGCGTTGACGAAGCCGATGAACCGCGAGCTGGCGCCCGCCGCACGGTATACGCGCTCGATCGGCTGGTCGAACCGCTTCGCGAACAGGCCGATGCTGAGCACCTCGCCGCTGGCGGGGTACCACTCCCACCTCAGGTCCACGTTGTCGATCCGGGTCCGCTGGAGGTCGGGATTTCCCTCGAGGTCGTCGCCGTTGAGCACGTCGCGGCTCTTGATGGGGACGAGCTCGCGATACTCGGGCCGCGCCAGCGTGCGCGAGACCGAGAGACGGAGGTTCTGATATTCCGACAGGCTCACATTCAATGCGGCCGACGGCAGGAGGTCCGACCAGTCGTTCTCGGTGCCCACGGGCTGGCCCAATGTCGAGGTCGCGTCGACCGAGAGGCGATCGGACTCGAATCGCGCCCCGGTAATGAGACGCAGCCGGTCGGTGAGGCCGATCTCGGCCATCAGATAGCCTGCCGAGAGGCGATCCTTCGCCACGTAGGAACCACCCTGCGCCAGCGGGATGATGTGGAGCAGGGAGTCGTTCGCGCCCGTCAGGCGGCCGTCGAACAGTTCCTCGGGTGACAACTCCCGGATGGCGTTGGTGGCCGAGGGAGCGGTGATGGCGTAGGCGCGCGTGTCGGCATCGCGCTGCGTCTCACGATGCAGGGCGCCCGCCTTGATGTAGTGCTGCCGGCCCAGCGCCCCGAAGTTGAGCTGGTAGTTCAGCCGGCCCTCCCGGTTGTCCTCGCTCAGCGACGAGAACGTGCGGACCGCGCCGGCATTCGAGCTGTTGTGCCAGCGCAGGACGTCGGATCCGCCCGGGCCAGGCTCCACGACGTAGACGAACTCCGTGCGATCCGGCTCGTCGCGCGACACGCCACTCGATGTCAGCGCCCAGTCGAACCGATGGGCCTCGCCGAACTGGTGTTCCGCGGCAACCTGCGTCGACCGGACCGACCGCTCGACGTACTGCTGGCGGTCGATGCGGGCGTTGAAGCCCTCGTTCTCGAAGAACCCGTACTCGCGGCGCGCATCGTTGTCGGCGGTGCGGCTGTAGGTGTTGTTGAACATGAGTCGCGAGTGACCGGCGATCAGGGTGCTGAAGTTCGCGAGGCCGCCCCAGATCACGCTCGTGCTGCCCGACTCCCCCTCGAACCGGTCCTGCTCGACCGTGCTGCCCGGCGTGTCCCCGCGATTGGCGAGCGCGCGCACCAGGCCGCTGCGCTGGTCCGTGGACTGCGAAAACGTGCCGGACAGCAGGTATCCGATGCGTTGGCCGAGGATCGGGTCGTTGCCCCCCACGGAGAACGAGGTCGAGCTGTTCGGCGCGGCGGTCTTGGCCGAGGGCGTCCAGGCATTCCGGAACTGGTTGATCAGGAGGTTCTCGTCGCCCTGGGTCAGGTTGATGCCCTGGAAGTTGCCGAGCGAGCGGATGATCGACGGCAGGTTCCGCTTGTCGCCGACGTTGGCCAGGCGCTCACCGCCGGCGGTGAACGCCGTGAGCACCTCGCTGCCGGTGGCGCCGGCGTTGTAGCCGGCCGTCGTCGACAGGGTGTACTGGCGGATGGCGGGGAACTCCCGGGTCTTGATCTCGACCTGGGCGCCGCTGAAGTCGCCCTGCTGGTCTGGCGTGAAGGTCTTGGCGGTGGTGATCGTCTCGAGCAGGCTCGAGGGAAACAGGTCGAGCGGAACCGTGCGCTTCTCGGGCTCGGGGCTGGGGACGCGCGTGCCATTGAGCTGGGTCGTGGTGTAGCGCTCGCCAAGTCCGCGGACGAACAGGCTGCCCCCGCGCTGCACCGTCACGCCGCTGACGCGTTGCGCCGCCTGGCTGGCGTCGCTGTCCGGGCTTTTCGAGATCTGCTCCATCGTGATACCGCTGACGATCCCGGTGGCGGTCTTCTGCGCGTTGAGCGCTTCGGCGGAGCTGCCGCGCGCCGCGTCGGCGGTGATGACGCTCGCGGCGAGGGTGACCGTCGCCTGGTCCAGGGTGATGTTCTGCTCGGTCGACTTGTTGGCGTCCAGCATGATGCCGGTCACGGTCTTCGGGCCGTACCCGATCAGCCGCACGTGCAGTGTGACCGTCCCGGCGGGGACGCGGGTGATGGTGTACCGACCGTCAACGCCCGACAGGGCGCCCAGCCGGGTGCCGACCACCTGGATGGTGACCTGCGGAATGCCCTGGCCGGACTGGGCGTCCAGGATCCGACCCACGATGCGCCCAGTCGGGGCGGCAGGGGCGGCTTCCTGGGCCCGAAGCAGGGGCGCGGGCAGCAACAGCAACGAGAAGACGAAGGCGAACCGATTCATTGAGACACGGGTGAGTGGATGAGGCAGAATGCCTCGAACCGGTCTCGGGATTCCCACGGAAGTGCAACGATTCGGTCACGGCCCCGGGCTGCGGGCGCCTCGCGCCGGCCCGCCGATCCCTACCGACTGCCGGCGACCGGGAACCAGGTCTCGATGGTCGTGCCGCGACCCGGCTCGCTCGTGGCGCTGACATGCCCGTCGTGCGCCTCGACGAGGTGCTTGACGATGGCCAGGCCGAGGCCCGTGCCGCCCTCGTCGCGTGACCGGGCCGTGTCGACCCGATAGAAGCGCTCGAAGATCCGGGCGAGGTGCTCGGGCCGGATCCCGGCGCCCGTGTCGCGCACGCTGATGGTGACGCCGCCGCTGCGCGGTTGCGCCTCGACCACGACCTCACCTTCACTGGTGTGGCGAATCGCATTGTCGACGAGGTTCGACAGCACCTGGCGAAGCGCGGTGGGATCGGCTTCGACCGTCGATACGGCGGCGTTGACGTCTACCCGCAACGCGACTCCCGGCTTCCGGGTCCGGTCGCGCGCGGTCCCGAGCACTTCCTGCGCGAGGGTTCGAACGTCCACCGGGACGGTCTTTGGCGTCCAGCCACCCGATTCGATGCGCGACAGGTCGAGCAGGTCGTCCACGATCCGCTGCATCCGCTGTGTGTTCGCCAGGATCGCGGAGGTGAACTGGCGCCTCGTGGCCGCATCCAGCGACTCATCGGCGAGGGTCTCGGCGAACCCGCCGACGACGGTCAGCGGCGTCTTCAGCTCGTGCGACACGTTGGCGACGAAGTCGCTCCGCACGGTTTCCAGCCTGCGGATCGGCGTCAGGTCGAACAGGGCGACCACCGCGCCGCCCGACACCAGCGGACGGGCCGTCAGCGTGACGATTCTCTCGCCGATCCGGACTTCCTGTCCGTCGACCGCCTCGCCGGCGATGGCGGCCGAAATCGCGCCGCGGAGTGCGCGATCGCGCGGCAGGTGGTCGACCGGAAACGGCACGTCCTCCTTGAGGCCCAGGAGCTGCCGGGCCCGGGCATTGACGTGGACGACCTGCTGCCGGGCATCGAACGCGACCGCACCCTCATTCAGCGCGTCCATCAGCGCCCGGAGCAATGCATCGTCGGCTTCGAGGGCGCGCAGGCGGGTGCTCAGTTGCTCCGCCAACTGATAGAATGCGCCCGCCAGCTCCCCGACTTCCCCGCCCACGTTGAGCGAGGGCCGCCGACCCAGGTCGCCCGCCGCGATGGCCTTGGCATCGTCGCGCAACTCGGCCACCGGACGGGTCACCGATCGCGCGAACACCACGGCCAGGAGCAGGGCGAACAGCGTCGCGCCTGACGCGACCAGGAGCACGTCGCGCTGGACTCGGTCGACGATGGCCTCCTGCACCCCCGTGGGGACCGACACTCGCGCGATCCCCATCGGGATCCGCACCGCCGCGTACAGTTCCTCGTCGCCGGCCGATGGACTGCTGCGGGTCGAGGTGCCGGTGTCCGAGTGCAGGGCGGCTCCCACCTCGGGCCGCGTGGCGTGGTTCTCGAGTCGACCGAGCGCCGGTTCGTCGAACTCGGAATCGCCGCGCACCACGCCGTCGGGCGTGATGAGTGTGACACGGTGCGCCAGGGCGGCACCCGCTGCATCGGCGAGGGAGTCGGCGTCGAGCCCCGGGCGCCATTGGGCGCCGATCAGCCTCGCCTCGCGGAGCAACTCGCTCGCCGCCGACTCACGAAGGCGGTTCCGCAACCGCCGGTCCAGGCTTCCCACCGTCAGGACCGCAAACACGCCGCAGACGAGCAGGGACCCGACGATCAGGCGTTGGGTGAGGGTCAAGCGCTCCGTGACTGGGCGGCTCGCAGGCGGTATCCGAATCCGCGGACGGTCTCGATCATGTCTCCCGCCGCCCCAAGCTTAGTGCGGAGGCGCTGGACGTGCATGTCCACGGTGCGCGTCTGGATGTCCGGCGCCGCATCCCAGACGGTCTCGAGCAGGTGACGGCGACTCTGGACCCGGCCGCGCCGCTCGGCCAGCGTCATCAGCAGCTTGAATTCGGTCGGGGTGAGGTCCAGTTCCACGCCGTCCACGGTCACGCGGTGCGCCGACCGGTCGATGAGGACGGGTCCGACCTTCATGACGTCCGGGACGCCGGCTTGCGCCTGCGCGATGCGGCGCAGGATGTTGCGGACCCTGAGCACCAGTTCCTGCGGGGAGAACGGCTTGGTGAGGTAGTCGTCGGCGCCTGACGAGAGTCCCTTGATGCGGTCGGCCTCCTCGCGGCGCGCCGTGAGCATCAGGACGGCGATGTCGCGGGTCGACTCGTCGGCGCGCAACTGGTCGAGCACCTCGAGGCCGGACATGCCGGGCAGCATCAGGTCGAGGACGATCAGGGCGGGGCGGTCCTGCTGCGCGATCCGGAGCGCGTCACCGCCGTTCGACGCCGTCGAGATCTTGAAGCCGGCCTTGGCGAGGTGGTAGACGACCAGCGCGACGATGTCCGGCTCGTCGTCGACGACGAGGATGCGCTCGGCCCCGTTGGTGGCGGCGTCCATCAGGCGCGTCGCGCGTCGAGCCGGCGCTGGATCGTGGTGAGGATCATCTCGATGGCGACGGCGTTCTGGCCGCCGCGGGGCAGGATAATGTCGGCGTAGCGCTTGCCGGGTTCGACGAACTGCTGGTGCATGGGTCGCACCGTGGTCAGGTACTGCTCCAGGATCTCCTCCAGTGGCCGGGCGCGCTCGGACATGTCCCGCTGGATGCGTCGCACCAGCCTGATGTCCGCATCCGCGTCGACGAACACCTTCACGTCACACAGGCCCCGTATCCGCTCATCCGCGAAGAGGAGGATGCCGTCCACCACGATCACGTCGGCTGACGTGATGCGCTCGGTGTGCGGGCTCCGCACGTGGGTCGCGAAGTCGTACAAGGGCTTGTCGACCGGCTCGCCCCGCGCCAGCTGTGCCAGGTGCGATACGAACAGGTCAAGATCGAACGCATCGGGATGATCCCAGTTGACCCGCCGCCGCTCGTCCATCGGGAGATGGGCGTAGTTGCGGTAGTACCCGTCCATGTCGAGGAAGGCGACCGAGGCCTCGGGCAGCGCTTCGGCGATCTTCCTGGCGACGGTGGTCTTCCCTGATCCGGTGCCACCCGCGATGCCGATGACCAGCGGCTTCACGCGGCGGTCCTGATGACGTTCAGTCGCAGGGGAGGATGCGCAGGGCCTGTTACAAAGGAAAGCGCGGGGGCTGTCACGGTATTGTATCGAGGGGCGTTCGCGGGCGACTGCGTTGAAGCTCGGCGAGGCGCAAGAGCCAGTCAATCAAGACTTTCCCCGCTCGCCCGGGATACTGGGGGGGAGTAGAATGAAGCAGGTGAGGACTGAGGACTGAGGTCGGAGGTTGGAGGTTGGAGGTCGGAGGCCCCAGCTCCAGCCCAAGCCGCAGATCCAGCCCCAGCCCCAGCCCCAGCCCCAGCTCCAGCCCCCAGCCCAAGCACGCAGGCGCAGCAGCAGCACGCAGCCATCAGCACGCAGCATGACCCGATCCCTGCTTTTCCTTCTCGTGACCGCCTGCGCCGGCTCCCCGGCGCCCTCGGCCGCGCCCATCCCCGCCTCCGCCAGCCCGCACCTCTCGTCGGGGCGCTGGCTCCGCATCCTGGCGACCAACGACTTCCACGGGACGCTCGAGCCGCGCCGGGATTCGCGCGGCGTGCTCCGGGGTGGCGCCGCCACCCTGGCCGCCGAGATCGAGCGAGCCCGCGCCGAGTGCCCGGCGCCGGCGTGCGCGACCATCCTGCTCGACGGGGGCGATGAGTTCCAGGGCACGCCGGCCTCGAACCTCGCGTTCGGCCGCCCGGTCGTGACCCTCTTCAACCGGCTCGGCCGCGCGGCTGCGGCGTTAGGCAACCACGAGTTCGACTGGGGGCAGGACACGCTCCGCGCCCGGATGCGGGAGGCGCGGTACCCCATCCTCGGCGCGAACGTCACGGACGCCTGGGGGAACGACATTCCCTGGATCCCCGACGACACCCTCGTCACCGCCGGCCGGGTCCGCGTCGGGATCATCGGGATCGCGACCGTCGCCACGCCCACGACCACCCGGCCCTCGAACGTCGCCGATCTCCGGTTCGTCGATCCCATCCCGGTGGTGAACGCGCGGGCGAAGGCGCTGCGTGCCCGCGGGGCCCAGGCGGTCGTCGTGGTCGCCCACGCCGGCGCCTTCTGTGGGACGCAGCCCGTCGCCACCTGCGAGGGGGAGGTCATCGACCTGGCGCGTGGCATCACCGGGGGCGTGGACGCCATCGTCAGCGGCCACACCCACTCGCCCGTCGCCACCGTCGTCAACGGCATCCCGATCGTCCAGGCCCGGTCGCACGGATCCGCGTTAGGCGTGCTCGACGTGCCCCTGTCCGGCGGCGCCCCGGTGGTCGCGCTCCGGGACGTCCTCCCCGGGCAGGTCGCCCCGCACCCGGCCACCGATTCGCTCGTGCGCGCCGTGAGCGAGCCCCTGCAAGCCGTGGTGAACCGCCCGATTGCCACCCTCGGCGAACCCCTGGCGGACCTCGGGCTGGGCAACTTCATGGCCGATGCCTTTCGCGCGGCCGGGACCGGGGACATCGGGGTCATGAATCGCGGTGGCGTGCGCGCAGGACTCGACAGCGGCACCGTCACCTACGGCGAGCTGTTCGAGGTCGCCCCGTTCGCCAACATGCTCGTCCGCCTGACGCTCACCGGCGCCGGCGTCCGCGCCTGGCTCGAGACGGCGGTCGGCCAGCGATCGATCGTGGCCCGCCTGAGCGGCGTGGTCGTCACGTGGGACTCGACCCGGGCCGTCGGGAACCGGGTGGTCAGTGTGCGTATGTCCGATGGCCGGGCCCTCGCCGACGACGGCACCTATCGCTTCGTGTACAGCGACTTCCTTCATGCCGGGGGCGACGGACTGAAGGTCACCGAGGGCATCCTGCGCGTCGAGGAACTCGGCATCGTCGACATCGACGCGCTCACGGAGTACATCCTCCGGGCGACGACGCCCATCCGGGCACCGCGCGACCTGCGCCTCGTGCTCCGCACGCCATGACCGACGCGATCCGGGCCTACGTCAACGGCCGCGGCGTCGACGTGCCCGCCGGCGCGACGGCGATCGACGCCGTCCGGGTGTGGGATGCCGCCGTGGCCGACCAGGTGTCGTCAGGCGACCGCGCACTGACCGACAGTCGCGGGCTGCCGCTGGAGCCGGACGCGCCGCTGTCCACCGGTGCCATCGTCCGCATCATCTCCGGCCGCCGTCGCGGCACGACCGACGCATGACGCTCGTCACCCGCTCCCTCCTGGAGCGACTCCCGAAAGCCGAGTTGCACTGCCACCTGGACGGTTCGGTCAGGCCCGCCACCCTCCTCGAACTCGGGCGCGAGTACGGCATCGCCATGCCCCGCGACGATGTCGAAGCGCTGCGGGACTTCATGGTCGTCCGCGACGCGGTCCGCCTCGAGGACTACCTGCTGCGCTTCGAGACGACCCTGTCGGTGATGCAGACCGCCGACGCGCTCGAGCGCATCGCGTACGAACTCGCCGAGGACGCGGCCCGTGAGGGGGTGTGGTACCTCGAGGTGCGATTCGCGCCCAACCTCAACACCCGGGGACGCCTGTCGGCGGCCGCGGCAATCGAGTCGGCCGTCAAGGGCCTGCAGCGCGCCGAGCGGGAGCATGGCATCGTGTCCCGGGTGCTGGTCTGTGCGCTGCGCACCCAGTCGCCCGTTGCGTCGCTCGACCTGGCCATGCTGGCGGTGGACTTCCAGGGCCGGGGGGTCGTCGGCTTCGACCTCGCCGGGGCAGAGCACGGCAACCCGGCTTCGCGGCACGCCGGTGCCTTCCACCACGCACGGGCCAACAACCTGCCGTGCACGTGCCACGCCGGCGAGGGCGACGGCGCGTCGTCGGTTCACGACGCGATCCACGGGTGCTGTGCCACCAGGATCGGTCACGGCACGCGCCTCATCGAGGATCCGGCACTGACCGGGTACGTCAACGATCGCCGCATCGCGGTCGAGGTCTGCCTGACGAGTAACGTCCAGACGCGCGCCACCGCATCCATCGAGGACCATCCGCTGCCCGAGTACCTGCGCCGCGGCCTGAACGTCGTGCTGAACACCGACAACCGCCTCATGAGCGGGGTCACCCTGGTGGACGAGTACGAAGTCGCCGCGCGCCGGCTCGGATTTTCCTTCGACGACCTGGCGCGCATCGCCCTGAACGGGTTCGAGAGCGCGTTCCTTCCGTGGGCCGAGCGCGAGGCCCTCGTTGCGCGCGCCCGCGCGGCCATCGAGACCCTCCGGGGGTCGGCGTCGTGACGACACCTGCCCGTGACGGCCTCCCGATGGCAGCCGACGTCGCGGAGGTGGTGCGCCGCGCCATCCCGGTTTCGGCGCCGGTGGCGGGACTCATCCTCGGCTCGGGACTCGGCGGCCTTGCCGCACGGATCGAGGGCGCGCAGTCGATCGATTACGCGGCCCTGCCGGGTTTCGCGACACCCACGGTTCCCGGCCACGAGGGCCGGTTGATCACCGGCACGCTCGCCGGAAGGCCGGTGGTCGCGCTGGCCGGACGCTTCCACGTCTATGAGGGGCACTCCGCCGCGATGGCGGCGTTCCCGGTGCGGGTCCTGCACGCGCTCGGCGCGCGCATCCTGCTGGTCTCGAACGCGGCCGGCGGCATCCGGCGGTCGCTCCGGCCTGGCGACCTCATGATCGTGAAGGACCACGTCAACTTCACGTGGATGAATCCGTTGACCGGACCGGTCGTGGCCGGCGACGAAAGGTTTCCGGACATGTCGGACCCGTACGATCCGGCCTTGCGGCGGTTGCTGGCGGAAACCGCCGATGCCGCCGGCGTGCCCGTGAGCGAGGGCGTGTACTTCGGGCTCACGGGCCCGACCTACGAGACGCCCGCCGAGGTACGCATGCTGGAGCGGCTGGGCGCCGACGCGGTGGGCATGTCCACCGTGCACGAGGTCATCGTGGCCCGCGCGATCGGCATGCGCGTCGCCGCGGTGAGCTGCATAACGAACCAGGCGGCCGGCCTCGGTGATGGGGCGATCAGCCATGCCGAAGTCATCGAGGTGACGAGGAAGGCAGCCAACGCGTTCGAGCAACTGGCGGCAGGGTTCATCCATCGTGTCTGAGTTCTGATTCCCGATTCCCGATTCCCGATAGAATTGCGCCTTCTCTCCCTCGCCCGTGACCTCCGTCGCCGCAAGGCACGTGAACGCGAAGGTCTCTTCGCCGCCGAAGGCGTGCGCGTGGTGGAAGAGCTGCTGCGTTCTCCCCTCGCCATCACCGGACTTCTCGTCGCCCCGAAGCTCATCGACTCACCGCGAGGCGTGGCGCTCGTACTCGCGGCGCGGGAGCGCGGAATCGACGTGGTGGACGTGGACGAGAAGGAGTTCCGGAGCGCCGCCGAGACCGACGCGCCGCAGGGTGTCCTGGCCATCGCGCAGGTGCCGGCGCACTCGCTGGCGACGGTCAGGGTGACCGACGTCCTGCGCCTGCTGGTCCTCGACGCAGTCCAGGATCCCGGCAACGTCGGCACCATCATCCGGACCGCCGCCGCCCTGGGTGCCGATGCCACGATTGCTCTTCCCGGGACCGTTGACGTGTGGAACGCCAAAGTCGTCCGTAGCGCAATGGGCGCCCACTTCCATCATCCGGCCTTTCATGCTTCCTGGGAGGAGACCAGCGGCTTCCTCGCCCGCGCCGACGTCCCGCTCTGGGCCGCGGACAGCGGCGGCGAGCCCTTGCCGGCCTCGAAGCCGTTGCGGCTGGCGATCGCGGTCGGGAACGAGGGCAGCGGATTGACGGCCCCCGTGCGCATGTCGGCGACCCGCATTGTGTCCCTGCCGATCGCGCCCATCGTCGAATCGCTCAACGTCGCCGTCGCTGCCGGCATCCTGCTGTACGAGCTGCGGCCATGATGATCGCCGAGTGGCCGGTCTCGCTCGCGTTCTTCATCATCGGCGCCAGCATCGGCTCGTTCCTCAACGTCTGTGTCGCGCGGTGGCCGCACGAACTGTCCGTCATCAGTCCGCCGTCCCGGTGTCCGCGTTGTGAAACGCCGATCCGGTGGTACGACAACGTGCCGATCGTCGGCTGGATCCAGCTGCGCGGGAAGTGCCGGAACTGCCGGGCGTCCATTTCCGTAGAGTATCCTGCCGTCGAACTGGCGGTCGCACTGGGGTGGGTGCTTTCGGCGTGGGCCTTCGGTCCCACGTTCACCGCCGTGCGTGTCGCCATCTTCGGCACCGTCATGCTGGGAATCGCCGTCACCGACGCCAGGCACTACCTCATCCCGGACGGATTCACCGTCTTCGGGCTGGTGTTCGTGCTGGCCACGGCCGTGTGGAGCGGCGCCCGCGGTGAGGTGACGCCGTTTGCCATGCCGTGGGATGCGGTCGTCGGTGCCTGCGCCGGAGCGGGCGCCATCGCCATCATTGGCTGGCTGGGCGAGGTCATCCTCCGGAGGGAAGCGATGGGCTTTGGCGACGTCACGCTGATGGCGGTCGTGGGCGCCGCGCTCGGACCCGCCCGATCGCTCCTGGTGATCTTCCTCGGGGCCGCCGTTGGGGCGGCAGTGTTCCTGTTCGTGGTGTATCCCGTGGTTCGACTGCGGGGCGTCAGGGAGACGCCGCAGATCGAACTGCCCCTGGGGGCGGAGAAGCCATCCCTGCCCAACGTGCCGTTCGGGGTTTTTCTTGCGCCGGCCGCGGTGCTGGCGTTGGTTTTCGGTCAGAGAATCATGGACTGGTACGTCGGCCAAATGCTGGGAGTGTCGTGACCGACAATGACCTTTCGCGCCCGATCACCGGCGCGCTCGCCCGTTTCGCCCGCGACCTCACCGTCGAGGCCCGCGCCGGCAAGCTCGAGCCGGTTCGCGCCCGCGAGGCGGAGATCGCCCGCGTCATCGACATCCTGCTCCGTCACGGCAAGAACAACCCGGCGCTCGTCGGGCCCGCCGGCGTCGGGAAGACGGCGATCGCCGAGGGGCTGGCGATGCGGCTCGCCACCGGCGACGTGCCGCTGTCGCTGCGGAACGCGAAGGTGCTCGCGGTGGACCACGTGTCGCTGCTGGCCGGGACGACGTATCGCGGCCAGTACGAGGAACGGATCCGTGCCTTGGTCGAGGAGACGCGGGCACGTCCCGACGTGATCCTGTTCATCGATGAGCTGCACAACCTCATCGGACAGGGGACGGCGATGGGCGTGGCCATGGATGCGGCGAACATGCTCAAGCCCGCGCTGGTGCGCGGCGACTTCCGCGTGATTGGCGCGACGACCGACGATGAATACGACCGGTGGGTGCGGGCCGATCCGGCACTGGAACGGCGCTTCCAGCGCGTCACGGTGCACGAGTTGTCGTCGTCGGAGACGCTCGACATCCTCCGGGCGCGACAGGAACGGCTGGAGCGGCACCACAACGTGCTCATTTCGGACGAGTCGATGCGCGCGGCCGTGGACCTGACCGACATCCACCAGACGGACCGCCGCCGGCCCGATCGCGCCATCGACGTGCTCGACGAAGCGTGTGCGCACACGCACGCCATCGCCCGCTACTCGCCCAGGGCCGAGCGGCTCATCCGCCGGCGCCGCGAACTGCTGCGCGGCCAGCCGGCCGGCCGCGGGGTGGCGAACGACCAGCCGGTGACGCAGGAGGACCCGATCGACAGCGGGATGGCGGCGCTGGAGCAGTTCGGCGCCGAGCTGGAGGCGATATTCATCGGGGGGCCGCCCCCGAAGCCGGCAGAACCGGCCCGCAAGCCGGCACCGGCGCCGCCGGCCAGCCCGGCGGAGGCCCCGGTGGTCGAGGACCCCGTGCCCGTGACGCTGGGCGCGGTCGAAACCGAACTGGCGGAGGCATTGATGCAGGAAGGGATCGTGGTGCGGGGGATCGACGTGGCGCGGGTGGTGGCCGTGTCGACGGGCCGGGAGGTCACATGGGCCGCCTGACGAGGCTCGCGGCGCTCGCGCTCGTCGCGGCGTGCGGCCGCGGTGACGCCAGCGAAGGCCCGTACGCCGACAAGGTCCGCGAGGCGGTCCCGGAGATCGAGCAGGCCACCGGCCTGAAGTTCATCACACCGCCACGGCTCGAGGAGCAGACGCGGGACTCGGTGCGTGCATTCCTCGAGCGGCGCTTCAACGACGAGCTGCCGGCCTCGGAGCTGTCGGGGATGGAACGCGCCTACAAGCGATTTGCGCTCATTCCCGCCTCGATGGACCTGCGCGGGTTCATGCTCGAACTCCTGACCGAGCAGGTGGCGGGGTACTACGATCCCAGGGCCAAGACGCTGTACGTGGTGCAGGGCGGTGACGAACAGGTCACGGGGATCACGATCGCCCACGAGCTGGTGCACGCGCTGCAGGACCAGCACTTCAACCTCGACTCGCTGCAGCAGGCACGCACCGACAACGATCGCCTGACGACGGGACAGTCGATCGTCGAAGGGCAGGCGACCCTGGAACAGATCGGTTCGATGATCGGGTCGGACAACGCGATCACCGCCATGCCCGGCGGGTGGGAGAAGGTCCGCCAGCTCATCCGCGAGATGCAGGGCTCGATGCCGGTCTTCGCCTCGGCGCCGACGATCCTGCAGGAGACGCTGCTCTTTCCGTACCTCACCGGTGCCGAGTTCATGCGCCGGTTCAAGACCGAGGCGCCCGGGCAGTCGCCGTTCGCGCGCATGCCGCAGTCCACCGAGCAGCTGATCCATCCCGACCTGTACTTCAAGACGCCTGACGAGCCGACGACGGTCGTGCTGCCAGCCCCGGCGACGGGCAAGGTGGCCTACGAGAACAACCTCGGCGAGTTCGAGACGCGGATCCTGCTGTTCGAGTACCTGCGCGACCAGTCGTCGGCGGTCCGCGGGGCCGCCGGCTGGGACGGTGACCGGTACCAGCTCATCGAGACGCCGCGCGGCGACGCGCTGACCTGGGTGACGGTCTGGGACACGTCGATCGACGCCGCCGAATTCTTCGACATGCTCGACATGGCCCTGATCAAGCGCCACGGTGCGATCCGGCCCGGGTCCGCCTCGCAGACGACGCGGACCTACTCGGCGGACGGCCGGACCTACCTGATGTCGATCGGCGATATCGGCGGCCGGCCCGTGGTGTTGTTCACGGATGCCCCCGGCGGTGTGTCGCCGCGCCTGACCGACCTCGCGCGCGTCACCCTGCGCGACTAGGGAAATGAGCGCCTCACCGGGCGACCCAGCACCAGCCCCAGCACGCAGCGGCAGCAGCAGCAGGCAGCAATCAGCACGCAGCGATTCCCTGACAGCCCCGATCTCCCTTCGTCCTGGTGAGGACGAGGAACGCGAACGCGCGCTGAGGAGAATGAAGGCCTGGGCCACCAGCCTCCTCGTCCTCGCGTCCATCGTCTTCATCGTGGCGAAGCTGTTCGAGAGCCGTTATCCCTGGCTCGGCATCGTCATCGCGACCGCCGAAGCGTCGATGGTGGGCGCGCTCGCGGACTGGTTCGCCGTGACCGCGCTCTTCAAGCATCCCATGGGGATCCCCATTCCCCACACGGCCATCATTCCCGCGCGCAAGGACCGGGTCGGGATCACGTTAGGCCAGTTCGTCCAGCGCAACTTCCTGAACAAGGACGTCATCGCCCAGCGCCTGGCGACGCTGCGGCCCGCCGAGCGCCTGTCGGCGTGGCTGATGGAGCCGGAGTCGGCACGGTCGGTGGCGCGTCAGCTGGCCAGGGCGGCGTCGGCCGGGGCCGGCGTGCTCAAGGACGAGGACATCGATGCCCTCATCGGCAACGCGCTGCTGAACCGGGTGCGGCAGACGCCGGTGGCCCCTCTGATCGGGAAGTTCCTCGCCCTGCTCACCGCCGACAACCGCCACCAGGCCCTGCTCGACCAGGTCATCCGGCTCACCGCGAAGGGCCTGACGGAGAACCAGGACCTGATCCGGGAGCGGGTGGACAAGGAGTCGCCGTGGTGGGTCCCCGGCGCGGTGGACGAGCGGATCACGAAGCGGATCGTGGACGCGCTCGAGGCCACGCTGCGCGACGTCAATGAGAACCCGGAGCACCCGCTGCGCATCCGGTTCGACACCGCCA
Organism: Gemmatimonadaceae bacterium; assembly: GCA_030835125.1. Taxonomy (GTDB): domain Bacteria; phylum Gemmatimonadota; class Gemmatimonadetes; order Gemmatimonadales; family Gemmatimonadaceae; genus JABWBJ01. Next base: position 247,413 of record JAUQWM010000063.1, on the reverse strand, counting down.
TCGACGAGTTCATCGTCAGGCTCCAGGCCTCGCCCGAGGTGATCCTCAAGGCCGAGAAGATCAAGGAGGAGGTCCTGAGTGCGGAGGCGGTGCGGCAGCTGTCGGGCGCCATCTGGCGCGACACCAAGACCGCGCTCGCGCGTTATGCGGATTCGCCCGACGAGGTGAACACCGAGGCCATCGAGCGCGGCCTGCGCGGGCTGGGCCAGGCCATCCAGTCCGACCCGGCGCTGATGGCCAGGATCGACCAGTGGATCGTGGACGCCGCCATCTCGGTGATCGAGCGGTACCAGGACGAGGTCGGTGCCTTGATCGCGACGACGGTGAAGCGCTGGGACCCCATCGCCACCTCGCGGCGCATCGAGCTGGCCATCGGTCGCGACCTGCAGTTCATCCGCATCAACGGGACGCTGGTGGGCGGGCTGGCCGGGATGCTGCTCTACCTGCTGGGCGGTCTGTTGTAGGATCCGCGGATCGAGTGAGGCTAGCGAGGCATGGCCGGATAGGCGTACCGCTCCAGGGCCTGGAACCCGTCATCGTCCGTCCTGAGCAGGTAGACCCCGCGCGCACCCAAGGCGAAGAGCTTCGTTCGTGCCGGCAGGCGCAGCGTCGCCTTCAGGTGACCTCGCGGATCGAGGATGTCCACCCGCGCTGACGGCGCCGACGCCGGGCCGGTACGGCGAACCCAGATCTCGCCACTCGGCGACACCAGCGCACCGTTGATCTCGAACGGCGGCATCGCCGCGGGGAAGATCGAATCAGGCCACGCCGCCTTCACCTGCTCCAGCGACGGGCGGTTCGCCGAGGGGCGCGCGCCGTTCATTGACCCGCCCGCGGCCGGCTCGAGCATCTTCTGCGCCCGAAACGCATCGCGCTCTGCCGCATTGAGGCGCGTTGGCGTAAAGGGTATGGCCGGCCCCGTCTCGACGACGGCGCCATCCTTGAACCAGCGGAGCCGGTATTCGGCGGCCGAGAGGACTCCGATGCGCCCATCGGAACCGACCACCCAGGCGTCCGTCTGCGGCATCGGGCGGTAGCGGAACTCATGCTCGAACTGTCCGTGATCAGCAAACTCAAGCGCGACTTCGGGCGTGCCCGCGCCCGGCAGCCACCGAACCAGTCGCGCCTTCATCGAGCGCTTCACCACGGGCTGCATCTCGATGATGGGCATGTCCCAGTAGACGCGGCCCTGTGAGTCGACGCCGCGGGGAGTGGCCCAGCCGGTGACGCCGCTGCCGCGGGTATCCGGGAAGGCGATGGCCCCGGCGATCGCGCCTTCTGGTGTGATGCGCAGGTAGCGGCGGTTGTTCGGGTCGTAACCGAGCAACGTGTCCCCGCGCCACCTGGTCGGCCCGAATGGCGTCAGGTACTCGTTCGGGCCCGTCCCGTTGCGCCCGATGGTCCGACGCTGCCCCGTCGCGAAGTCGGCGAGGGCGAACACCTGCTCGACACGGTCGCTCACGATGACGCGGCCATCGGGCAGTTCCGCCAGGCCCATGGCACCGCTGAAGGGCTCGGAGATGGCGGCGACTTTCGCACCGAGCGTCACCTCGGGAACGCGGTCCTGGATGGCCGGGACGACGGCGAGCAGCATGGCGGCGCAGATCATACGACTACAGTCACGCCACAGGAACGAAGCGTTGCCGTGACCAGACGGGCGCCACGAGTCCCGGCGGCGCGCGGCAGCCCGGCCGAACACGCGTTCGCGACCCGGCGTGATTCGCAAATCGTGAATCGTGACTCGGAACCCCCGGTCCGCCGGACTTCCCCCGTCCACGTGTCGTTCCGCGCGATTCACGTAGCTTGCACCCATGTCCCCACCGTTCGAGATCCGCGCGTCACCCATGCACGGACTAGGCGCCTTCGCCACGCGGCCCATCGCCGCCGGCACACGGCTCATCGAGTACGCGGGCGCGCGCATCACGCCGGCCGAGGCCGATGAACGCTACCCTGACCTCCCTGGCGTCGGGCACGTCACGTACCTCTTCGCCATCGACGACGACATCGTCATCGATGCCCTGGTCGACGGCAACGACGCGCGATTCATCAACCACTCCTGCGATCCCAATTGCGATGCCGTGGTCGAGGACGACCGGATCTGGATCGAGAGCATCCGGGACATCGCGACCGGCGAAGAGCTTGCCTACGACTACGCGTTCATCCTCCCCGAGCGCCACACCCCTGCCGCGAAGCGCCGCTACCCCTGCCACTGCGGTTCCGCCAACTGCCGGGGCACCATCCTCGCGCGCAAGCGCTGACAACGATCCGCCGGTGCGATACGTTCAGAGGCGGACGCGGGACGACGGAACACCCCTGGAGGATCAATGGCTCGACTGCTGGCGCACAGCGCCCGGCTCCTTGGCTTGCTCGTGGTCGTCGCCTGCGCGAAGGAAGCGGCGCCGCCGGTCGTGACGGTCTCGATCACGAGCCCAGCGGATGGGGACACGGTGGTCGGGAGCGCGGTCAACATCACCCTGGGCGTCAGCGGGATCGAGCTTGCACCAGTCGCCGAGAACCGGCCGGGTACCGCGCACCATCACCTGTACCTGGACACCGACCTGCCATCGCCGGAGAACCCGATCCCGATGGGCGTGACGGGCGTCATCCACCTCGGCAAGGCGCAGACGTCATTCCACTGGGACAGCGTCCTGCCGGGTCCGCATCGCATCATCACCGTTCTCGCCGATCCGGCGCACGTGCCGCTCAAGCCGCTGGTCGCGGACACGATCAACATCGTGGTGGTCGCCTTCCCGGATACGACGTTCAGGAAGTGACGTCGCGTCCGGAAGCCACCGGCTCCACCTTGAGGATCTGGAAGGCGAGGTTGGAAACCAGGCAGTACGACGCGAAGAAATAGAACCCGCTCCCCGCGATTCCATCCAGGTTCTCGGTGCCCTTCGCCGCCAGCATGGCGATGAGCACGCCCACCGCGAACACGTCGGCCATCGCCCACTTGCTGAGTGACCGCACGAACAGGTAGAGGCGATAGCGACCCAGGCTCTCCCGCATGGACAGGATCACCACCAGGGCGAGCGCCTTCAGGAACGGCACGGTGATGCTGAAGAACAGGATCAGCCCCGCCACGAAGTCGTTCCCCGAGTCATGCAGGGTCCGCACGGCCTGCAGCACACTCTGCGTCTGGCGAAAGATCTCGCGGGTGGCCCCCAGCAGGTCGATGCTGGCGACGATCGTGAGCACGGGCTGCGTGAGGCCCGGGATCAGCAGGCCGATCGAGACACAGGTGAGGACGAGGGCGACGATGTTCCGGCTGGACATGTGGTGAGCGGTATGGGTCCGGATCTGGTGCGGCTTCGGCATCGCGCGGTGGACGATGGTGGGAAGCGAGGAGGGACGAAAGGGCGCTCGCTACTTCCGGCACCATTCGTATGCTGCTTGCGTACTACAGGAGGCCAGAGGCCACAGGCCAGAGGCCAGGAGGACTACCCGAGCATCCTGACGATGCGATCTCAACCGGCTTTCCTCATCACCTTGTTCCTGCTGATGGCTCCTGGGTCGCTTCGCGCCCAGGGCGGATCGGCGCAGGACCTGGAGCGGACCTGCTTCCGGATGACGGACGATCCCCGTCCCGCCAACCTGGTGGCCCTGCAACCGCTCGCCGAACGCGAATCGGGGCATCGCGCTTCCTTCCTGAAGGGATGCCGGTTGCTCGCAGAGCAGAAATGGGGCGCCGCCGGCGCAGAGTTCGAGAGAGCGGTGAAGGCGCAGCCCGACGTCGCGATCTTCCACTTCTGGTTTGGCCGCGCATCCGGCGAGCAGGCATCGCGAGCGAACCCCCTGCGCCAGCCGGGCCTGGCGCGCCGGACCAAGGGCGAGTTCGAGCGCGCGGTCGCGCTCGATTCCACGTACATCGCGCCACGGGAGGGTCTCCTGCGCTACTACCTCGCCGCGCCGGGATTCCTTGGCGGCGGGGTCGGCCGCGCCCGCGAGGAGGCTGCCGCGATCGCGCGCCTGAACCCGTACCGTGGCGCGATGGCGCTCGGCAACGTGGCGTTCGTGGCGAAGGACACGGCAGAACTCATCCGCGTGCATGAAGGCCTGCTGCAGGAGTACCCGGACAGTGCTTCGTCCTACTTCACGCTCGTCAACGTGCAACTGGCCCGGAAGCAGTGGGAAGCCGCCTGGGCCGTGCTGGAGCGCCTCGAGCGGTCACGAGCGGACCTGGCGACGGTGCGGTACGCGATCGGGCGGACGGCGTCCGAGTCGGGCGAGCAACTGGACCGTGGCGAGGCGGCGCTGCGCGCCTACCTCGACCACACACCGCGCCCTAACGAGCCGACGACGGCGGCGGCCCACTGGCGCCTCGGCATGATCGCCGAACGGCGCGGCGACCTGGCCGCGGCCCGCCAGGCCTATGGGACCGCGACCGCGATGGATCCCAACCTCAGGCAGGCGAAGGAGGCGCTGGCGCGGGTGCGATGACGGCCCGGCTGGTCCCCGGCTCGATCGTCTCCACCACCACCGCATCAGCCACTGGCGGCACGGTCTTCGGCAGCAGGCAGTGTTGCAGCACCTCGTCCATCGTCGATACGAACGTGAACGCCATGTGCTGCTTGATCTCGGCGGGGATGTCGCGCAGGTCCTTGAAGTTGCCCTTGGGCAGGATGACCTCGCGCAGCCCGGCGCGATAGGCGGCAAGCGTCTTCTCCTTCACACCGCCGATCTCGAGCACCTTCCCGCGCAGCGTCACCTCGCCGGTCATGGCGACGTCGCGCCGCACGCGGCGCCGCGAGAGGACGCTGGCGATGGCCAGCGTGACGGCCACGCCCGCACTGGGCCCGTCCTTCGGCACCGACCCGGCCGGGAAGTGGATGTGGAGGTCGGTCTCCTTGAACTCCTTCTCGGCCGCACCAAGGTTGACCGACCGTGAGCGGACGAACGAGTAGGCCGCGTCGACCGATTCGCGCATGACGTCGCCGAGCTGCCCGGTGACCGTGAGCTTGCCGGTGCCCGGCATCCGCAGCGCCTCGATGGTCATGATGTCGCCGCCCGTGGACGTCCACGCCAGGCCGGTCACCGCGCCGACCTCGGGTTCCTTCTCCGCTTCCTCGGCGGCGTACCGGGGCGCGCCCAGGATCTCCTCGACCTTGTCGTTGTCGATGATCCAGGCCCCCTCCTCGCCGTCGGCCTTCTTGCGGGCGCGCTTGCGCATGATGGCCGAGAGGTTCCGCTCGAAGTTGCGGAGCCCGGCCTCGCGCGAGTAGCGGCTCGAGATGAACCCGAGGACCTCGTCGGTGAACTGGAGGTCGGTGACCGTGATCCCGTGCTCCTCCAGCAACTGCGGCAGCAGGTACCGCCACGCGATCTCGACCTTCTCCTCCACCGTGTAGCCGGCGATGCGGATGACCTCCATGCGGTCGCGCAGCGGGGCGGGGATGTCGAACAGGTTGTTGGCGGTGCAGATGAACAGGACCGAGGACAGGTCGAACTGGAGGTTGAGGTAGTGGTCGACGAAGTCATGGTTCTGCGAGGGGTCGAGCACCTCGAGCATGGCGGCGGTCGGGTCGCCCGAGGCGCCCCCCCCGGCCATCTTGTCGATCTCGTCGATCATCATGACCGGGTCGCGCACGCCGACGCGTCGCAGGGCCTGGATGAGGAGGCCCGGCATGGCGCCGACGTAGGTGCGCCGGTGGCCGCGGATCTCGGCCTCGTCGCGGACGCCGCCGACGGCGATCCGGTAGAAGGCCCGGCCGATCGACTGGGCGATCGCGGCGCCTAACGATGTCTTGCCGGTGCCCGGCGGCCCCACGAAGCAGAGGATGGGGCCGTGGGGATCGCCCCCGCGGAGCTTGCGCACGGCCAGGTACTCGGTGATGCGTTCCTTCGCCTCGTTCAACCCGTAGTGCCTGGTGTCGAGTGCCTCCTCGACCTTCTTCAGCTCGATCTCCTCGGTGCCCGTCTTCTTGTTCCAGGGCAGGGCGAGGATCCAGTCGAGGTACGTGCGGATCACCTGGTATTCCGAGGAGGCCGGGGACAGCATGCGGAGCCGCTCGATCTCGCGCCGCGCTTCCTGGCCGACGCGCTCGGGCAGGTTGGCCTCGTCGACCTTCTTGAGGATCTCGATCGCCTCCTTCTCGCCGGGATCCGTCTCGCCGAGCTCGGTCTGGATGGCCCGCAACTGCTGGCGCAGGTAGAACTCGCGCTGGTGCTGCTCGATCTTCACCTCGGTCGTGCGCTTCACGTCCTCCATGACGCGGGCGCGTCCCACCTCGCGCTCGAGCCGCGACAGGATGAAGTGCAGCCGCTGGCCGACGTCGAGCCGCTGGAGCACCTCGTCCTTGTCCGAGATGCGGAAGTTCATGTTCGTCGCCGCGAGGTCGGCAAAGCGCCCCGGGTCGGACACGTTCATCTTGAGGATCTGCGGCACCTCATCGGGGATGCGGTCGATGAGGTTGGCCAGGGTCTCCGCCGCGGAAACGACGCGGGCGACGAGGTCGTCGAGTTCCGAGGGATCGGCCGGCGTCTCGCGCGCCGGCTTGACCTTCGCCATCACGTAGGGCTCGGTCCGCTCGATGGCCTCGATCGTGATGCGGCGCAGCCCCTGGAGCGTGATCTGGACGGTGTCGCCCGGGAGGTTGATCCGCTCGTGCACGCGGGCGGCCACGCCGACCCGCCCGACGAACTTCGACTGGTCGAGCGGCTCGTCCGCCTCGCCCCCCGCGACCACCAGCCCGACGACGAGTCCCGAGTCCTCATTGTCGCGGAGCAACGCGAGGTTTTCGGGAGCACCCATCTGCACCGCGATGGTGCCGAGGGGATACACGATCGTGGAGCGCAGCGCCATGATCGGGAGGGAGGGCGGCACCTCGGCGCCGAGGATTTCGTCGCGGCGTTGGGGACGGGACATCTGGGAGATGGGAGATGGGAGACGGGAGATGGGAGACCGACGACCTGCCCACTCCCGCTGGCTCCGACCAGCGCGGGAGGCCCAAGCTCTTTGCCGACAGCAACATACAATCGTGATTCGTGATTCGTGAATCGTGACTCGGCAGAAACCCGGGCAATTGACGGGCCGCGGTGCCGAGTCACGAATCACGAGTCACGAGTCACGGCTACTGCGGTGCATTGGAAGTCCAAGTCACACTACCGGTTAGGACTTCAGAAGGGCTAAATTGAGCGGCTATGTTCGACGAGCTTTCCGAGAAGGTTTCCGGCGTCTTTTCCAAGCTCCGCGGTCGCGGGGTCCTTTCGGATGCCGATATCAAGGACGGCCTCCGCGAAATGCGGCGGGTCCTCCTCGAAGCTGACGTCAGCTTCCAGCTGACGCGGGAGTTCCTGGAGCGCGTTGAACAGAAGGCTGCCGGCATTGCGGCCATCAGGACCGTCGCGCCTGCCCAGCAGCTCGTCAAGATCGTTCATGACGAGCTCACCGCCATGCTTGGCGAGAAGCGCGAGGGCCTGGTCTTCAACAGCGTCCCGCCAACCGTCGTGATGCTGGTGGGCCTGCAGGGCTCGGGCAAGACGACCACGGCCGCCAAGCTGGCCCGTCGGTTGAAGGCGGAAGGGCGACCGACCAGGCTGGTGGCTGCCGACGTCTACCGCCCCGCCGCCATCGACCAGCTCGAGACGCTCGGGGCGCAGCTCGAGGTTCCGGTCCACGCCGATCGCACCACGAAGGACGTGGTGAAGATCGCCCGGGCCGGCATCGAGGAAGGGCGCCGGGCGCGCGATCGCGTCGTCGTGCTCGATACCGCCGGTCGCCTGCAGATCGACGAGCAGATGATGGCGGAGCTGGTGCGGGTGCGCGATGCCGTCCACCCGGACGAGATCCTGCTCGTCGCCGACGGCATGACGGGCCAGGACGCCGTGCGGATCGCCCAGGGGTTCAACGACGCGTTAGGCATCACCGGGGTGATCCTGACCAAGATGGACGGCGATGCCCGCGGCGGCGCGGCCCTCTCCATCTACGGCGCCACGAAGAAGCCGATCAAGTACATCGGCGTCGGCGAGAAGGCCGACGCGCTCGAGGAGTTCCACCCCGAGCGCATGGCGGGGCGCATCCTGCAGATGGGCGACATCGTGTCGCTGGTGGAGAAGGCGCAGGAGGCCTTCGACGCCGCCGAGGCGAAGAAACTGGAGAAGAAGGTCCGGAAGGAGGGGGTCGACCTGCAGGACTTCCTGACGGCCATGAAGCAGATGCAGAAGCTCGGGCCGCTCGAGGGGCTGCTGAAGATGCTCCCCGGGGTGAACGCCAAGATGCTGAAGCAGGTGAATTCCGACCCCAAGCGGATGAAACACGTGGAGGCGATCGTGCTGTCCATGACCGCGCAGGAACGGAAGACGCCCGGTATCATTAACGGCTCGCGCCGGGCCCGGATCGCGAAGGGAGCCGGCCGGCCGATCAGTGAAGTGAACAAGCTCCTGGACCAGTTCCGGGAGATGCAGAAGATGATGAAGAAGGCCACGGGGGGCGGGCGCATGAGCCTGCCGCCCGGGTTGATGCGGTAGGGAGAGGCCACAGGCATCGGGCATCAGGCATCGGGGTCTTCCCGTTTCCGCTGATGCCTGATGCCTGATGCCTGATGCCTGTCCCAATCGGGTGCACTCCGGAACCTCCGGAGATGCGATGAGCCCGTTGAAGCGCACCACCACCTCACGAGGGTACAGTAATGGCAGTCCGAATCCGCCTCCGCCGTGTCGGCCGCAAGAAGCAGCCGCACTACCGCATCGTCGTCGCCGAGAGCACGAGCCCCCGTGACGGGCGCTTCGTGGAGATCATTGGCCACTACCATCCTCGTCAGGCAGAAGGCAGCCTCGAGGTCCAGAAGGATCGCGCCAACTACTGGCTCGACATGGGCGCCTTGCCGTCGGATACCGTGCGTTCGCTCCTGCGACGCGCCGGCGTCCTGAAGGCGCGTCACGAGGCCCGGCTGGCGAAGAAGCTGCAGGCGGCCGCGGTGCCGGTGGCAGCAAAGGCGGAGGAGTAACTACTCGGGCATCAGGCATCGGGTATCAGTCATCAATCGACCCTGATGCCTGATGCCTGATGCCTGCTGCCTGTCGGATGCCTGATGCCTGATCCAACGTCGGACGATCTCGTCGTCGTCGGCCGCATCCGGCGCTCCCACGGCCTGCACGGCATCGTAGTCGTGGAACCCATGACGTCCAGTCCCGGTGAAGTCTACTCCGTCGGCCGCTCGCTTCTCGCGGGGTCGGTGAAGGGCGACGCGGTGGTCCCCCACCGGCGCCTCCGTATCGAGCTGGCGGAGCCATTCCAGGGTGGGTTCCGCGTGCAGTTCAGCGAGATCGTGGGTCGCGACGAGGCCGACCGTTGGCGGGATCGATACCTGCTCCTCCCGCGGGAAGAACTCCCCGAGCCCGAAGCGGGCGAAGTGTACCTGCACGACCTCGTCGGCATGCAGGTCGAGCTCGAGGGCGGGGAAGTGCTCGGCACCGTCCAGGCGTACTATGAGTTGCCCCACGATATCATGATCGAGGTGCCACGGGGCGGTGGGACGGTGCTCATCCCGTATCGTTTCGCGACCGAGGTCGACGTGCCCACCAGGCGAATCGTGGTCGACCTCCCGGATGGGCTTCTTGGCGATGCGTGACCCCGCGTTGCCCGTGTCCGGCTTCCGGGCTGTGGCCTCTGGCCTGGTCTCGTGCTGATCAGCGTCGTCACCATCTTCCCTGACTTCTTCACCGGTCCGCTCTCGTTGAGCATTCCGGCGAGGGCGGCGGCGGCTGGCGTGGTGACGTATCGCATGGTCGACCTTCGCGACTACACGCACGACAAGCACCGCACCGTCGATGACTATCCCTATGGCGGCGGGGCGGGCATGGTCATGAAACCGGAACCGTTCTTCGAGGCGATCGAGGCACTCAAGCCGGTTGGGCCCATCGTCCTGCTCTCACCCCGGGGCCGCCAGTTCACCCAGGAGGACGCCCGCCGCTATGCGCTGGGCCCCGAGTTGACCCTGCTCTGTGGTCACTACAAGGACGTCGACCAGCGCGTCGCCGACCACCTGGCGACCGAGGAAGTCTCGATTGGGGACTTCGTCCTGAGCGGGGGGGAGCCGGCCGCGCTGGCGGTGATCGATGCCACCGTCCGCCTCCTGCCCGGAGCCATGGGGGACCTGGGGAGCGCCCACGGGGACTCGTTCTACGACCGGGGCCTGAGTGCGCCCAGCTACACCCGTCCTCCGGTCTACCGGGGCCACGAGGTGCCGGAAGTCCTTCTCTCTGGGGACCATAAGCGCATCGACGCCTGGCGCAGGGAGGAAGGGGACCGCCAGTCGCAGCGCAAGGCACAAGTGGAAGGACGCACGGACTGATCCTGGCGGTCCATGGCGCCTGGCGGTTGCGCCTCGCACTCTGCGCCCCTCGCCGGGTCTAGCGTAAGACCTTGTCGTCCGCTACTTTACCCCTTCTCCCCAATATCAGCTCAGTCAACATGCATCCGTTCATCGAAACCCAGAAGGAGTGGATGAAGGTCGTCCCTCCGTTCCGCGCCGGCGATACGCTGCGCGTCAGTGTTCGCGTTCGTGAAGGTGACAAGGAGCGGCTCCAGGCGTTCGAGGGCGTGTGCATCGCCCGTCGCGGCAGCGGTGTCAGCGCCTCGTTCACGGTCCGCAAGATCTCCAACGGGGTCGGCGTCGAGCGCATCTTCCCGCTCCACAGCCCCATGATCGCCGAGATCAACGTGGTGCGCCGCGGCCGTGTACGCCGCGCGAAGCTGTTCTATCTCCGCTCGTTGTCGGGCAAGGCGACGCGCATTCGCGAGAAGAAGGTTCGCGTCGCGGTGCCGGAGACCAGCGTCGAGACCTGAGCCGCGAAACACCGTGCGATTCCGGTCGCACGGTGACATACTTCGGCCATGAGCGGCGGCCGGAAGCGGTGGAGCGGCATCGAGCGCGACCTGCGCGCCGTGCATGGTCCCCTGCTCGCCGGAGTGGATGAAGTCGGACGGGGCCCCCTCGCGGGCCCCGTCGTCGCATGTGCCGTCATCATGCCGCCGGACAAGCGCGCCATCGCCGGTGTCGATGACTCCAAGCGCGTCAACGAGCCCGATCGCGTTCGCCTGGCGGGGAAGATCAGGGACACCGCGCTGGCGATCGGGGTCGGCGCGGCGTCGGTCCGGGAGATCGACACCGTCAACATCTACCACGCCAGCACGCGCGCCATCCGCCGCGCGCTCGCGAGGCTTGCCCTGCGGCCGGACCACATCCTCCTCGACGGCAATCCCATCCGCACCCTGGGTCTCGAGCACACCGCGGTCGTGCACGGTGACGCCCGCTGTTATTCGATCGCGTGCGCGTCGATCGTTGCCAAGGTAATCCGGGACGGGCTGATGCGGCGCCTCGCCAGGCGCTATCCGGCGTACGGGTGGGACCGGAATTGCGGCTACGCCACGCTGGAGCACATCACGGTGGTGGACACGATCGGGGGCACGCCGCACCACCGCACGTCATTCCGCAACAAGCAGCAGCTGGAACTGCTGTTCGAGGAAGACCCGGCAGGCTTGATGGTGCTGGACGTCGGGCACGTCCCGGTGGCGAACGTCCCGTCCCTCGCCTGACGTCAGGCGGGAACCAGGAAGCCGACCCAGAACCAGTCCTGCTCGTCGGTCCAGAGTTGCTCGATGGAGAACCCGGCGGCCCGCACCACGTCCTCGAGGAACGGGCGGTCGTACTTGTAGGAGCACTCGGTGAGGATCGTCTCGCCGCGGGCGAAGTCGATCGGCACGCCGGCGACGTGGACCCGCTGGCCCACGAGCGACTCGAGGTGCATCTCGATCCGGCTCGCCGCCTCGTTGAAGTGCGCGCGGTGGCGGAACGTCCGCAGGTCGAACGTGGCGCCAAACTCGCGGTTGAGGCGCGCCAGCAGGTTGAGGTTGAACGCCGCCGTCACGCCTGACGAGTCGTTGTACGCGGCGTGAAGCACGTCGATGTCCTTGCCCCGGTCGACGCCGAGGATGAGTGCGCCTTCGTGCCCAACGGTCGCGCGGATCCGGCTGAGGAAGGCGGTCGCCTCGGCCGGGTGCAGGTTGCCGATGGTCGAGCCGGGAAAGAACGCCACGCGCCGCGCGCCCGGCGGCAGGGCGGGGAGCAGGAAGCGCGTGGTGTAGTCGGCATGAACCGGCGCGACCCGCAGGCGCGGATACTGGCGGGCGCGCTCGGCCGCCACCGCCACCAGTTGCTCCATGGAGATGTCCACGGGGACGTACGCCGCCGGGTTCTCCAGCTCGTCGAGCAGGAGCCGCACCTTTATGCCCGCGCCGCTGCCGTACTCGATGAGTGCGACGTGCTCACCACAGCGCTCCGCGATCTGCGGTGCCCGCTCCTCGAGGATCGACAGCTCCGTGCGCGTGAGGTAGTACTCGGGCAGCTCGCAGATTTCCTCGAACAGCCGGGCGCCAACGCGATCGTAGAACAGCTTCGGCGGCAGCGCCTTCGGACGGTTCGCCAACCCCCGCAGGACTTCCGCGCGCAGCGCATCGGGCGCGCTGTACGCGCCGAGACGGTTGCCGGCCGCATTTCCCGTTCGCGTGGTCATGGTTCGCTCGCCAGGCGGATGCCGCTGAACTGCCAGCGCGCATCGCTCGGGAAGAAGTTCCGGTAGGTGAGCCGCGCGTGCGACCGCGGCGTGGCGCACGAGGCGCCACGGAGCACCCACTGGTCGCACATCCACTTGCCATTGTACTCACCGATGGCGCCGGGCGAGGGCTTGAACCCGGGATACGCCACGTAGGGACTCGCGGTCCATTGCCACGTTTCGCCGAACCACTGCCCGCTCCCCGGGTCCGGCGCTGGATGGAAGCGGTTGCCGTCGGCGTACGTGCCGTCCGTCGACCGCGGCGCGGCCGCCGTCTCCCACTCGGCTTCCGTCGCCAGTCGATGGCCCGCCCAGCGGGCATAGGCGTCGGCTTCGTAGTAGCTGACGTGCGTCACGGGAAGCGAAGGATCGAGGTCGCCATCTCCGCCCAGCGTGAACTCGCGCCACGCGCTGTCGGACCGCTCCCAGTACATCGGTGCCACCCAATGGCGTTCACGGAGGGACGCCCAGCCATTCGAGAGCCAGAGCTCGGGACGCCGGTAGCCGCCGTCCCCCATGAACTCCAGGTACTCGCCGTTGGTCACCAACCGACTGGCGACACGAAACGCCTCGGTGAACACGCGATGTGCCGGACCCTCGTTGTCGAACGCGAATCCGCGACCCGCATGACCGACCTGCCTGACGCCGGCGTCGTGCGCATGCCAGGTCATCGCGCCGGGAGGCGCCGCCGGGCGCGCCCGATTCCCGTACGCCGGACGCAGCGGGTTCATCCAGAAGACGTGCTTGATGTCCGTCAACAGCAGTTCCTGGTGCTGCTGCTCATGGTGGATGCCGAGCTCGATGATCGGCCACGCCGGGTGATCCTGGTCGCCACCGATGCGGTCGCACAGTCGCATGACCGCGGCGTCGACGAACGCCCGATAGTCGAACACCTCGCTCACCGTCGGCCGCGTCACCAGCCCGCGCTGGGCGCGGCAATGCCGTTCGCCGGCCTGCACGTAGTACGAGTTGAACAGGAACGCGTAACGGGGGTTCGGGCTGGCGTACGCAGGTTCGTGTGCCGCCAGCAGGAACGTCTCGAAGAACCAGCTGGTGTGGGCGAGATGCCATTTCGTGGGGCTGACATCCGGCATGCTGCTCACCACGAAGTCCTCGACCTCCAGGGGTTCGCACAGCGCGACGGTTCGGTCGCGCACAGCACGAAACCGGGTCGCCAGGTCGGGCGCCTGGTGGCTCGAAGGCACAGGATCGGCGACGAGCGTCATGCCTGGATCAGTCCTCGATGGCTTGATGGAATTCCGCGGGCCCGGCTGACTCGAACGAGCCGGACGTTCGATGAAGGTGCCAGCCGCGGGTAGAGTGGTGATTAACTCATGGAACCCACCCTCGGTTCCCTCGATCCCTACCCCGCTTCGGGCGAGCCATCATCATGGCACCAGGTCGCTACTCGTGCGACCTCGGCCCAGGTCCTGCCTGGAGTCGCCTGACCGGTCAGGCCGGCGCTGCCGCCAGCCGCGAGCACGCCGCGAATGCCGAGTCGAGAAAAGACTGCACCTGGGCCGCCTGTTCGGTCGCCACATCCCGGAGACGCGATCCCGGGAGGACAGCGCCGGTCCAACCGGTCGTGTGCCACGTCCCGCCTCCGGCGAGTGTTCCGACGACGCGATCGGCTGGCGGAGACGGATACGCGTTCACGTAAAAGTACGGTTCCTGATACCATTCGTCGCCCGGCGTGAGGCCGGCGCCACACGACTTCCCAGGCCCGACCGTCGCGAGTGTCGCGATGTCGAAGTGATGCGGCCAGCAGCGAACGTCAGAGCCATGGGTGTGTTCACGCAGGGCGTCGAGCGCGATGTGCGCGTTGGCGAACCAGTGCGCGAGTTCGGCGAACGCGACGGTATCCGACCCATCGAACGCGGCTCCTTTGCCCACCGCGTGCTGGGGCAACCCGTCGAACTCGAGGGGGAACTCCCGGTCGAGACCCGCGCTCGCCAGCACGTCACGCAGGGCATCGGCGGCCTTCCGTAGGGTCGATCCAGACAACGGGATCGCCGCAACCGTCGACGCTTGATCCAGAACGATCAGGCTGAGGTCGGCCGGTCGAATGCCTGCGCGGATCGTTCGCGACCTGGAGCGTACGCCATGCGAGACCAGGGCCTGGTGGGATGGATCCCAGCCGAGGTTGGTGTGGCTGTCATCGGACAGCGCTGGGAGGTAGGAGATGCCGACGGCGCTCGCCAGTTGGGCGGCGTAGTGGAGCTGGATCCGGGCATCGGACAGTGAGCGGGCTCGTGGCGGCTCGATGGCGACCCAACGCGGCTCGACTGGGGCGTTGGTCATGTCGTGACAGCGGATTTCGGGGAATGCCGGACGCAACCTGCCGAAGTCCCCTCGCGCCGGAGCGGTTCCCGGCCGAGGAGATTGCGTTTCGTGCCCAACGGCCGGCTCAGATGCGACAAGTGAAAGAGTACCAACGCCTTGTGACTCGGGTCACAGAGCTTTAACCGGTGTTACCGCTACGTTCTCCTTGCGTCCATTGTGACGATTGTGGCCCGCCGGATGACAATCGGCGCTGTGGCCCCAAGACAACGAATCAACTCCGTAAGTGGGGGAAATATCAATGATCCGCAACATCGCCATGCTGGCACTTGCGTCGGCGTCCCTGAGCGCGTGCGCTACGAAGGGATACGTTCGCAACCAGGTTGAGACGGGTGTCGCCGCAGAGCGGAGCGCTCGCGAGGCAGCCGACACGGACATCAACGGAAAGGTGACGACGCTCGGGACCGACCTGAACGCCGTGAAGTCGGAAGTCGCCACGCTGCAGACGGACGTCGCCGCGCTTCGTCGCGACCTGACCGCGCTGCGTGATGAGTTCGGGGCCAAGATCACCGCGATGGAGAACGGGATGAAGTTCGCGTTCCCCGTGACGTTCGCGTTCAACGACGCGGCCATCCGTGATGAGGATCGCGCGAGCCTGGATCGTTTCGCGCAGATCGTCGGCAAGCACTACAGCGGCACCGTGGTGACGGTCGAGGGTCACGCTGACCCGGCCGGTTCGCGGTCCTTCAACAAGACCCTGTCGCAGAAGCGCGCCGAGTCGGTGGCGTCGTACCTGTCGACGGCCGGCCTGACGGGCGTCGAACTGCGCCCGGTCGGCATGGGCGAGGATCGGCAGGTCGTGAAGGGCGCCGAGCGCGATGAGCCGGGTGCCCAGACGAACCGCCGCGTGGTGTTCATCGTCGAGTCGACGGCGAACGGCCGCGTGATCTCCAGCATCCAGCCGTAAGCAGGTCAGCTCCAACGACAAGGGCCCGAGGCGAAACGCCTCGGGCCCTTTGTCGTTTGGGGCGGTGAGCTGAGCGCAAAGCGGCCTCTCACCCGTGAGTTGCTGCGAGCCGATCGTTCTGCGTTCTACACTCTGCAATTTGCACTCTGCACTCTGCACTCTGCCCTCTGCCCTCTGCCCTCTGCCCTTCGTTCCCTACCGCACGAAGGTCGATCCCGCGTACACGTGCTCCATGGCGCGCTCGAAGGCCACTGGGTCGCGATGGCCCAGGTGGCGGAGCAGGTCGCCCTGGCTGATGATCCCGATGAGCGCGCCGTCGGCGGTGAGGACCGGCACGCGGCGCACGCGAGCCGCCTCCATCTTCTGGATCGCCCGCGCAGCGTCATCGCCCGCGGTCACCGAGTGGATCGGGGTCGCGGTCATGTGGTCCGAGACGCGGCAGTTGCCCGAGTGCTTGCGGGCCACGCAGCGCGTGGTGATGTCCCTGTCGGTCAGGACGCCGACCACCTGCCGCGATCCCTCGTCGGCGATGACCGGGGTACAACCAATACCGTGGTAGCGCATCATCTCGGCTGCCCGCCAGATCGGATCCGTTGGCAGTACCCACAGCGGATCGCGAGTCATGATCTCCCTCGCCAGCATCCCGCCTCCCAGGACCGGGTCTCCGAATACTAGCGGTTCCTGGGAGGTCCGCATCGGGGGAAGTGTCACGGGCGGGTCAGGTGATCGCCACGAATGCGGACTCGAGCGGGGGATCGACGGCCCGGCCAGGGCGTGTATATTCCGGCCTCGTGCACACCTTCTCGCTGTGAAGCTGAAGGAGTTGCTGTACGGACTGGGCATGCGCCCGGCCCTGCGCGAGTATCCCAGTGAGATCAGACGGATCGAGCTGGCCCGGGACGGCACGATCGATTTCGCGCGGTGGATGCATCCAAGCGCCGAGCGGCGATACCGGGCAGGCGGTGGGGCCAGGATTACCCAGTCCATGGTCGACGCGCTACGGGGATTCCTCCAGCCGGGCGACGTGGCGATCGATATCGGCGCGCACTCCGGCGACTCGACCGTGCCGATCGCGCTGGCCGTCGGGAGCAAGGGAGCCGTCCTCGCGTTCGAGCCCAACGTCCACGCGTACAAGGTCCTCGAGATCAACGCCGGGCTGAACCAGGACCGGACCCATATCATCCCGCTGAATTACGCTGCGACCCCGGAGGACGGGACGTTCGAGTTCGAGTATTCCGATCCCGGCTTCTGCAACGGTGGCCACCATCCCGGGATCTCCCGCTGGCGGCATGCGCACTTCTTCGCGCTGCGGGTGGAAGGCCGCAACCTGCCGCGATTGCTGGAGCAGCGGTTTCCGGACCTGGTGGAACGAATCCGGTACATCAAGATCGACACCGAGGGCTTCGACAGGGAGGTGGCGGCGTCCTTGCGCCCGATCCTCGAGTCCCGGCGCCCCTTCCTGAAGACGGAGATGTACAAGCACACGCCGGAACCGATGCGGCGTGGCTATTATCAGGACCTGCGGGCGCTCGGCTACCGGATGTACAAGGTGGAGAGCGAGGAGACGGACTATCGCGGGACGCCGCTGGGCGAGGACGACCTGATGCAGTGGTCGCATTTCGACGTGTTCGCCGAGCCCGAGTAAGCGTCAGGCAGTGCGACCCGGTAGCTCAGCTGGTAGAGCAACGGACTTTTAATCCGTAGGTCGCGGGTTCGAGACCCGCCCGGGTCACTCGATTGCAGAGTGCAGATTGCTGATTGCAGAGTGCTGAGTGCAAAGGACTGAAGTCTGACTCCAGGAGGCCTCCCGACCATCCCCTGGACTTGGAGCGGGCACCAGCACTTTCAGTGGCGAGCGTCGACGGGGACGCTCGGGTGCCCGGCGCACTATGGCTACTTCGACCAGATGAGGACCACGCCGCACGTTCCGCCCATGGCGACAAAGCCTGGCGGCGCACTGGTCACGCGTGGGTATACCTCGATCCCCGCGACTGACTGGACCTGAACGAGGGTGTTGATCTCCTCGTCCACAGGCTTCAGTCCCACCATGCTTGGCTGGATGCGCTGTCGATCCAGAAAGACAGTCAGCGGACAGCCGTCGGCGTCCTCGATGCGGAACTTGCGGGCCAGCGGCATCCCATCGGACCAGGTCATCGGCAGGCCACCGACGACCACCACCTTGCCGTCGTCGATTGGCGACAAGCGGATGCTGGGAAAGTGCCTGACGGCGTCGGTCACGTTCTGGTGCCGGCGCACCTCGAGTTCTTCGGGAGTGACAAACCACCCCACCCGCGCGCCGTTCTCCACTTCGGCCATTCTCGCATAGAAACCGCCCATCTCGAGCCGCGCGAACGGCGATCGCACGGTTACGACCTGTGTCTCGAGCGTGCGCGCCACGGATTTCATCTGGACGCGAACGACGGTATCGGGCATCGTGGTCAGGACCAGCTCGGCCGGTTCGAAGCCGATACGACGGAACAGCAGCGATGTGCGTCTTGAAACCGTGATGGGTACGGAAAACCACCCGGAGTCATTGGCGACGAGCCGTCGTCCTCCGTTGACCTGGAGATTCGTGTAGCTGATCGGCTCTCCCTCCTCCGTCTTCACCTGGATACGAAGGACCTGGTCCGACGGGTTCATCTCCGCGGGGCCCGCCTCCTCGGACACGAGCACGAAGTCACGCACAAGCGAACGACCGCGCGGGAGGACCACGGAGGGTGAAGACTCCCGGAATCCCGTCGCGCGCAGCCGGAGCGCGAGGGTGCTTCCCGGCGTGCCGGCCAGCACGAAGGCGCCGGCGCTGTCCGTCGTGACGGTGTACCGGACTCCAGTGAGGGTCACCGTGGCGCCGGCTACCGGTTGGCTGTCAGCGGTCACGACGCGGCCGCGCAACTCGACCTGCGCGCTCGCAGCGTGCGGAGAGACCGCCATCGCCGCGATGATGCATAACGGGATGAAACCGTGTCGAATCATTGAATCATGATCCCCCTGACGAGTTCCTGCCCCACTGCCCGCTTGCCACCGACAACCGAACCCGCCGCCCCACTCCGGGACCTCCTGTGCACTCAATGCCCCCGGAAAACGGAGACGGAGGTCTGGAGTTCAAATCCCCCCTCGCCCATCGTTATCAACCATCAGGAGCGCCCCATCGGCTCTGCACTCTGCAATCTGCAATCTGCAATCTGCGATCCCATGTCCGTCTTCACCAATCCTGCCGGTGCCGCGGCTGAGCACGCTCGCGCCTACATCGCCGCCATCCTCGACCTCCTCGGCGACCAGGATCCTGTCACCGTGCTCCGTGCCACGCCCGACTCGCTGGCGCGAACGCTTGCATCCATCCCACGCGACGTGCTCCTTCGCCCCGAGGCGCCGGGCAAGTGGTCGATGGGACAGGTGCTCGCCCACCTCGCCGATTCGGACCTCGTGTGGGGGTGGCGCCTGCGGCTGATCCTCGCCCAGGACCGTCCTTCGCTCACCGGCTACGACCAGGATGCGTGGGCTCGGCGGCTCGGCTACGCCGACATCGAGCCGGCGGACTCGGTCGAGATGTTCACGGTCCTCCGGCGCGCGAACTTGCGTCTCATCGACCGGGCCTCGCCCGAGGACCTGCGGCGGGTCGGGATCCACGTCGAGCGTGGCGAGGAGACGCTGGGCCACCAGTGCAGGCTCTACGCCGGCCACGACATCCTGCACCTGAACCAGCTCGAGCGGATCCGGCAATCCGTCGGCGGCTAGCCGCCGGCGGTGCGGCCCGGCGTCCGGTGAGCCCATTTCCGCCTTCTTTGCGCATTCCTGTTCAGGGACTCATGAACAGGAATCCCTGTCTTTTCTCGTCTCTGCAGTCCAGGGGATAGTCCCTGGCTGAAGGGGGTTCAACGGGGGAAGGCAGGGATAGCCTCCCAGACCAGCCGTGAGATGTCCGCGATGAGCTGGCGCGCCACCGCGCGGTCCGGGATCCCCTTCGTCATCACGACCAGCACGTACGGCTTCCGCCGCTCGGGGTAGACCAGCGCCGCGTCGTGCAGGACGCCCGTGATCCACCCGGTCTTGTGGGCGACGCGCACTCCGCCCGGAAGGCCGGCCGGGATCTCGGTGTTGAACTCCTGCGATGCCAGGATGCCGATCATCTCGCGGCAGCTCTCCCGCGACGCCGCCTTGCCGGCCTCGATGGCCTCGAGCAGCGTCGCGAGGTCGCGCGGCGAGGCCTGGTTGTTCAGCCCCGCCTGGAAGGCCTTGCCGTCCTCCACCCCGCGGAGCACCTTCATCGACCGCGTGCCTAACGACGCTGCGGTGGCGTCCACCTTCCGCGCGTCCAGCAGCGCGATCAGGGTGTTGGTCGCCAGGTTGCTCGAGCGCACGATCATCCGGTCCACCAGCCAGCGCAGGGGCACCCGCTGGCCGACCCGCGCGAACACGGTGCTGTCGGAGTCCACGCTGGCGCTCAGCGCATAGGGCGACCCGTCGACGATCGAGGTGAACACGGTGTCGAGCAGCAGGTCCTGGTCTCGCCGGATCCGCCGCGCATCCACGCCCCGGAAGTACTCGATCATCACCGGTACCTTCATGGTGCTGGCCGCATGAAAGACCGAGTCCGGGTTCACGAAGATGGCGGCTCCCCCGCCGACTTCCCGGAAGACGACCCCGACCGTGGCGCCGGGGACCGCGTCGATGCGGGCCACGACCCGGTCCCGGAGGAGGGCAGCCGGGTCCTGCCCGGCCGCGGACTGCGCGATGAGTGCCATGAGAAACAGGACGCGGATCACCATGCGCGCGATTTACGCCGCTCGCGCCAGGTCGGCAATCCCCGGGGACGTTGCCTCGAACGTCGTCGGTCGTATGGCAACAGGACTTCCAGAACCAGCGTCAAATGACCTTCACGCCCACCACCGTGCCACAGTCCCAGGATTCAGCCGGACCGGTGGAGTTTCCCCTTTCGCACGCCGATCGGCTGCGATTCGCGGCGTTCGATTTCCGGAAGTACCCGTCGGGGCTTGGCGGCGCCACCGTCACCCTCGAGTGGAAGGAAGGCCGGAAGTACGTCGGCCGCGCCGAGGGCGTTTCGAGTTCCTGGGCTGACCTGCGGCTCGCCGTCGAGGCCACCCTCAAGGCGCTGGCGGAGTTCACCCAGCACTCCGAGGTCTTCGAGCTGGTGGGCGTGAAATCCGTGCGGGCGTTCGACGCCAACGTGGTGCTGGTGAGCGTCATGTCGCGCCGCGACGGGAAGCCGACGCAACTCGTCGGGTGCAGGCTGGCCGAGGGAGACGCGCTGCGCAGTGTCGTCCTGGCCACGCTGCAGGCCACGAACCGCCTGCTCGGGACCCCGCAGGACGATTAGGTCCCCGCGGTAAACCCCTGGGCGCCCGGATCCATCAAACGGGGCATGGGTGGCGGGGGGATGTGCGAGGCGTAAGATAGGCCGGACCGGAACGTCGCCCGATCACCTGCAGCCTTCAGCCCACGACGCCATGCCCGGTCGCCACGCCCTCTCGCTGTTCGCGGTTCTTTGCACCGCTGCCTGCCTGCCGGGTCCGCAGGTGACGACGGCACCCACCGCGGTTCCGGATTCGGTCGTGTTGACCATACCGGCGGCGATGGAGCAGTTGGGCAACGACGCACGGGACTCGGCCGTCACGCTCAAGGAATCGGTGGAGGCTCCGCCTACCGGCCTCGCCGTCGAGGAATCCGCGGCCACGATCGACGTCCCCGAAACACCGCCCGCGCCTCCCGCCGACGCGTCGTGGGACATCGAGGTTCGTTCCTACCTGTCCCACGACCGCGTCGACTTCTACGTCCGCCGGTTCACGGGCGTGGCACGCGACCGGATCCAGTCGTGGATGCAGCGAGGCATGAAGTACGAGCCGATGGTGCGGCGCGTGTTCCGCGAAGCGGGCATTCCCGAGGACATGTACTACCTGGGCCTGGTCGAGAGCGGGTACGACCCCCACGCGTACTCACGCGCGGCGGCGGTGGGCATGTGGCAGTTCATGACCGCGACCGCCCGCGGCGTCGGGCTCAAGGTCGACTGGTGGGTCGACGAGCGACGTGATCCGATGCGCTCGACGAAGGCCGCCGCGAAGTTCCTGTCCTCGCTCCACGACCAGTTCGGGTCCTACTACCTGGCTGCCGCCGCCTACAACGGCGGGCCAGCCCGTGTTTCCCGCGGACTCACCCGCTACGCGGATGACGTTGCCGACAGCGAGGGCGAGGACCAGTTCTTCGCACTGGCCGAGACCAGGGCGTTGCGCAGCGAGACGATGAACTACGTGCCGCAACTGATTGCCGCGGCCGCCATCGGCAAGGAGCCATGGAAGTACGGGCTCACCTTCGACTCGGTGGCGCCGTACGCCTACGACTCGCTCCTCGTGCCCCCGGCGACCGCGATCGCCTCGCTCACCATCGCCACCGGCGTCCCGCTGGACTCGCTGCGCGAGCACAATCCGCACCTGCTGCGTGGTGCCACGCCACCCGAGGGCGAGACGTGGGTCCGGGTCCCGCTGGGCTACGCGACGGAAACGTTCGCGTCCGATTTCCTCGCCATTCCCGATTCGGTCAGGTCGGCCTGGAGGACCGTGAAGGTGAAGAAGGCCACGACGCTGGCGACGATGGCCAAGGGATACGGGATCACGTCGAGCCAACTCCGGTGGTACAACCCCCGCCTGCGGGGAACGAAGATCGCCGCGGGCACATCGATCAACGTGCCGACGAAGCTCGCGATCAGCGGCGCCTTTGCGGTCGCGGACCCGTCGCTGGAGCGCTACGGGTCGGCGGTGAACGGGGTCCACGTGGTGCGGAAGGGCGAGACCCTTTCCCACATCGCAAAGCGGAACGGTGTCTCGGTGGCCCGCCTGATGTCGCTGAACAAGCTCAGGAAGAACGTGATCTATCCTGGGCAATCGATCCGGGTGCGGTAGGGCAGCGAGCCCTCGGCCCATATCGCGGCGGCGCTGAGCAGGATCACCGATCCCACGCGCTGGGCCTCCTGAAATGGATTGCGGCCGGACCCCTTGAGAGGATCCGGCCGCACGTCCGACGCGATTCCGGGTCGCGTCAGTCGTTCAATACGCCCTTCCCGCGATAGCCTTTCAGGACGATCCGGTCATAGCCATTCGACGGATCGAGGCCCAGTTCACGGTCGAGGGCAACAGCTTCGCCCCCGCGATTGTAGACCAGCAGCGCGAGCTGCACGCTGCCGTACGTCTTGATGAGGCCGCGAAGGTGCCGGAACCCGATGGTCAGGTTCAGGTCGCGGTCATACAGGTCCTCGCGCGTGACGCCCGGGATGTAGCCTCGCGCCGTATTCACCATGAGCTGCGTGAGCCCGACCGCGCCAACCGGACTGAGTGCCTTCTCGTTGAACCGGCTCTCGAGACGGACCAGCGGAAAGGCCAGGGCGGGATCGATGCCCTCGGCGACCGCCGCGTCATAGATGGCGGCCGAAAGGTCGCTCGTGATCCGGTGACGACGGGAGTAATTGTGAATCGCATGCCAGCGTTCGAGCTGGGCGCTCTCCAGGCCGGCTGGCGCAGACAGGCCCAGTCCCAGGCGCTCACCGACGGTCACGGCGGTCGTGGAGCCCGCGGCGGCGGCCACGGTGGGTTCCCAGGTCCGCGTGCCAAGGACCGCTGCCACCACCAGGCCCGCCAGCATGATGCCTGCACGCACCCGACGGCGACGCCGCAGGACGTCGCCATAATGCACGTAGGTACCTCGAAGGTCCTTCATGGGGCCCCCTCTATTGGCGTCGAGTCCAGGCCGATACCCCGGGCCAGGCTCGGTGATCGTCGCGCCGGGTGCGGGCGATCAGCCCGTTTGGCCACGAACCCAGTGGCCGCTCTTTCCACCCTGCTTCTCAACGATCGAAATCTCGCCGATCACGAGGTCCCGATCCAACCCCTTCACCATGTCGAAGATTGTGATCAAGGTCACAGACACGGCGACGACAGCCTCCATTTCGACGCCAGTCTGGGCTGCCGTTTTGGCCGAGCCCGTTACGCGCAAGCCCGGAAGTGATTCATCGGCCTCAATCGTTAGGTCGATGTCGGTCAGCGGGATCGGGTGACAGAGCGGGATGAGCTCGGCCGTTCTCTTGGCGGCCAGGATGCCGGCGACCCGGGCCACCGAGATCACGTCTCCCTTCCGCGTCACTCCCTCGCGGATGGCAGCCAGGGTCTCGGGACGCATCCGGATCACCCCCTGCGCACGGGCCAGCCGTTCAGTGACCGGCTTGGCCGAGATGTCCACCATGCGGGCGCGACCGGACTCGTCGAAATGAGACATGAGAAGGGAGGTTGGAGACCTGGGGCGCGTGCTAGTGGAGGACGCGGGAGAGGTCCGTCAGCAGTCTCGCGGAGATCAGCAACGGGCTCACGTTCGCGTCGGCCAGGCGCTTGGCTTCCTCGACCAGGTCGATCGCCCGGCTCGCTCCGCTCGACACCGCCGCGTCGGCGCGCTGGGTGCCGACCTTCATCCGGTCATACAAGGCCAGGGTCAGGGCGTCGAGGATGTCGGAGAAGGCGCCCCGGGCGCCGCTGTGCCCCTGCACGAAGGCCAGCTTCAACAACTCTGCGCGATTGCCGGAGGTCGCCGCGTCAATGAACCTCCGGGCGTCGTCCACCGCCGACTTCCGGACCGTGGACGACAGCAGCACCCCAGGCGCGCCCTGGGCCAGCAGGAGTCTCTCGCGCTCACCCGCAGGGAGGTCCGCCTTGCCCAGGGCTTCCACTACCGCGGGGTCCGCCATGAACGCCTGCATCGCCGAGTCGTCGAGTCGCGGCACGCGGACGCTCACGACGCGCGAGCGGATCGTCGGCAGGAGGGACCCCACCGCGCTCGTGGTGGCGATGACCCAGGTGTCGGCGGGTGGCTCTTCGAGCAGCTTGAGGAACGCGTTGGCGGCGACCTCGGCGCCTTCCTGCTGCGCCATCCGGTCCGTGTCCCCGACCACGAACACTTTCCGGCGGGCCAACGCCGGGGTCCGGGAGGCCTGCCTGACGAGGAACCGGACGGTCGCGACGTAGATCCCCTCGGTGCCGGCGGGGACCGCGTACAGACCGTGTCGTCCTGCCCGCTTCGCGATCTCGTCCTGCAGGTCCTCGG
The DNA here is from genome assembly GCA_030835125.1 of Gemmatimonadaceae bacterium. Classification (GTDB taxonomy): domain Bacteria; phylum Gemmatimonadota; class Gemmatimonadetes; order Gemmatimonadales; family Gemmatimonadaceae; genus JABWBJ01. Next base: position 222,518 of record JAUQWM010000063.1, on the reverse strand, counting down.
CGATATCCTCCGGGTCACTGTCGCTCCCCTTCGGTCGTGGTCGAGGGAAGATCCAGGTGAGGTCCGGGTGGGTGAGGTCCTGCGCATACCGGCACTCCCGGCACTTTCCGCACGGCGGCGCGTCCGAGGCGCACAGCAGGGACTGGGCGATCCAGAGCGCCAACCGCTGCTTCCCCACGCCCGCCGGCCCGTGCAACAACAGGCTCTGGGGAAGCGTGCCGGCCACGATACGCGGCAGCAGCCGTTCCCGGATGACCTCGTGCCCGTAGAGCGGGATGATCGCCATGCCGGAATATGTCGCCGCGCTTACCGGAGCGCGGGCGTGCTCGCCGGAGCCCTGCGGTGATGCGTCGCCTGCTCGTACGCGAAGGCCAATCGAATGAGAGTCGCCTCACTCCACGGCCGGCCGAAGAAGGTCATTCCCGCCGGCAGGCTGCCGCGCGAATAGCCCATCGGGACCGTCATCGCCGGGAACCCGGTGCTGGGTGAGTAGAAGGGGGAGTTGTTCCCATGGGGAGAGTTGAGGTCCCCGATGAGGCGGGGCGGGTTGCTCCAGGTCGGATAGATGAGCGCGTCGACGCGGGCGCCATCCATGGCCTGCACGATGGTCGTGCGCAGTGCGGCGCGGAACTCATCCCGCGACTTGCACCCCGGTGATTCCTCGGGCGGGACTTCTGCCAGTTGCTCCTGCTCGAGCCGGCGCTGGACCGTCGGGTGGTAGCGGTTCGAGCGGATGATCGCCTCGAGTGAGCGCAGCGGGGGTCCGTCGTTGCCGAGTGCTTCGAGGAACCGGTTGAGGTCGTACTTGAACTGGAGGCAACCGCCACGCTGGGTCCGCCGCAGTGAATCGAGCGTGGGCAGCGCGAAGGAATCGAGTACCGTCGCGCCGGCCTTTCGCAGGTCGGCCACCGCGCGCTCGAAGACCGCGGTCACTTGGCTGTCGTTGCCGGGCGACTCCCAGGCCTGGCGGAGGATTGCGATGCGCGCCCCGCGGAGGCCATCGCGGTCGAGCGCGGCCAGGTAATCCGGAGTCGGGCGGCCGCGGCTGGCGGCCGTCGCCGGATCGTCGGGATCCTCTCCGGCCACGACCTGCAGCACCGCCGCCGCGTCGGCCACCGTCCGCGCCATGGGTCCGGCGATGTCCTGCACGAGGAAGAGAGGAACCACACCGGCGCGGCTCGTCAGGCCCATGGTGGACCGGATGCCGACGAGGGCCTGGTGGGATGACGGTCCCCGGATGGAGTTCCCCGTGTCGGTTCCGAGTCCAAGGGTACCGAACCCCGCTGCGACGGCGGCGGCGGTGCCCCCACTTGATCCCGCCGTGACGCGATCGAGCGCGTAGGGGTTCTTCGTGTAGCCGGGGAGAATCGAACTGACCGTCTCGTACGGTGAGAACGCGAACTCGGCCATGTTCGTCTTGGCGATCACGATCGCGCCGGCTTCGCGGATGCGCCGCACCTGGAAGGCGTCCTTCTTCGGGATCCAGCCCTGAAAGGCGAGCGATCCCGCCGTCGTGGGCAGGTCGGTCGTCTGCATGTTGTCCTTCACCACGATGGGGATGCAGTGAAGGGGCCCGGTCCGGCCTTCGCTCCTGAACCGGCGATCGAGGGAGTCGGCGACCTCGATGGCGTTCGGGTTCACGACCACGATCGCATTGATGGCGGGTCCCGCCTTGTCGTAGGCGGCGATGCGCGCGAGGTACTGGGTGACCAGGTCGCGGCAGGTCAGGCGCCCGCCGGCCATCGCAGCGTGAATCTCGGAGATGGTCGCCTCGTCGGCGCGGAACTGCTGGGCGGTCGACGTCGCCGGCGTGATCGCGGCGACGGCCACCAGGAGGATTCTCGCGTTCATGCGGGTGAAGTGTCTTCCGTGCCCGGGTGGAGTCAAGGCGCGGAGCCCCCGGTCAGGTGGTGCGCTCGCCGGGTTCCGTGACGTCGCGGAGCGCGTCGCCGAGCATGTTGACCGCCACGACGGTCACCAGGATCAGCAGGCCGGGGTAGACCGCCAGCCACGGGGACGCGTACAGGTAGGCCTGCGCGTTGGTGAGCATGTTCCCCCAGCTGGCTGCCGGCGGCTGGATCCCGAGCCCGATGAACGAAAGCGCGGATTCCATCAGGATGGCCGTGCCCACGCCGAACGTCACGTTGACCAGCAGCGTGGGCAGGAGGTGGGGCATGGCATGTCGCAGGAGGAGGCGGGTCGGTCGTGCCCCGAGCGCGCGCGCGGCCTCGACATACGGTTGCTCGCGGATGGACATGAGTTCGGCCCGCACCAGCCTGGCGAGTCCCATCCAGGACGTCCCGCCGATGGCGAGCACGAGGCTCGTCACGCTGGTGCCGAACAGCGCCAGGGTGGTGATGATGAGGAAGAGCGCCGGGATGGCCATCATGGCATCGGTGAGCCGCATCACGGCGGCGTCGACCCGGCGCCCCCCCAGGCCGGCCAGCGAGCCTAACGACAACCCGAGCAGGGCGGAACAGGACACGGCGGCGAAGCCCACGGCCAGCGAGACGCGCCCGCCGGCCAGGAGCCGCCCGAGGACATCCCGGCCCGATTCGTCGGTGCCGAGGGGGTGGCCGGGACCGGGCGGCACGGCGGCGCGCCCGAGGTCGAGCGTGTTCGGGTCGGCACCGTACAGGATCGGGCCGAGCACCGCCGCGAGGGCGAGCAGCGCGAGTACGCCCGCTGCGATCGTGGCGCGACGCCGGGACGAACCCGTGGCGGCAGGGCTCATCGCTGGTCCATCCGGATGCGCGGGTCGATCCACAGGTAGGCCAGGTCGATGGCGAGGTTGACGATCACGACCGCCGCCGAGATGAACAGCGTGATCGCCATGACCAGCGGGTAGTCGCGTCCCAGCGCCGCCTGGATGCCCAGTCGCCCCAGGCCGGGCCAGGCGAAGACCGTCTCGGTGATGGCGGCACCGCCCACGAGCCGGGGGATCTGGATGCCCAGCACGGTCACGACCGGGATGAGCGCGGTGCGCAGGACATGGCGCCACTGGATGGCGGCGTCGCGCACGCCCTTCGCCCGCGCCACCCGGATGAACGGCTGTTGTCGCGCGGTCTGTGCCGACGAGCGCATGTACCGGAGGAGTTCCGCGGTGGTGACCGCGGCGAGGACCACGGCCGGCATCGCCAGGTGGTAGAGGCGGCCCAGGACGCCGCCGCTGCCGCCCGCGGCCGTCGCCCCGCCGGCGGGGAAGAGGGGAAGGGCGATGGCAAACGTGAAGATCGCGCCGATGGCGAGCCAGAAGGTCGGCACCGCCATGGCCACGAACGCGGCGCCGCTGACGACCCGGTCCACCCAGCCCCCGCGGTGTGCGGCACTCCAGAGTCCCAGCGGCACCGCCAGCAGGACGCTGAGGAAGAGGGACGTGCCGGCCAGCAGCGCCGTGTTCGGCAGCCGCTCGCCGATGGCGCGCAGGTTCGGCACCTCGTAGAGGAACGACCGTCCGAGGTCGCCCCGGGCGACGCGGGCCAGCCACAGCCCGTACTGGGCCAGGACGGGCCGGTCGAGGCCAAGGCGCTCCTCGATGGCGGTCCGCTCTTCCACCGACAGCTTGGGGTCCGCCAGGACCGCCGGCCCGCCCGGGGCCAGGTGCACCAGCATGAACGTCGCCGTGCACACCAGCAGGATGACGGTGAGCGCGTGGCCGGCGCGGCGCAGCAGGAAGCCGGTCACGGCCCGCCTAACGCTTCACCGACAGTCGCTCGGTGTGCCGCAGGGCGTCGCGCAATCCGAGCGCCGGGAGGCCGGCGATCCGGGCACTGACCGCCAGCAGTTCCCGCGGGTAGAAGAGCACCAGCACCGGTGGGTCGGTCATCTCCTCGCGCTGGAAGGCGGCGTAGATCCCGCGCCGGGCCACGGTGTCGAGCGTGGCGCGCCCGGCGCCGAGCAGCGAGTCCACCCGCGCGTTCGAGTAGCGGACGTGGTTGTTGTCCTGCCCGGTGGCGTAGAAGGAATACTGGTCGGGGTCCGGCGGCGTGGTCCACCAGATCAGGACCGCGTCGTAGTCGCCCGGCAGCACGCGGTCGCGCACCAGGGTCGCGAACTCCAGCGTCTCGATCGAGACATCGATGCCGATCCGGCGCAGGTCCTGCTGCACCGCCAGGGCCGCCTGTTCGCGCGTGGGGTTGCCCTTGTCGACCAGGATCGTGAGGGCGAACGGCGCGCCTTTGGCGTCGTGAAGGCGGCCCTCGGCATCCGGGCGCCATCCGGCGCGGGCGAGGAGCGCGCGCGCCGAGTCCGGGGCGAAGGCGGGTGCCGGCAACGAGCCGTCGAAGTACCCGGACAGGACCATCGGGATGGTGCCGCGCGGCAGGTCGGCGGCGCCCTTCACCACGCCGTCGATGATGGCCTGCCGGTCGATGGCCAGGTCGAGCGCCTGCCTGACGAGTGCCGGCTTGAACGCCGGCCGCAGCTGGTTGAACCCGACGTAGACATGCTGGACGATCGGGTTGCGCGCCACCACCACGCCCGGCGCCCGTTCCACGCTCCCGAGGTTCGCCGGCTCGATCGGCACCAGGTCCAGTTCGCCCGCGAGCAGTTGCGCGACCTGCGCATTGACGTCGGGCACGATGCGGAAGATGACCTGGTCCAGGGCGGGCACGGCGCCGTGGTACCCGGGGTATCGCTCGAGGACGATGGCGCTGCCGGACGACGCCGAGACGATCCGGAACGGCCCGGTCCCGATGGCCGCCGAGCGGTTGAAGTCGGTGGCGTCGGTCAGCTTGCGGCCGCGAAGCCGGTGCTCGGGGAGGATGCCGGCGTTGTACCCGAGCAGCGACAGGAACGGCGCGAAGGGTGCCTTCAAACGGAAGCGGACCGTGAGCGAGTCGACGATGTCGACCCCGTCGACGGCGGCGAAGTCCGACCGGAGGCGCGAGCCGGACTTCACGTCGAGCGCCTGGTCGAAGGTGAACTTCACGTCGCGAGCGGTGAACGGCTCGCCGTCATGCCAGCGCACGCCAGGACGCAGCGCGAAGGTCCAGGCCAGGCCGTCGTCGGACGTGGTCCAGGACTCGGCCAGGTCGGGGGTCGGGCGCAGGTGCTCGTCGGGCCTGACGAGTGCCGAGAAGAGGACCTTGTTGATGAGCACCGATCCAATGTCCGGTGCCAGGACCGGATTCAGGATGGGGTCGTTGATCAGCGGGATGCGCAGCGCATTCGGCCCGGGGCCCTCGCCCGAACAGGCGACGAGCGCGACCAGCGATGCCGCGAGGACCACGCGCCGGGGGGTGCTCACGCCATCGCGGCCTGCAGGGTGCGGCGTGCGTCGCGGAGCGCCGCCACCAGGCGGTTCTGCCCGCGGGTGAGGTGCGTGGTCACGAAGCCGCGTTCCCCCGCTGGTGTCCCCGTCAACTGGAGTGCCACCGCGAGGTCGGGGAGGGCCGGGATCGACTCGGCGGGGTCGTGGAAGAACTCCGGACCCCGGGTGTAGTTCACCGGCACGAGCAGGCGCGCGAGGCGGCGGATGGCGGCGTTGGCGCGCCGGACCGGCTCACTGCCAACCGGCTCGCCGGCGAGGTCCTGCGTGAATTGCGCGAAGTCGCGCAGGGCGGCCGACAGCTCGTCGATCGCGAGGCGGGCGTTCCCGAAGTCGAAGTGGGCGCCGGCTGCCTCCTGGTACGTCGCCAGCGTTTCCTCGAATCCCGCCAGGGTGTGGGCGAAGTCGAACGGCGCGATGGGGGCATTCGCCACGCCCATCGCCGCGACGAGGTAGATCTTCATGTCCTTCATGAGGATCTCCCGGTCGGCGATGTGGATCAGGTCTTCCTCGGTGTGCCACTCGATGTTGGCGCCGCAGCCGCCGACCCCGTAGTACCCGCGCCGCTCGCGCTCCTCGTCAGGCATGGTCGAGAGCAGCATGAAGAAGCTCGAGATGCCGATGTTGTTGAACGAGTAGTCCCCCGCCTGGTGCGGCCGCTCGCCCCATGATTCCTGGCCGGTGACGTCGCGGATGACCTGCTGCGCGAACGGCGCCGTCTCCTCCATCCAGGAGATGTGGCGGTACTCGGTGGCCCAGCGGCAGCCGGGGGAGTCGCAGTTCACCTGGGCGATGCAGTGCTCGTAGAGATCGATGGCGAAGTGGTCGGCGAACCAGGTGCTGCCCGCATAACGACCCGTCGAGTGCCCCGGCCACCAGGCAATCCGCACCGAGCGCTTCAGTCGGTCGCGGTGCTTCCAGAGCACGCGCGCGACCTCGAGGAGCGTGGCGTCGCCCACGGCGTTGTCGCCGATCCCGAAGTCCCAGGAATCGTAGTGCCCGTGGAGGAGCACGAAGGGCTCCGATTCGTCGGTGCCGGGGATGGTGACCACCGGGATCGGTGAGCGGAACCAGCCTTCGGTGAGGTCGGCGGTGAGGGTCGCAGATTCGCCGCGCCTCGCAGCCTCGATGAGATGGAGTCCATCGGGGTTGTTGACGGCGACCACCGCGATGGTCGGCTTGCGGGGGAGGTCGCGGAGGTCCGGCGTGCCCCAGACCGTGGTGCAGATTCCCCAGTGCGCGTTCCGGCCCGGGTTCACGGCGATCATGCCGAGGGCGCCGCGGGCCTCGAAGAAGGAGACCTTGCCCGGCATGCCAAAGCCTTCGGTCACGACCAGTTTGCCGTGGTAATCGATGTCGTCCCCGCCGACGAGGTTGCGAGCGAAGAGTTCGTCGGCGCCCCGGGCGTAGCGCGCCGGGGCGTAGACGAGTGGCGCGGTGAGTCCGCCCGGGTGAGCGACGCTCATGGCCATCGGCTTGGCGCGGAAACCCTCTCTGCCGACGACGACCGATGCCTTGCCGGGGAGGCTCAGGAAGACCTCGGGATCATGCACCTCGACCGGGACGCCGTGGCGGCGCAGCCTGGCCACGATCTCATCGCAGGCGGTCCGGACGTCGTCCGGGTGCTCGCGGCGGAGGGTCGTGAACCGCTCGATGAGGGACCAGGGTTCATCGAGGGAGACGTCCGAGAGGGCGGCGGTGATGTCGGGAGGGAGCATAAGGGCGGGCGGGGAGCGTACGGGCAAAGCGCAGAGCGCAAAGCGCAAAGGGGTTGTGAGGGTGGGGGTTGCGGTCAATCCCAATTGGGGGGCGCGGCGGGGGGTGTCAAGGTCCGGATCGGGACTCGCGATTCGTGACTCGTGGCGCGGAGTCCGCGGCTCGACTGGGCGCAGGTCGCGGCGGGCTCCTTCCGCCTCCCGGTTCAGATCCCGAAGTTCCCGGAACCCGCCCGACGGACCGGTGTAGCTCGGCGGTCGAACTCGCTTTGCGCTTTGCGCCTTGCGCCCAACGCTCCGCCCTTTTCCAAGCTTATGGCCTCAGCGGCGGTGAGGATTGTCCCGGCCCTGATCGCGGGGGCGCTGTTCTCGGAGCGCACACCTGCCCTCCAGGCACAGGGGAGCGAGGTTCGTGGCCGCGTCGTGAGCGAGGCCGGTGTGGCCATTCCCGGCGCCTCGATCACGCTGACGGCCATCCGTTACACGGTCCGCGCCGATTCGCTTGGCCAATTCAGGCTCTCCGGAACCCCGGGGTCCGTGCTCAGCTTCACGCTCAGCGCGCCCGGCTTCCGCGATGATACGGGGTCGGTCGTCCTGTCCAGGGGGCGGCCGGTGGCGCGCGATTTCGTGATGAGGTCCGAGACGGCGAGCCTGCCCGAGGCGAATCCCTCGGAGCGCGTCCTGCGGGGGCGTGTGACGGACCTCGACGGTGAGCCGATCGCCTACGCCAACGTGCAGCTCAACGGAGGCCGCCGGTTCGTGACCGACGATTCCGGACGCTTCCTCGTCCCGCTCACCGTGTCCGGCCGATTCTCGTTACTCGTCCGGCGCATCGGCTATGCCCCCGAGGAGTTGAAGCTGGAACAGGGTCCGGATACGGCGGTGCGGGTGCGGATGCAGGCCGTGGCGCGTGCGCTGCCCGGCCAGGTGGTCACCACGCGTGCGCCGTTTGCCCGGCTCGAACTCGGCGGATTCTACCGGCGCATGGCCGAAGTGGAGCGCGGGGCACGGGTCGGCTATTTCGTTACGCCGGAGGACTTGCAGCTCCGTAATCCCGCCAACGTGACGGATGCGGTGGAGCAGTTTCCCGGCATCCGGCTCCGGCCCATCGACGACGGCGTCATCGGCCCCGACGGGATGGCGCATGGCGACGGGCTGCCGCTCGCCCGCAAGATGCGCATCGAGGACCGGAGCGGCTGTCCGCTGACGGTCTACCTCGACCGGGTCCGGATCCAGCCCACGACGGTGAGCCTGAAGTCGGAGGACACGGAGATCAACACCCTGGTGCAGCCGCACGCGGTGTCCGGCATCGAGGTGTATCCACGCGCGTTAGGCACCCCGCCGGAGTTCCACGCCGCGACCGGGACCTGCGGTGTCGTCCTGATCTGGTCGAAGTAACTCGTGATTCGTGATTCGTGATTCGTGATTCGTGATTCGTGATTCGTGACTCGTGGCTCGTGACTCGTGACTCGTGACTCGGCGGTGCGGACTGCGGCCCTGATAGGGGGGCTGATGCTGGCTTCCTCGGGAGCCGGGGCGCAGGCTTCGGCTCTGCTGCGGGGCATGGTGGTCGATCCCGGCGGCGGGCCCCTGTCGTACGCGAACGTGCAGTTGAATGGTGGTCGTCGTTACCTGGCGGACGACAGCGGACGCTTCCAGATACCAATCACGGTCCGCGGGGAGCTGCGATTGCTCGTCAGGCGGATCGGGTTCGAACCGACCGAGGTGCGACTGCCGACGCTGCCCGACTCGACCATCCATGTCAGCATGCGGCCGATTCCGCTCGAGCTGAAGGCGATCACCGTGACCGCCGGCGGGAGCGCCTTCATCAGCCTCGACTTGAGCGGCTTTTACCAGCGCTTGAAGGATTCGGAACGTGGCTTCACGCGTGGCCACTATATCACCCCTGAAGACATCGCGTTTCGCAAACCGCACCTGGTGACGCAGCTCATCGAGGGAATCCCGTCGGTCCGGATCAAGCACAGTCCCAACGCGAGGGGAGACAGGATCGAGGGGACGAACGGATGCCCGATGACGGTCTATCTCGATCGCGTCCGGATCGTCGGGAAACTCAATGGTCGCGACGATCTCGTGAACGAGATCGTGCAGATCACGCACGTCGCAGCGATTGAGGTCTACTCCCGCCCCCTGGCCGCTCCGCCGGAGTACCAGGCCCTGAACGGAACCTGCGGCGTCGTGCTCATCTGGACCAAGTGACTCGTGACTCGTGACTCGGCAGGGCGCATGGCGCTGATTGGCATGCTGCTTCTGGTTTCTGCGGGAGCGGGGGCGCAGGAGTCGCGTGTGCTGCGGGGGACGGTGGTCGATCCGACCGGCGTGGCGCTGTCGTACGCGAACGTGCAGCTCAACGGTGGGCGTCGATCCCTGGCGGACGACAGCGGACGTTTCCAGGTGCCAATCACCGTGCGCGGGGAGTTGCGATTGCTCGTCAGGCGGATCGGGTTCGAGCCGACGGAACTCCGGCTGGTCGATGTGCCGGACACCAGCATACGGGTTGAGATGCGCCCTGTTCCACTGCAACTGCGCACCGTGACCGTTGAAGCCGGCCTGAGTCCGTTCCGGAGCCTCGATACGCAGGGCTTCTACCGCCGGATGCAGGAGTCCGAGCGCGGCTTCACCCGCGGGCATTTCATCACGCCGGAAGACATCGCGTTTCGCAATCCCGTGAGACTCACGCAGCTCGCCGAAGGGCTTCCGTCCGTGCGCGTGCAGCACAACCTGTTGAATCCCCTTCTTGACGCGATCGTCGGCAGCGATGGCTGTCGGATGACGGTCTACCTCGATCGAGTGCGCATCGTTGGTCGGTTGAGCGGTCGGGACGACTTCGTGAACGAGCTGGTCACCACCACGCACATCGCCGCGATGGAGATCTACTCCCGACCCCTGGCCGCTCCGCCGGAGTACCAGGCCCTCAACGGAACCTGCGGCGTCGTATTGATCTGGACGAAATGAGACTCCCGGTGATCAGAGTCAGAGGTCAGAGGTCAGAGGTCGGAGCGCCGAGGCAAGAGGACGGAGGTTGGCGCACGGGCAATACCTCGGGTCAGAAATCCTCTGACCTCTGACCTCCGCCCTCCGACCTCTGGCATGCAGATTGAATCGACTCCAAGCTTCCTGTCCGACCTGATGACGCCATGAAGCGCCCCTCGCTCTTTCCCCTGCTCCTCCTCCCTGCCTCGCTCGCCGGTGCGCAACAGCCTGGCGCGCCAGGGCAGGGACGCGGCGCCGTCACGGGCGTCGTCTACGACAGCGTCGCGAACCGGCCGCTCGTCGGCGCCAACGTGCAGCTCACCGGAGCGACCGGCGATGTCGTCGGCCGGACCACCTCGGCCGTCACCGATACCGCCGGCCGATTCACCGTCCGCGACCTGGCTCCAGGCCGCTATCTCGCAGGGTTCTTCCATGACGTGCTCGACACGCTCGGCCTCGAGGGCGTCCCGATCGCGGTCGACGTCACCGGCGGGGAGGCCTCGGTCGCCCTCTCCACGCCATCCCCGCGCACGATCATCGCCACGATCTGCGGGCCCAACTCCGTCTCCGATTCGCTGGGCCTGCTGATCGGTCACGTCAACACCAGTGGCGCCGCCATTCCCCTGTCCGGCGCGACCGTCACCGTCGAGTGGGGGGAGACCCTCATCGAGAAAGGGAACATCCAGCAGCGCAACATGAGCGCCGACGCCACCACCAGCGGACCCGGGTGGTTCGCCATGTGCGACGTGCCCGGCGACGTGGAACTGACCCTCAGCGCCTCGTCAGGCGCCGACTCGAGCGGCTTCATCAGCCTCGAGGTCCCGCGCGGTGGCGTCAGGCACGTCACGTTCCGCGTTGGCGGTGCGGTGCGCGTGCCGACCGCGTTGATCGATACCGTCACGCCGCTCGACACGACCGTCCGCGTCCTGGCGCCGGAGATGGTCTGGCGTGGTCGCGCGCGGCTGACCGGCCTCGTTCGCGACGAGCGCGGCGGCCCGGTGGCCGGGGCGCGGGTCTTCGTGCGAGGCACGAACCTCGCCAACGCCACGAGCGACCGCGGGTACTTCTCCCTCGACAGCCTCCCGGGCGGCACCCATACGCTCGAGGTGCGCGCCCTCGGCTACCTGCCGGCGACGTCCATCGTTCACCTCGCGCCCGACGAGGCGGTGCAAGCCGAAGTCTTCATCGGCGACCGGCTCGTGACCCTTGAAGCGGTGAAGGTCACGGCGACGCTCGTCTTCTCGCGGAACCTGGCCAAGTTCCAGACCAACCGCGAACGCAACCTCGGGGGCCTCTTCTTCGGACCCCGGGAGATCGATCGCTACCGCGGGCTGAGGTTCTCGAACCTGATCCAGGCGATCCCCGGCGTCCGCATCTCATACAACGGCGGATTCGCGGTCCTCATGGATTACCGCGGCACCGACGATGGGCACAGCATGGGCTTGTGCGTGCCCCAGTTCTACGTCGACGGGCAGCGCAGCCAGTACACCGGCGCCGAGATCGAGGGACTCTACCGGGCCGACGAACTCGCGGGTGTGGAAGTCTACGTTCGCGAGGGCCAGCGGCCGATCGAGTTCCAGGACGTCAACAGCCGTTGCGGTGCCATCGCGATCTGGACGCGTCCCGAGTTACGGCGCCCGCAGGGCACGGTGCCGCCGCCTCCCTGATCAGGGTTGGCGCCCGTCCCTCGGCGGGGCGCGTCGTGGCGCGCGATCCATCTCATGCAGGAATCGCGAGGTCGTCACCACCAGGGAGTCGATTCCCTTCAGGATAGCGGGGCGAGCGCCGCGCACCGCCACCGCGCGCGTGGCATAGGCCGAGTGCGCGGCCAGGTCGCGTGACGTCACCTGCCACATGACCGACGTGTCGGGCAGGACGGACGCGGACACCGAGGCGAACAACTCGACGTGCAGCGATTCGGCGATGGCCGACACCGACCGGGTTCGGCCGAGGGCATCGCGCACGCTGTCGGCCGGGACGAGCACGAACCGCGCGTCGCGCGCGAGCGTCCGGCGGAGGCTGTCCACGACGGAGTCGACTTGCGGCGAAATCAGCCGGATGCGCGAGTTGACCGTGGGGAACGACACGACGACGCGCCGGGGCGCGCCGAGGTTCGCCGCGCGCTCGGCGAACGCTTCGCGAGAGAGCGAACTGGCGCTGCCGGGTCGGGGCATGTCCCGGAACACCTCGCGGCCCCCGGGCGGGGGACGCCGACCATCGACCCGGACCCCCAGCCGCTCCACCATGGAATCCAGCGCGGCCTGACCGGTCATGATCCGGTACTCGGGGGCCACCCCCCGGACGCGGGTCACGGAATCGAGCACCGCCTTCTGGATGTCAGCGCGCAGGGAATCGACGAACCTGGCCATCGTGAGCTGCAACGACTCGGCGGCCGCGGTTGGCGACGTGGCCGCGACCGGCGCGGTCCTGGTCTTCGCGGATTCGGCCTTCGCCGCCACCGCCCGCTCGTTCTCGGCGATCTTCTTGTGGATCGCCTCGGCGATGGCCAGCGAATCGGCGCGCGTGAGGGACGGCGCCGCCGGTGTGGTGATGATGGTCGTCGTATCGGGTGTCGTCGCGAGCTGCGTCGGGGTGCTCGCGCGCGGCCAGAACGCGATCGCCGCGATCGCGGCCGCGGCGACGGCTCCCCCGATCACCCACCACCGCGCCGGCGTGAAGGCGCGCTGTGGCGCCATGGCGCCTGACGAGACATCGAGGGCGTCGAGCAGCGACACGATCTCGCCGGCGGACTGGGGCCGGTCGGCCGGGTTCTTGGCGAGGCACCGGGTGAGCAGCGCCGACAGCGCCGGCGGTGCGTCGGGGCGACGCTTCGAGATCGGCTCGGGGGCGCGCGTCAGTTGCGCGGCCATCGTCTCCTGGGGCGACGAAGCCTTGAACGGCGCCTCGCCGGCGAGCAGCTCGTATCCCAGGAGCCCGACGGCATAGAGGTCCACCCGATGGTCGGCGGCCGGGTCGCCGGCCAGTTGCTCGGGCGCCATGTACGCCGGCGTCCCGATCGCCATGCCGCTGGTCGTCATGCCGACGGTGGGCATCGCCGCCGAGATGGCCTTGGCGACCCCGAAGTCGGTGACGACGGCGTGGGAGCCGCTCCGGAGCACGTTTCCCGGCTTGATGTCGCGGTGGATGACGCCACGCGAATGCGCGTATGACAGCGCGTCCGCGACGTCATGGAGGATGCGCACGACCTCGCGCGGGCTGAACTTCACGCCCTCATGCAGCGCGTGCCGGAGTGATTCGCCCTCGATGAAGGGCATCGTGAAGTACAGCAGGTCGCCCGCAGTCCCGGCGGCATGCAGCGGCACGATGTGCGGATGCTGCAGTTGCGCGGCGAGCTGGATCTCCCGGCGGAAGCGTTCCCGGTTGACCCCCGCCGCCAGCTCCGGCGGAAGGACCTTCACCACCACCTGGCGGTTGAGTGCCTTCTCGGTCGCGACGAAGACCCGGCTCATGCCGCTGCCCGTGAGCTCGCGCTCGAGGACATAGGCATCGCCCAGTGCGGCGCGGAGTTCGGCCTCGAAGGGGTCGGGTCCTGACATGGGGGGTGGGAGGGTCACTGATACTACGTTCGCGGCGTGGAGCAGGACAGGCGCGGCACCTGTCCGATTGACATCGCCAGCGGTGGTACAGCGCCCCTGATCGTGACGAGTCGCGACTGGCGCAAGTCAGGCCGAGCGTTACGAGGCGTCGGCCCTGACCCTGCGCTTGTAGCGACGCACATATGCGGGTGTCGTTAACCCACGGCCGAGCCTGGGATCCGGGATCGGGGTCCCGGCGCGAAGGGTGAGCGGGAGGACGCCCGCCCAGATCGGGAGGTCGTAGTCCTCGTCATCGTCCATTGGCGGTCCACTGCGGACCTTGGCCGCCGCGGATTCGATCGGAATCGACACTACGCTGGTGGCCTTGAGTTCCTTGCGCGTCGGCTTGCGGGCGTCGGCCCAACGGCCTCGCGCGACCTGCTCCGCGAACGCCTCGAGGGCGGTGAGCTTCCCGGCGTCGTCCTCGATGGGCGTCGCGCGGCCATGGATCACCACGGAGCGGTAGTTCATCGACGAGTGAAAGACCGACCTCGCGAGCACGATTCCGTCGACGAGAGTGATGGCCACGGAGACGGGGTGGCCTTCACCGAGGTGCTTCATGAGGCGGCTCGCCCTCGAGCCATGCAGGAGGAGCGCATCCCCGAGGCGGGCATGGAGGGTGGGAATGACGGTGGGCACGCCGCCCGGCGCGAACGCCACATGACAGACCATGGCTTCATCGATGATGGCGTGGACGGTGTCGCGGTCATAGTGGCCGCGCTTCGGCATCCGCCGGACGCGATTGCTGGCGGTGATCGGGTACCGGGACATGGGCGGCTCGGTCAGGCAGGAAGGCGGTACACGAGCAGGTGGTACGTCTTGTAGCGCTCGAAGGTCTCGCGGCTTCGGTGCCCGGAAAAGTACTTGAACTGCAGCTTGCGGAGCTTCTTCCGGAAGACCCACATCGCCAGTCGCGTGGCAAGGGGGTAGTTGGAAGAGAGATACCGGTGGATGGTGATGCCCGCCGGCCTGGCCCGGCCCATGAGCCAGTCGTTCAGGAGCTGGAGGTTCGGGCTGACGCGCGTCGTGATGTCCTCGTCCTTCAGCTGCTCGAACGGGAACCCGGCCATGGTCGCGGTGAACTCGTGCCAGTGGTGCCCGCCGCCGAAGCTCTTGTCGCCGGGACCGCCGTCACCGTGCGCGCGTGTCTTGAAGAAGTCGCAGATGACCAGGCGGCCGCCGGGCTTGAGCAGCTGCCGGACGAGCGGGAGCGAATCGGACGGCTTGATGTACTGGAAGCTTTCGCTGAACAGCACGACGTCGTACTTCCCGCGCGCCTCGTCAACGGGAAAGTCCTCGAACTTGCACTCGAAGATCCGCGGCTGGTAGCCGTCGCGCCGCCCGATCCGTCGCCTGACGAGTTCGCCGAGGTCGCGGGCGGGGATCACGCCGTCGGCGAGGTACCCGCGATCGAGCATCTGCGAAATGAGGTGGCCGGTGCCACAGCCCACGTCGAGCACGCGGACCTCACCCGATGCCGGCGGCAACTGGGCGAGGATCATGTCGCTGTACCGCTGCTGCGCTGTCCGGAGGTTGGAGAACGAGGGCTCGAGGTCCGGATCCCAGAGGCCGTAGTGGAGGTCCTCGACGTTGCCCAGTTGCTGGGCGAGGACGAGCCCGAGTTCCCGGCTGTGCATCTTCTCCATGAGCGGCGTGATTCGTGGATTGGTGGCGGCCCCGGCGTGACCGGAAACTGGGGCCACGGCCACGCGTCGTCACGGGGCCGAGGCTACCTTCCCGCGGCGCGGTCGATCGCGTCCTGCCGGCGCAGGGCCTCGTTCCAGTCGATCGTGGGGGCGACATCATGGTCGGCCAGCGCGAGGCTCTCGAGGGCGCGGGCCACGACCGGGGCGCCAAGGGCTGGAGGCAGTGATTCCCCGAACTCCAGCTCGGCGCGGCGGCAGAGGCGTTCCTCGCGGGCCCGGTCGCGTCCCTGCCAGACGCCCATGCCATCCACGCGGGCGTGCATCCCTTCGTGGATGATGGACGACGCCACCGGCGCGGCGGTGATGTCGCGACGAGCCAGGAAGGTCAACTCGGTGACGATGGCTCCCTCATGGGGAATCCAGGCACCGCGGCAGGGGAACCGCACGACGCTGATCGCCCGAATGTCCCGCCGCAGGTGGGCGAGCCGCCATGGCTGGTGTTGCTCAATGAGCGCCAGCGCTTCGTCGAGGCGGCTGAGAACGTCCTCCGTCGCGATGTCAGGCCGCGTATTGTCCACGGCGACCGGGAGACCCCGGATCACGCGATGTTCGATCAGTGGCATTGCGGGAGATCGAGGTCAGAGGTCGGAGGTGGGAGGCCAGAGGCAGAGGTCAGAGGTCAGAGGCCGGAGGGGTGGTCGCTTTGCGCCCTGCACTCTGCACTCTGCAATCTGCAATCTGCACTCTGAATTCCCCTATCGTTCTCCTCTTCCTACGACGGTGGCGAGCCGACGAACCGCGGCGAGTGCGGTGCGGACGGAACCGGTGCGCACCCTGGCGGCGTTCATCACCTGGGTGGTCGGGGCCGCGTCCGCATCCTCGACGATCCCGTACAGTGTCATCAGTTCGCCCTGCAGCTGGGGCAGGCTGGGGATCTGGACGATGCCCCGGCCCTGCGGTGCGGCGCCGCCACGACCGCCCCGTCCGCCGCCGCCACCCTCCAGTGCGGCGAGTTGGCGGTCGAGGTTGGCCAGCGAGTCGGCCATGGCTCCGCTGCTCGCGGTCGCCGTCCGCGCGATGGTGGCGCGCAGCTCGCGAACGGTGGCGCGGGCCTCGCCGAGGGCATTGACCACGCGATACAGCTCGAGCTGCAGTGAATCCCTTGTGGCGAGGCTGGCGACCGGGGTTCGGACCCGCGGGTCCATGCGGACGCGCACCGGCTGCGTATGGACGCGGCCGTCCACGGTCAGCCTGACTGTGTACGTGCCCGGCGCGACGAAGGGGCCGAGCGGTTCCGGCACGGTGCGTCCGGGGATGGCCGAGATCGGGTAGGAGAAGTTCGTCACGTTCGGGCGCGGGCGGCGCAGGTCCCAGGTGAACCGGTGCAGCCCGGGACCGGCCCGGAGTTCCGGGGACGGCGCGATCCACCAGTCGGGCCAGTGGCCCTCGTTGCGCGGGTCGGGGTTGGCGTTCACGCCCTTGTGGTAGGAGCGCACGACGTCGCCTGACGAGTCGAGGATCTCGAGCGAGAGGTCCGAGGCCATGTCCCGCAGCAGGTAGCTGATCACCACGCCGTCGGGCGGGTTCTCCGAGCGCGGCTCGTCAGGCGGGAGCGGCGTGTCGGTGTACATGCTGCCGCGCACGCGCGTGGCCAACCCGGGGCGGAAGAGGTGCGATGCGGCCTCGCGGATCGCCGGGGTGAGCTGGCGGAGGGGCGTGATGTCGTCGAGGATCCAGAAGCCGCGCCCGTGCGTGCCGATGACCACGTCATCGTCCTTGATGACCAGGTCGCGGATGGACGTCGCCGGCATGTTGGTGCGGAGCGATTCCCAGTGATCGCCGTCGTCGAACGAGACCCAGACCTGGCGCTCGGTGCCGGCGAAGAGCAGCCCGCGGCGGCGCGTGTCCTCGCGGACCACGTTGACGGCGGCCCCCGAGTCGATGCCGGTGACGATCCCGGTCCAGGTGCGGCCACCGTCGCGCGTCCGGTAGATGTGCGGCCGGAGGTCGTCGAGTCGGAAGGTGTTGACCGCGGCGTAGGCGGTGAGCGTGTCGAAGTGCGAGGCGTCGATGATCGACACCTTCGCCCACGGGCCGACCTGGGGCGGCGTGACGTTCCGCCAGGTCCGGCCGCCGTTCCTCGTCACGTGAATCAGCCCGTCGTCCGTGCCTGCCCACAGGATGCTCTCCTTCAGGTACGACGGCGCGATGGTATAGACGACGCCGGGGTGGCGGGCCACCGCCGTGGGGCTCGTGGCGTAGACGCCAACGTTAGGCGGGACGACCGAGTCGCGGCGGGTCAGATCGGGGCTGATTTCCGTCCAGCGCTTCCCGCCGTCCACCGTCTCCCAGATCGTGTTGGCCCCGAAATACAGCTTGCGGGGGTTGACCGGCGAGAACAGGACGGGCGCCGTGCGCAGCATCCGGTAGTTGCCGTCGCGGAAGGGCTTCGGCGCCACGTTCTGCGTCTGGCCGGTGCGGTAGTCGAACCGCGTGACCTTGCCGCCGTACACGATGTTCGGGTCGAGCGGGTCAGGCGCGACGTAGCCATACTCTTCCACGCCCACCGGCCGCCACTCCCGGAACGTGAGCTGGCCGTCGTTGCCGCGACTGGAGACGCACGCCGACCCCGACTCCTGCTGCCCGCTGCAGACCCGGTACGGCCACGAGAAGTCGGTGCTGACGTGGTACATCTGCGCCGTGGGCTGGTTGTACCACGAACTCCACGTCTGCCCGCCGTTCACGGTGATGATCGCGCCCTGGTCGGCCGCGATCAGGATGATGTCGGGGTTGTCGGGGTTGATCCAGAACCGGTGATAGTCGTCGCCGCCGGGAGCGCCACGCAACATCTGCCAGGTCTGGCCGCCATCGATCGACTTCCACGCGACGATGCTGCCGCTGTACACGATGTCGGCGTTCTTCGGGTCGACCTTCAACTCGGCGAAGTCGGAACCGCGGTTGTGCACGCGGGCGTCGTTGCCGACCTTCCGCCAGCTCGCGCCGGCGTCGTCCGAGCGGTAGATGCCGCTGCGCCCGCCGGCGTCCACGGTGACGTACAGGCGCCGCGGGTCGCTCGGCGACACCGCCAGCCCGATCCGGCCCAGTCCCTCGGCGAACGTCGGGAGCCCGTTCATGATCGGCGCCCAGGTCGTGCCGCCGTCGGTGGACTTGAACAACCCGCTCCCCGGGCCCTGCCAGGCGCCGTTCTCCCACGGCCCCTGGCGCGCCTGCCACGTCGCGAGGTACAGCGTGTTGGGGTCGTCCGCCGCGAAGGCCACGTCGATGGCGCCGGTGTCCACGTCGCGATACCACACCCGCTGCAACGACCGGCCTCCGTCCGTGGAGCGGTACAGCCCGCGTTCCTCGTTAGGTCCGTAGGCGTGGCCCAGGACGGCCACGAAGAGGCGTTCGGGATTGCGCGGGTCCACGATGATCTGCGGGATCTGCTGGCCGTCGCGGAGGCCGTACCGGGTCCAGGTGCGCCCGGCATCGGTGGACTTGTAGAGGCCGTCTCCCGTCGACAGGTCCGGGCGCTGAAGCCCCTCGCCGCTGCCCACGTACAGCACGTTCGGGTCGGACGGCGCCACCGCGATCGCGCCGATGGAGCCCGTCGGCTGGTCGTCGAAGATCGGCACCCAGGTGCGCCCGTAGTCGGTCGTCTTCCATACCCCGCCGTTCACGGCGCCGATGTAGAACACGTTCGGCTGCTGGCGCACCCCGGTTGCGGCCTTGGTGCGGCTCGCGCGGTACGGGCCGATGTCGCGCCAGCGGAGTTCCTGCAGCAGGCCCGGGCGGGCGGCCTGTGCCTCGAGGGGGCTCGCGCCGGCGATGGCCAGCAGCGCAGCCGCGATGAGCGAACGATGCACGCGATTCCTCGTCCTCATTGGGGTTCCCGTGAACGTGTGGCACCACAGCGTCCCGGGCCAGTGCGCGACGTCACCCGGCGGCGGTGTCAGCCAGGACAGCGGATCGCGCGGGCACGCGCCCGGGACGGTTCCTGCCTGGCATCGGCGACGAACGCCGTCGCGTGCCCGGTCATCTCCCGGCCCTCCGCCGCCACACTGTCGAACTCCACCTTCACGCCAACGGGCCAGAACGTGGGGAAGAGCACGACCGACCAGCCGCGGGCCGTCCGCTCCCAGGTCATGGCATTGTTCCTGACCGCGTTGGTGTCCCTCAGGAAGACGGAATCGCGGACGCGACGAACGCGCTCGGACAGCGCATCGGCATTCCCTTCGTGACCTGCACGATCCCAGTCGAGCGTCGGATTCCACGCGCTGAAGGCAAAGCGCCAGCACTTCGAGCCGGGTTCGTTGCCCACCCGGCCCTGGGCGCCTGCCCCGGGAACGAATGCAACGAGCAGCGCCACGGCGACGGCCACGTCGGCCAGGAAGCGGTGGACACGCGCGCGAACGGCGACTTGCACGTCAGGACTCCCGGCGAAACCTCCCGGAAGATACCAGGAGCAGCGAGGCCGCGGTGACGCATGCGGTGCCGCCGGCGACGAGCGTGAATCCCGGGACCGACCGTCGCAGGGCGAGACCGGCCACGACCGACAGTGCGCCGGCGCCTGAGGCGAGCGCCAGGATGGCCACCACCGACGCGACCACGGAGACCAGCGTCACGACCACGCCGATCGAGGGCCACCGACGCGGGACCCGGAGCGCATTCAGGAACAGGGCGAGCACAGCGCTCCAGAGCGCCGCCACCACCATGGGATAGGCCCGTCGGATGGCGGCGAGCCTGCCTTCCGCGCCCGGGGCAGGGGCGCAGAGTTCCGCCTTGCCGACTCGTGGCCACCAGCGGCACTCGGTGGTGGGCGTCGCGGCGCCAGGGGCGAAGTGCGCCAGCCCGATGGGCGAGATCTCGTATCGCGTGCCGTCGCCCGTCGTGGCTTCGGCCCACGACCGGATGGCCGACTGCTGGAAGAGCAGCGATGCGAGCGCGATGAGGATAAGTGCGGCGCCCTCGCGAGTCCTGGGCCTGGGCGTCGCCGGCACCGGCGCGGTCATCTCACTCCGTCCGGACCGTCACCGTCACGTCTTCGGTCGCGACCGCGACCGTGCCGTACAGGGGTCAACGACGCTTGAAGCCCTCGACGAGCGCGGCCGCCGAGGCGCCGTCGGTCCCCCGGACGAGGAAGTCCATCCGGATCGTGTTGAACAGCGTGACGTCCGGGCGGGGTTGCTTCGACCGGTCGACGATTCCGTGGACGGTGACGCTCACCGGACCAATGGGAACGGACGAGTCGCGCGCAATGACCTCCACCAGTTCCACGCCACACGAGGCGACCGCGGAAAGGAACACCTCCGGCGGGGTGAGTTCCTCGCCCGGACAGCCATTCTGCACCGGACCGTCGACGATGAACTGGTGGTTGCGCGCACTGCAGAGGATCCTGCCGAGGACGTCGGTGGTGCGCGCCGCGACGTCGTACGTCCGGATGGAAATCGGGGGTGAGGTCACGAATCAAACCGAATGAGTGGCGGGTGCTTCGTCAAGCGCGCGACGCCCATCGGACCGGACGGGAATGCCGGTTTCGCGACGGGGGCCTGATCCCTACCTCGCGGCTGGGCGCGACCCGACGCATCTTGCGGGCCGTGACCTCCTCCTCCCGCCTCGCGGCAGCTCTGGCCGACCGCTACCAGGTCGAGCGCGAGCTCGGAGAGGGTGGCATGGCGACGGTGTACCTGGCCCAGGACCTGAAGCACCAGCGCAGGGTCGCGATCAAGGTGCTGAAGCCGGAACTCTCGGCCGTCATCGGGGGCGCACGCTTCCTCGCCGAGATCAGGACCACGGCCAACCTGCAGCACCCGCACATCCTGCCGCTGCACGACTCGGGCGAGGTGGACGGGTCCGTGTTCTACGTGATGCCGTACGTGGAGGGCGAGTCGCTCCGCGACCGGCTCCAGCGCGAGAAGCAGCTGCCGATCGACGACGCGGTGCGGATCGCGCGCGAGGTCGCCGGGGCGCTGCACTACGCGCACGGGCACGGGGTCATCCACCGCGACATCAAGCCCGAGAACATCCTGCTGCACGACGGCCACGCGCTGGTCGCCGACTTCGGGATCGCGCTGGCGGCCAGCAGCACCGCCGGGACGCGGATGACCGAGACCGGGATGTCGTTAGGCACGCCGACTTACATGAGCCCCGAGCAGGCGATGGGCGAGCGCGAGATCACCGCCCGGTCCGACGTCTACGCGCTGGGGTGCGTGCTCTACGAGATGCTGCTCGGCGAGCCGCCGTTCACCGGTCCCACGGCCCAGTCGATCGTCGCCAAGGTGCTGTCAGAGCGGCCGGCGCCGATGCGGGGCCGGCGCGACCGGGTTCCCCCGGCCGTCGAGGCCGCGGTGCTCACCGCTCTCGAGAAGCTGCCCGCGGACCGATTCGGGACGCTGGCGGAGTTTGCGGCGGCGCTCACCGCGCCGGTGCTGGCGACCGGGCCCGGTGTCGCCGCGGGACCGATCGGCCGGAAGGGTCCCGACCGTCGGCTGGTCTTCGTGGCGGGCCTCGTGGCGGGGGGGGCGATCGCCAGCGCCGTGTTCCTCACGCGGGCGCCGGGGGCGGTCGTCACGACCCGGGCCAGCACGCAGCTCACGTTCAATGGCCGGTCGATCCGGCCCGCCATTTCCCCCGATGGCGAGTTCGTGGCGTTCGTCGAACAGAAGTGCGCACTCGAGAGCGAAGTCACCTGCCCGCAGTCGCTGGTAGTACAGGGCGTGGTGAACTCCCGGCCGGTCGAGGTGTTGCGCGGCGTGACCGGCATGAGCGCACCGCGGTGGACGGCCGACGGTCAGTCCCTGGTGGTCGTCGCGCGCCTCGACTCCGTCCGCCGTGGCCTGTACGTCGTCCCCCGGCTTGGCGGCGTCCCGCGGCCGCTTGGTGAGGCCGGCGTGTTCGATACGCACGCCAGCGCGGACTCGGTCGTCGTCGTGCGGAGCGATCCACGCACCGGGGAGCAGGTCGCGCGGGTCGTGTCGATCGCTACCGGTGAGGTCGGCGACTCTGCCGCCCTTGGCAAGCGGGATGTGTCCGAGATTGGATGGTCGCCCGATGGCAACCGGCTCGCCGTCGTCGCGGAATACTCCACCCTGACGCTGATCGGCCGGAACGGTGTGGCGGTGGATTCAGCCAGGGGTGCGTTCAGGCAGGCCGTGCGATGGACTCCCGATGGCGAAGGCGTGATGGTTTTTCGCGCGCTTGCCGTGAAGGAAGACGACCTCGAACGATTCCCGGTGGACGGCGCGGGCCGACTCGGCACGCCGACGGTATTGATGCCCAAGGTCTCGGCGATCCTCCTTGGCCAGTTCGACGTGGCTCGCCGCACCGGCCGCGTGGTCCTGGTGTCCGGGGTGATCACGATCGACCTGTGGACGTTCGATGTGGGGGACGCCACGACGGCCAGGCAACGGACGACGGGAACGACCTGGTACGGCAATCCGGCCATCGCCCCGGACGGCCGCCGACTGTACTACCTTCGCGGTGACGAGGTCGGGGACAACCTGTATACCCTGGTGCTTCCGGACGAGGAGGAGGCCCTGCGTGCCGACCCGTATCCGGGCGGCTTCTTTGACGTGGCGGTTTCGAGAGACCACCGGCGCCTGGTGTTCGGCTACTCGTCACCCTCCGGGATCATCCTGCGGGAAGTCGACATCGCAACGCGCGCGTCGAGGACGATGCCGTGGGGTCAGCGAAGCGGCGCCGCCTCCCCGCACTTCGCCGGGGCGCGATCGCTGGTCTACCTGAGGCAGGGGCGCCTCGTCACGCTGGACTCCCTGAATGGTACGGAGACCGTCATCGACACGCCCGACACGGTGTCGCTCGCCCCGATGCTCGCGACGAGCCCCGACGGAGCCTTGGTGGCCGTGGTCGTGGTCTCGCCCGGGTCGGTGATTCTTGGAGTGACGCCGATTGGAGAGTGGAGGTTCCGCGCATTGCACCGGTTCGAGGGTGGCATGGTGCCGCGGGCGCTCTCCTGGACGAATGACGGGACGATCTTCGTGACGACCGTCCGCGCGGCGGATGAACCCCCGCAACTCTGGCGGGTCCGCGAGGACCCTGCCGGGGTCACGCTCGTCATGTCGCTGCCGGCGGCCTGTGTCGGTGGTACCGTCGCCATTGCGGCGGCCCAGCCGCGCGCGGCGTGCAAGCGGGTTGACTCGCGCGGTGATGTGTGGCTGGCCGACCTGCCGGGCATCGTTCCGTGACCCCGAACGCCCTGCGCTACCGTCAACGAACACCGCTCCGCCGTTCGGCCCGTGCGTCCGGGTGCCATGCCGTCGCCATGGTGCTGGCCCTCCTGGCACTGCTGCCGGGGGCAACCAACGCGCAGCAGCCCGACGGGGAATGGATCAGCCTCTTCAACGGCCGTGACCTCTCGGGTTGGATCGTGAAGATCACGGGGCATGAACCTGGCGACAATTTCGCCAACACCTTCCGCGTCGAGGATGGCGTGCTGAAGGTGTCGTATGACGGCTACCAGTCCTTTTCGGGACAGTTCGGCCACCTGTTCTACCAGCAGCCCTTCCAGGACTACCACCTCGTACTGGAGTACCGATTCACCGGCGATTGGCTTGCGGATACGCCGGGATGGGCGCGACGGAACAGCGGTGCGATGCTGCACGCACAGGACCCTCGCACCATGCTGAAGGGCCAGGACTTCCCGATCTCGATCGAGCTGCAGCTCCTCGGCGGCCTGGGTGACGGCAGGTCGCGTCCCACAGCGAACATGTGCTCACCGGGGACCGAGGTGACGATGCATGGCGAGACCGTCCGCGGTCATTGCGTCAACTCCACGTCCCCGACCTTCGACGGCGACCAGTGGGTACGCGCAGAGGTGATCGTCCTCGGCGATTCCGTGATCAGGCACATCGTGAACGGGGACACCGTCCTCACCTATTCCGCACCACGGGTGGGTGGCGGCAACGTGGAGGGCCACGATCCGGCTCAGAAAGTCGATGGTCGTCCCCTGACCGGCGGGTACATCGCCCTCCAGAGCGAGGGTCATCCGGTGGAGTTTCGCCGGGTGGAACTGCGTCGGCTGAAGCGGATGCCGCGATGACCGCGACCAGGGCATCCATGATCCGCATCGGCGTGGGCGACCTGGAACTCAGGGCGAGGCTCGAATGGGAGCGGGCCCCCGCGACCGTGGCTGCCCTCCTTCGCCTGCTTCCGCTCTCCGGGTCGCTCCTGCAGGCGCGCTGGAGTGGCGAGGCCGCCTGGATGCCGTTAGGCAGCCTCCGGGTTGGCGTCGGCGCCGAGAACGATACGCAGCGCCCGGCCCCCGGGCAGGTCCTGCTCCATCCCGAGGGGATCAGCGAGACCGAGATCCTAATTCCCTACGGGGAGACCATCTTCGCCAGCAAGGCCGGCCCGCTCCGCGGGAACCACGTCATGACGATCGTGGAGGGCGACGAGCAGCTGGCGGAACTGGGGCGGAGGGTTGCGTGGCATGGTGCCCAGGCGATCCGTATCGAGGTGCTTGATGCCGAGGCCCCCCTCGCCACGCGGCCGTGAACGTTCAATGGGGTCTGACCCCATTGCACAATGGGGTCAGACCCCATTGAAGTGCCGGAAAGGTGATGCCGGTGACCTTCGCGACGGCGGTGGGGGGGCCGTGTTCGACAGCGCCCGGGAGGCGAGGTAAGTTGGGGCCCGGATGACCAACCCTCCCGAGCGCCTGCAGGCGGCCCTGTCGAGCCGATACCGGATCGAGCGGGAGCTCGGGCAGGGCGGGATGGCGACCGTGTACCTGGCCGAGGACCTGAAGCACAAGCGCAAGGTCGCGCTCAAGGTGCTGAAGCCGGAACTCGCGGCCGTGTTAGGCGCCGAACGGTTCGTGCAGGAGATCACGACGACGGCGTCGCTGCAGCATCCGCACATCCTGCCGCTGTTCGACTCGGGGACCGCCGACGGCTTCCTCTACTACGTCATGCCCTTCATCCAGGGCGAGACGCTGCGCGAGAAGCTGAACCGCGAGACGCAGCTCGGGGTGGACGAGGCAGTGAAGATCGCGACCGACGTGGCGGACGCGCTCCACTACGCGCACACGCAGGGCGTGATCCACCGGGACATCAAGCCGGAGAACATCCTCCTCGCGAACGGTCGCCCGATGGTGGCTGATTTCGGGATCGCGCTGGCAGTGAGCGCCGCCGCCGGCGGACGCATGACCGAGACCGGGCTGTCGCTGGGGACGCCGCACTACATGAGTCCCGAGCAGGCGACGGCGGAGAAGGAGATCACGGCCCGCTCGGATGTCTACTCCCTGGCGAGCGTGCTGTACGAGATGCTCGCCGGCGTGCCGCCGCACGAAGGGGGCTCGGCGCAGCAGACGATCATGCGCATCATCGCCGACACACCGCGGCCGGTGAGCGAACTCCGGAAGGCGGTCCCGCCAAACGTGGCGGCAGCAGTCGCTCGGGCGCTCGAGAAGCTCCCGGCGGACCGGTTCGAGAGCGCCGCGAGGTTCGCGGAGGCACTCGGGAATCCGGGATACACCCACGGGTCGCATTCGCGCATCGCGGCGCGTGCCAGCGGGCGTCGTTCGGTTTCCATCCCCACGCTCGTCGGCGTCACGCTCCTCGCGATCGTCGCGTCGGCGGCCGCCACCGCATGGATCGACTCGCGGAGTGCCGAGCAGCCGGTGACGGTGAAGTTCGAGTTCTCGGCTGGCAGTGGCCTGCCACTGGGGGGGACGATCGGCAGCAACGTGGCCGTCTCGCCCGACGGGTTGCTCATCGTCTACTCGGCCGTCGACAGCCTCGGCCGCAGGCGCCTCTTCGCACGCGCGCTCGGCGAGGCGGCAACGACCGTGCTGCCCGGCGCCGAGGGGGGGGCAACACCGTTCTTCTCGCCGGACGGACTCTGGCTCGGCTTCGCCAGGGGGAACCAGTTGTTCAAGATGCCGGTCGAAGGCGGGACACCGACACCGCTCGCCGGCGTTTCGTCCTTGCGGGGCGGGAGCTGGGGTCCTCGTGGCATCGTCGTATCGTCCGGCAGCCGATTGAAGCTCGTTCCCGTCGACGGAGGCACGCCAGGGCCGCTCGCGCCTGGCGACACGACGCGTGGATTCTGGCCCGTGGTGCTCCCGGGCGGACGGTTCGTCGTCCATGCCTCCATCCTGCTGGACAACGGCCAGCTGAGGATCACCGACCTGTCGACCGGGCGCACCGCCGACGTCGGCGTGGAAGGTTCCTACCCCGTCGGCATCGCCGGCAACGACCTGGTATTTGCCCGCCAGGATGGGGCGCTCATGGCCGCCCCGTTTGATTCGCGCGCGGGACGGGTGACAGGGAGTGCGCGCGTCGTCGTGCCTGACGTGCTGACGAACCGGGCCACCGGCGAATCGAAGGTCGGCCTCTCGCTCAACGGCACGCTCACGTACCTCACGGGAACGAGTCTCGTGCAGGTGGTCGAAAGCGACCTTCGGGGCGGCATGCGGCAGCTGCCAATGCCGCCGGGGGCGTTCAGGTCGCCGCGCTATTCCCCGGACGGACGCCGACTGGCGGTCGAGGCGATCTCCGATGGACGAACGGACATCTACCTCTACGACATCGCGTCCGGTGCCGTACGACGGGTGACGTCCGAGGGAACGCAGAACACCCGCCCGGAATGGAGCTGGAACGGCGAGCGGCTCCTGTATCGCACCGACCGGGTCGGTGCGGACGGCACGCTCTGGTGGCTACCGGTCGACGCCAGCGAAGCGGCTGTGCAGTTGACGGCATCACCGGGACGGAACATCTGGCAAGGCGTGCTCTCTCCCGACGGCAACCATGTGGTGTACCGGACCGGCACCGTCGGCGAAGCCGACCTCCGATACCGGCGCGTCACGGGTGACACGACCGAACACGGGATCGCGACGAGTCGGTTCAATGAATTCGCGCCAAGTTTTTCCCCCGACGGCCGCTGGATCACCTACATGTCGGATGAATCGGGAAGCAACGAGGTGTACGTGCGTCCATTCCCGGGCCCCGGCGCCGAGATTCCGGTATCCGTTGGCGGCGGCGTCAACCCCGTCTGGTCCCGGGACGGAGGCAGGATCTTCTTCACGAATGTGGCACCGAGTGGAAGCCAGATGCTGGCCGCGACGGTGACGGTGAGCCCGACGTTCAAGGTGACGCGGCAGGAGACGCTCTTCGCGGGAGATTTCGTGTCGGGCGGTGGGCATGCCACCTTCGACGTGTCGCGGGAGGGGCAATCCATCCTGATGCTGCGTCCGGTGCCGGGGAAGGGCGAGCAGGTCGTCGTGGTCTACAACTGGGCCGCGACGTTGCGCGCCGGTGCGCAGGGCCGGACTTCCCGCTAGGCATATGACCCAACAGATCGAGCGACTCACCGCGGCGCTCGCCGGCCGCTATCGCGTCGAGCGCGAGCTCGGGCAGGGCGGCATGGCCACGGTCTACCTGGCGCAGGACCTGAAGCACGACCGCAAGGTCGCGCTCAAGGTGCTGAAGCCGGAGCTGGCCGCCGTGTTAGGCGCCGAACGGTTCGTGGTGGAGATCAAGACCACGGCGTCGCTGCAACACCCGCACATCCTGCCGCTGTTCGACTCGGGGACCGCGGACGGATTCCTGTTCTACGTGATGCCGTTCATTGAAGGGGAGACGCTGCGGGACAAGCTCAATCGCGAGACCCAGCTCGGCGTGGACGAGGCGGTGCGGATCGCGCGCGAGGTGGCCGATGCACTGGACTATGCGCACGGCAAGGGCGTGATCCACCGGGACATCAAGCCGGAGAACATCCTGATCCAGAACGGCCGGCCGATGGTAGCCGACTTCGGCATCGCGCTCGCCGTGAGTGCCGCCGCTGGCGGCCGGATGACGGAGACGGGGCTCTCGTTAGGGACGCCCCATTACATGTCGCCGGAGCAGGCGACGGCGGACAAGGAGATTTCAGGCCGAAGCGACATCTACTCGCTCGCCTCCGTGCTGTACGAAATGCTGGCCGGGCAGCCACCGCACCTCGGCGGCTCCGCGCAACAGATCATCATGAAGATCATCGCCGAGCCGGTCGAATCGGTGACACGCTACCGGAAGTCGGTGCCGCCTCACGTGGACGCGGCGCTGGCGAAGGCGCTCGAGAAACTCCCGGCGGATCGTTTCGACAGCGCGAGAGCATTCAGCGAAGCGCTTGGCAACCCGTCGTTCGCATCGACCGGCGGGGTGCGCGATCCGGGCAACATCACGCCCGGCTGGCAGCAACGCGCGCTCGTCCCGCTGGCCGCCGTCGCGGTACTCGCCGTCGCTGCCGCCGTCTGGGGCTGGATGCGTCCCGCCCCATCACGCCCGGTCGCCCGATATCACCTCGCCCTTCCCGACTCGGCGCAGGTCACGGGAGTCTTCGCCCGCATGGCATCGACGTTGGACGGAGGGCGCCTCATCTACCGATCAGGAACAGGCCCCGAAGCCACGCACGCACTGTGGGTACGGGAGCGTGACAAACTGGGTGCGACCAGGCTGGCCGGCACCGAGGGAGCACGGGCCCCCTTCATCTCGCCCAACGGAGAGACGGTCGCGTACTTCGGCACCAATGCTCTCTGGACCATCCCGATCGGCGGGGGTCCTCGCACCCTGATTGCGGCGGGGCCGATCGGCGAGAATGGAGGCTCATGGGGGCGTGACGACGTTGTCTTCCTTGACGGTGCGGGTCCGTCCGCCCTGCTGAAAGTCCGCGCGACGCCGGGCAGCGTGCCGGAGCCCTTCACCCGGCTCGACACCGCAGCCAACGAGAGCGACCACGTCTTCCCGGAGATCCTGCCGAACGGCAAGGCGGTGATCTTCGTCGCGCGAATCGGCGCCTACGAGAAGTGGGAAGTCGCGGTTGCCGATATCAAGACCGGCAATCACCGGCGGCTCACCCGCGGCGTCTTCGCCCGATACGCGAGGTCGGGTCACTTGCTGATCGTGGCCGCTTCCGGTGCACTGACGGCCGTGCGATTCGACCAGGACGCGATGCAGCTCACCGGGACGCCCGTGGCGCTCGACGAAACCGTCGGGCTGCGGGGCTTTGCCCGGGCGCCGGACATGGTGATCTCGGACCAGGGCACCCTCATCTACTCGCGCAATGGATCGCCTCCCGGTGGCGATCGCGGGGAACCAATGTGGGTCGCACGGGACGGTCGCGCCGAGTCGGTGGCACCGGGGTGGACACGTGCCGCGCGCTTTCCAGCGCTCTCGCCCGATGGGAGCCAGCTGGCGCTTTCCCTCGAGGAAGGCAGCGACAACCTCCAGCTCTGGGTGCGCAATCTGGAGCGAGGAACCACAGAGAAGCTCACCCATGACGGCGCGCTCAACTGGCGACCGTCGTGGCTCCCCGACAGTCGCAGTCTTCTCTATCTGACCGACCAGCGGAAGCTGAGCGAAGTCTTCCTCCGGCGTCTCGATGGAGCCGACAGCGATTCGGTCCTGCTGACGCTGCGGTCCGAGATCTCCGAGGCCGTGGCGACCGCCGACGGCCAGTGGATCGTGTATCGGGAAGGCGCGAACGCATTCAGCGACCTGTACGCGAGACGCCTGAAAGGAGACACGACGCCGGTCGCGCTGGCGACCAGTGAATTCCTCGAGCGAAATCCGGAGGTGTCGCCCAACGGCCAGTACCTGGCGTACGCCTCCGACGAAACCGGGCAACCCGAGATCTACCTGCGGCCGTTTCCACGAGTGAGTGATGGCAAGTGGCTCGTGTCCACGGTCGGCGGCACGAATCCACTCTGGTCTCGCAACGGCAAGGAGTTGTTCTACCGGAATGGAAACGGCGACCTGGTCGCCGTCGAGGTGACCGCAGGGACTCCGCCCATCGGCCGGCAGCGCGTCCTGTTTTCGGTGCTTCCGTACGTGTTCGGATGGCCACACCGCTCGTATGACATCGCACCCAATGGGCGGTTCCTGATGCTTCGCCGAACCGAGGACGTGGCGGCCAACTCACCGCTCGTGGTCGTGGAGAACTTCTTCGAGGAACTGCGCCGGAAGGTTCCCGAGTGAACACGCCGATCGAATCTGCGTGCGCTCGCTGATCGCTGTCGGGTCGAGAGTGAACCGCCGGCGCTCGCGGGAACCGACGTGAAGGTCGTCGTCAGCGCCGTCCGCCCTTCTTCTCCGGGGCCGGACGCGAGGGGGCAATCGCCTTGCTGGCCATGGTCCGTTTCGCGAACGACAGGACCTCGGTGCGCACGGCGTAGTAGATCGCCATCGCGTGGTCGGATCCGGGGACGATCCTTGCCGTGACATGCGACAGGCCGTTGCTCCAGGCGCGGATGTTGTTGGCGCCGTCGAACGGGTCCTTTTCGGAAGATGCGAGGAGCATCGGGACCCGGACGGCCTCGCAGGTTTTCCTGATCCGGTCCATCGCGTCGGCGGAGTGCACGCCGGCACCGGCCGCTCCCAGGGTGACGACGCCGCGGAGCCAATCGGCGAGTCGGTTCGCCGCGAGGAGGACGCCCGTGCCGCCCACGCTTCCCCCGACGAGCATCAGCCGCGCGGGATCGATGAAGTTCTGCGCCATGCCCCAGGCAGCCACCCGGACGATGTCATCGGCGATTTGCGGAAAGCCGACCGCCTCGGCGCTGGCCATGAACGCGGCGCCGAACGCCTGCATGTTCGGTTCCGAGGGTGTTGGTGCGACGCGCAACCCACGGGAGGACCAGATGGACTCCCCGTGCCCGCGCAGGTCGAAGGCAAGCGTCGCGATCCCCAGCGCCTGCAGGTCGGCGCAGAGCGGCGCAAAGGAGTCCCGAGTCGACGGGAACTGGTGGGCGAGTACCGCCAGCGGGTATTTCGTGCCCGCCCGTCCGTGCGGGTAGACGAGGTGACCGCGGAGGACCAGCCCGTCGGCGGCCGGGATGGACGGGTGCAGGGGAGCGAGGGCAGGGGAGCGGGTCGTGGCCATGGCCGTTCGCTTCGGTTGGAGGTACGTGAAGGCTACCGTGGCGGCGCACGTCGTAAAGCCCGCGGGACCCCGTATCTGGTGCAGGACCTGGGGAACAGGCCCTGGAGGGTCCGATCGCGGCAAAACCCGCCTTGAAAACGACTCATCCGTGCGCGATGATGCGACATCCCCTCCCACGTCGAGGAACGTCGGCTTGCGGCCAACGGACGTCACGAATCCGCAGTACTACCATAAGGTTGTCGACTGCCAGTGGGCCTGCCCGGCGCACACCAACGTGCCGGAGTACATCAGGCTGATTGCGCAGGGTCGTTACACCGACGCCTACATGGTCAATCGCGAGTCGAACGTCTTCCCGGGAATCCTCGGGCGGACCTGCGACCGGCCGTGCGAGCCGGCCTGCCGGCGCGGACGAGTGGACGGCAAGCCGGTGGCCATCTGCCGCCTCAAGCGGGTCGCGGCCGACCATCGCGAGGAGATCGGGCACCTGCTCCCTGTCATCCCGGCGGTGAAGAACGGCAAGCGCGTGGCGCTCGTGGGCGCTGGACCGGCGTCCCTCACGGTCTGCAACGACCTCATGCCGCTCGGCTACGAGTGCGTCGTCTTCGAGAAGAACGCGTCACCGGGCGGCCTGATGCGCGTCAACATTCCCTCGTTTCGCCTGCCGGCGCAGGTGCTGGACGAGGAAGTCGGCGCGATCCTCGGGATGGGGGTGGAGGTTCGGTACAACACGCCCGTCGACAGCATGACGGGCCTGCTCGGACAGGGGTTCGATGCCGTCTTCGTGGGCAGCGGGGCCCCCAAGGGGAAGGAACTCGAGGTCCCCGGCCGCCACGACACCGACCGGATCCACATCGGCATCGAATGGCTCGCCAGCGTGCACTTCGGCCACATCGAGAAGATCGGTGAGCGCGTCCTGATCATCGGCGTCGGCAACACCGCCATGGACTGCTGCCGCACCTCCAAGCGGCTCGGCGGCAAGGACGTGAAGGTCATGGCCCGCCGCACCCGGAAGTTCTTCAAGGCGTCCCCCTGGGAACTGGAAGACGCCGAGGAAGAACAGGTCGAGATCATCGAGAACCACGCCCCGAAGCGGTTCATCATCGAGGACGGCACGCTGACCGGCATGGAGTTCGAGGTGCTGCGGTGGTTCGAGAAGGACGGCAAGCAGCGGAGCGAGGTGATCGACACCGTCACCATCCCCTGCGACGACGTCATCCTCGCCATCGGCCAGGAAAATGCATTCCCGTGGATCGAGCGCGACGCTGGCCTGGAGTTCGGCGAGTGGGACATGCCGGTCGTGGACAAGAAGACGTTCATGTCGACGAAGCCCGGCGTGTTCTTCGGTGGCGACGCGGCGTGGGGACCCGAGAACATCATCTGGGCCGTGGAGCACGGCCACCAGGCGGCGATCTCGATCCACCAGTACTGCCAGGGGCTCGCGGTGACGGAGCGCCCGCCGACCGGGATGACCCTCGTCAGCACCAAGCTCGGCATGCACGCCTGGCAGTACAGCAACGACTACAGCGCCGTGCCGCGCCAGAAGATGGTGCACGCGGACCTGGTCAGCCGGTTCGAGGGGCTCAACGTCGAGGTCGAACTCGGCTTCACCGCCGAGCAGACGGCCCGCGAGGTCGAGCGCTGCCTGAACTGCGACGTGCAGACGCACTTCACGGCGAACCTGTGCATCGAGTGCGATGCCTGCGTGGATGTCTGCCCGACGAACTGCCTGACGATTACGCGCGAGGGCGACGAGGCCGACCTGCGGACGCGCTTGTCGGCGCCGGCACTGAACCTCACGCAGGAGATCTACCTGTCCGGGCCACTCCCGCAGACGAAGCGGGTGATGGTGAAGGACGAGGACGTCTGCCTCCACTGCGGCCTCTGCGCCGAGCGATGCCCGACGGCCGCGTGGGACATGGTGAAGAGCGACATCCTCCTCCCGTACGCGGGGACAACCGGGCATCAGGCCTCAGGCCTCGGGCATCAGGTGCTGGGAGTAGGCTGACCGGCGCATCTCCAATCTCCCATCTCTCCTCTCATGTCTCGCGTCAACGACTTCTGTTTCAAGATCGGGACCGTCAACGGCACCGGGTCAGCAAGCGCCAACGGGCTCCTCATGCAGGCCATCTTCCGCATGGGCATCCCGGTGGTCGGCAAGAACGTCTTCCCGTCGAACATCCAGGGGCTCCCGACGTGGTACGAGATCCGCGTCAGCAAGGACGGCTACACGGCGCGGACCGCTCCCTTCGACCTGATGGTCGCGATGAATCCGTCGACCTATGCGCGCGACGTGCAGGAGATCGCGCCGGGCGGCTGGCTCATGTACGACTCCTCCTGGCCGATGGCGAAGTCGATGCTCCGCGACGACGTCACGGTGATCGGCATCCCGCTCGGCGAGATGTGCAACGAGGCGTTCACCGGCGACCGTGAACGGACGCTGATGAAGAACATCGCCTATGCCGGCGCGCTGGCGGCGCTCCTGGCCATCGACATGGACGTCATCCAGGCGATGCTGCAGGAGAAGTTCGGGAAGAAGAAGCACCTCCTCGAGTCGAACTACAAGGCGATCCGGCTGGGGTACGACTACGCGCAGCAGCACCATGCCTGCCCGCTGCCGTGCCACCTGGAACGCATGGACGCCACGCGCGACCACATCCTGATGGACGGCAACACCGCGGCGGCCCTTGGCGCCGTCTATGCGGGCGCCACCGTCGGCGCCTGGTATCCCATCACGCCGGCGACGTCGCTGATGGAGAACTTCCGCGCCTTCTGCGAGCGTTACCGCAAGACCGCCGACGGCAAGCGCAACTTCTGCATCGTCCAGGCCGAGGACGAACTGGCCGCCGCCGGCATGGTGATCGGCGCCGGCTGGATGGGCGCGCGCGCCTTCACCCCGACGTCAGGGCCGGGGATCTCGCTCATGGGTGAGTTCGTGGGCCTGGCCTACTATGCGGAAGTCCCCGCCGTCTTCTTCGATGTCCAGCGCACCGGTCCCTCGACGGGCATGCCGACGCGGACGCAGCAGGCGGACCTGCTCTCGACGGCGTACCTGTCGCACGGCGACACGAAGCACGTCCTGCTCTTCCCGGCCAATCCGGAAGAGTCGTTCACCATGGCGCGCGATGCATTCGACCTCGCCGAGCGCTTCCAGACGCCGGTCTTCGTGATGATGGACCTGGACATCGGCATGAACGACTGGATGTGCAAGCGGTTCCAGTGGGACGACAGCTACCGGCCGGATCGCGGCAAGGTGCTGGACGCGGCGGCGCTGGCGAGGGTCGAGAAGTACTTCCGCTACGCCTCGGCGAATGGCGACGGGGTCGCGGCACGGACGCTGCCCGGCGTGGATCCCAAGGGCGCGTACTTCATTCGCGGATCCGGGCACAACAAGCTGGGCGGGTACACGGAAGACGCCGCCGAGTACCGGGAAGTGGTGGACCGGCTGGTCCGGAAGCTGGCTGCGGCCGGCGAGGCGGTCCCGGAACCCGAGGTGCTGTTGCACGACGGGGCGACCGCCGGCGTCATCACGATCGGCTCGTGTCGCGGCGCGGTCCTCGAGGGCCTGGACCGCCTGCGCGAGCAGGGGGTGGTCCTCGATTACCTGCGGGTCCGCGGATTCCCGTTCGGCGCGCCGGTCCGCGAGTTCCTGGCCCGGCACGAGAAGCACATCGTCATCGAGCTGAACCGCGACGGGCAGTTGCGGTCGTTGCTCACCCTCGAGACCGGGACGGATCCGGCGCGACTGCGGTCGCTCACGGAGTACGGCGGGTTGCCGTTAGGCACCAACCAGGTCGTCGCGGGCGTCCTTGGCCTGCTGGAAGGAGTCCCCGCATGACGTCGATCGCGAAGCCCCGGGTGCAGCATCCCTCGTCCACGCGGAACGCGCTGGGACTGAGCCGGCGCGACTATGAAGGCGGGATGTCGACGCTCTGCGCCGGTTGCGGCCATGACTCGGTGACCGCCGCGCTGATCGATGCGTTCTGGCAGCTGGACATCCCACCGCACCGGGTGGCCAAGCTGAGCGGCATCGGCTGTTCGTCGAAGACGACAGCGTATTTCATCAACCAGGCGCACGGGTTCAACTCGGTGCACGGCCGGATGCCGGCGGTGGCCACCGGCGCCAACGCCGCCAACCGGGAGCTGTATTACGTCGGCATCTCGGGCGACGGCGACTCGCTGTCGATCGGGCTGGGCCAGATGTGCCACGTCATGCGGCGGAACGTGAGCATGCTGTACGTCCTGGAGAACAACGGCGTCTACGGCCTCACCAAGGGCCAGTTCTCGGCGTCCGCCGACGTGGGATCGAAGTCGAAGAAGGGCGAGGCGAACCTGCAGCCGCCGATCGACCCGGTGCTGCTGGCCCTCACGCTGGGCGCATCGTTCGTCGCGCGCAGCTTCTCGGGTGACAAGGCGCAACTGGTGCCGATCCTGAAGGCCGGCCTGATGCACGGTGGATTCGCGATGGTGGACGTGATCTCGCCCTGCGTCACGTTCAACGACCACGAGGCCTCCACCAAGAGCTACCTGTACACGCGGCAGCACTACAGCGAGGTCGCCCCGGTGGACTTTGTCCCGCTGCGCCGCGAGATCGCGACGCCCGAGGCGGGGCCGGGCGTGGTCCGGTCGGTGACGATGCACGACGGGAGCACGGTCAACTTCCGGCACCTGGCGAACGACTATGATCCCACCGATCGCGAGGCGGCCTACCGCTACGTGCGCGCCGCCCACGACCGCGGCGAGGTGGCGACCGGGCTGCTGTTCGTGGAGGAGGGCGCCGCCGACATGCACGGCCTGAACAACACCATCGAGCCGGCCTTGACGTCGGTGCCGTACGAGGCGCTGTGCCCGGGGAATCTCAGGCTGCAGGAGTTGATGGAGGAATATCGGTAGGGGGGCTGCTGCTGCTTGCTGCGAGCTGCGTGCTGATTGCTGCCTACTGGGCCTGCTTGCTGTGCGCTGGGGCTGGTGCTGGGCTGGTGCTGGGAGGTGAGAGGGCGTAGAACTTTGCGCTTTGCGCTTCAAAACCTCCAGCTCAGCGACCCGAAGTACTGCACCATCCGCCCCTCCGGACCCATCTCCCGGTAGGTGGAGAGCGTAAAGAACAGCGACCTCCCGATCCCCGTGTCGAAATCGGCGCCCAGCCAGCGTAGCGCTGCGGGGGCCATCCCGTCCTGCGGCCGGATGTCCTTCCGCGATCCCGCGCTCATCTCCAGCCGGAACCGCCCGCCGGGCTGCATCTCCACCGACGCCGACTGGAGTTCGCCCTCGAGCATCGTCCCCGCATACCGCGTGGCGCGGGCCCGGACGCCGAGTCCGAGCGGTGTCAGGCGCGTGAGGCCAGTCGAGGCGGTCCAGGACTCCGACGACCCACCGGGGCCACCGCGGCTCGAACGCGCGTCGAAACCCGCCTGGAAGTGGCCGCCGAGCGACACCTGGGTCCCCGCCCACGCGCCCTGGCGGAAGCTGTCATCGAACTCGAGCTCGGGGCTGATGAAGTCGCGATACAACCGCACGCTGCGGCGGTTGTCGTAGCCGGCATTGACCGACACCGCCGGGCCTAACGCCAGTCGCGCGGTCACGAAGGTCGACGTGGGGGTCGTCGTCGTCGACTCGACCTCCGCCCGCCATCCGCGGTTGTAGTCCACTTCCTGCGCGGCGAAGAGCGAGAAGGCGCGGTTGACGTACTGCCCCTGCAGGTAGGCGAACTCGCGGTTCACGTCGCCCTTCGCGTACGAGCCGATCGCGCCGGTGGTGAGCGACCAGGAGCCGCGGGCCGCCGGCGTACTGTGCAGGCGGAACCAGGCACCATACTCCCGGATGTCGCCGGAGAGTCCGAAGTCTGTTGCGTCCGGCTGGGCCCCGGCGAAGAGCCCGGCGCCGGTGTGCTTCCAGGTGTAGTCGGCCGAGACCCCGTCAAAGAGGCCGACGGGGGAGAGCGCGGTCGCGAACTGGCGCCCCATCGTTATGCGCCCGGGCCCGGCGGCGCCGTCGAGGTGGACGGCCGCCTGGTAGACGCGGGTGCTCCCGCTCGAGGGGTCGCCGGCGCGGCGGGTGCGGTGGGCGCGGACGTCCACCGTGAGGCCCAGCGGCGTGCCGCCCAGCATCTGGCCGTCCAGCCGCGCATCGAGCGCTGGCTGGGAGATCGAGCCGCCCGGCGATGACGAGAAGCTCGTCGAGAAGTGCCGCAGGCCGAAGCGACCGCGCAGCGCGCCCGTCGACCGGGACCGTGATGGCGTGATCGCGCCGGCGCCACCGGCCGCCACCACGGGCGCCTTCGGCGCCACCGCCGGCGTGAACCTCGCCGAGTCGCCCACGACCGGCAGCTCGGTGGAGCGAACCAGCCGGGACGAGGCCCGCGTTGACGAGATGAACTCGACCGCCAACTCGGCGATCACGGTGCCCCGGCGCACCACGTCGACCCGCGCGCCGACCGTCAGGCCCGCCTTGGAGCCGCCGTCGATGTACACCGAGGTTCCGGTCACGTAGGTGACGACCGTCCATGCCGTTCGCGACGTATCGGCCGGTGTCCTCCCTCCCTGGGCGCGCGCCGGCACCGGGAGCGCCAGGAATCCCACGACCGCCAGCCAGCGCCAGCGCCGGGCCATCAGTCGGTGCCTCGCGGATGGCAGGCATAGCAGGACTGGCTGTCGTACTTGTACCCGGACCGTCCCCGGTGCTTGTCGTCCATCTCGGTCTGTCGGTGCTCGTGGCAGCTCAGGCAGGTGAAGACCTGGAAGTTCGTCGGCGACGTGTGGCACGTAGCGCAGGTGGACCACTTGCCGCGGTGCTTCCCGGAGTAGATCGGGAACCACTGGGCGTCGTGATTGAAGGTGGCGCCGATCCAGGTCGCGGTGCTGTGGCAGCTCGAGCAGGTCGTCGGGAACGACGCTGCCGCATGGTTCGGGTTGGTGGTCTGGTTGTAGTCGGTCTGGTGGCATGACGCGCACGCCATGCTCTTGCCCCGATAGACGCCATCGGAGTGACAGCCGGCGCACGTCACGGCGGTGTGCGCACCCGTGAGCGGAAAGGCGGTCGTCGAGTGGTTATAGGTGCCGCCCGCCCACGCCGTCGTCGTGTGGCAGCTCGTGCACGTCGTCCCGATGCCTGACGCGGCATGCGGTGGCTGCGTGGTGGCGGCGTACTCCGTCTGGTGGCAGCTCTGGCAGGCGGTGGACTTGCCCTGGTAGACGCCGTCGCCGTGGCAGTTGGAGCAGGTGGCGGCACGGTGCGCGCCCGTCAGCGGGAACGCGGTGGTGCCGTGGTCGAACACCGCGCCGGCCCACGCCGTCGTGGTGTGGCATGTGGTGCAGGTCGTGGGGAAGCTGCTGGCCACGTGGGACGGGTTCGTCGTGCCGTCGTACTCCGTCCGGTGACAGGAGACGCAACTCGCCGGCTTGCCACGATAGACACCGTCCGCATGGCAACCCGCGCACGATGCGGCGCGGTGCGCACCGGTGAGCGGGAAGCTCGTCACAGAGTGGTCGTAGGTCCCGCCGACCCAGGTCGCCGTGGTATGGCAGTTCGTGCAGGTGGTCCCGATGCCCGACCCGCCGTGTGGCGGCTGCAGCGTGGCGTCGTATGACGTGCGATGGCAGGACACGCAGTCGGTGGGCTTCCCCTTGTAGATGCCGTCGGCGTGGCAGGATTGGCAGGTGGCGGTGGTGTGCGCGCCCGTGAGCGGGAACTGGGTCGAAGAGTGATTGAACGGCGTCCCCAGCCACGCGTTGGTGTTGTGGCAGGTCGCGCAGGTGGTGCCGTACCCGGCCGATGCGTGCGGCGGATTGGCCGTCGCATCGTAGTCGGGACGGTGACAGGCGAAGCAGTCCGTCGGTTTGTTGTTGTAAACGCCGTCCGCGTGGCAACCGGCGCACGTCGACGCGCGATGCGCGCCGGTGAGCGGGAAGCTCGTCACCGAGTGATCATAGGTCCCACCGACCCAGGTCGCCGTGGTGTGACAGCTCGTGCACGTCGTCCCGATCGACGACGGACCGTGCGGTGGTGTCCGGGTGGCGTCGTACGACGGTTTGTGGCACGAGAAGCAGTCCATCGGCTTGCCGCGGTAGACACCGTCGGCATGACAGGACTGGCAGGTGGCGGTGGTGTGCGCCCCGGTCAGCGGGAACCGCGTGGTCGCGTGGTTGAACGGCGTGCCCAGCCACGCTGTCGTGTTGTGACAGGTCGTGCAGTTCGTGCCATATCCTGCCGCTGCGTGCGGAGGGTTGGTGGTCGCATCGTAACGGGCGCGATGACAGCTCGCGCAGTCGGCAGGCTTGCCGTTGAATACGCCATCCGAATGGCAGCCGCTGCACGAGGTGGTGCGGTGCGTTCCGGTCAAAGGGAAGTCGGTCTGTGCGTGGTCGAAGGTCGCGCCGGTCCAGGTCGTGGTGGCGTGGCACGACTCGCACGCGACCGGGAATCCCGCGTGCGGTGGCGCCTGGCTGGCGTCGTAGTCGGGGCGGTGGCACGAGACGCACGTGGTCGGCTTGCCGCGATACACGTTGTCCGCGTGGCAACCCGCACAGGTGGTGGTGCGGTGCGTTCCGGTCAGCGCGAAGCGCGTGGCATCATGGTTGAACGTGGCGCCGGCCCAGGCGGTGGTGGTGTGGCAGCTGGTGCACGGGGCGGTGAAACCGGCCGCGGCATGAGGCGGGTTCGTCGTGGCCTGGAAGTCCGTCTGGTGACACGACGCGCATTCCATGCTGCGCCCCCGGTACACATTGTCGGCGTGGCAGCTGGTGCAGCTGACGGCACGATGGGCGCCGGTGAGCGCAAACCGCGTCATGCCGTGGTCGAAGGGTTGTCCGAGCCAGGCGGTGGTGGTGTGGCAGGCGGTGCACGTGGTGCCGAATCCCGCTGGTCCGTGCGCCGGCCGCGTCGTGGACTGGTAGTCGGCCTGGTGACAGCTCGCGCACTCGAGGGCCTTGCCCTTGAAGACACCGTCGGCATGGCACCCGGCGCATGTGGTTGCCTGGTGCGCACCGGTCAGGGGGAAGCGCGTGCTGCTGGCGTGATCGAAGCTGGCGCCCTTCCATGCGGTGCTGCCGTGGCAATCCGTGCACGTCGTCGGGAAGCCGTCGGCATGGCGCGGCGCGGCCGCCTGGTTGTAGTCGGCCAGGTGGCACGAGACGCAGCGGGTGTCCTTGCCCTTGTAGACCTTGTCGGCGTGGCAGCCTTCGCAGGTCGCCGCCTGGTGCGCACCGACCAGCGGGAACGCCGTCTGGCCGTGATCGAAGCGCGGGTTCTTCCAGGTGTTGATGGAATGGCACGCGGTGCACTCGCGCGAGAAGCCGGCGGCCTGGTGATCCGGGAACGTCACCGCCTTCGCGTCACTCGCGTGGCAGCCGGCGCAGGTCGTGCTCTTCGCGACGAACTGGAGCCGGCCGGAGCTCGACGGGGTGTGGCACGCCGAGCAGTCCGCCGAGGCATGCGCGCCGCGCAGGGGAAAACGGGTGAGCTCGTGCGCCTGCTTCATCGCCGGCTCCTCGGCGAAGCTCCGCGGCGTGTGACAACGCGCGCAGTCCGCGCCGAGTTCCCCCTTGTGGACATCCTCATGGCACGAGGCGCACTTGGGCGACACGCCCTTGAAGTCGAGCTGCTTGTGGCAGCCGGTGCAGGTCGTGCGCACGTGCGCCCCTTCCAGCGGGAACGTCTCCGGCGCGTGCTTGAAGGTCGTCGCGATGCGTACCGGCTTCCATGCATCGGGGGCATGGCAGGTTGCGCAGGTCACGGCCAGCGGGCCGTGCGGGTTCGTCACCTGCTGGGCGCGGCCAGCGCTGGCCACGCCCACCACGAGGCCCAGGGCGACCAGGCCGCGCCTCACGACGCGCTCCGTCGATCGTGACAGCTCTCGCATTTGCCCGACAGCGGCTTGTAGATGGTCATCGGCGCGCCGCCGACCTGCTTCGGCACGTGACAGCTCGCACACGGCACCTTCGCGTGGGCGCCACGCAGCGAGAAGGACGCGCCCCGCTCGTGGTCGAACCGCGGTGCGGGGGCGAACGCATCCTCCCCGTGGCACGACTCGCACGACTGGTCGCGCCGGGAGGCGAACTGGTCGCCGTGCGGGTTCTGGTGGCAGGTCGCGCAGGTGCGAACCTGCGGCGCCACGACCGGGAAGCGCGTCACTCCCTTCGCCGACAGGACCAGGGTCACCGTCGCCGGGACGGCGCCGAGTTCCTCATGGCACGAGACGCATCCCACCGCGCGATGGGCGCCCTGGAGCTTGAAGGTGAACCGCTCGTGCCCCGCGGCATCGATGAGCGACGGACGGAACCGGGTCGCCGAGTGGCAGGCGGCGCACCCGCCCTCGACCCGGGTCGGTCCCGGTCGCTCGTAGCGCCCGGCGTGAGGGTCCACGTGGCAGTCGGCGCACGCCGCCCGCGGAAGCGTCACGGCGACCCGCGCCTTCCCTAACGAGGCGGCCGGGGCCGGGACCGGAAGCCCTGGCCGCTCGGCGGCATGACACGCTCCGCACGGGATCTCGGCGTGCCGCCCGTCGAGCCTGAGGCGCAGGGTTGCGTGCTGCGCGACCGTGAAGGTGCTCGGGGTCCACCCGGCCACGGCGTGGCAGGACTCGCACGCGCCCTTGTCACCGCGCGTCGCGAGCTGGCTGCCATGCTCGTCGGCATGGCAGTCCGTGCAGCGGTTGAACGGCATGCGGATGCGCGTCACGCGCGCCACGTTCGCGCCGGGTGCTGCCGGCACGGCGGGGTGACACTTCGCGCACGCCACCTGGGCGTGCTTTCCCTCGAGTGGGTAGGGCGACGAAGCGTGCTGCGCAACGGTGAATGAGCTCGGGGTGAAGCCCTCGACGCGATGACAGGAAGCGCAGTCGACAGGTTTGCCGGCCAATACCGCCTTCCCCTGGTGCGGATCGCTGTGACAGCTCCCACAGCTGTCAAATGCAGGATTTGGCTTCGCCAGGTCCTTTCCGTGACAGGCTTCACACGAGACGCGTGTGTGCCGTCCCGTCAGCGGATACTTCGTCAGGCGGTGATTGAACGTCCGCGCCTCGATCGACTCGAAGCTCTTCGTGTTGTGACAGTCGGCACACCGCGAGGACAGGCGCCCGCGGTGCGGATCTTCGTGGCAGCTGGCGCAGGTCTGGAAGGGGACCGGTGCGTACACGGGCACCGGCTTCCCCTTCGCGTCGGTCCGGATCCCGAGCTTCTTCGCCAGGTGGCACTCATTGCACTCGACCTCGGCGTGCTTGCCGGTGAGCGGGTAGTCGGTGCTGTCGTGCGAGAACTTCGGT
This sequence comes from Gemmatimonadaceae bacterium, assembly GCA_030835125.1. Taxonomy (GTDB): domain Bacteria; phylum Gemmatimonadota; class Gemmatimonadetes; order Gemmatimonadales; family Gemmatimonadaceae; genus JABWBJ01. The sequence goes on along the minus strand of JAUQWM010000063.1, from coordinate 180,171 downwards.
GCCGGCTTCCAGTCGCGGCTGTCGTGACAGGCGTCGCACTTCTCCCTGATGGCCCCGCGATGCTCGTCGTCATCCTGATGGCAGGAGGCGCAGGTCGTCTCCAGGCCGGTCCAGCCGGCACCGACCTTGCGCTTCGAGAGCGTCGCCGCCTCGGACGTGCGGTACTCGACCGCGTGGCACTCCTCGCACTCGACCTCGCGATGCCCGCCTTCGAGCGCCCACCCGGCGCTGCGGTGGTCGAACTTCTCCTTCGATCCCCCGGGCCATGCGATCAACGCGAAGTCGGCCCCCGCGTGGTCGGGATGGCACGAGGCGCAGTCCCTGGCGCGGGCTTCGCGAGTGGCGTGATAGCCACGGTTCCGCTCGACCAGCCAGCCGATCTCGCGGTGGCACGACTGGCACGACGCGCTCATGGCGCTCTTCTTCGGGCCGTGGCAGTTCGCGCAGTTCAGTGCCCCTTCCAGCTGGGCATGCGCCCTGGCGAGCGGGCCGGGCGAGATCTGCGCGCGCAGCTCCGCCGGCGATGCGCTGGCCGCGAGGGCCACCGAGAAGGCCAGGAGCGCCGCCCGCGCCAGCGTCATCCCGCCTTCGCTTCGGCCGGGGCCAGGGGGATGTCCTTCTGGACGATCCGCACCCCCAGGCGCTCGAGGAAGGCGAACGGGGCATCGCCGCCGATGCGGATCACCACGTCGTCGTTCGGGAGGATCGTGGTCTCACCGTCGACATCCAGCACCGCCACGTCCGGCCGGATCTCGCGAACGACGGTGCGGAAGTGCGCCCGGACCCTGCCCTGGGCGATCGCGTCCCCGATCTTGGCCTGGTTGCGCTCCTTCACCCGGCTGAACGCGTCACCGCGATAACAGAGGGTGACCTCGGTGCCGTCCTGGTTGGCGAGTCCGACCGCGGACTCGATGGCGCTGTCCCCACCGCCAACCACCAGGACGCGTCGACCCGCAAACGCCTCCATCTCGACGATATCATAGAAGACCTTGTCGGCCTCCTCGCCAGGCACGCCGAGCTTCCGGGGCGTTCCCCGCCGCCCGGTCGCCAGCACCACCCGGCGCGCCCGGTGCGAGCCCGCGGAGGTCCCGACGGTGAACGCATCGCCATCGCGCACGACGCCCTCGACGCGCTCTCCCGTGCGCACCTCGAGGCCCGTGTTGGCCACGATCGTTTCCCACACCTGCAGCAACGTCTCCTTCGAGGCGTCGGCGATCCACAGGTCGCCGTACAGCGGCACGCGCACCGGCTCCGCCAGGAGGATCTTCCGGCGCGGGTATTTCCGGACCGTGTCCGAGAGCGAACCCTGTTCGAGCACGCGATAGGTGAGCCCGCGCCGGAGGGCCTCGAGCCCTGCGCTCAGGCCCGCCGGTCCGGAGCCGACGATGATCACGTCGACCGTCTCGTCGGTGGGCTCGCCCGGCACCGGCGTCATCTTTGCCACGTGTTCGACGGCGATCTTCCCCTCATTGATGGCGTTCTTGATGAGGCCGCGCCCCCCCAGTTCGCCGACGATGTAGAGGCCCGGCACATTGGTCTCGAAGTTGGCGTCGACCTCCGGCACGGTGACCCGCGTGACCGAGGCGCCGGTGCTCAGCGAGATGGCGCCGATGGGGCAGGCGCTCACGCAATCGCCGTGTCCCTTGCATAACGCGATGTCCACCACCGCCAGCTTCCCCTCGAGCGTCATCGCGCCCGGCTCGGGGCAGGCGTCCGCGCACGTGCCGCACCCGACGCACTGGTCGCCGCGCACGACGGCATGCATCGCCCGTCCCGTGGACCCCGCGTCGTCGTCGCGGACCGCGTTCGCGGCGACGACTTCGAAGACCTGCTGCGGGATCCCGCACGACGGGCAGAATGCCGATCCCCGCGGCACCGCGGCGGCACACCGGGGGCAGGGGGCGGTCTTCACGGCGGCGGCCGGGCGTGCGCTGCCGTCCGTCGGTGCGGACTGCTTCAGGTGGCGCATCACGAACAGCGCCGTGAGCAGCAGGAAGCCGACCGTGGTGAGCAGCATGCTCATCGTGCGATCACCCCAGCCAGGTGGCGCCGACGGCGATCACGACGATGACGTGAACCAGGACGGCAATGAGCGCGGTCATGGCGACCGGACGGTGGGCGACGTGCCACCAGCGGAACACGCGGTGGGTGGCATCGAGCAGCCGGACCTGCTGCTCGAGCGCCATCTCGCGCGACGCAAGCCGGACCGCCTCGTCGAGCGAGTGCCTGGAGGGCCGGCGTCCCGGTGGGGCGAGCGTCACCCAGCGCCGGCGCAGCGTGCGCACGCGACTCCACCGGATCAGGTCGCCCGCGACCAGGTCGATCATCGATCGGCCGACCCCGCCCTGCAACGTGGGGAGCGCCACCGAGTGGAGCGTGCTGTCCACGACCTGCCGGTCGAGGCCCGTGGTGGCGGCGATGCGGTCGAGGAGGGCGGTCCGCTGGGCGCCGACTTCGTCGCGCGTGAGCTCCACGCCGGAGCGGGCGCGGGGGATGCGGGTGTAGAGATAGCGCCCCACGACGCCGCTCGCGCAGACCAGCATGATCGCGGTGTAGCCGAGCCCGATGACGCCATCGAACCGCCAGGCAGCGTGGATCGCCAGGAGCAGGGGAAGCGTGAGCGCGGCGGTGACGTGGACGTCGAGCCAGCGGCCGACCGACCCGGTCCAGGCGAGCGCCTTGACGCGCTTGCGGAGCGGGTAGAGCCAGAGGAAGACGAAGATCGCGAAGGCGAGGAGGCCGGCGCCCTGGCCAATGAACCCCGACGGCCGCAGCCAGTCGTGCATCGGGTGCCTGACGCGAACGGCCATGGGTGACGCGTAGTAGCCGGTGCCGATGGCGTTGATCCCGATCAGGATCGCCATCATCACCGCCAGCAGCAGGTGCCGTGCGGGTGCGGCGGCGGTTTCGTGCTTCGCCGCCGGGGCGCGCGCGGGTTTCCGCGCCGCGGGCGGTGCCGGGCGCGCAACGACAGCCGCCGGCGGGGCGGGGTCGAGTTTTCTGGCTGGGCTGGAACTCATACGACAAGTGGCGGGGTGGGGGACCCGCGATGAGGCTTCGCACGACGCACGAAGCGCATGGGGCGCAAATCTGGGACCTCGGCGCGCCGGGCTCTGTGAGCCAGGTCGCACTGAGAGGAACACCGCAGGACCGGGTTGCCCTGACGGCGCGCGTGACTCACGACGCGCGCCGGGGATCCCGGGTCACGTCGCGCCTAACGCAGGCGCGAAATGACCGGGATGGCGTGCAGGAATACGGTGTGACGCGCGTTACGAAGCACGAGGGTCGCGCCAGCGTCAGCGGCAATGGTTCAATGGGGCAATGGGGTCAGACCCATTGATGATCCCCATCAATGGGGTCTGACCCCATTGAACCGCCATTGAACCGCCATTGAACCGCCCATTGGAGCGGCCGAGTTCCGCGCCCGGTCAGGGCGCGCGCAGGTGTTCCGGGGTCCGCGCTGAGAGCGCCATCGCCGGCATCAGGTTGGCTTCGGCCAGCACCTTGGCCTGGTAGCGCTGCGATTCCCCCACGCGCTCGACCTCGATGGCGATGGCGTCGACCGCCTGTTCGAGGCGCTCCATGCGCGACTCCGTTTCGGGCGACGGTGCCGTGACCTGGTGCTTGCGCGCCCGGCGGAACATGAGCCGCATGAAGCCGAGCGCGATCGGCAGCAGGAAGAAGAACGAGAACGAAACGCCAATGATGGCGGCGGTCTCGTCGCTCATCCCCATTTCCCTGATGCTGCCCGGCGGGGCGACGAGCGTCACGCCGTTGTCGACCGTCATCCCGGTGCGGAGAAGGCGGCCGGACTCCTCGAGGTCGCGCTCGATCTGGAGGATCCGCGAATCCAGCAACTGGATGCGCTCGAGGATGCCCTTCTCGGTGCCCGGCGGCGCGTCCTTGAGCGACTGCGCCAGTTCATCCCTCCGGTCCGCAGCCGAATTGAGCTGGGTGGAGTGGTCGCTCCGCCGCTCGCGGATCGCCTCGATCTCGCGGTCGGTCAGGGGACGCATCGGCAGGGGGGACTGGACCTGGATTCCGCCCCCCGGCGTGACCTGGACGACTGTCGGTGCGCTGCTGGCTTGCTGCATGGCTGAATCCTACGCAGGGAACCGGGTTGGAGTTACACGACACATAGGCCAGAGGCCACAGGCCACGGGCCACAGCGGGCAACCCTCTGGCCTGTGGCCTCTGGCCTCAGCCCTCCGGGCTGCCGGGGAGCAGGGGCTCCAGTTCCGGCGACGAGGCCCCGTTCTCGCTGCAGAGCCCATATCGGGTCTCCCCCGCGTGGTACATCGCCACCCCCGCCGTCTCTCCCCGCTTGTTCAGCACGAAGAAGCGGATGTTGAAGTTCGGGTTGCCTTTGCCGTTCAGGAGCCGCCGCTCGATCGTGTTCTGCCTGATCCGCTTCAGGGCTTCCATACCGGCGTCCTTGGGGGACATCCCCCGGCGCATCGATTCGACAATGAGGTAGGACGACAGGTTGTACAGGTTGGCCTCCCCGCGTCCGGTCGACCCCGCGGCGCCGACATCATTGTCGACGTAGAGGCCGGCGCCGAGGATGGGCGAGTCTCCGACGCGCCCGGGGATCTTCCAGGCCAGGCCGCTGGTCGTGGTCACGCCGCAGATGTCGCCGTTGGCGTTGATGCCGTCGCAGTTGATGGTCCCCCAGAAGCTGCCCTCGGGGATGAGTCCGTCCCGGACCATCGACTTCCCGGCTTCGAGCGCCCGGTCGCCGAACCCGGGGTCCCGCTCATGGGAGGGCGGCTTCCGTGGGGCGCCGTTCGGGTCGAGCCAGTGGTCCGGGTCCATGCGGCGACGCCACTCGAGCCAGAGCCGGCGGGAGCGCTCGGTGTTGAGGTCGGCTTCGACGTTCATGCCGATGGCCCGCGCGAAGTCCTGGGCGCCCTTGCCGGCCAGGAGGTGGTGGTCGGTCATGTCGGCCACGGCCCTCGCGACGATGGATGGGGTCCGCACGCCCTCGATCGCCGCCACCGCGCCGGCGCGCTTCTTCGGCCCATGCATGCAGGACGCGTCGAGCTGGACGACGCCGTCGGCGTTAGGCAGCGCCCCGTAGCCGATGCCCGTTTCCTCGGGGTCGAGCTCGGGGATGTTCACGCCCTCGACCAGCGCATCGAGGACGTCCTTGCCTTCGGTCATGAGGCGGAAGGCCCGCTCGATCGCGTTCTCCGGTCCGCCGTTGCGGTACGTGAACCCCGACAGGTCGGAGATGACGACCGGCTTGACCGCACCCCGCGCGTGGACCGCCGGTGCGGGGAAGGCGACAGGCGCGGCCAGCAGGTCTGTGGAGCGCGCGGCCACGCCGGCGACCAGCGTGGCGGACGCGTTGCGAACGAAGTGGCGACGGTCGATCGGGTCGGACGCCATCTGCAACTCCTGCTTGGGTGATCCCTGCCCGGAATCTACCTCGACCGCCGAGACTTGCGAGCGATCGAACGCCCTACCTCGTCCAGATCACAATGACATTGCCCCGATTGCCCCGCTCGCGCATCGGTATGCGGCCGGCACGACCGCGACCGATTCCGATCGTTCCCCAGGGTCCGCCGGTGACTCCGCCACACGGTGTGCCCGGATTGACCGGCGCCAGGCGATCTCCCTCCAGTAACGTGTTGGGCGGGTAGACCTCGATGCCGATGATGCCTTCCGGCGGGATGTCCGTCAGCGCCAGCTCGGGTCGCGGCTTGCCGTTCAGGTAAATGCAGCCACCCGTGATGATCAACCCGCGCGAGAGCAACGAATACGAATATCGGAGCGCATCGCGAAGATGCTTCGCCTCCTGGTCGATTTCCTGCAGTGGTACAAAGGCAGACGGATTTGTGGCCCGCCGCATCCGCCAGCTGACTCCCCGAACCTGGTCGTCGTCGGCGCGCTGGTAGTCGGCATAGGTCGAATCGAGGACGACCGTGATCTCAACGCCGGCGTCAGGCGGCACGAAGACGGGCAGCAGTCTCGATCCATAGCCATCCATGCTGACGACGACCGAGTGCCCGCCCCCGCCCAGTCGGGGCATGGCGAATCGGCCGTCCACTCCCGCAGTCGTGCTATGAGGCTCGTTTAGAACTTCGATGCGTGCCCCGCGAAGCGGGCGTGGCTCATGGGGGAGGAGGGCAATGCCTCGCGTAACAACGACGCCGTAGAGCCCCGGCCGCGACGCCCTGACCGCCACGGTGTCTAACGGGACCGGGACGCTGCTCAGTTCTACCGTGATGTCGAGTTCGCGGCCAGCGACGTCGATCATCCGCGAGTGCGGGCGGAAGCCGATGCGCACGACCCGGACCTCAAACCGCCCGATCGGCACGCCGGGGATTCGGAATCGACCCGAAGCGTCCGTCCGCGTGCGCAGCATGAGCGAATCCGGGTCGATCACCACCAGCGTCGCGCCGATCGCGTTCCCCACCTCGTCGCGCACCACGCCAGAAACAACGGCAGTCCCCTGACCCTGAAGGGCGGTTGTGAAGACGATTCCAGCCAGAAGTGCCATCGCTCGCATCGGACCTCCACGTCCGCGGAAGGACAAGGCTACAGGGGTTCTCCCGCTCTTGTGCCACGTCCCGCCCCAAGTTCGATTCCGCCAGGCAGGTGACAGTCCTTGCGCTCTGCCTTTGCGCTCAACGCTTTCGTCTGACAAAATGCACCCCGTGAACACCAAGTGGCCCACCGCCGGCACAATAGCAAGTGGAGCCGACATCGGTCATGTCCATCTCAAGGTCGCCGACATCCACCGTGCCCTCGACTTCTACTGCGGCGTCCTCGGCTTCGAGTTGATCGCCATGCTCGGTGATTCCGCCGCGTTCGTCTCAGCGGGCGGCTATCACCACCACATCGGCTTGAATACGTGGCATAGCCGCAATGGCAGTCCGCCGCCACGGAGCGCCACCGGCCTGTATCACGTCGCTGTCCGTCTTCCGTCGCGGAAGGCGCTCGCCACGACCGTCCAGCGCGTCCTCGACGCCGGGATCCCGCTCCAGGGTGCGAGCGATCACGGCGTGAGCGAGGCCATTTACCTCGCCGACCCCGATCAGAACGGCATCGAGCTCTATCGCGACCGGCCGCGTGAGGAATGGCCGCTCACGCCCGAGGGCGACATCCATATGACCATCGAGCCTCTCGACCTCGAGGCGTTGCTCAAGGAAGCCGATGGCTGAGCGCCGCTGGTACCGTGACATCACGAGGGACCAGTGGCGCGCGCTCGCGGCGGCGAAGCTCGGCTGGATGCTCGATGCCATGGACTTCCTGCTGTACGTCATGGCCATCGGTCACCTGCGCGACTACTTCGGCTTCGACGACGGCACGGCCGGGTTGCTCGGCACCGTCACGCTCCTGACGTCCGCCGTGGGTGGCATCGTGTTCGGGATCGTCGCCGACCGCGCCGGTCGCACGCGCGCCCTCATGGCGACCATCCTCATCTTCTCCGTGTGCTCGCTCGGCGCTGCCACGTCGCAGACGTTGTGGCAGCTCATGGCGTGGCGGATCCTGCTGGGCTTCGGCATGGGCGGCGAGTGGGCGTCCGGGGCGGTGCTGGTGAGCGAGACCTGGCCCGCCGAGCATCGCGTGCGCGCCATCGGCATCATGCAGTCCGGCTGGGCGCTCGGCTACATCGCGGCCGCGTTGTTAGGCGCGCTGTTCCTCGACGTGCTCGACCTGGGCCCGAACGCCTGGCGCTGGCTGTTCGCCGTCGGGGTGCTGCCGGCGCTGCTGACCCTGTGGATCCGCAGCAACGTGAAGGAGCCGGAGGCGTGGGTGAAGCGCAAGGCGCAGAGCGCAAAGCGGCGGAATGCGTTCGCCGTGCTTTTCGGCCCCGAGTTCCGGGCCAGGACGCTGCTGGCGACACTGCTCTCGGCGTGTGTGCAGTTCGCCAACTGGGGTCTGTTCTTCTGGCTGCCCGGCTTCCTGGCGCGTCCGGTGGAACAGGGCGGGGCTGGAATGTCGATCGTGCGGTCGGCCGGGTGGATCATCCCGGTGCAGATCGGCGCGTACATCGGATACAACTCGTTCGGGTTCATCGCCGACAAGTTCGGCCGGCGGCGGACGTTCATCGCGTACCTGGTGACGGCGGCGGTGCTCGTGCCGATCTACGGCCAGCTGGGGCGCAGCCCGGGGATCCTGATGGCGTTGGGTCCGCTGCTCGGCTTCGTGGGGTATGGCTACTTCAGCCTGTTCGGGTCGTTCCTGGCGGAGCTGTTCCCAACGGACGTCCGGGCGACGGGGCAGGGGCTGACCTACAACCTGGGGCGTGGCATGGGCGCCCTGGCGCCGTACACGATCGGCTATGTGGCCACGTTGCCCAATGTGGGCATCGGGTCTGCGCTGGGGCTGACGTCGGCGTTCTTCCTGGCCGGCGCGGTCCTCATCCTGTTCTTTGCGGACACGAGCCGGAAGGCGTTGGTGGACGCGGTATAGGGACTGAGAGCGGCGGAGGTGGCGTGCGGCGCGACCTCCTGGCGCGGTTCGAACCAGGAGGATCCAAGTGGATCCGCACCCAGTCGCCAGCGAGTGCGGCCGACTGGATGCGGTCTTCCTCCCGCCGCGGTCACCGGTTGGCCGGCGTGCGCGACGGGAGGAAGACCTGCCAGGTGAAGAGTGCGTGCTGCTATCTGAGCGTGATCCCCGCCACGAGCGGAACCCAGCGAAGGTTGCCGCTGCTGCCCGGCGTGTTGACCGGCTTCTCGGCGAACACGTTCGTGAACGCCGACTGCACGAAGAGAGACGTTGCGCCGAGGATGTGGAACTCCAGTCCCGCACCACCGGTCACACCGAACTTCGTGACGCGGCCATCCGATTCGCCCATCCGAAGGTCGAGCGTGGAGGTCTTCCCAACACGGTCGAACATGTACGCTCCGCCTCCACCCATCAGGTACAGCAAGCTCGTCCTGGCCTCGTTGAACGGCAGGTTCACCATGACCTGCGCGGTCGCTGTGTAGATTCTCGGATCGACGTTCGTGAAGCCCGATACGATGCGGCCGTCAAAGGTCTGCACGCCGAGTTCCCCGCGCAGCCCGAAGAGGTTGTTCGGCTTGCTCCAGCCGAACGGCATCACGACGTTGAGCCCCGTCCGATAACCGATGTTGTGGATCGTGCCGGTAACGAAATTCACGCCGGTACCCACACCGATGAAGAAGCCGCTGTGACCAAACAGGGAACCGTTGGTCAACGAGTTCATCCTCCGGTCAAACTGGGCGACCTGCTCGGCCAGCGCGTTGGCGCGCGCGTTGGCGGCGACCAGCTCGCTGCGCACGCCGGCGAGTTCGTCGCGCGTTGTACGAAGAGTGCCTTCCAGTGCCCGGATGCTCGCTTCATTCGCTTCGACGCGTCCCGTCAGTGCCGTCAGCGTCGCCAGCTCTGCTTCGGCGGCCTCCAGACGTTGCCGCAGCGTGGCGGCCGACTCCTCCAGCGCATTGATGCGCGCGACTTCCACCGCGAGCGCGACGTCACCACGCGACTCCTGCACGTACCGCCCATCCTTCCGGAGGGGGATGCGCTGATCGGACACGGCGCGGCGCGTTGTGTCCTGCGCCGCCACGCTGCCGTTCGTTGTCGCGGCCAGCGCCACGGCGATGCCGGCTACGAGGCTCGTGTATCGTAGGACTCTCATACTTCCTCCTTTCTGGGTGCCGATGTTCGTCTTTCCGTCAGGTGATTCGTCAACCTGTCGGACATCCTGACGATGAGATCGGCCGGGTCGCCGCGATGTCGGGTGATGTGCTGGCGGGTGGTAGTGGGAGCACCCGCGACCAACGGGGCAACGAGAGACCCAGCCCGATCCTCGTCGCGCATTGATGGGACTGGCCTGACAGAGAGCAGGCAGAGTCCCCGACTTCGCGCTTCCCAGGTTGCGGCCATACTCGTACGCGGCAACGGGAATCGGGGCGCTTCACCTGAGTCACCGCAGGGTCGCTTGAAGCCAACCACGCGCAGCCACGATGTCACGGACATGAAGCGCGTCGCGAAACGGTGCGATTGCACCGGTCGCGTCGCCCTGACGGTTCTGGGTGGCATCCTCGTCGGCGGTTGCCACCATGCCGGGCCCCCGCCGGCCGACGTCCTGTGGACGGCCAGGCAGGCCTTCGTTGCCGCCCCGCTCCATGCGGTCACGGTCAGTCAACGGGAGCATCGACAAGGGGTGAACGCGGACGGGCCGCCCGACACCTCCCGCCTCAGGCTGGTGGTGTCCCTGGCCGATCGCATCCTGTCGCTCATGGACGGAAGCGATACTGTCTTTCAGACACCGGTTGCGGTGGAGAGTGGGCGCAGACTGGTCTATGGCAATCGTTCATGGCGATTCCGGACGCCGCGTGGCGAGCGTCGCGTCCTTCGAAAGATCACGGATCCCGTCTGGATCCCGCCGGACTGGCACTACGCCGAGGCGGCGAAGGACCATGGACTGCAGCTTCAGGAGCTGCCGCCCGACGGCGTGAGCATCAGCCAGCACCGGCGGCTGGAGATTCGTGAAAGCATCGTGGGAGTTCGCGGGCCTGACGGGGGATTCCTCCCCTTGCCGCCCGATGAACACATTGTGTTCGACGGACGGCTGTTCATTCCTCCGATCGGGACCCGGAACCGCCAGCTCGATGGAGATCTCGGCCGGTTTGCGTTCGATCTCGGGCAGGGGTACATGATCCACGGCACGCTGGACGAGGCGAGCATCGGGGAAGCCAGTACCCACGGCTGCATCCGGGTCGGCGCGGATGACATGGCCTGGCTGTTCGAGGTCGTCCCGGTTGGCGCCAGAGTGGCCATCCACTGATGGTCGCGTGGACGCGTTCCTGCGCGCCGACCCTTAGTCGGGGTTCCTGAGCGCGGCTCCTGCGCATCGCCGGCCTTGAACTCCTGCCGGCGGTTTTCGACCGACGATGGCTAGCGGTTTGGTGTGATCCGCTCGAGGCCGGGGGTAGCTACGGCATCAGCCGCGCCCACTGCTCCGAGTCCGTGAACTGATGGAACGACGCGATTCGGTCGCCGTTGAACCGATACACATGGCAGAACGGCGCGTCGAGCCTGGCGCCGCTGTGCTTCATCGTGCCGTTGTAGCGGCCGAGCACAATGACGTCATCACCGCCGTCGACGAAGCGATCGGGCGTCGCGGTGAAGCCATCAAAGGCGGCAAACATCCGGCCGAACACGCGTTCGCCAACCGCCTGCGCCCCGATGTAGGGATTGCCGTCGGCCAGCGGACTGCCCTGCGCCAGGTGCCACTGGGCGTCGGGGGCCATGGCGCCGAACAACACCGAGGGATCGTTGTTCGCGAAGGCGGCATACGCCGCCTGAATGGTCTGGACACGCGACATCGCTGCTCCTGCGCGGGTGGAACATCGGGGACGGGGAGTCATAGCGCCGATCGGCGCGCCGGACAAGGGCGGCTGGTGCTGACGAGACTATGGCAACTGCGCAGCGCCGCACCGCTGGGGAAGTCCAGGTCGCTGTCGTGCAGGCTGCGCGCGGTGCGGTGCGTGGTCTTGCGGGTCCCGGCAGGCTTGTGACACAGCAACGAGGGCACGACCTTCTGCTGTCGGACCTCAGCAGACGAATACCACCTGCTTTCTCCACCACCTCTCGCGAGGGTCCATGAAACGCGTTACCGGCATCGGAGGCATCTTCTTCAAGGCCAAGGACGCTCCGGCACTGCAGGCCTGGTACAAGCGGCACCTCGGGATCGATGTCCAGGGGTGGGGAGGCGCGGCGTTCACCTGGACCGACAGTGAGGGTAAGCCGGTTGCCGGAACAACCATCTGGTCCATCGGGTCGGCCCAGAGTGACCAGTTTGCTCCCGGCACGGCACCGTTCATGGTCAACTACCGGGTCGAGGACCTTCTCGCCCTCGTCCAGGTCCTGCGCGAGGAAGGCTGCAACGTTCTCGAGAAGGTCGACGATTCCGAGTACGGCAAGTTTGCCTGGGTCATCGATCCGGAAGGCAACAAGGTGGAACTCTGGCAACCCCCTGCCGGCCAGTGACTGACGCGGCGCGCGCAGGAGCGGATCCGAAGCCGATGACGCGGGGCTCCGTGCGGTCGACGGTCGCGTCGGATACCACCGACCCGCGTGGAGCGTGGCATTCGTCATGAGCAAGGAACGCAAATACCGGGACGACGAGGTCCGGCAGATTCTCGACCTGGCCATCGGTCAAGACGAGGCTCCGCCGCCGCAGCTTCCCGCGACGGACGGGTTGACGATTGGCCAGTTGCAGGAGGTTGGGCGGGAAGTCGGGTTGTCCCCGAACCGCGTCTCCCAGGCTGTCGCCGCGTTCGAGACACGGGGGGTCACCCTCCCGCGCACCAGGGCCCTGGGCTTGCCGGTATCCATCGGGAGCGTCGTGGCGCTTCCCCGCAGTCCGACGGACCTGGAATGGGAGCGACTCATCGCCGAGTTGCGGACGACGTTCGGCGCGAAAGGTGAAGTGACATCCCATGGAAGTCTGCGAGAGTGGTCGTACGGAACGCTGCACGCGTTTGTCGAACCCGCGGAGACGGGCTACCGCCTGCGATTGACCGATACGCGCGCCGCGCTCCTGGGCGTCGGGACGCTCCTCGGAGGCTTCTTCCTTTCGCTCGGTATCCTGGTGCTCCTCGTGCTGCTCGGGCGAGAGGATCCGGGGGCGCGATTGCTCTTCCCGCTGTTCATGTCTGCCGGCGGCGGTGGCCTGATGGCGCTCAGCGCGATGACGCTCCCCGGATGGGCCCGCACGCAGGAGCAGCGCATGGAGCACATCAGCCGATACGCGATGTCGCTGCTCGCCGAGCCGGGGACCGAGGCCGGGTAATCCCGCCGGCACTGCCTGACGAGAAAAACGCGGCGCCGGGGATTCCCCCGACGCCGCGCTCCCACCGACGACTGTGAACCGCTAGGGCACGATCGGCCGAGCCGGGGTCGACTTGGGATCCAGGATCGTCTCGATGCGATGCGCCGCGGCGCGCAGGTGCAGTTCCGTCGGCTTGTCGCCCGCCTTCGAGAGCGCGCGCTGGATTTCGTCGAGGAGGGTCGTGAGCTGGCCGCGCAGGTGCGACTTCGCATCCTCGGACAAGGGAGTCGGTGGCGTTCCGCCGAACGCCGCCGCGCCGCCACCTGCCGCCGGTGCCGGCGGATTCATCTTGGTGTTGATCAGCGCGATGTGATCGTTCTGCAGCTCGCGACGGAAGACGTTGATGAGGATGTTCGCGGCCGCCAGTTCTTCCCAGATGCCCTTGCGAACGTCATCGAGCATCGTGTTGAGCGTGTAGACCTTCGCCTTGTCCGGCGTCGTGCCTTCCAGCTCGAGCAGGCGATTCATGCGCGCGTCCTGCATGAGGGTGCCCAGCACCCGCTGCTGCGGCCCGTTCAGGCGCGTGATCATGCCGCCCGCCTCGACGCGTTCGCCGATGTCGGGCCGGATGAGATAGGCCGGCGCCTTGAAGACGTTCTCATTGAGGAACCGCACGGCCTCGGCCTGTCGCTCGCGGCTGACCGGCGTGTACACCGAGCCCGCCTGGCCGCCGGACTTGTACTGCACCGCCGCCCCCGCGACCAGCGTGGCGACATGGTTGGCCTCGTTGCTCCACTGGCCAACGGTGCGGTTGTAGAGTTCGAGGAGGTCCGAGTTGTCGTCGAGCGGGCTGGTCGCCGCGTCCTTCAGGTAGCCCATGACCCGCTCGATGTTCTTGAAGCCGAGCGTGGTGGCCTTGACCGGGTCCGCATCCCCCACGGCCTCGCTCTGCGTGCCGGTGGCGCCGTACGCGTTGTTGGCCGAGAACCGGTACCACGGAATCGAGTCCTGCATCCGCGACCATTGGTCGAGCGTCACCCGTTCCGCATCCGGCGACTTCGCGTTGGGGATGGGCTTGTACCCCCACATGATGGCGTACTTGTCGTACGGCCCGACGGTGGGGATCAGCAGGTTGACCGGGATCCTGTCCTCCGGCTGCGCCACGTAGTTGAAGCGCGAGTAGTCCATGATGCTGGGACTGTGCCCCATCTTCGCGAGCCAGGTCCGGCTGCGCAGGCTGTCGACGGGATACGTCGAGCTGCCGATCTGGTCGTGCTGGAGGCCTAACGTATGCCCGATCTCGTGCGCGACCACGAACTGCACCAGCCGGCCCATGAGCGAGTCGGGCATCGGCAGCTTGCGGGCGCGCGGGTCGAGCGGCGACACCTGCGTGAAGTACCACGACCGCTGCAGGTTCATGATGTTGTGGAACATCCGCACCGAGCCGTTCAGGATCTCCCCGGTGCGCGGATCGCCGACGTGTGGGCCGACGGCGTTCTCGGTCGTGGACGGCAGCCAGCGGATCATCGTGTGGCGCACGTCTTCCGGCGACCAGTCCGGGTCCTGCTCCGGCGACGGCGGATCTGCCGCGACGATGCCCTCCTTGAACCCCGCGGCCTCGAAGGCCGTTTGCCATTCGACGATCCCCGCCCGGACGTACTTCTTCAGCCACTCGGGCGTGTCGCGATCCACGTAGTACGTGATCGGCTTCCTGGGATAGCACAGGTTTCCGGACCGTCGATCGCTGCACTCGAGGCGGTACTTCGTGATGTACCGGCGCGCCGCCGAGCGATGCTCGTTGGTGCCGAAGTCGACCGTCTGCCGCGAGAAGAAGCCGACGCGCTCGTCGAAGCGGCGCGGCATCATCGGGACCTCGGGAAGGCGCACGATGCTGTAGTGCGCCATGACGCTCTGCGGAGGCCGCGGGCCGGCCGGCGCGCCGCCGGTCCCGGCACCGCGGCCCTGCGGGGCCGGCATCAGGCCGGTCTGCGTTGCCTCGATGCCGATGTTGTCGGGGAACGCCAGGTGCCGGTCGATGAAGGACCGGCTGGCGTCGATCGTCCCCGGGATGGCCTGGATCTCCGGAACCGCCGTGGTGAAGAGACGCGTCACGTCGATGACGGGCGCACTGTCGGGGCCCCACGCCTCCACGTTGAATGCCGCGATGACCGGGGCATAGTTCGCATTCTCGACCGCGCGGAGCACCGACGCGGTCGTATCGCTCGAGGTGATCGCGTAGGAGGGGCCGCGCAGCATGACGCGATTGCCCATCACCTCCCAGCGCAGGGTGCGTTCCGCAAACTGGTCACCGGCGTACGAGGTGCCGCCTCCACGTCCGCCCTCCGGCGCAGCGGCGCGCGCGTAGCGACCGATCAGCAGCTGGTCCCGGTTCAGCTCGCGGCGCGGGATCTCGAAGAGCAGGCGGTCGCCGATGCGGTGCACGTTGAAGAGGCCCTTCCTGGTCTTGGCATCGGCCGTGACGACCCGTTCGTAGGGTCGAGGGCCCCCGGCGCGGCCAGCGGGGCCACCGGCACCCGGGGCGCGAGTCGAGTCGGGATCCTGGGCGAGCGCCGGCAGGGCGGACGCGGTGAGCAGGGCGAGTGACAAGAGTGATCGCATGGAACCGGTGATGATGGATGGGAACGAGATCTGTTCTCGAGGATGGCTGTGGCGAAGATGGTCTCCGAGACCGTCGCCGACAAGGCGCGGCGTCGACTCATGATCGCCGCTGGTGGGACAAGGCGTCTACGAATTCCGCCGTGGTGCTCCTCCGCGAATCGCGAATCGGCCCATCCCGACCCGACCAACCAGATCCCGAGCCCTCGCAAGGGCTGCCGGGAGCTAACGCCGCGATCCTTCGAGGTCGGTCAGGCGACGGACGCGGGCCCTGAGCTCGTTCACGGTCACCTGCAGTTCCGGGTCCGCATTCTTCCACAGGTCGATCACCTTTCGATAGTGGTCGACGGCCTTCCCGCGATCGCCCCTGGTCTCGTAAAGCTCGCCCAACCGCTTGTTGAAGAGCGGAATGATGAAGGGATCGACGACGTTGTTCATCCGGTTGGGATCGAACACGCTCAGCGCCAGCTCCATGTAGTGCATCGTGGAATCCGGCATGTTTGCCTCGTCGAACGCGAACGCCAGGTACTGGGGCAGGCACGTCAGGCACGTGCCGACCGGGCCATCTGGCAACCGCTCCGACTCACGGAACGCGCGGACTGCCTCCAACGGCTTCCCCTCCGCGATCAGCACCTCAGCTTCCGCCCGCCGCCGAGCCGGCGCCTCCACCCGCAGACGAAACGTATCCCTGACTTCACTGTCATAACGGTTGAGCCATTGACGGGCGCGTCGAGGCTGGCCCGCCACCGCGTAGACATCGCTCAGGTTGAAATAGGGCCAGTCCCGGTCCCCGGTGGCCGCCGACGTGGCGGCCAGTACCGCGGCATCCACCTCGCGCAGTACCTCGTCGCGCTGGTCGAGCAGGTCGAGGCGGACAAAGGCGGGAAGGTCAAGCGCGAACCGGAGTCGTTGCGCGGGATCGTCGAGGTTCCGGGTATTCACCTCACGGAAGAGGCGCGCGAACTCCTTGACGCGACCATCGAGCAGTGCCAGTTCGGACGACTTCAGTTTCGCCCAGTTGCGATCCAGCGAATCCCCACGCGTGAGTGCGCTGTCCACGGCGCGCCGGTACCCGGGAAGGTCACCCTTCACGTACAGGAGCGTGACGTGCGTGCGCCGGACCGCGGCATTGGCGGGAAACTGCGGCCTTCCCACCGCCAGCAGGGAATCGACCTGGGCGAACTTCTGCTGGAAGACCAGCGGCGTGATCAGGTTCGGAAGTGAGATGCGCTGCAACTCCGGATTCAACCGGATGCTCGTCCGGTACAGTGACTCGGCCCGCGCGAACTCCCGCCGGCTCACGAGGCGGATGGCCATGTTGTTCGCGGCGCGCGACGAATCCCCGAGCCGCAGCATCTCTTCGTAGGCGGCGATGCCTTTCGCGCGGTCCCTGTTGGGACCCGTCGAGGCAAAATAGGCGGCCTCGATGACCGCGCGTTCCTTCGCCGACGTGCGGTGCCGATGCCGGTAGGCCGCCAGGTAGGCAGAGTCGGTGACTTCCCTGGGGCGGCCCGCGTTCTGCTGGACGATGGCCAGCCGGCGCCACGCCTCGGCGAAAGTGGAATCGATCGTCACTGCCTCCCGGAGCAGCGCGATGGCGCGGGCCCGGTCGCCCTCCTGTTCGGCTCGATCTCCCGCCGTGTACTTGCTGAGGGCCTCGAACGACGCGGTGGTGACGCGCGCGAGGGATGGGGCAGCATTCACCGACCTGAGGGACTCGCCGATCCGTCCGCGCAGTGACCGCGCGAGCTTGTCCACGGCCTCGATGAGTCCGCGCGTGTCGTCGGCGGGTTCGAGGAACGACGCCAGCTCCTTCAGCGAATCGACGGTGACCAGGCGGAGACTGACGAGGTACCCACCGCCCGCGACTCCGGTAAGGTTGCCGTCGACGATCACCCGGATGGCATTGCGGCTCGCGAGCTCTCGCGCCAGTGGCAGGTCGAGCACGCTGTTTTGTGGCCGCTCCATCCGCGCGAGTGCCGCGGAGATGCCCTCTGGCGGGAGCAACGTGATGACGCGCGACTGCGCCAGTTGCGTCTTGGTGGCGTCGCCCAGGACGCGACCGAGCGCGGTGTCGGCGTTCGTCACCGAGAAGTCGGTCACCAGGACCGGTTCCGTCGCATCGAACGCGCCCGCGGCGAGCAACGATCCAGCGGGGCCGATGCCTGACGCGCGCATCAGCATGAAGATCCCCACCAGCAGGACGAACCCGCTGACCGCATAGACCCCGCCCATCTGCGTGCGCCGCCACGTGACGTGCGGGCTCGCCTTGAGGGCCAGAGTTGCGAGCGTTCCCTGGGTGACGGATCGGCCCCCGGTCGTTGGCGTGACGCCCGCCGCCCGGCGCACAACCCGCTGGACGTATCCCGTCGCGAGGATCGCCGGCAACCCGAGCGCCATCACGATGATCGCGCCGGGGAAGACCCAGTTCGGCAGCCCGATCGTGGTCACCGCGGATTTCGCGACGATGGCGACGGCAAGGCACGCGATGGCATACATCGCGAGCATGCGGCCAAGCATGCCCTTGCCGGACAGCAGGAGCGGTGGCAGCGCACCCTGTGAGTCCGCGCTGGTCGTGTCGAGCACGCGCGCCACGTCGGAGGCCGATGCAGGCCGCGCGTCCGGGTCCTTGGCCAGGCACTGGGTGATCATCGCCGCGAGGGAGGTCGGCACATCGGCACGGCGGCTGCCGACGGGCACGGCGTCCTTCGCCATGTGCGCCGCCAGGAGCTGCTGCGGCGATTTTTCGACAAACGGTGGCTCGCCGACCAGCATCTCGTATGCCATGCAGCCGAAGGCGTAGAGATCGGCGCGATGATCGGTGCCCGGGTCTCCCGCCGCCTGCTCGGGGGCCATGTATGTCGGTGTCCCGAGTGACGTCCCGACCTGTGTCAGCGCGGCGTCGGGCACGTCGGTCCGCGACGCGCTGATGGCCTTCGCGATCCCGAAGTCCGTCACGACTGCACTCCCGCCGGACAGCATGACGTTGTCGGGCTTGATGTCGCGATGGACCACGCCCCGCTCATGCGCGTACGCCAGCGCCCGTGCCACGTCCCGGAGGATGTTGACCGTCTCTGCGGTCGAGAGGGCGCCCCTGCCGAGCCGCGATCGCAGGGACTCGCCATCGACGAACGGCATGGTGTAGAAGGGAAGCCCGTTCGTTTCACCGGCGGTCAGTACCGGCACGATGTGCGCGTGCTGCAGTCGCGCCGCGACCTGGATCTCTCGCTTGAACCGCTCGATGTTGACGTCGCCGGTGCGGCCCGGGGGCAGCACCTTCACGACCACCTTGCGACCCAACGCGGTCTCCTCGGCGAGGAAGACCTGCGACATGCCGCCACCACCCAGTTCCCGCTCGAGGGTGTAGGCGTCGCCGAGGGTGCGCTGGAGCTGTTCGCGTATCTCCATGGACGCAGGAAGCTTAGGGCGGGAACGAAGGCGCGGCCAGCCAGTGTCCGCCGGTCTCGTGCGGGAGGCCCTCCCCGGGCCGGAACGGCACAAGGCCCCGGGAGGCCCGCCCTGAAACGAGTGGGTCGGGGGCTGTTGACAAACCGTAAACTGTGTATATGATACACTCACACTGTGTACATAGTACACGGAATCACTGACGCCATCTCAACCGACCTTCCCGGAGAGACACCATGACCCGCTCGACCAACGTCACCCGCGCCGCACGTATCGCCGCCGGCTCCCTCGCCCTGGCCCTCGCCACGACTCCGGCGATCGCCCAGGACTCCGCCCCGCGCACCAGCACCTGGGAACTCCGCGTCTCCAGCGGCGCCTTCAGGGCCACCGGCGACCACCGTCTCCAAGTGAAGGACGCAAGCGTCACCGCCGCCCAGCTGGCGTGGGTCGTCAATCCGCGGCTCGCGGTCACCGGCACCTTCTCCTGGGCCCGCAGTCGTGACCTGCTGTCGACCGGCACCCCGAAGCTCGACGTCTTCACCACCGACATCGGTGCCGAGCTGCGTTCCGCCGAGTGGTTCTCCCGCGGACCCGTCTCGCTCAGCACGTTCGCCGGGCTCGGCGCCGGTGCGCGGAGCTATGACTACCGGAACCTCGACGTCGCGGCGACGAACAACCTGGCCGGCTACGGCAGCATCGGCGGGGAAATCGGCATGGGCCGCGTCGCGCTGCGTCTCGAGGCGCGGAACTACACCGCGGGATTCAAGCCACTCGCCGGTACCGGCACGTCCGAGGTGCGCAACGACAACATGCTGATGGCCTCGGTGCGGTTCAACAGGCGCCCCACCGCGCGGTAACGCACGACCCACCATCGTCGAACGGTTCACACCCACATGTCTCCATCGCACCCGTCCATGAAGACGCTCAGGAAAGACTGGCTGGTTCCATCCGCCCTCGTCGCGCTCACCATTGTGCCGGCGCTGGGCGGCGCGGCACGGCTGGCGCAGCTCGCCGGCGACGCGACCATCACACCGGAGAACGCACGGTTCTTCGAGGCGCCCCTCCCGGTGGTGCTGCACATCCCGGTGGCCATTCTCTACGGCATGCTGGGCGCGTTCCAGTTCTCAGCGGGATTCCGGCGCCGGCATCGCGGTTGGCATCGCGCGGCCGGCAGGGTCCTGGTCCCGGCCGGGCTGATCGTGGCGCTGACGGGACTGTGGATGACGCTTTCGTATCCCTTTGCGCCGGGTGACGGACAACTCGTCTACGCCGAGCGACTTGTCTTCGGCAGTGCAATGCTGCTGTCGATCATACTGGGCGTGGACGCGATCCGGCGTCGCTCGTTCACCGAGCACGGCGAGTGGATGACCCGCGCGTACGCGATCGGGATGGGCGCGGGAACGCAGGTGTTCACGCACCTTCCGTGGTTCGTGCTGGTCGACCTGAAGCCCGATGGCCTGCCGCGCGCGATCATGATGGGGCTCGGCTGGGTGATCAACATCGCCATCGCGGAGTGGATCATCCGACGGCCGGCACGTCGCCCGAAGATGGTGCACGTTACTGTTTCATGATGCCGGGAGCTGAAGTCATACTGGTGGGTATGGGAGCGACGCTGTGCATTGATCTCTGGGCGTCGTTCCTGGCGCGGGTGTTCGGGGTCAGGTCGCTGAACTACTGCCTGCTCGGCCGCTGGGTACTGCACATGCGGGAAGGCCGGGTCGTGCACGCGAGCATCGCGGCGTCCGCGCCGAAGCCGTACGAGTGCCCGGTTGGCTGGACAGCGCACTACTCGATCGGCATCGGCTTGGCGATGGCGTTCGTGATGCTGGCACGGGACGGTTGGCTGGAGCGTCCGGTGCTTCTCCCGGCGCTCGCTTACGGTGTGGCGACGGTGGTCGTCCCCTTTCTCACGATGCAGCCGGCGTTTGGTCTCGGTATCGCCGGCTCGAAGACGCCGAGCCCGTGGAAGGCCAGGCTGAAGAGTGTGATGACGCACAGCGTCTTCGGTATCGGTCTCTGGGTCTCGGCTCTCCTGCTCAGTCGGGTGCGTTGAGGGGCATCCCGTCGTAGTCTTCGGGAATCGGGAATCGGGAATCGACGAGGCGTGGAGGCAAGTCGATTACTCCACAACAGCAGGGGGGACGATGACGGAGAAGGGTACGGGAAGCCAGTTGGTGCACCGCTGGTACACACGCCCGGTCTTCTTCGTGACCGACGTGCATCGCGCGGCGCGGTTCTACGTCGAGATGCTCGGTTTCGAAAAGGGCTGGCACGAGGCGGACGGTGCCGGGAAGGTCTGCCAGGTCAACCATGGAGAGTGCGAGATCATCCTCTGCGAGGACGCCACGCGTCAGGACAGGGGGCGCCTGTTCATCGAACTGACGGCGGAAGGACTGGCGGATCTTCGCCGGGATCTCGTCAGGCGCGCCGCTCCCACGAAGGAAACGCGGTGGGGCTACGAGACACTCCAGGTCGATGACCCCGACGGCAATGAGCTGTTCTTCCCACGGCCGGACTGAACTGCGGCGCCAGGTGCAGCCTGCGGTTGCCAGCGGGATCGGAAACGTGGACGCGATCCGTGGGTGGTGCCGGGCGCATCCGTCAAGCCGGACACGCGAAGGGGAGGCACACGCTCCTTCCCGCTGTGAGGATATACCCAACCAGGGGACTTGCGACAAGGCCCGGGGGGTGGCGTAGAATCGCGGCCTCAAACCAGAACATGCAGGCGGGAACGTGGCGTGCCGCAATGGGTCGGTGAGCCACTGCGACATTCATCAGGGACGGAGAGGTCGCGGATGGGCGGCTACGTGTTGGATTTCCAGGAGATCGACGGGACGCAGGTCGCAGTCGTTGGTGGAAAGGGCGCGCACCTCGGGGAGTTGTCGCGCATTGACGGCATCCGCGTACCGGCTGGCTTCTGCGTGACGACGGATGCCTTCCAGCGGGTCATGACGGAAGTGCCGTCCATGGACGCCCTGCTCGATCGTCTCTCGCGCGTGACTGCGGACGACCGAACGGCGATCCACACGCTGAGTTCGGGAGTGCGTCGGGCCATCGAAGGGATCCCCATCCCGGACGACCTCGCGGTGGTGATCACCGGCGCGCTTTCCCATCTCGACGACCACGCTGCGTACGCCGTGCGATCCAGCGCGACGGCGGAGGACTTGCCGACGGCGTCGTTCGCGGGACAACAGGACACGTACCTGAACATCATCGGACCCACGGCGATTCTCCAGCACGTCAGCCGGTGCTTTGCCTCGCTCTTCACGGAACGCGCGGTGAGCTACCGCCTGCGGAACGGCTTCGACCACCGGAAGGTCTCCATGGCCGTGGTCGTGCAGCAGATGGTCTTTCCGGAGGCGTCCGGCATTCTCTTCACGGCCGATCCCGTCACCGGAAACCGGAAGGTCACGACGGTGGAGGCCAGTTTCGGTCTCGGCGAGGCCCTGGTGTCCGGCATGGTGAACGCCGATGTCTACAAGGTGCGGGACGGCGTGGTCGTTTCCCGGACGATCGCCACCAAGCAGCTTGCCATCCAGGCCGCATCGTCAGGCGGAACACGTGAAACGACCGTCGCACCGGAGCGGCAGGAGCAGCCCGCGCTGACAGCGCGCCAGGTCGTGCGGCTCGCGGCTCTCGGCCGGCGGATCGAATCGCACTTCGGCCGCCCGCAGGACATTGAGTGGTGCCTGGTGGACGATGACTTCCACATCGTGCAGAGCCGACCGGTCACCACACTGTTCCCCATCCCCGAGATCGGCGACCAGGAGAACCACGTCTACGTCTCTGTCGGCCATCAGCAGATGATGACCGACCCCATGAAACCGTTGGGGCTCTCCGTCTGGCAACTGACGACCCCGCGGCGCATGGCCGAGGCGGGCGGACGGTTGTTCGTCGACGTTACGCAGGGCCTGGCGTCAGCCGCGAGCCGCGCAAGCCTGCTCGGTGTGCTCGAGAAGTCCGATCCCCGTATCAGGGACGCGCTGCAGAGCGTTCTCGATCGCGGCGACTTCATCCAGTCGCTCCCGAACGAAGGACCCGCGTGGGCGCCGCCTGGTGCGGGGTCCTCCGCGCTCGAAACCGATCCGGCCATCGTCACCAGGCTGATCGACAGCAGCCAGGCCTCCATCGCCGCTGTGAAGCGCGACATCCAGGCCAGGCAAGGATCGGCGCTGCTCGACTTCATTCTGGAGGACATCCAGGAAATGCGCCGGATCCAGGTCGATCCGCAAAGCATGCAGGTGATCATGGCGGGCATCGAGGCCAACTGGTGGCTCAACGACCAGCTGCACGCCTGGCTGGGCGAGAAGAATGTCGCCGACACGCTGACGCAATCCGTTCCCAACAACGTCACGTCCGAGATGGGGCTGGCCCTCCTCGACGTCGCGGACGTGATCCGTCCGCATCGGGACATGGTGGCCTTTCTGCAGGATGTCGAGGACGATGGATTCCTGGACGAGTTGCCCGGGCTCACCGGGGGGCGAGAGGCGCGAGACGCCATCCAGGCCTGGCTCGACAGGTACGGCATGCGTGGCGCCGGCGAGATCGACATCACGAGGCCGCGTTGGAGCGAGCGTCCCGCCTCGCTCGTGCCGCTGATACTCGGCAACATCAGGAACTTCGCTGCGGGTGCCGGCAAGCGCCGCTTCGAGGAAGGGCGGCAGCTCGCGTGGAAGAAGGAGCAGGAGATCCTGGAGCGCTTGCGCGGGCTGCCCGACGGCGCGCGGAAGGCCGAAGAGACCGGGCGGATGATCGAGCGGGTCCGGACGTTTGCCGGGTACCGGGAGTATCCGAAGTACCACATGATCAGCCGGTACTTCGTGTACAAGCAGGCCCTGATGGAAGAAGCAGGGCGCCTGGTGCAGGACCGCATCCTTCGGGAGGAGGAAGACATCTTCTTCCTCAGGTTCGAGGAGCTGCAGGATGTCGTACGCACCAGGCGGCTGGATGAGCAGCTCATTCGCGAGCGCAAGGACGCGTTCAGGTCGTTTCAGGCGCTCACACCGCCCCGAGTCCTCACGTCCGAGGGCGAGGGCCTGACCGGATCGTATCGTCGCGACGACCTGCCGGCCGGCGCCCTGGTCGGCTTACCGGTTTCCGCCGGCACTGTCGAGGGTCGGGCGCGCGTCATCCTGGACATGGCGGATGCGGATATCGAGGCGGGGGATATCCTGGTCACCACGTTCACGGACCCCAGTTGGACGCCCTTGTTTGTCGCGATCACGGGCCTCGTGACGGAAGTCGGGGGCCTGATGACGCATGGCGCGGTGATCGCCCGGGAGTACGGCCTGGCGGCCGTCGTGGGAGTGGATCATGCCACGCGGAGGATCCGGGATGGGCAGCGGATCCGGGTGCATGGAACGGAAGGGTACGTCGAGATCCTGTCCCGGGAGCCCGACCGGGTTGATTGACGAGCGCAGCGACCTGCAACTGATCACGTGGGTTGCGCACGCTGCGCTCGTGCCCAGACCGGCGGTCAACAAGGTTGAAGTGCTCCGTCCGGTAGATTGCCGGGAATGCTCAACCTCGGCCTTCTCCTTGCTCAGCTCATCGTGATCCTCGCGGCGACGCGCCTGGCCGGGCGTGTCGTTGGCTTTCTCGGGCAGCCGCGCGTGATTGGCGAGATGGTGGCCGGCATCGCGCTGGGTCCGTCCCTGCTGGGGACCATCGCGCCGGTCACATCGACGACCCTCTTCCCGCCGGACCGCCTGCTGCCGCTGGCGACGCTGAGTCAGTTGGGCGTGCTGCTCTTCATGTTCGTGGTCGGCCTCCGGTTCGATCCCTCTGTGCTGCGCGGCCGCGCCCGAGCCGCGGTCGCCATCAGTCACGCCAGCATCGTGGTGCCGTTTGCCCTCGGCGCGATGATCGCGTCATCAGTCTATCCGTCGTTGGCCGGGATCGACCGCGCCGGGAATGCGGTCGCGTTGCTGCCGTTCTCGCTGTTCATCGGGGCGGCGATGAGCGTCACGGCGTTCCCGGTGCTGGCGCGCATCCTCACAGAGCGGGGACTCATCGGCACCCGCCTCGGGTCGGTCGCGATCGCCTGCGCGGCCGTGGACGACGTCACCGCCTGGAGCATCCTGGCCGGGGTCGTGGCGGTCGCGCGTGCGGAAGATGCGCTCGGAGTGGTGACGATAGCCGTGCTCGGCGCGGCGACCTGGGCGACGCTGCTCATCACGGTCGGACGGCGTGGACTCGTGTCCCTGGAGCGCTGGTGGACCGCGCGCGGAGGACGGGTGGAGCCGGAGACCGTCGGCGTCGCGGTGTTATTCGCCCTCGGGTCCGCTCTGGTGACCGAGCTGCTCGGTGTCCACGCGCTCTTCGGCGCCTTCCTCGCGGGCGTGGTCATCCCGCGCGCGTCCGGTCTGGCGAGTGGACTCGGGGACCGGATCGAGGCCGTCGTGGCGACGGTGCTCCTTCCGGTGTTCTTCGCGTTCACGGGGCTGCGGACAGAGATCGGGCTCTTGAGCGGGGCCGCTCTGTGGGGTGTCTGCGCGGTGCTGATCGCCGCGGCGGTCGGGGGCAAGCTGGGAGGATCCGCACTGGCCGCGCGCGTGACGGGCGCGTCGTGGTCAGAGGCGATTGCCGTGGGCCTCCTGCTCAACACCCGCGGTCTCATGGAACTGGTCGTCCTCAACGTCGGGCTCGAACTCGGCGTGATCTCTCCAACGCTGTTCGCGATGATGGTGCTCATGGCCCTGGTCACGACCGCCATGACGTCCCCATTGCTCGCCCTGGTGCTGCGACATTCACCAGGCCTGGCCTCTACCGGTCACCCAGAACAGGCGTAACGACGAAGATGGAACACGCTCCGACGCTGGGGACCTACCTCGCCTACACCGTGATCGTGCTGTTCCTGTTGGGGGTGTTGTTCTTCTTCCTGCGCACGATGACGATGGTCTCACTCCTGCTGCTTCGTCCGGCGCGGGAGTTGTGGGACTGGATCAGGGGCCGCGGAAAACGCCTGGACTGAAGCGCGCTTCGTCCCGGGTTCGACCTCGGGGGCCGACCGCGACGACCCATCCTCGTCGTCTTCGCCCAGCGAGGCGCAGCGAGGGCGCTTCGACGGACGTCCGGCTACCGCCAGGCAACCAGTTGATCCGCAAACTCTCGCTCGGTGGTCTTGTGGTAGCGCTTGACGCCCATTCCCTTCTCGTCGTACCACCAGAGCGTGTGGACGCCTGGGCTGCCCCCCACCGGATCTTCGCGGACGCGATGCGCCATGACGCGCCGTCCGGCCAGTGTGAGCTCCTCGACACCCTCGTACGTGAATCGGATGCGGGACGTCGCGATGACGTTCTGTGCGAGGTAGGTCACGACCACGGTGTCGCCAACCGCGGGCTGGGTACGCCAGAACCACAGTACCGTCGGGTCGCGAAAGCCCCGTGCAGGGGCGTCAGTTCGATTGACGACGTCGTTGATATGCTGCTCCGCGCCGGAGGCATGGAAGCGCGTCTCGAAGTGGTTCCATCGATTGGCCCAGAAGCCTTCCTGCGCGAAGGTCACCGGTGTCCCGTCCAACTGGTACTCGCGCTGGCTGAAGAACACCGATCCGTCGGGCTGCACGGCGCGATTCACCAGGAGGATCCGGCCATCCGCGACGATCCGCTGATTGAGCATCAGATTCACCCCGGGCGCCGCGGGAAGCACGGGGGCCAGTGTCCGGGTCTCGACCGAGAGGTCCTGAGCGGCGGTGAGGGGGAGCAGCAGTGCCACCAGGGCAGGGCGCATGACGTTGGCCATATCCCGTGGACAGCCTGGGACGGGGAATTGGTTGCGCCGCGCCGGTCGCGACTCGAGCTGGTCCCCGAGGACTGCTCGATGCACTACGACAGGGAGCCTGGGTCCCTGGTTGAGCCCTCGACCTCCTCCTGCGCCTCCGCGAGTCGGTGCAGGTCCTCGCCAACGCGACGTGCGGCGTCCATGAGCGTGGTGAGCGGGGCCAGGTCGCTCGCCCCCGCGTGCAGGCGCAACAGGTCCAGCCGGATGCTCTCGAGCGCGGACACGCTCTCGGCGAGTTGTTCCTTCGCCGCGGTGCGACGGACAGCCAGGACCTCGGCATCCGAACTGGATGGGGCCATGGCGGCAAGCACGTCCATCTCCGCGCGCGCCGCGGCTGCTTGCGCCTCCAGCGAGGCGACGAGCGCTGGCAAGTCGTCCAGTTGCTCGCGGTACGCGCTCGGCAACGCCGCGAAGAGCTCGGCCGCAGCGATGCCCAGTGCCGACTCGGTTGCGCGAAATACGCCGCCGCCCACGGCGCGCGTTTGCTCCGGTGCGCCGAGTCGTCGCGCGAGCCAGGATCCCAGCCGGCTGTTCCAGAGGCGATCGCGGATTCCTGTCTGCCACCACCTGCGCACTCGCGTCGGAACGAACTGCACGTCGAGCGCGTTGCTCACCGCCCCGAGCAGCATGGTGGTGCCCACGGGCGCGAGGACGAGAAGCATTCCGTCCCGGTTCTCATGGATGACCCCCTGAAGCAGCAGGCCGAACGTGACGGCCAGCCAGGTGCCCGCGCCGACCGTCGCGATGCGCAGGAGTCGGTGGGCGGGAGGTTCCACCTCGTTCCGGACGAGGGCCTCGCTCTCCTCCCGTTCGCGCCGCGCCATGTCGAGCGCCGTCCGCAGGTCGGGCAGCGTGTGTCCCGCCCGGAACTGACGGACCGCCTGGTTCAGGTGGAACCCGACGATCGGGAGGATCGGCAGGGAAGCAATGGCGGCGAGGAGGACGATGTCTGCGGGCCCATCCGGCCGCTTGCCGGCCAGCCAGACAACGAGGTTGGCGAGGCCTAGCGTGCCGAACACCCCGGACCAGGCCATGTACGGCACGATGAGCGGATTCCGCGCCTGGAGCCAGGCGCGCAAGGCGGGGGGCAGGGCCGGCCGCGGGTCAGCCGGTGCCAGAGCGGCGGCGAGGGCTTCTCCATCGGCGAACCGCGCCGCGGGATTGCGCCTGAGGCACTGGTCGATGGCGGCGCCCAGCGCGGGAGGCAGGCCCGGTGCCGCGCGCGTCACGCTCGGTGGCTCCTCCGTCGACTGTCGAAGGAGCAGGGCCGGGAGGGGCGAGGACTCGTAAGGCAGGCGACCACTCACCGCGACATACCCCACGACGCCGAGCGCGTAGATGTCGCTGCGTCCGTCGAGCGGCTCGCCGGCGGCCTGTTCCGGGCTCATGAAATGCGCCGTTCCCATGACCTTGCCCGGGTCCGTCGCGACGGTGTCGCTCCCCTGCGCGATGCCGAAGTCGGTCACCAGCGCGCGGCCGGTGGCCGACTCCAGCAGGATGTTGTCCGGCTTCACGTCGCGATGCACGATGCCGCGTCCATGTGCGTACGCGAGCGCCCACGCCACCTCGCGCAGCACGCGCATCGCGTCCGTGGGTGGCAGTGGCCCGCGGGTGCGGAGCCGTTCGCCGAGCGACTCCCCCTCCACGTAGCTCATGACGAAGAAGACGAAGCCGTTTGCCTCGCTGACGCGATGGATCGGGACGATGTGCGGGTGCGACAGTCCCGCGGCCATGCGGGCTTCCCGCAGGAAGCGTTCGCGCGCCGCCGGGTCGCTGGCGAGGTCCGCGGGCAGGACCTTGATGGCGACGTCGCGATCCAGCTGGACGTCCCGCGCGAGGTACACCACGCCCATGCCGCCACGACCCAGCTCGCGCTGCAGCGAGTACTCACCGGCGAGCGCGGCCTGGAGGTCGAGGAACCCGTCGTGGGGTTGCGTCATGGAGTGAGTACTACGAATGCCCGCGAGACGCGTCGCGGCAAGGCCGCACCGGATCGCGTCCCCGGGTGGAGCGGTGAGCGGCGCGACCTAACGATCGGGTGGCGCACCGCCGCCGGCCGGTGCGGTGAAGGGATCGCTCGGGACGACCTGGCGTCACAGGTCAGGGGACTTTCGGGGCAGGGACGCGGTCCGCTTCCGGGACCCTGGCCGCACGGCCCCCGGCCGGGCCCATCCCCGCATCGATGCGCCCGGCCGCCCTTCCCTCACCGATCCGCGCATCGGCCCTGTCCTCGCGATGTGCCAGCAAGGCGCGGTCCTCGGCCCTCCTGGCGAGCAGCAGCGTCGCCGAGGCTGAGGCGGCGCTCAAGAGGGTGAAGGGACCACTGATGACGGCGGTGGCTCGCCACAGGCTCGTGTCGGATCCCTCGACACTCGCCAGCCCCACGGCCACGAGCGCGGCCGGAAACAGGCTCAGCAGGATACCGCCAACCGCGCCCCAGGCGGCGAACCGCGGGAGCGACAGCTCGGCGAAACGGCGACGGCGACCGGCGATTCCGAGCACGGCGGAGAAGAACATGCCGCCGAAAAATCCCGGCACGGCCAGCGCCGGCAACGGGGCATCGAAGATCTCGAAGAACCAGTCGAGTGCCGGCCCCGGGAGGAGGAGGCTCGCGGCGCCGATCGAGACGCCGGCGATCGCCCATCCAAACGCCCACGTCAGCCCCATGCCGATCGCCCCGCGGATGCGCTGCAGCCCCTTTCTCACTCCCACCCCCACAAGTCCGTCGCACGGCGCCTGGAGGCACCACGCTTTGTAGCGAAAAGTACTCTTATCATGCGGGACCGGCAACGGTCGGGGACGACGTCGCGAGACTGCATCCCCGGCGGTGAACGTGACCGCACCATCGCCGCACGGGTCTACCAGGAAGATGCACCGGTACCCGCTCGCCGGCCTCCTGCTGGCAACGATCGCGCTCGGCTGTGGTGACGACGCCCCGGTGGGCGTGCCTGTCCCGTGTGTGGGCCGGTGCGTCAGCATGGTGCAGGTGGACCTCGAGGACCTGATCCTCACGCCCGGCGACACCGTGAGGCTTCGCGCCCACGCGCGATCCGCCGACGGTACCGACGCCGGCGTGCAATGGATGGCGTCAGGGGACGCCGTGACCGTGGACAGCGGTGGCCTGGTGGTGGCGGGATCCGTCGGGATGGGCATCGTGGTGGCGAGACCGCTGGCAGACACCGCCGCGCTGGGAGTCTCCGAGATCCGGGTGGTCCATCCGGACACGGGAGGCCAGCCATTCCTCACGGCGTTTCGCGATGCCCGAACCGGCGAACTGCTCCCGCGATACCGGCTGGCCGGTCGTGACAGCATCTCCGTGACCGTCAACTATGTCCTGGGCAATACCACGGTGACGGAGGGCGCACCGAGCGTCCTGCTGCAGGTCCGCAGGACCGACTCGGCCCTCGGACTGCGGTCCTGGACGATACCGCTCGATGTGCGAGGGCGCGCCGGATTCACGGTGGTCACCCTGTTCATTGGGGAGCGCGACCTCCGGGGCGATCGACTGCTCCCACCGGGCGCGTATGACCTGTATGCCCTCGTGCGCCTGGCCAATGGAAGGGTCCTGGGTGACCTGACCGGGTACCGCGTGCAGTTCTGATTGCCGGGCCCAGTCGGCGTCGCCTAACGGGATGCGACCAGCCGCCCGATCGGGTCTCGAACCGGGCTTCCGCTACCCGCTCCCTGATGGCCAGTATTCCGTGTGGGGATTCCGGCCGGTCCGACGCTGACAGGCCGCCTCGACGGAGGGCAGATGGACGCAAAGGAGCACTGGCAGGCGGTGTATCAGGCAAAGGGGCCGGACCAGTTGAGCTGGTTCCAGGCTGAAGCGCGAGTTTCGCGCGACCTGATCGCGCGCCTGGCGCCCGAGCGGGATGCCCGCATCCTCGATGTCGGCGCGGGGTCCTCGACGCTGGTCGATGGACTCCTGGCCAGCGGGTACCGGCACCTCACCGTGCTCGATCTCTCGCCGGCCGCGCTCAGCCAGGCCCGTCAACGACTTGGCCAGGCCGCGGGGTCGGTCGACTGGCGCGAGGCGGACGTCCTGTCGGCATCGTTCGACGAGGGGACCTTCGACGTGTGGCACGACCGCGCCGTCTTCCATTTCCTGACCGACCCGGCCGACCGGGTTCGTTATGTCGACCAGGTGCGGCGTGCCGTGCATCCCGATGGCTTCGTGCTGATCGCAACCTTCGCCGAGGACGGCCCCACGCGTTGCAGCGGGCTTGATGTGCGACGCTACTCGGCCACTGAATTGCACGGCGAGTTCGGGGCCGATTTCCAGGTCGTCGCCAGCCAGCGCGAGGACCATGTGACTCCGTGGGGAGCGGTCCAGGCGTTCATGTACTGTGCGTGCCGGTACCGTCCGGGCCAGGCCGTGCGCACCGCTGCATAACACGCGAGGTCTATCGTGGCGACGTTTGTCAATTCCCGTGCCGTTCTAGCCGTCCGGGACCTGGGGAAGTCCACGCGGTTCTATACCGAGGTGCTGGGCTTCCGGCGCGATCCGATCGAGGCGCCGGGCTGGAGTTTCCTGTCGAAGGATGCGTTCAGGATCATGCTCGGCGAATGCGTCGATGAAGTCGCCGCCGGTGAGACCGGGAACCACTCGTGGTTCACCCACGTGATGGTCGAGGGGCTCGATGAATACTTCGCCGAGGTCTCGGCGCGGGGTGCCGAGATCCTGTCGAGGCCCGCAGACAGGGCGTATGGACTGAGGGAGTTTGTCGTCCGCACTCCCGACGGTCACCGGATGATGTTCGCGGAGCGGCTCAGGTAGGCCGGCGGCAGACATAGGCATCAGGCATCGGGCATCGGGCATCATCGGGCATCAGGCATCGGACAGCTTCGGGCATCAGGCATCGGGCATCAGGCATCGGGTGTTGTGAGAACGGCAAGCGGTGCTGTGGCCGTCTGTCGCACCCATCGGTAGCTTCCCCCGGCCCATGCGAGATCCGACCGAAGTCCTCGCCGAGACCATCGGTGATCGCTACCACGTACGCCGTGAACTCGGCCGGGGCGGGATGGCGACCGTGTACCTCGCCCGCGACATCCGCCACGATCGCGATGTCGCCCTGAAGGTCCTGCGTCCCGAACTCGGGATCGGCGCCGACCGGTTCCTTCGGGAGATCCGCGTCGCCGCCGGACTCCGGCACCCGCACATCCTGCCGGTGCACGATTCGGGCTCGGCCGGGGAGTACCTCTACTACGTCATGCCGTACGTCCCGGGTCTCTCGCTACAGGATCGGCTGGACCAGGAACGAACCCTCGCGCCGCGTGACGCCATGGTGATCGGTGCGGAAGTCGCGGAGGCCCTGGATCACGCACATCGGCAGGGCGTCGTCCATCGCGACATCAAGCCGGGCCACATCCTGCTCGAGGACGGACACGCGGTCGTCGCCGACTTCGGGATTGCCCGGGCGGTGCGCGATGCAGGGGACGATCGACTCACGCAGGCGGGCGTCGTCGTGGGCACGCCGGCGTACATGAGCCCCGAGCAGACCACGGGCGAAGAGCACATCGACGGGCGGAGCGACATCTACTCGCTGGGGTGCGTGCTCTTCGAGGTGCTGTCCGGAGCACCGCCGTTCCGTGGCGCGAACTCGATGGCGATCCTCTCGGCCAGGCTCACCTCACCGGCACCGAGGTTGCGGGACGTCACGCAGAACGTCGCGCCGGAAGTGGACGAGATCATCGGGCGCACGCTGGCGGTCGATCCGGCGGACCGCTTCTCCACGGCGAGCGAACTGGCGGGCGTGCTGCGGGCGCTGGCGTCGGCACCACGCACGGCCAGCCACCAGGCCGTCAGCGGACCGGTGCAGGCCTCGATCGCCGTCCTCCCCTTCGCGAACATGAGCGCCGACAAGGAGAACGAGTACTTCGCCGACGGAATCACCGAGGAGATCATCAACGCCCTGGCGAAACTCGATGGACTCAGGGTGGCATCGCGCACGTCGGCGTTCGCGTTCAAGGGCCAGGATTCCGACATCCGGAAGATCGGCGACCAGCTCAATGTCGCGACGGTGCTCGAGGGGAGCGTGCGCAAGGCCGGCACCAGGCTCCGTGTCACGGCGCAGCTGATCAACGTGCGCGATGGATACCACATGTGGTCGGAACGCTTCGATCGCGAACTCGACGACGTGTTCGCGATCCAGGACGAGATCGCGCAGGCGATCACCGCAAACCTCGAAGTGAAGCTCGGGCGCCGCTCCGACCCCAAGTTGGTGAAGGCACCCACGTCGAACCTGGCCGCGTACAATCTCTTCCTCGAGGGTCGCTTCCACTGGAACCGTCGCGGCGAATCGATGCGGCACGCGGAACGGTGCTTCTCCCAGGCTGTTGCGCTCGATCCGCACTTCGCGCTGGCCCACACCGGACTGGCCGACACCCACAACCTGCTCGGCTGGTACCGGATGGAGCGCCCTGCGGATGCCTTTCCCAGGGCGAAGGCTGCCGCGCTGAGCGCCCTCGCCATCGATCCCGCGCTTGCCGAGGCACACACCTCGCTCGGCTTCGTCCTGATGAACTACGACTGGGATTGGGCAGGCGCCGAGCGGGCGTTCGAGAAGGCGCTCGCCCTCAACCCGGGGTACCCGACGGCCCACCACTGGTACTCCGAGTTTCTCATGTCGCGGGGCCGGACGCACGATGCGGTGGCGGAGGCGCGCAAGGCGCAGGAACTCGATCCGCTCGGCCTGATCATCAACACGGTGCGCGGGATGGCGCACTACTTCGACCGTGACTTCGCCGCCGCGGTGACCGAGTGTCGTCGCACGCTGGCGATGGACCAGTCCTTCGGGCCGGTCATGATCTGGCTCGGGCTGTCGCACATCGCACTCGGAGAGTACGCCGAAGCGGTCCGCATCTTCGACGAGGAGCGGCGCGTCTCCGGCCCCGCGTCGGCGACGGACGCGTTTCGCGGCGTCGCCCTGGCGCGTGACGGGCGCACGGAGGATGCCGCACAATTGCTCGAGGAGCTGCGAGCGCGTGCAGCCACTCGTTATGTGTCCGCGTTCGACCTGGCGCTGCTGGAGCATGCGCTCGGCCGCACCGACCGGGCGCTCGAGCAGATGGAGCGTGCGGTGGAGGAGCGCTCGGTCTGGCTGGTCTGGGCCGCGAACGACCCGATTCTCGATGGCATGCGGGCGGACGCGCGCTTCCACACGGTGCTGGCCCGGCCGGACAGGACCTCGTGACCATGTCTGCGTATCCGGTCAGCATCGCCCAGGTCCGGGCGGCCCGGGAGCGTCTCGCACCGTACCTGCAGCGCACGCCCCTGCGCTCGTACGCCGAGCTGGATGCTGCCGTCGGGAACGGCATTCGCGTTCTCGTGAAGCACGAGAACCACCTGCCCACGAACTCGTTCAAGGTGCGGAACGGGCTGGCGGCGGTCACCGCGCTCACGACCGCGGAACGGCGGCAAGGCGTGATCTGCGGATCGCGTGGGAATCATGGCCAGGGGATTGCCTATGCGAGCCTGCAACTCGGTGTGCCCGCCACCATTGTCGTCCCTCACGGCAACAACCCCGAGAAGAACGCCGCCATGCGGGGGATGGGCGCACGCGTCATCGAGCATGGCACGACCTATGACGACGCGGTCGCGGAGTCGGAGCGGATTGCCGGCGTGGATGGGCTGACCGTGATCCACTCGACCAACAATCCGCACGTGATCGAGGGGGCGGGGACGATCACGCTCGAAGTGCTCGAGGACGCGCCGCGACTCGACGCGATGGTGATCGCGATCGGCGGTGGATCGCAGGCGGTTGGTGCCATGGTGGTGCTGCAGTCGGAGCGGCCGTTGCCGGTGTTCGGGGTGCAGGCTGCCGGGGCTCCGGCGGTGTTCGAGAGCTGGCGGGCCGGTCGCCCCGTGGGACCGATCGCCCCGAACACGGTCGCCGACGGCGTGGCGACGGCCAGCAGCTATCCCATGACCCTTCCCGCGTTATGCGCGGGGCTGCACGGCTTCCTCACGGTGCAAGACGAGGGCATCGTCGACGCGACGCGGTTGCTGATCCAGACGACACACAACCTCGCCGAGCCGTCGGGAGCGGTGGGGCTGGCCGGCCTCCTGCAGCTGCGTGAGGAACTGGCTGGCCAGACGGTGTGCGTCATCCTCTCGGGGGGGAACGCGGACGCCGCGACGCTGGGAATGTTGTATCGCTGAGCACGCGGCACCGT
Organism: Gemmatimonadaceae bacterium; assembly: GCA_030835125.1. Lineage (GTDB taxonomy): Bacteria > Gemmatimonadota > Gemmatimonadetes > Gemmatimonadales > Gemmatimonadaceae > JABWBJ01. The sequence continues at coordinate 145,433 of JAUQWM010000063.1, read as the reverse complement.
GCCTCCACTGTGTCTTCGCGTGAGCTCGGCCGTCCGAGCCCCGGACGGAATCGCGCGCGGCCGGTCAGTCGGACTTCAGCACCTCCGCGGGTGACACGCGCAACGCGCGGCGCGCCGGGCCGATCGTGGCGAGGCCGCCGACAATCACCATCATTGCCGCGATCAGCAGGAGGAACAGCACGAGGTGTCCGGTCGAGCCGCTCTGTCCCGCGAGACGGTAGACGACGCCGGTGCCCGCAGTGCCCAGGGCGATCCCGATGCCGATCTGCCGGATGGACCCTGAGAGCACGCCGAGGACCACGCGGATCGGCCTGGCGCCGAGCGCCGCGCGGATCCCGATCTCGCGCCGTCGTCGGGCAACCGTGAACGACATCAGGGCGTAGATCCCGGCCGCGGACAGGAGGACGACGCTGAGCGTCACCATGACGAGGCCGAAGATGGCCAGCCGGTCGCTCTTCATGTCGTCCTCCAGGATGTCCGCGAGCCTGCGGATGCTCGTGAAACGGAGCCCCGGATCGACTTCCATCGCGACCTCACGCACGCGGTCGGCGGTCGCCGCCGGCGTGAGACGCCTCCCACGGACGGCGAGGGTCACCGGATAAGTCGCTGCGGGGTCGAGCGGCAGGTACAGCCTGGGCCTCAGGGCGTCCGGAGCCACCAGGCCGGGGAAGTCCTCCACCACCCCGACGATCTCCCACCATTGTGCCGGTCCGGCGGCCGCGGCCGTGCGCACATCGGGCTGCTTCGCCGAGGGGCGCACGCGCCTGCCTAACGCATTGCCGCCCCCGAGGAAATAGTTGACGAAGGAGCGGTTGACGACCACGGTCCGCGTGCCGGGGACGAAATCGCCGGCGGACAGGCCGCGGCCGCTCAGCTGGCGAACGTCGAAGCGGGCGAGGAAGCCCGCGTCCACGCGCAGGTAGGTGAGGGGACCGTTCGCCCGGGTGAGGGCAGTGTCGGATGTCGACGCGGCCGGTTCCGCGGCGATGTCCACCTCGAGATAGGACCCGTTCCCCGGCGGGAGCGACGAGAGCACCACATCGAAACCGCCGGGTTCCGCCTCGAGTCGACGCGCGAGTTCCGCAACCCGGTCGGTGTAGCGAGCGCGGCGCGCCTTCGCCGCGTCCCCGCGGTCGGCCCGCGCGTCCGTCTCGGCGTCGAGTTGAGGAGTGGCGATGACAAAGGACTCCGTGGCCGGCGTGTCCCGGTCGACCATCACCAGGCGCAGCCAGAGATGGCTTCCGGTGGCTGCGAAGGGCAACGCGGCAACGGACACGGCGACCTGCGTGACGAGCAGGGCTGTCCAGGTGCGGCCGAGCCGCACCGACGCATGGCCGGAATGCGCCTTGAGGGTTGCCGCCACGTGATGACGCGTGGCCTTGAGGCCGGGGATGATCCCGATGATCACCGCCGCGAGAATGGCCAGTCCTGCGGCGTAGAGCACGACGGTTGGTGTAATCTCGAGGCGTATCCAGTAGGGGATCTGGTCATCCGCCGATTGCCTGACCATCGCCTCGACTTGCCGGAAGACGAAACGCGCGACGACGATGCCGACCACCGCGGCCACGCCGGACAGCACCAGCGCTTCGGCGAAGAGTTGCATGACCACACGTCGTCGACTGGCGCCGAGCGCCGTGCGGACCGCGATCTCCCCGGCGCGGCTGGCGGTCCGCGTGTAGACGAGGACGGCGACGTTGGTGCCGATGACGACGAGCAGCAGACTGACGAGGACCTGGCCGAGGTGGAGTATCCAGGCGACCTGCGAGCCCTCGACCTGGCCACTCGACGGGAACAACCGGTCGCCGAGGTCGAGGAACGCCCGCGTGTACGGAAGGACCTGCGGACGGATGTTCTCGTGGGTCTGCGGGAAGGCGCTCGACAGTCGTTGCCCGATGGCGACCAGCTGCAGGCGCGCCTCGTCGAGTGAGGCGCCCGGCGCGAGGCGTCCGAAAACGTCGACGGGCGGTGCTGCGCCACGCTCGTACGCCAATGCGTTCATGCGCAGCGGCGTCCAGAGCCTGTTGTTCACCGGGAAGGCGAAGCCTCGCGGCATGACGCCCACCACGGTGTGTCGCACGGTGCCAAGCTGCACGGTGGTGCCGACGACATCGCCGCGGCCGTTGAACCGGTCCTGCCAGACGTCGTACCCGATGACCACGACCGCCGGCGCGCCCGCGCCTTCGTCGCCGGGTGCGAGGTATCGACCGAGCACTGGCGCGACGCGCGTGACCTTGAAGGCGGACGCGCTCATTTCCGCCACGCGCATGGCCTCGGGGGCGAAATCGCCCGCAACGAGGTTCCGGTTGACGATGCGATAGGCGCTGAGGTCCTCGAGTGCGGGCAGGCCCTCGCGCCACGCCTCGAGGTCGTGCAGGTGCGTCTCCGGTGCCTCGTCCCGGTCCTCGATGTCGATGTTGCGAACGGTCACCACGCGGTCGCCTTCGTCGACGGGCAGCGCGTCGCTGGTGATGGCATTCACGGCGGCGAAGGCGAGTGCCCCGATCGTCACGGCCACCGACATCCCGAGCACGCCGACCACGGTCAGGCCCGGGGTCCTGGCGAGCATGCGCAGGCCGAGCCTGAAGTCGAGCGACAGGCCGCCGAACCATGCCGTGCCACGGCCGTCGCGGAGGGCCTCGCGGTGCTGCTCGACGCCGCCGAACGCGGCCAGCGCGCGGCGCCGGGCTTCCGGTGGATCGAGCCGGAGTTCGCGAACGAGACGCTCCGTTTCCATTTCGATGTGGAACTGGAACTCCCGCGCGATACGCGCCTCGGACGCCGACCGTCCGAACAGCAACCGCAGCCGCGTGACCGTCCCGTGCAGCCAGCTCATGACTCGGCCGACCGCAGTACCGCCTCGAGGCCGATGGCAAAGCGGCGCCAGCTCTCGAGTTCCGTCTTCAGCGATCGGCGGCCGCTGGCGGTGAGGCGGTAGTAGCGTGCCTGGCGGTTGTTGTCCGTGGTCCCCCAGTCGCTGGTGATCAACCCGTCCTTCTCGAGGCGCTGGAGGGCCGGGTAAAGCGACCCCTGGTTGACGTCGAGCACGCCCTCGGAGAGTTGCTGGATGCGACGGCTGATTCCCCAGCCATGCATGGCCTCGAGGGAGAGCGTCTTGAGCACCAGCAGGTCGAGGGACCCGCGGAGCGTGTCGGGTTGGGCGCGCGGTGTCATGGAGTTCTTTAGTTGTCTACAGGACCATAGGTCGCGGCCCTGTAGTTGTCAACAGAAGTCCCCCAGCCGTTTCGCTGCCAGAGAACGCAGGCCAGCCTCGCCGGGGAGGGCCGCGACTGACCTGCGTCACCGAGTCTGTCGCTACGCGTGGTACTGCGCCGACGGTCGCTCCGCCACATCGGTAGTTCGCCCTATGCGGGCGAACGGTGATGGGTGGACCGCGATCGGTGAGCGGGCAACGAGTGCGAGGACGACGACGCTCACTCGGCGGTCAACGCCTCGATCCCTCCTGACCGACGGTCACGATGACCTGACGAGGACGACAAACGACCTGAGACGTGCACACGGTCGCCTGACTGGCAGTCCGCCTCATGTGGTAACGACGCGCTGCGACCTGACGGGGCCGACATCCGCCCTGACAGGACCGCACGACGATGTGGCACGCGAGACATTCGTCCTGACCGGCGATTCATGTCACCTGACAGCCGCGCCGTCCGATGTGACGGGAGCGATCGGTCACCTGACGGGGCACTCGATGAGGCGGCAGGCGCAACGGATCCGTCTGACACGCCCAATCGATGACCTGACCGGGCGACAGATAGCCCTTCGACATGCACCTGACGACCTGGTAGCCACTCGAGATGATGTGAAGGGGCGTCACGATAGCCTGACGGGTCGACACGATGACGTGGACGGACCGACGATGGCATCTAACCGCGACGACGTCTCACCTGACCGCGCCGACGTCTCATCTGGCCGCGACGACGTCTCATCTGACCGCGACGTCAAGCGACCTGAAGGCGGCACAGTCCGATGTGACGAGCGCAGAGTCCTGTGTGACCACGCCGGCGGCTTCGCTGTTGTGAACTCCGAAGACCCGGGCCAGGACTAAGCGGCCGATGTCCCCATCTGGATCAAGCCCCGCTCGAGCGCGTACAGCGCGGCGGCGGCGCGGGTGGTGACGCCGATCTTGGAGTAGAGGTTCTGGATGTGGTGGTCGGCCGTCTTGGGGGCGATGTCGAGCAGGCGGGCCGCTTCCTTCGCCGTACTCCCGGCCGCGATCAGGCGCAGGACGTCCATTTCCCGTGGGGTGAGTCCCGTGGGTCGTTCGACGGTCCTGCGTGACGCCTGACCGGCGGCGGTCAGGACAGCCTCCACCGCCTCGGCGTCCAGCTTCCTTCTCGGACTTCGTTCCGAAGCTTGATGGCTGCCGCCGCATCGCTCAGGGCAGGGCGGTAGGGCCGCTTCTCCCTGGCGGTCTGGAAGGCCTCGGCCGCGGCAAGAATGCGGGCAGCTGGGGACAGGTCAGGGGCCCGCACGCAGCGATGATAGCCGCTGCCGTCGAGTCGCTCGTGATGCCGCATGACCAGTTGCGCGACGGGGCTGCCGTCTCCACCCAAGGACGCGAGCGCCCGTTCACCATGGTAGGGATGGAGCCGAGCGGCGTCGGTCTCACGAATGTTCAGCTCGCGCGGCTGCATCCAGGTGGACACCGGCACCGCCAGCTCGCCGATGTCGTGCGTGTATGCCGCCCAGCGGAGATCGCGGACCTCCGACGCGGGGAGCCCCACGTGCCTGCCCGCCGCATCGGCCAACTGCGCCACCGCGCGCGAATGGCCGAAGGTGAAGGGCATGCGCATGTTGACCATGTCGGCGATGGCCAGGTAGGCTTCCTCGCAGGCCGCTTCGTCGAGTACGGCGTGCGGTGCGGGTTCGATTGCCAGGATGGTCTCGCGGCCGACTGGCTGGTCGAGTCCCTTGAGCAGGCGCTGCGCGTTCGCCAGGAAGAGATCCGCGAGTTCCGGCTCGTACGCGCCGCCGCGGCGCTTCGTGATGATCGCGGTCATCGCCTCGAAGCCATGCGCTTCCTCGAGGGTGATCGCGTCCTGCGCCAGCGTCACCATGCGCACGGCGAACCGGCCTTCTGCTCCTTTAAGTCCCCGCGGCAGGCCATGCCCGTCCCAGCGTTCGTAGAGCTGGCCGAGGTTCTCGCGCATCTCTTCGGAGAGGCCGATGCGCATGCCGATCCGCTGCGCCACCTCGCAATGGCCTGCCAGGATCGGGACGGTCACCTGCAGCGCGTCTGTGAGGCCCTGCTGTACAGCCATCGCCAGCTGGTCGGGTGGCAGGTCGGCGAAGACCCGCCTGAAGGCGCGAACGAACACCTCGCCGAGTTCGGAGTGCGAGCCGAGGTCGATGCGGGCGACGTCCTGGCGGAGCGCGATCTCATCGCCAAAGGCGGCTGCCAGCAGGTGGGTGTCCGCATTGCATCCGATGTAGCGGAGCAGGGCTTGGTGGTAGACGTTGCGGCGCTGCTCGACATCGAGGCCCGCGGTGTCCGCGAGGCGCATGGCGAGCACGCAGGATCGGAGCGCGAACTCGCGCGACTGACCGGTGGCCAGGTCGGTGGCGTACGCCAGCGCGATCATGAAGTCGGCGCGTCGGATTGCTGCCACAGCCAAGCCCCTTCTCCCTGTGGTGGACACGGGGCCGCCGCTCCGCGGGTACCTTGACTGTCGTCGTCTCAACTGTCAAGCAGGATCAATCTAAATACGGCGACGGGATCGAGCATTTGGTCCATTTGACAGAGCCAGTTGCGCAGAGCCCGCGATGAGGATCGGGCGCTTCACCAATTGTTGCGTCTGCTCACATAGTGGTGCAGCCGCAGAATTCTTCCCTGCGAGCTCGATCCTCGTCATGTTGTTTCTAGGAAACGAGCCACCACGTCAGATGGGCGGACCAGATACGTGAATCCCCATTCTCGCGGCAAATCGGCCAGCCGGTCAGCGACGCTAGGACGCAACCTCCATGACTGACAGAAAGCGCACGCGCGTTGAAAACGCCGGGAGCGCTGAGGCCGAGCGGCGTCAGCTGGCCATCGTGTCTCTTGCCCACTGTCTTGCCCGCTGCGATATCTACCGGCTTCACCATGATGTTCTGATCCAGGAGGTACTGGCTGCCGGCGGCGTGGAGCATTTCACAACGGCGAAGAAGGTGCGCTTTGCTGCTTACGTCTTTTCTTGGTTCGCGGGCCTGGCCACGGTTATTGAGCGATACCAACAGCTCGTAAGCAGCGGCACGATTCCCCAGTCGGAGGAGCTAGGTGCCCTCCTCACTAGCGAGTATCTCGATCTACTAAAGCCATTTCGGAACGCTGTTGCACATTGCTCGGACCACGACGATGGTCGCGTCCTTGCCCTCCTGGATACTCCTCAAACCACGCCGGATGTCGCTGCGGCGATGTCGGAAGCTTTCAAGCGGTACTTTCGGCTGCATAGTTCCAGATCGCTGTATTCCGATGAGGGCGATCTAGTCGATGAGAGTTAAATAGCGTAGCTAGTTGATTCCGTCGCACGCGTCGCTCGGACGCGTTTGCCTACACGATTCCAACGTAGCGAACGAGCCTCATGTTCGAATGCGCAACCGCGGACTGGAGAGTCTACCGAGACGATGGCGAGTAGCTGGCGACGCAAGAGCGATTACTTCCCTTTAGCTGCGAAGGTCTTCGCGGCTGAAGAGCGCGACCTCGAACGCTTGGTCCTGCCAATGCTGAGGCTATCCTGGCCGAACGCAGTCGGTTCCCCTGCGCGGCTGTCGTTCGATTCGAAGGGCATCGACCACTTTGCGTGGTCCGGCTCGCCCCCGTTTGACCTAGTTGTACAGTGCAAAGGGTTTAGAGCCGGTGACTTGGAACTCGGTAAGAGTCAGATCGCTCAGTGCTTCGACTCAATCAAGAAGTTTCGCGAGAGTGGCTATAACGCGGACACGTACCTGTTGATCCACAATCGTGATGGCCGAAACGCCGACTTTCGAAGTGCGGTGCAGGGCGAGCTCGATGGTCTGGTCGCGGCGGGAGTGGTCAATAGAGCAGAGCTTTGGGATCGCCACACTCTGCTCGACCGTACGTTTGATGCAATGGCCGATTTCGTTGACAGTTGGGTCGCGTCGCGAGCTGCGACGGGGTCAGACGGCTCTGCTGACACACTTGACGAAGCCGAGCTGCTCACCAAAGTCCCGCTCCGAACGAGTGTGCTGAAGTTGGATCAGCACAGACTGATTGCGGAGGAACACATAGGAACTGGGATTGAAGACCCACTGGAGCACATTGTAGGGGAACCTGCGCGCCAATTGCGAGTGCTCATAGGTGAGGCTGGCTTTGGAAAGACCACAGTTTGCTTCCGGGCGTTCGGTACGGCCAAGGTTCTGTATGTTCCCGCGGCTAGGATTTCCAAAGAGACGCGCGCAGCTAAGGACTTAGCGGAGCAGTGCATCGATCCCGACGATGTATTGGCGCAGTTTGAGGACAGCGATCGTAAGCTACTTCGACGATTCGCACGTCCGGTGATTGAGAACGTTCTGAAACAGACGGACACACCGCTGGTGCTTGTCATCGACGGGATAGATGAATCAGTCTTCTTCACACGGAGAGGTGGAATTCAGCATCTCTTCAACATGCTCCGCGACGTTGCGGTTCCTGTCGTACTAACGGCGCGAACCGAGCTTTGGCGATCAAAACAGTCTGATTTCGCGAGCTCGTTCGGAGCAACAGGACGTGGCGAACGATGGTTTCGTCGCGACGTGCGCCTCATTGAGCTTCTCCCGTGGGAGGATGCGCTTCTCGTAGAATTGACGAGGCGGCGAATGGACGCCATTGCCGATCAACCGACGCGGGAACGACTGGGAGACCTCCTTCAGCTGTTTTCTTCGGGCGACTACGCATCCGTTTACGGAGACATTCCGCGACGGCCACTTTTCCTCCGCTTCATTCTAGATACAGTCGCGGATCAAGGCATTCACAAGGTTGGTCGCGCTGAACTGTTTGAAGAATGGGCGCGCCTAAAGGTCACCCGGGATCTGACGAATCCGCTACGATGGTCTTCGAAGGGACGCGCACCGATCGTCAGTAGCGTCGAGGGCTTGGACGCCACAATTGAGTTGGCATTCGTCGCGATGGAGTGTGCGGCCGCCGGAATGGTTGATGTCAAAGACGGGACGATTACGCTGCTCGCTAGCTGTAGCTTAGGGGACATTACCGGCTGTGACCCTCGTCTCGCGTCGATTGTTGATCCGACGGGATTATTCTTGAATAGCCTTCTACTCCCGGTAGGCGCTCGAAGTGCACCCGCTCCCCTCCGGATAAGATTTGCGCATCGAGCATTTCAGGAGTTCTTCTTGGCGCGACACTATTCCCAGCAACCAGGTCGCCGCCCAGCCGTCCCGTTGCCAGACTCCGTCCTCATGTGGTTGGATGACGCGACACAGTGAGCGCAACCGGAGGCATTGAGCGAGCCACAGCAACACTGCGTCCGCCTTAGTCTCGCGCCAAGAGTGAAGTCAGATCGGCGCTTTTCGCCTTCCACCAGCTCCAAGCAGCAGTCGTAGCGTCAGCGCGATGACGCTCAAGAATTGCGGCGCACTTGGGCGATACGTCGCCGACCACCGTCGAGGGTGGTTGAAAGAGAGCTCGAAGACCTCGGTGGCAGCATGAAGTCGCGGCTCAATGAAAGCCGCCCTGCAGGCCCCGTTAGAGAGGCCAGCAACCATCGCGTGGCGCAAGTAATTGCGCTACATTCGTCGGTGGCGCACTCGCCTTACGTTGCCGGCAGCGTAACCTCTTGACGGACAGTAGGATATGAATATGCCAGTTCCGACGCGCACTGTAAGTGACCATCTCTTTCTCGATCTGGCGCGCGAAGCTTTGAGTGGTCCGCGGGAGAAAGTTGACCGTCTACTTCGGCGCGTCCTACGCGCGAATGCGGCGATGAATCCGGAATTACGCGAGTCCTTGGCGAGCCTCCTCGCGCAGTCTCCGAATCCGGCATTCCCCCTAACGCACCAAGGTGGGCAACCGGTGCCGGCGGATGGAGATTCGCAGTTTCAGTTATTCGATGTGGAATTGTCCTTTGGGGAATTGTCGGATCCGATTCTCTCTCCTCAGATCGCGGCAGAGTTGGATCAGGTCTATCGTGAGCAAGCGGCCTCCGAGACTCTCGCCCGAAACGGACTCACTCCAGCCAACACGCTTCTGTTTCAAGGTCCACCAGGCGTCGGGAAGACGCTCGCGGCTCGGTGGCTGGCGGCGCGCATGAGGCGACCGCTTCTCACGCTCGATCTTGCTGCGGTCATGAACTCTTATTTGGGCAAGACTGGTGCGAACATTCGTGCGGCATTCGAGTATGCGCGCGGAACGTCATGTGTCGTCTTCCTCGACGAGGTCGATGCCCTAGCAAAGCGGCGCAGCGATGAACAAGAAGTGGGCGAGCTCAAGCGGTTGGTCACCGTACTCTTGCAACAACTAGACCGTTGGCCGACCGATAGTCTCCTGATTGCTGCCACAAATCATCCAGATCTCTTGGATCCAGCGCTCTGGCGTCGCTTTGCGGTCCACGTGGCGTTTCCGCTGCCCGATGTGATACAACGCGAAGCACTTGCCGTGCGGCTCCTAACGGGTTCGTGTGCTCGCGAAGCGGCAACGCTTGTTGCGGCGGCGTTCAACGGTGCCTCCTTCCATGACCTGGAGCGGTTCATTGACGGCGCACGTCGACGTGCGGTTGTTCATGGTCGTCCGCTGGAGAGCGTTCTAGTCGAACAGCTCGCGACGCATCTGGCTGATCTTAGTCGGCTCGAGCGACCCGGTGTCGCTCGGAGTCTGGCGATTCTAGGGTTCACTCAGCGTGAGATATGCGCGCAGACCGGGTGGAGCGCGAGTGCGGTGCGTGGCTACTTGCCAGCCATTCTCCGAAACCATCCTGGTCGCCCGCGGGGAACGGAGAGCGCTTTATAGGGCGACTGTTATCACAGCCGGACATTGGCTGCAGCGATTCGCGCAAAGCCCCCTATTCGGCGCGCGCGGGCCGGTACGATTGGCAACGGGGGCGGGTTCCGTTCTTTGAGTAACGGGCCACGCGACCGCATCGCATACACAAATGGCAAAGCACTTTCTTCTGGGCAACGGTGATGAGCTTCGCGAGGCGCGCCCTCCGAATTCGAGCCGCCCGATTGTCTATCGGGACCGCTTGGATGACTGGCGTCCACCGTTGGTCGCGAAGATTCAAACTGTCGCTGCTGGTATCGACCGCCTGCCGCAGACGTTTACGCCTGGTGACTCTGCTGTCGGACTTCTGACTCTCCGGCCGGAATACATCGCGCGGTCTCACTATCCCAGCAGTTTGCTGCGCTACCTGGAACTGGAGTCAATTGGCAGTCGTGTTGATCGACTGCCACGGGACGACCAAGCCGATCCCACCAGAGGTGAATTCGCCGTCACGCTATTCGTGTCAGGCACCCGAGCCGCGTGGTACAGCGCACCGAGGCGTCTCGGGGAACTCACCGACGAGATGAAGGCTGGCCAGCAGCTACTCCACGTCGAGTCGTTCGCGCTGGAGTCGCCAATGGATCGGATTCGACCCTTGGATCCTTCTGCGCTTCCTGACCGAACAGAAGCCGTTCTTCAAGTGACCCAGAGGATTCGGCAACTAGCCGAAGCTCAGTTCATCGCGCTGGTAGAGGCCGTCGGCGGGCGTGTTATGTCGCGCGTTACTACTGGTGCCTATCGGTTCCTGGCTCTCGAGGGCGATCCCACGCGCTTTCATTCGCTAGCTGCTTTCGCATTCCTACGCGCACTCCGCTCGTTGCGCGCGGTGCGATTTGACGACGACGTTCGTACAGATTACTCCGGACGTCCGCGATCTGTTCACGAAGTGAACTGGCCGTCAGCGCCGGTCCAGCATCGTGACGCGCGCGCTCTGATCATTGACGGTGGCTGTGCTCCTCCCGAGCCAATGCGACCCTACGTGGCTGTTCACGACGCTGAGGGTGTTGGCCCGGCGTTGGATCCGCTTGGCGTGCGACACGGGACCTGGGTCGCGAGCGCATTCCTATTCGGGCCGCTGGATGGACGCGCCGCCGTCGCACCGCCTCCCGTCGGTGCTGATGTGATCCGGATAACGGAACATGCGGTCCTCGACTCCGTTACGGCGGCGACCCGACTCCAGGCGATCCTGAAGAGATGGAAGCATCCGCTAGTCTGCCTAAGCATCGGCGCCCCGAGCCCAGTTGTAGACGAAATAGTCGATCCGTGGACGGCCACAGTGGATGAGGCGTCGAGTCGTGGGGACCGTCTGGTCGCCATTGCGGTCGGTAACGCCGGAAGGTCGGCGGCTCCGCGTATTCAGCCTCCGAGCGACGCAGTCAACGCGATGGCGGTGGGAGCCATCGCTACTCGAGCAGCGCCCTTCGCCCGTGCGGACTACTCGTGTCTGGGGCCTGGCCGGTACCCAGGACGGCGGAAGCCTGACGTCGCAGCGTTCGGAGGGTCTGCTGACGAGCCATTCCTATTGGTTGATGCGGCGCCGGCGGTTGCCCTTCGGCCGGGTCAGGGAACGAGCTACGCTTCGCCATTTGCGCTGCGCCTTGGCGCAGCGCTGGGGCTCTCGTTGGGTGCGATTCCCAATCGGTGGCTTCTGGCGCGCGCACTCATGCTGCACGGTGCCGTTTCCGACGCAGGACCGCGGGATCACGTTGGATGGGGCCGATTGCCGGAAGATCTCGATCACTACCTGACCACCGGTGACGACGGCGCCCGTGTTGTCTACGCGGGGCACCTTCCACTCAAGCTCGTGACGCGTCTCAAGGTGCCAACCCCTTCCGACGCACGTACCGGAGTGCACGTCCGAGTGACTCTCTGCATTGCGTCGCCGATCGAGCCGTCAAATGCGGCGCACTATACTCAGGCCGGCGCCGAAGTGAGTTTCAAGATGGTCACACAGCGGGTTGGGCGAGGTCCCGAGTTCGAACATCAGGCATTCTTTTCCAAGCACCAACATGAGATGGTGCCCGAACGGATCGCGCGACGCCACCTGATGAAGTGGGAAACAGTCGTCCACGCTGAAAAGCGATTTCGCAAGGCTTTATCGCTTCCCGAAGTCTGGATTCATCCCCTCCGGCGAAAGCGCGGCGCTGACACGTCATCGCACGATCCCATTCCATACGCGTGCGTAGTTACCACAACACGCGTTGGAGATACCGAGTGGCAGGTTGGCGTGCGGCGGCGTTTTCGCCAGACCCTGCGACCGTTGCGCGCGGCAGCTCGCATTCGCGTGTAAGCGATGGAACGCTATGGGGTTACATCAGGTGGCTCCGGCAGTTGGGGGCGCGCACCGTTCCTGTTTCAGAGGTGCACGTCCGAGTGCGCCACCATCTGGTTCGATCGGAGCTGAGTGTGACTGTTCCGGCATCCTACGAAGGACCCACGCACCAACTCGACGACGTCGAGTTGGTGCGGGATATGTTGTCGACGGACCCCGGTGTCAGCGGGCGGGCGTGGCGCGCGTTCTACGAGCGAGTAGTCCCGAAGTTGAAGGGTCTTCTCGCCGCTCGGTTTTCCTCGCACTCGGCAGAGCACGAGGAATGGATTCATGAATGCTTCGTCACCAAGTTGCCTGCGGCGCTGGCTAGGTGGACACCCGGGTCCGGATCTGGCTCCCTGTTTGGGTACACGATGGTAGTGCTCAGAAACTTCGTACTCGATTGCCTGGAAGCGAGGCAAGCAGAGTTTGAACGAGATGTGAGTGTGCACGGCAGCGCCGACGCTGAGCCCACTTCAGAGGACATGCTCGACGGGCCGGCTAACGCGGAAACGCAGGACTCGTCGAGGGAGCACCTGCGTGCCAAGCGGCTCCAGTGGCTCATGAGCCTGCAGTTGCGGAACCCGCGTCAACGGGACGTTCTCGCCTTGAAGTTCATGGGAAAGACGAATCTGGAAATAGCAACCGCCCTGGGAGTCTCGACCTTGATCGTACGCCGTTGCTTGGAGAAGGCCGAGGAGTTTCTCATCCGACACGCCCGCCTCCAGCCGGATCTGTGGGAAGTCGGGAAGGCGCACCCGACACGCGATGTAAGCTTTCAATAGAGAGAGGATTTCTAGAATGACGAACCCGGAGGAAAGCCGTCGCCTCTTGCGCGAGGCGCTTGAGCAGTTCGATGCCGACCTTCCCGACCTCCAAATGGATCCGGCCGCTCTTCAGTCTTGGTTTGCGGCGCATCCGGAGTTTGCGGAGCTCTGGCTTGAGACCGTGGAGGAGACCGGCTGGGCCGCACTCGCGGACGTGATACCGCCTGGCTCCGTAACTTCCGATGAAGTCGCTCGGTTCGAACGCCAGCGACAGATTGCCGTTGAAAGTGCGGGTGCTACGCCGATGATCGGCGCGTGGTTTCTGCCAGGTGGCACTGTGCTTGGTGCCGGGCGTGCACTGGCGCGCGTGGACCGATCGACGGCCGCGCGCGCTCTTGAGGTCAGCGACCTTGAGCTCACGGCACTTGAGACTGGCCGTAAGCCGTGGTTCAGTCTCAAGCGCCTGCACGTGGAGCGATTTGCCGTCATGGTTGAGGTCTCACTCAAGGCGCTAGTTCGACTTCTGCGCATGGCGAGTCAGGTGGAGATCGCGGCGCGGTCACCACGGCTCGCAGGGTCAACGGGGGGCGGGATGTTTCGAGATGCCGGTGACGTGGCGAGCGAGCCGTTCGATGCGGATGCCGTGCGTGCCGAGCTAGTCGCGGCTTATAGGCCGTTTTTTCAGCAGTTTGCTGACCTGGAAGGGCCAGCAGAAACACAGCCCCGGCGGGATTGTTAACGCGCAATGCGCCACGGAGCCGAAGGGGCGTCAGCCGGCCCAAGCTTTACAATCGCGCATGCGGAAGCGGAGCGAGTCCTGCGAGTTCACGCAGTTACTACGCCGCCCGTGGATGTCGAGGGAATTGCAGAGCGACTCGGCCTACAAGTCCTGCGGATCACGAAGGCCAACGGGCCGCTAGGTCAGCTGATCCCCGAACAGCAGCTGATCGTCGTGAATACACGCGACGGACGAGCGACCCGCGAGCGCTTTACTGTAGCGCATGAAGTGGGTCATTGGTGCCTGCGGCACCATGAACGTGACATCATCGAGTTCTTGGACGACACGATGGAAGAGGATCCATCTCAGCACAGCTTGAAGCTCCCACCACATGAGCAAGAGGCAAACGCGTTTGCCTCCGCGCTGTTGATGCCAGCGGCTATGGTTCGAGAGGCAGTGCGTGCACAAGGGCGCCGCCTTGACGTCGACGCGCTCGCAATCCAGTTCCGCGTGTCGTTGCAGGCGATGTGGTGGCGTGTCATGGATCTGCGGCTGCTGCCCTGAGGAGGGGACGGGGGCGTTCGGCGTTCTTCTGGTGAAGGAGAGGCACAGCCTCTCGCATCCATCACCCGGACTCGATCGCCATGACCACACAGCAGACGTCGCCGCCCAAAGCCCCGAACGACGAGGCGAAGCATCCCGATCGTCCCGATATGGACGACGCGCATCTCGTCCATGTCCGCGTCGACTATCACCGAACCGACAAGCCGATCGATAAGAGATTTCCGTCGAGCACGCAGCTCGGCGACGTCAAGGACTGGGCCATGCGGGAGTTCCGTATCCATCCGCAACCCGATCAGCGCTTCTTTCTTGTCGACGAGCGCACACATGCTCCGTACGGGCCCGAAGACGAGAAGAATACCCTCGGGCAGCTCGGGTACACGCGTGAGGCGCGGCTTCGCCTCAGTGTCGAGCACCGCGCGGGCTAAACTATGCCAAGCGCGCTGGATCTAAGGATACTCGCCGCCGACGTCGCTCGTCTTGCCTCTGATGCCGTCGACGAGTCGCTGTTCGAGCATGTTGACGGCACCCTTCGTGTTTACCATTGGGCCCGACAGCATCGGACCGGAGATACGTACTGTCTTCGGTACGACTACGGAGAGTCCCTCGCCGCGGGACCACCGAGCGTGGTGTTCTGCAATGTGGTGTCGAAGGCAGAGGGGGACTTCGCGGATTGGCCAACGGGCCCGGAGAGTTTCTTCAAGCGCCCGCCGGCTAACGGTCCGACGGGCTGGGTCTGCACGCCGGCGACGCGCGAAGGGGTGCAGCATCACGCGGAATGGCGGGATCTCGCTCCGGTGCATCCGATACGCCCGTTAGCTGGCGTCGTGGCGAGCCTGCTGGAGATCCTTAACGGCCGTGACGTTCCACAGCGCACTCAGATGCGGGCGGCGTCATGATTCCCGCCGCTCTCACGAGGTTGTGGCTGCCTCGCACGTTGCTGGAGCGTAGCTGGCAGCTGCTGCGGGCCGAAGGCCGAGCGCGGGTTGAAAGCGAGGTTGTCTGGGGCGGACGCTGCTTCGCCGACGAGGGCGTGGTTTTCAGCATCGTCTCGCCGGTCGGCGAAGGTGCGTATCATCGCACCGGGGGGATTTCGGTCGGACCGATGACCATTGCCGCTTTAGGGCAGTGGCTTCGTGGGGCCCAAGGACAGATCGCGCTCGCCCAGGTGCATTCGCATCCCGGCGCCTGGGTGGACCACTCACACGTCGATGACGATGAGCCGATTGCATGTGACGACGGGTTTCTCTCGATCGTGTGGCCACATTTCTGCCAAGGTGCGCCTCCACCAGCGACGGAATGGGGCATTCACGAAATCCAGGCCGGTCGATGGCGGCGGTGGACCGCTAAGGAGACTGAGGCACGGCTGCGAATCATCGAGTCCGAAGCCGTGATCATGGGATCACACCGGTGGGCCGACGCTCTGGAGGGGCGGTGAACGCGGATCGGGATGACCGGACGTCGAGGCTCGAGGCGATTCAGGCGCTTGTGGCCGACGAGAAGCCACGGGCGCGCCTCTTTCGTGCACGTGTGGTCGTGCGCATCAGTGCGTCGGTTGCTGGGCAGGCTAATGGCTGGACCCTGCTCAAGACATTGGTGCAGCTCGTCGCTCGCACAGTCGCCGAGACGATCATTGGCGTCGACTCCGATCCGTCACGTGATGTGAAGGCGCGGCTCAACCGTCTGTGCTCGTCACTAACGTGGGAGTCCGCTACTTGCCGCCAAGTCGTATCGTGGATGATTGACGACCCAAAGGATGCTGATGTCGTTTGTGTGATAGGCCAAGGGTTCGAGCGCGCCCAACAAGGCGACCTGTTTGTCGGTTCGACTGCATGGCAGGGTATGCTCTCAATGACAGGGCCACGGCCCGTGTCCGTCTCCGCGTGGCCGTTCGGTGCGTTGGGCGCCGCCTGCCTGGCCGCGGCTGGAGTATTTCGTGCCTTGATTAGAACCGCTGCCGACGCGCCTGTTCCCCTCCTCGGAAGCGATCCATCCGATGTGACTCTCGACCTCTGGGACCTCTCGCTCGCCTTGGAACCTGCCAACGCGCGTACATACCCTGAGCCGGTTGCGATCGCGCCATTTGAGGGGATCGATGTAGTTGGAGGCGGCGCTGTTGCCAACGGAGTCGCATGGGCGCTGGCGCACTGTCCTAGAGTGTCCGGCACGCTAACCTGGTGGGACGACGATCGTATCGACACTACGAGCCTGAATCGTTGTCTTCTAGCGCGGCCTCGTGACATCAACGAGTTGAAGGTTGAGCTAATTGCGCGGAGCTTTGTCGGAACGGCAGTGACAATCACACCGCGACTGCGCCGCTGGAGTGCAACGTCCGCACCTACCCGTGTGTTAGTCTCGACGGTCGACAACAACAACTCTCGACATATAATGCAGGAGGCACTACCGCAGGTCCTCTATCAGGCAGCGACCCACGACTCTTCCCTGGTCGTCTCGCGTCACAACGGTGTGGACGGCCGGTCTTGCCTAATCTGCCGGCATCCTGACCGAGCGCCGGGAACGGAACAACGCATGCTCGGAGTCGCAGAGGCTGCTCAGTTACTGGGGCTGGCTCCAGAAGTGGTGGACACTGGTCGATGGAACGGGCAGCATTCGCTTACCCCCAGCTTAGCGCTGACCCTAGGACAGCGAGTGCCGAGCATAGCGGCGGATCTTCAACGCCGCGCATCGATCGGCGAAGCCCTTTGCGGCGTGCTTGGCGATTTGCGAGTGCGTTTCGCAAACCCGTCGCTACCACCGGCAGCATCAGTCGGGTTTGCCTCAATTCTGGCTGGCGTGATCGCTGCCGCAGAACTCACTAAGGCGCATAGTGCTTGGGCGGCGAAGCCCCCGGCCAACCTCGACAACGTGCTGCAGATTGACCTGTTGGCCGATCTGGCACGCCAAGCTTCGAACGTGGTTTGGCGAGAACCGCCGCGTCGGGACTGCACCTTCTGCCAGGTACGAGGAGAGATGGTGAGGGCCGTTTATGCTGCCGAATGGAATCGGGACAGGTTCGACGTTCCCCGACAAGTTCTCTAGCACCAACACGATTGAAGCTCCGATCCTCAATTGCGGGACGGCTTCCCATATCGCGTGGCTACTGCTCTCCTTGACAGCTAAGGATGACCCCTGCATGCTTCTCCTAAGGAACATAGGAGAAGCCATTGCCAGACTCCGCAGAACTCCTCCCCGGCACCCTCGACGTCCTCATCCTCAAGGCCGTCTCGCTCGGCAAGCTACACGGCTACGGCGTGCTGCTCCGCATCGAACAGATCTCCGGCGGCGCCCTCCAGATCCAGCAGGGCGCACTCTACCCGGCGCTCTACCGCCTCGAACACCAGGGCCTGATCGACAGCGAGTGGGGAACCTCGGACAACAATAGGAAGGCCAAGTTCTACCGCCTCACCGTCGCCGGCCGGAAACGGCTGGGCGAGGAAACGGCCAGTTGGAACCGACTCGTCCAGGCGATCGCCCGCTCCCTGGCCGCGACACCGCAGTCGATCTGATGCTCTCCGGTCTCATCGCGCGCGCTCGCTCTCTCTGGAAGGGCGTCGCGAGCCCAAAACGCATCGACGCCGAGATGGAGGAGGAGTTCCGCCTCCACGTCGACCTGCGTACGGCTGACCTCATGCGCAAAGGCCTGGCGCCTGACGAGGCGGCACGCGTCGCCCGGGTCGAATTCGGCAAGACCGACCACCGCCGGCAGGACGGGCGCAGGGCTCGGGGACTCGGCCCGCTCGATGGACTGCGCTTCTCGTGGCTCGACCTCAAGCTCGGTGCGAGAATGCTGGTCAAGTACCCAGGGCTCACCATCGTCGGTGGGCTCGGGATGGCGGTCGTCATCGCGGTAAGCACGACCTTCTTCGCCCTCGCGAGCATGCTCTATGCGGGACTCCCGCTCGACGAAGGCGACCGCATCGTCTCGATCGAATACGTCGACGCGAGATGGCGCGAGGAGGACCCACGCATCATCCACGACTTCGAGGCATGGCGCAGCGAACTGAAGTCCGTCACCGACCTCGGTGCCCGGCGGACGATCCAGCGAAACCTCATCACCGGCGACGGGCGGGCCGAGCCGGTGAGCGTCGCCGAGATGACGGCGTCGGGATTCCGCGTGGCGCGCGTGCCGGCGATGCTCGGCAGGCACCTGCTCCCATCCGATGAAATCGCCGGCGCGCCGCACACCGTCGTCATTGGATTCGACGCCTGGAGGGCGCGCTTCGGGTCGGATTCTTCCATTGTCGGCCGGGACGTGCGACTCGGCGGCGTGACGCACTCGGTGGTCGGCGTCATGCCGCAGGGCTTCGGCTTCCCGCTCGCTCACCAGTACTGGACACCCCTGCGACTCGACGCGTCCGATTACGAGCGTCGCAAGGGACCGGCGATCCAGGTCTTCGGCCGGCTGGCAGCGGGCGCTACCCTCGCGCGTGCGCAGACGGAACTCGATGTCTATGGTCAGCGACTGGCCCTGGACTTGCCGCGCACGCACGCCGAGCTGCGCCCCGTAGTGATGCCGTACCAGGATGCGTTCAATGGGAGCGACGAGATCTGGGGGATCAGCCTCATGCAGCTCCTGATCGTCCTGCTCGTCGGAGTCGTCTGTACGAACGTGGCGACCCTGGTCTACGCGCGCACGGCGGCGCGACAGAGCGAGATCGCGGTCCGCAGCGCGCTCGGCGCCAGCCGGCCGAGGATCGTCGGCCACCTCTTCGCCGAGGGGCTGGTCCTGTCGGGCATTGCGTCGGCAGTCGGCCTCGCCATTACACAAATTGCGCTCGACCGGATCAACGCGATCCTCGTCAGTCTCGACGCGCCACTGGCGTTCTGGATGTCGATTCACCTTTCTGCTGGAGCCGTGGTGTACGCGGTCGTCCTCGGGGCGCTGGCCGCGGTCATTGTCGGTGTTGTGCCTGCACTCAAGGCCACGGGCACCTATGTCAACGCCAGCCTGCAGCGACTCTCGTCAGGCGCCACCCGGATGCAGCTCGGCAGGACCTGGACGGCACTCATCGTGGCGCAGGCGGCATTTGCGGTCGCCGTGCTTCCCGTCGCGGTCCACACGGCGCGCGTCTTCATCGGGTACGGAACAGCGAAGCCCGGATACCTGACGAACGACTTCCTCCTGTTCCGGTTGAGGATGGATCGTGACGCGCCAGCGAGCGCGGGCGCCGCCACCTATGATCGCGAGTTCACCGCGCGGTACCGGGCCAGGCAAGCGGACCTCGTGCGACGCCTCGAATCGGAGCCGGAAATCGCCAGCCTGGTCCACCTGGCGGGCATTCCCGGCGTTGCACCGCGCGCGAACGTCGAAGTCGAAGAGGTGGCGCCTGTGGTCGTTGGGACGGAACGGGTGGACGTCGGGCTCTTCGATGCGCTCAATGTGCCGATCGTTGCGGGCCGGATGTTCAACGCGGGCGACGCCGGCGTCGCCGTTGGCGGCGAGTGGCGTGATGCCGATGGGGATGGATTCTCCGAGTACCGGGCCGGCGATGCGGTGGCGACATCGACGGCCGTGATGGTCAACCGGAGTTTCGTTCGCGACGTACTGGGCGGCGCCAACGCGCTCGGACGGCGGCTGCGCTACCCGGACCGCATGGGCGAAGGGCAAAGCGCGGTGCCGACGATGTGGTACGAGATCGTTGGCGTCGTGAACGACTACCCGTCGGAGCCGATGGATCCCGACCGGCCGCGATCAATGATCTACCATCCGCTCGCCGAGGGTGAACTGACCGAGATGATGGCGATCCGGCTGCGGGGCGCATCCCCATCGGCGTTTGGCGATCGGCTGCGCGAGATCGTCGCGACGGTTGACCCCAGTCTGCGCGTCCATGACATCCGTCCGTTCGACGTGGCGCTGCGTGAGGAGCACCAGGCGATGCGGATGACGGCGCTCGGCATCGGGATCGTCACAGCGAGTGTCCTGCTGTTATCGGCGGCCGGGATCTACTCACTGATGTCGTTCACGGTCGAACGCCGGCGGCGGGAGATCGGCATCCGGATGGCACTCGGCGCGGACCGGTCGCGCGTGGTGCGCGGCATCTTTGCGCGGGCGCTGGGCCAGCTCGCGATCGGCGTGGGGGTCGGCATCGTGCTGGCTCCGCTGATCCTCCGGCTCGAGGGACCGCTCACGGCCGCGAAGATGGTCACCGCGGTTGTTGTGTCGGTCCTCATGCTGCTCGTCGGGCTGCTCGCGTCCATAGGACCAACCCGACGCACGCTCCGGATTCAGCCCACCGAGGCGCTGAAGGAAGGGTAGAACGCGTCTACTCCTGCTTCAGCACCTCCGCCGGCTGGATGCGCAGTCCCCGCCGGGCAGGGCCGAGCGAGGCGAGGACGCCCACGGCCAGGATGATCGCTGAGACGGCGGTCACCAGGAGGGCGTTGTGCCGGAGCGCACCGCGGAGCGCGTACGCGTCCACCAGGAGGATGATCGTGAGCCCCACGCCGATGCCCACGCCGAGTTGAGCGATCGCGCGCGCGAAGACGCTTGCCAGGATGTGGCGTGGGTTGGCGCCGAGCGCGGCGCGGATCCCGATCTCGCGGCGGCGGCGGGTCACCGCGAGCGACATCATCGCGTAGATGCCGCCCGCCGAGAGGAGCAGGACGCTCAACGTCGCGATGGCGATGCCGAGTCCCGTGAGGCGGATGGCGGACTGGTCGTCTTCGTACAGGGCGTCGAGCCTGCGGACGTTGCGCACCTGGAGGGCAGGGTCGAGCGCGGCGGCAACCTGACGCAGCCGCGCGGTGATGACGCCCTGGTTCGCCCCGCGCAGGCGAACGGAAAGTGTCGCCGGGTACATGGTTCCGGGGAACGCCGCCTGGTACGCCTTCGCCTCGACCTGCTCCGGAATCATCGCGCTCGGGAAGTCCGGGATGACGCCGACCACCTCGAACCAGCGCTGCAGGTGCACGTCCCCCGGATCCTCCCACGCCTCGCGCGGCGCCACATGGCGTAGCCGGCGGCCGAGGGCGTTGCCATCGGGGAAGTGTGCCCCAACGAACGACTGGTTCACGATGATGGCGGTTCCGCTCGAATCGGCGTCGGCGGCGGTGAAGGCACGGCCGGCGACGAGCGGGATGCCGTATACGTCGAGGAACGACGCATCGACCAGGGCGAACCGGGAGTTGGCGATGTTGTCGGTGACGACCAGCGAATCGTCAGGCGCGCGGCGCATGGCGGCCGGCTCGAGCTCGAGCCGCGCCTGGCGTTCCTTCCCCGGGGCGCTCGACGCGTACGTCACCTCGGCGACGCCAGGCTCCGTGCGCACCCGGCGCATCAACTCACGGACGCGTTCGGTGTAGCGCGCGGCGAACGGGGCCTGGTCGGTCGTCTCCATGTTCACGACGAACGACAGGTATTCGTCGGCGGCGAAGCCGGCGTCCACGGTGCCGTAGCGGTACATCACGGCGCCCTGGTAGACCGCCACCGGAAGGAGCGCGACGGCGACGGCGACCTGCCCGATGACCATCACCGTCCACACGCGACCGAGTCGTACCGAGCCGCCGCCGGCGGACAGTCGCTGCAAGCTCCCGTGGAGTCGTGCACCGGTCGCCTTGAGCGCGGGAACCGCGCCGGTGATGAGCGCCGCCAGCACGGCCAGCCCCGCCGCTTGGACAAAGGACCCTAACGACAGCTGGAGGGCCATCCAGAACGGGAGCTGGCCGCCGAACATGGACGCCAGGATCACGTTGGCCTTGTTCAGCGCGAACGCAGCCATCGCGAGCCCGAGGACGGCGGCCGCCAGTGACAGAACCAGCGCCTCGGCGAACAGCTGGGCAACGACACGGCGACGGGTGGCGCCGAGTGCGCTGCGCACGACGATCTCGCCATGGCGGATCTCGGTGCGCGCGTAGATGAGGACCGCGACGTTCACGCAGATCACGATCAGGAGCAGGGTCGTCAGGAGCGGCACCATTCGCGCTCCCTGCACATCCCCCGCCTTGTCCATGCCGACGCTGGGGCGCGCGTAGGGATGGACCTGTGCCTGCAGTCGCTCGTTGGTCTCCGGGAAGTCCAGCGCCGTGCGGTGGCCGATGACGTCGAGCTCGGCCCGCGCCTGCGCGAGCGTGGCGCCCGGTGCCAGTCGACCGAAGGCGGTCAGCGAGGGCCCGTCGCGACGCCTGGCGGGAATGGGCTCGACCTGCAACGGAATCCAGACGTGGTGGTTGATCGGGAAGCCGAAGCCTTCGGGCATGACGCCGACGACTATGTGGCGGCGCGTGCCGAGTTGCAGCTCGCGTCCGATGATGGTGGAGTCGGCGGTGAAGCGCTGCGTCCAGAGGTCGTGGCCGATTACCACGATCGGCGGCGCGCCCGGCGCTTCATCCGCTGCGAGGAAGAAGCGCCCTAACGCCGGCGGCACGCGCGCGACGCGGAATCCACTGGCGCTCATCTCGGCAATGGTAAGCGGATCGGCCGAGCCGTCGGCGGCGACCAAATTGCGGGTAATCGTGCGATACGCTCCCGCGTTGTCCACGGTCCGAAGCTCGTCCCGCCAGGTGAGGAAGTCGTGCAGCGAGGTGGGGCCGCGGTTGTTGCGGCCGGTGTCCCAGTTCTGGAGCGCGACGATACGATCGCCTTCGGGGAGCGGGAGGGACGCCGCGAGCATGACCCGCATGGTGCTGGTGTATCCGGTGCCGATCGCGATGGCGACCGCCATGCCGAGTCCGGCGACGAGTGTGAGCCCAGGGTACTTGATCATCATGCGACCGCCGAGCCGGACGTCGAGCCAGGAGAAGCGGAGCAGGTCAACGTGATGCAACCCGCGCGACCGACGGCTGTCCTCGCGGTGCAGTTCCCGGTCGCCAAACTCGGCGCGTGCCTGGCGAATCGCTTCCGCCGCGGAGAGCCCCGAGCGCATCAAGTCGCGCGAGCGGAGGTCGATGTGCAGCTGGAACTCGGCGTTCATGTCCGCTTCGACCGTCGCACGGCTCCGCACGCCGCGCCAGAGCGAGCGCAGTCGGGCCCCGATGCCGCTGAGCATCAGGTCTCCTGCGGCGTCGCCGCGAGGGAGCGCGCGATTGCCTCCGAGGTGCCGGGGAGCAGCGCGGCCTGGTCAGCCAACGTGGGTCTCCTATGCAAGTTAGGAGAACGATGCGTCGCGGTTCCACAGGCTGTCAAGGAGTGGGCAGGCCCCCGAGGGCGGCGACGGATCGCATCAGGCGTGACCTGTGCACGCCTCCATCGACTCCCGTACTGGCCGGAAGCCAGGGCGCCACTAAGTTGGGCTTGGGCGCCGAGGCTCAAGCGGCGCGCGCCAGGAGTCCAACGCGACTGGACTGCATAACGATTAACCTCCGCACGATGCACACAAGGACACGCGTGGACACAACTCCAGACCAGCCCGGATTCGTCCCCCTCACCTCGTATCGCGAGTACCCCGCCGCGGACATGGTCCATCGGAGCCGCGAGTTCGCGGCGGACATGCAGCGCCGCCGCACGGTACGGGAATTCAGCGATCGACCTGTTCCCCGTGAAGTCATCGAGGCCTGCCTCGAGGCCGCCGGCACCGCGCCGAGCGGCGCCCACCAGCAACCGTGGCATTTCGTGGTCGTCACCGACCGCACCATCAAGCGGGCCATTCGCGCGGCGGCGGAAACGGCGGAGGCGGAGTTCTATGCCACGGCCCCGGCGGAGTGGCTCGCCGCCCTGGCCCCGCTCGGGACCGACGCGAACAAGGAGTACCTGGAGGTCGCGCCATACCTCATTGCCGTGTTCGCGGAGCGTTATGGGCGCGCGGCGGATGGCAGTCGCATCCCGCACTATTACGTGATGGAATCCGTCGGGATCGCGACCGGCTTCCTGCTCGCCGCCCTCCATCACGCCGGGCTGGCGACCCTCACGCACACGCCCAACCCGATGGGGTTCCTGAACGAGATCCTGGAGCGCCCGCCGAATGAGCGCGCCGTCATGCTGGTTGTCGCGGGATACCCTGCCCCTGGCGTGCGGGTGCCGGACCTGAATCGGAAGCCCCTTTCGTCCATCGCGACGTTTCGTTAGGTGACCGGCGCGTCGCCCGCCTGCGACCCCACCATTGCCAGCACGGCCGCCGGCGTCAGCCCGGCGCCTGACGACACCAGGGCATCCAGCTCACCCGACGGGATCGTCGCCTTGATCGCCTCGATCCGTTCCGCCACTCCCGTCGCCAGCGGATGCGACACCAGCACCCCCGCTTTCTCGCTCAACACCTTCGCCGCCGCCGCGATCGTCACGGCCCGCCCCGTGTGACCCGCCGCCGCCTCGGCGGCTGCGAGGCCCACCAGGGCCTCCCCGGTTCCCTTCGGGCTCCCGATCTCATCCTGCGTGCGCAGCGCCCGCTGGAACATCCGCTGCGCCTCAGGCACGTTCCCGCCCGCCAACGCCGCATACCCCATCTCGCACTGCACGCGTGCGATCTCCGGCTTGTCACCTATCATCTCGAACGCCACCTCGGACTCGCGATACAGCCGCAAGGCACCCTCCAGGTCACCGGCTGCGAACGTCATCGACGCCAGGAAGCTCAACGCCATCCCGCCGCTCTCGTAGTCGTTGTTCCGCACCTGGATGCGCCGCGCCTGCTCGACCAGCGCGCGTCCGCCCTCGAGGTCACCGCCAAGGAACACCAGCATCCCCTTGATGGTCAGCCCGATGCCGAGGTTGTACTCGTCCTTCCCCCGCTCGGCGCACGCGATCCCGCGTTCCAGCGACGCGGCACAGGACTCCATCTGCCCCAGGCCGAGTTGCGCGTAGCCGGACCCGATGTGGCCGAACGCCTCCAGGCGGTCGTCACCGACGGCATGGGCATCCTCGGCCATCAGGGACCACTCGGCCACGGCTCGCGCCAGGTCCCCGGTGCTCGCCCCGATCATGCCACTGGTGAAGCGCGCCAGCGCGCGCGCCCGGCTCGGGGCACGGTCCTTCGCCATCCCGAGCAGGGCGCCCACCGACTCGTCGGCCACGAGGTGCAGTCCCACAATGTGCCAGTACCACCCGAGCAGGCCGCCTAACGTCATCCCCTGCTCGACCGCCTGGGCGTCACCGCGGCGGGCGCGGTCCAGCAGCCACCCGATGGCCGCGAAGGTGTTGGCGTTCTCGGCACGCGCGCGCGCCATGGCCGCCAGCTGGTCGCCGCCCTGGATCCCGGCGTCCACGCCGCGCGCAAACTCCGTGAAGTACGCCGCGTGCGCATCGCGCGTGGCCGCCACCTCGCCACCGGCGTGCAACTGCTCGGCGGCGAACGCGCGGATCGTCTCCAGCAGCGTGTAGCGGTCGCCGCCGCCGATCACCCGCACCAGGCCCTTCTCGACGAGCGACTCCAGCTCGTCGAGCGCGCGCCCGCGTTCGTCCGCGGCGTAACAGACGCCCTCCATGCCCTCGAACGTCCAGCCCTCGTGGAACACGGACAGGCGGCGCAGCGTCCGCTGTTCCTCGGGCGCGAGCAGCGAGTAGCTCCAGCTGATGGTCGCGCGCAGCGTGCGCTGGCGCAGCGGCAGGTCGCGATCGCCCGAGGTGAGCAGGTCGAGCGCGTGGTCGAGGCGCTGCAGCAGTGCCGCCGGCTCCAGGACGCGGACCCGCGCCGCGGCCAGCTCGAGGGCGAGCGGCAACCCATCGAGGCTGCGGCAGATCCCGGCGACGGACACCGCGTTGGCCGGCGAGAGCGCGAAGCCCGGCTTCACCCTCGCCGCGCGCTGCACGAAGAGCGCGACCGAGGGACACAGCATCAATTCGTCGGCCTCGATCACGCCCGCCGCGGGGAGGTCGAGCGGGGGGAGCGCGAGTTCCGACTCGGCGCCGACCTTGAGCGGGCGGCGGCTGGTCGCGACCACCTTGAGTCCCGGACAGCGTGCCACGAGCGCGGCCACGTCGCCGGCGGCATCCACCACCTGCTCGAGGTTGTCGAGCACGAGGAGGAACTGCCGGTCGCCGATGACGGTCGCGATCGCGTCCAGCGCCGAGCGCCCGTGCGCCTCGGCGATGTCCAGCGTGGTCGAAATGGTGGGGAGCACCTCTGTGGCGTCGGTGACCGAGGCCAGCGAGACGAATGCGGCGCCGCCCGCGTAGTCCCGGTGCAGCCGATGGAAGAGTTCGATGGCGAACCGGGTCTTCCCTGTGCCGCCGACCCCGGTCAGCGTGAGAATTCGCGTGGTACCCTTCAGTCGTTCGACCGCGTCCGCGAGGATCTCATCGCGCCCGAGGAGCGGCGTGGGTGGCGCGGGCGGCGCCTTGAAGAGGGCAGGGGGAGCGGCGACCGGCGTCGTGCCGGTGGCCACGGCCTGCAGCCCGAGCCGGATGGCTTCGCGCCAGTCCGCGACCGACGCATAACGATCGTCAGGCGCCTTGGCCAGCGCCCGCTCGATGGCATCAGTCACTCCCGGCGGGACATGTGCCCGGACCGTCGCCAGTCGTGGCACCGGGTCCATGAGGTGGCGCATCATGATCGCCATCGCGTTCGGTCCGGTGAACGGCGGCGCGCCGGCGAGCATTTCGTAGAGCATGCAACCGAGCGCGTAGAGGTCGGAGCGCGCGTCCACCTGCTCGGCGGTCGCCTGCTCGGGGCTCATGTAGTGCGGGGTGCCGAGCGAGGTGCCGTCCATGGTGAGTTGCTCGTCGCCGGTGCGACGCACGGCCTGGGCGATGCCGAAATCGGCGACGACGGCATGGCCGTTCTCGAGCAGGATGTTCTCGGGCTTGATGTCGCGATGGACGACGCCCCGGTTGTGTGCATACTGCAGGGCATCGGCGACTTCGTCGGCGATGCGCAGCGCCTCGTCGATCGGAAGCTGCGGTTCCCGCTTCAAGCGATCGCGCAGGGACTCGCCGTCCACGAACGGCATGACGTAATACAGGAACCCGGCGCCCTCGCCCGAGTCGAAGAGCGGCAGGATGTGCGGGTGTCGCAGGTTGGCCGTGGTGGTGATCTCGCGGAGGAATCGCTCAGCGCCGACGGCGGCGGTGAGCTCGGGGCGGAGGACCTTCACGGCGACCTGGCGCTGATGGCGGAGATCGTCGGCGAGGTAGACGGTGGCCATCCCACCGGCGCCGAGTTCGCGCTCGAGACGGTAGCGGTCGGACAGGGCTGCAGCGAGTCGTGGATCCAGGGACGCCATGGGCGCAGAAGCTGGTGCTGCGCCTGTGGATCCGCAACGGCGACCGCCTGCGCACCGCGAATGGGGGCCCTGACCCGTCGGGACGGACGATCGCGGCTGGCGGCCAAGTGACGCGGCGTGCAGAATCCCGTCAACTCAGGCCGCAGGAATGCCCGCATGAACCGTGTCGTTCATTTCGAGATTCACGCCTCCCAACCGGAGCGCGCCGCGACGTTCTATCGTGACGTCTTCGGCTGGTCCATCAATGAATGGGTGATCCCGGGCGTCGAAATGCCGCCGGAGAACCGGTACTGGCTGGTCAGCACCGGACCTGACGGAGAGCCCGGAATCAACGGCGGCATCCTGGTGCGACGTGGCGGGTCGCCCGCGGACGGGCAGCCGGTCAACGCCTACATCTGCACGATCGGCGTCGCGTCGCTGGACGAGAGCCTTGCCAAAGCCCTCGCGTCGGGCGGCGCCGCCGTCCTGCCGAAGATGCCCATCAAGGGCGTCGGCTGGCTGGCGTACTGCAAGGACCCCGAGGGGAACATCTTCGGGATGATGCAGGACGACCGGGCTGCTGGTTAGGCTGGGACGGTCGCCCGGGGCGGCTTCGTTCTAGCCGGGGATCGGGGCCGACCGTACGTTCCCCGGGTGCCTGACCCGCAGTCCCGCCTCGCGGCTGCCCTCGCCGACCGCTACCGCATCGAGCGCCAGCTCGGGCAGGGCGGCATGGCGACCGTGTACCTCGCCGAGGACGTCAGGCACCGGCGCAAGGTCGCCCTGAAGGTCCTGAAGCCGGAACTCGCCGCCGTGCTGGGCGCCGAGCGGTTCGTGCACGAGATCACGACGACGGCGTCGTTGCAGCATCCGCACATCCTGCCGCTCTTCGATTCCGGCACAGCGGACGGGTTCCTCTACTACGTCATGCCGTTCATCGACGGCGAGACCCTGCGCGACCGGCTGAACCGGGAGACCCAGCTCGACGTCGAGGATGCCGTGCGGATCGCGACCGACGTTGCCGACGCGCTGCAATACGCACACGAGCACGGCGTGATCCATCGCGACATCAAGCCCGAGAACATCCTGCTCGCCAATGGTCGGCCGATGGTCGCCGACTTCGGCATCGCGCTCGCGGTCTCGGCGGCTGCTGGTGGGCGCATGACGGAGACGGGGCTCAGTCTCGGTACGCCGCACTACATGAGTCCGGAGCAGGCGACGGCCGAGAAGGACATCTCGGCGCGATCGGATGTCTACAGCCTGGCGTCGGTCCTCTACGAGATGCTCGCCGGGGAACCGCCGCACAGCGGAGGCTCGGCGCAGGCCATCATCATGAAGATCATCGCCGAACCCGCGCCGGCGGTGACCAGGTACCGACGGTCGGTTCCGCCGAACGTGGCGGCGGCCGTCATGAAGGCGCTGGAGAAGGTGCCGGCCGACCGCTTCGCGTCGGCGAGGGCGTTCGCGGACGCACTGAAGAACCCGGCCTACGCGGCGACAACCGGAAGCGGCGCGGCGGGGCGGGTCACGCCGGGCTGGCGGGATCGCGCCGCCGTTCCGGCACTGGCGCTCGCCGGTCTTCTCGCCGTGTTGTCGACCTGGGCGCTGACCCGCCCCAGGGAGCAGCCACGCCTCGCGCGGTACCAGGTCTCGCTTCCCGAGGGAAAGCGCCTCGGCAACACGCAGTGGTCGCCGATGGCCGTTTCGCCCGACGGTGCGCACCTCGTGTACGGCGGAGAATCGGGGAGATTGGTCGTCCGCACCCGTGACCAACTGGATCCGGTCGAGCTTCCGGGGACCGAGGGGGCGTTCAACCCGTTCTTCTCCCCCGATGGCACGCGGGTGGGGTTCATGAGTGGCGTCGCAGGCCGTGCGGAACTGCGATATGTCCCGCTGACGGGCGGTCCGGCGGTCCCGGTGACATCGGCCGGCGTCGGCGGTCCCGGCGCCTCCTGGGGCGCCGACGGCTACATCTACTTCGACGCGAGCGGTGTCGGCCCGTTGCGGCGCGTGCGCGAGACCGGGGGGACGCCGGAGACGATCTCCACCCTCGATTCGTTAGGCGGAGAGCTGCAGCATGACTGGCCCGATGCCCTCCCGAGTGGCCGCGGCGTGCTGATCACCATCAACCGTGGCGGACCCGGGATCAACGTCAGCGCGTCGGACGACATCGCCGTCGTGGACCTCGCGACCGGCCTGCACCGTGTGCTGGTGCACGGGATCTTCGCGCGGTACGCCGCGTCGGGGCACCTCCTCTACGTCACGGCGGAGCGCACGCTGATGGCCGTTCCGTTCGACCAGGATCGCCTCGAGGTCACTGGTGACCCGATCGCCCTGATCGAGGGGATCAACGTGCGGTCGGGCGGCGGGGGCGTCGACCTGGCGGTTTCCCGGGTCGGCACGCTGTGGTATGCGACGGGCGCCGCCCGTGGGGACCGGGAGGTCTTCTGGGTGTCCCGCAGCGGCGTCTTCAACGCCGTGGATGCCGGTTGGCGGGCCGACTTCGGGTCGCTCGCGCTCTCGCCGGACGGGCGGCGGCTCGCGGTCTCTGTCGTCGAGGCCTCCGGCCAGCAGGTCTGGGTGAAGCAGGTCGACCGCGCCGGCGGGGCGTTCACCAAGCTGACGCACGAGGGGCTGAATCGCGGGCCGCGCTGGCATCCGGATGGCCAGCGGCTCCTCTTTCAGCGGCTCGTCGCCCGTGACGGGAGTACCCTCGCCTCGGTGCGCGCCGACGGCAGCGGATCTCCAACCGTGATCCGCGACGATCGCTACATCACCGACGGTTCGTGGTCGCGCGACGGGCAGTGGCTCGTGTTCATCGGACGGAGCCCGACCTTCAAGGTGTTCCGGGACGACATCTATGCGTACCGGCCGGGTGTGGATTCGACACCGGTGCCCGTGGTGGCGACCGACTTCAGCGAGACGGAGGCGAGCGTCTCGCCCGATGGGCGATGGCTGCTCTATTCGTCGAACACGTCGGGACTGTACGAAGCCTTCGTGCGTCCGTTCCCGAACACCTCGGCATCGCAGGTGCAGGTCACCAGCGTGGGCGGCATGCAGCCGAAGTGGTCGGTCGACGGAAGAGAGATCATCTTCCGGAGCAACACGGCCGAACTGATGCGGGTCCCGGTGCTCCCGGGGGCCGAGTTCGCGGTGGGGCCGGCGACCCGGCTCTTTTCGCTGGCCGACGTCGTCGACTGGGACGTGACGCGCGATCCCGATCGGTTCGTTGTCATCCGGACGCGCGCGAGCGCGGCGGAGAGCCAGCTGGTGGTGGTCGAGAATTTCTTCGAGGAACTCCGGCGGATGGTGCCGCGATGACCCACGCGCCTGACCAGGGCGAGATCACCCTGCTGCTGCACGAGGCGTCAGGCGGCGACCAGGACGCGTTCAAGCGGGTGGTGACGCTGGTGTACGGTGAGCTGAACGCCCTGGCGCGCCGCCGTCTGCGGGCCGAGGGGCCGGGCCAGAGCCTGAACACCACGGGCCTGGTGCACGAGGCATACCTCAAGCTCGTGGATCAGACGCGCGCGGAATGGCGGAACCGCGAGCAGTTCTTCGCCATCGCGGCGGAGGCGATGCGCCGGATCCTGGTGGATCACGCGCGGCGCCGGCACCGAGCCAAGCGGGGGGGCCGGCTCGAGCACGTCCCGCTGGAGGAGGCCGAGGATGCGCCGATCGCCGACCTGGTTGGCGACGCCGACGCCGAAGTGCTGCTCGCGCTCGACGAAGCCCTGGATCGACTGGCCGCCTTCAACCCCCAGGGGGCGCGTATCGTACAGTTGCGGTTCTTTGGCGGGCTCACGAACGACGAGGCCGCGGCGGTGCTGCAGACATCGGAGCGGACGGTCCGCCGGTCGTGGTCGGCATCGCGCGCGTGGCTGCGACGCGAGGTGTCCGGACGCGTGGACGGCAGCCTGTCGGCCGCCTTCGACGGGGAGGACGTGCCGGACTAGTCCGGGGAGGACGCGTGGACCAGGAACGCTGGCAGCGCATCGAGGCACTGTGTGAGGCGGCCGAGCCGTTGGACGGCGCGGCGCGGCGCGCGTTGCTGGATCGCGAGTGCGCAACGGATCCGGCGTTATGCGAGGAGGTTCTCTCGCTCCTGGCCCAGCTCGACGCGGCGCCGGGGTTTCTCGAGCGTTCCCTCCTTGCGCGTACGACGGACCAGACCGTGGAGCGGGGCGGCCTTCCCCCGGGGACGTCGATCGGGTCGTACCGCCTCCAGCGGTTGCTGGGGCGCGGGGGGATGGGCGAGGTGTACCTCGCCTCGCGGGATGTGGATGGCGCGTCGCAGGCGGTGGCCCTCAAGGTCACCCGCCGCGGGATGGCCACCGAGGAGGTGCTGGCGCGCTTCCGGCTCGAGCGCCGGATCCTGGCCAACCTGCGCCACCCGAACGTGGCGCAGTTGCTCGATGCGGGGGCGACGGATGACGGTCGGCCGTACTTCGTCATGGAGTATGTGGAGGGCGAGCCGATCACGCAGTGGTGCGATGCCCGGCGCCTCGCGGTGGCCGAGCGCGTGCGCCTCTTCCAGGCGGTCTGCGCGGCGGTGCAGCACGCCCACCAGCACCTGGTCGTGCACCGGGACATCAAGCCCCGGAACATCCTGGTCACGGCCGACGGCACGCCCAAGCTGCTGGACTTCGGCATCGGGAAGGTGCTGTCCGCGACGGACGCGTTAGGCGCGGAGGTGGACACGAGCACGCAGATGCGGCTGCTCACCCCCGAGTACGCGGCGCCGGAGCAGGTCACCGGCGCCGCGGTCACGACCGCCACGGACGTCTATGCGCTCGGGGTGCTTCTGTACGAGCTGCTGGCGGGACGGCACCCGTACCTGGCGGGTGACGAATCGCGTCCCGAGGTGGAGCGGGCGGTGCTCGAGGCCGCGCCGACGCGCCCGAGCACGCGCGCCAGTGGCGCCGGCGAGCGCGCGACCGACCCGGCGGGCCTGCGGCGCCGGCTGGCCGGCGACCTGGACACCATCGTCCTGATGGCGCTGCGCAAGGAACCGTCGCGTCGGTACCCGTCGGCGTCCGCGCTTGCCGAGGACCTGCAGCGCCACCTCGACGGGCTACCGGTGCGGGCCCGCCCGGATACGCTCGGTTACCGGACGCGGAAGTTCGTGCGGCGAAACGCGGGCGCGGTGATCGGGGCGGGGGCCGTATTCGCCGCCCTGAGCGTCACCACCGGCGTGACGTTGGTGCAGTCGCACCGTGTCGCGCGCGCGGCGGCGCGCGCCGAGTCCGAGCGTGACAAGGCGCTGGAGGTCCGCGGCTTCCTGATGGAGTTATTCGGGGCCACTGGCGCGAACCAGGCGGTGGGGGACACGGTGTCGGCGCGGCGGCTGCTGGACCTGCAGGTCGGCGAGGCGCGCCGGGCGTACGAGGACCGGCCCGGCATCAAGGCGGAGATGCTGGAGGTCCTGGCGGACGGGTACGACCGGCTCGGCCTCTACGGTGAAGCGGAGACGCTGGCGCGGGAGGCCCTCGCCTTGCGGCGCGACCTCTCGGGGCCGGCCCATCCGGACGGGTCGCAGGCGCTGACGTTGCTGGGATGGATCCTGCACGAGCGCGGCAGGCCTAACGACGCCGAACCGCTGATCCGCGAGGCGGCGGCGATCCGGCGCGCCGCCGGGGAGCGGTACCGCGGCGACCTGGCGCGTTCGCTGAACGACCTGGGGGTGGTCCACAACGCGCAGACGCGATACGCGGATGCGGAGACCGTGCTGGCCGAGGCGCTCGCGATCCGTCGCGCGATGCTGGGCGACGGCCACCGGGCGGTGG
This sequence comes from Gemmatimonadaceae bacterium, assembly GCA_030835125.1. Taxonomy (GTDB): domain Bacteria; phylum Gemmatimonadota; class Gemmatimonadetes; order Gemmatimonadales; family Gemmatimonadaceae; genus JABWBJ01. The sequence continues at coordinate 112,240 of JAUQWM010000063.1, read as the reverse complement.
GGATCACGGCCAACAACCTCGCCGCGGCGTTCTACTTCCAGGGGCGCGTGGATCAGGCGATCGTGACGCAGGGACTGGCGTTGCGGGCGCTCCAGCAGTCGGTGGGACCGGATCACCAGCGCACCGTGGTGGCGCTCAGCAACCTTGCGGCGTTCAAGCGCGCGCAGGGCGACTACCCGTCGGCCGAAGCCGACTACCGCGACCTGCTGGCTCGCCAGGCCCGGCTCCAGGGCACCGAGCACCCGGTCACCCTCAACGTCGAGAGTTCGCTGGCGTCGGTGCTGACGGAGCGCGGCGTCATGGAAGGCAACGCGGCCGTCTACGCCGAGGCCGAGTCGCTGTTCCGCGACGTGGCCGCGAGGTTCGAGCGGACCCTCGGTCCGTCGCACCCGAACGTCGGCGTCACGCAGGACCGCATCGCCGGCGTCCTGCTGGATCGCGGGCGGCTGAACGACGCGCTGGCCACGAGCGAACGGGCGCTGGCCGTGTTGCGCGCGTCGCTGGGTGAAGCCAACCTGAACACCTTGCGGGCCGCCGCTCGTCAGGCGCTCATCCGGTGGGCGCGGGGTGATCGTGAGGGCGCGATCCGGCAGCAGCGACAGGTGGTGGCCAGCCTCGAACGGGCGGCCGGCGCGTCGCATGCCGAGACCGCCAGCGGGCAGCAGGCCCTGTGCGGATTCCTGCTGTCGGCGGGCGGCGACGCGGCCGAAGCACTGCGCCTGTGCGCGACCGCCGAACGCTCGTTGCGCACGGCGCCGGCCGGTTTCCGCCGGGCGCGGACGGTGGCCCGGATCCGTCTGGCCCAGGCGCAGCTCGCGGCGGGGAACGGTCGCGTGGCGGATTCGCTGATGGCGGTCGCCGCGGGAGACACGCTGAACGGTGCCCTGGGACGAGGGGATCGCCTGCTGCTCGATTCCCTGCGGGAGGCCGCCAGCCAGCGCCGCTGACTCCCGGGCCCTGGCGGTTGGCCGCCCCCTCGCCCGGTTTGTCGCGTACCCGGGAAGGCCCCATGACAGCATGGGGATCACCTTCGATGGCGAGGGCGCGATGCGCATCCGGAGATTCGGCTCGCTGGCGGGCGTACTGTGGTGCACGGCCTGTGGCGGCGGTGGAGATGGCGGCACCGTGACACCACCACCGGAGAACCGCGTGCTCACCCGCACCGCGGGGGACCAGCAGACGGGCGTGGTGGGTGCGGCGGTCGCGATCGTCCCGAGGGTCAAGGTGGCCACGACGTCCGGGGCGGCGGTGACGGGCGTCCAGGTGTCCTTTGCGGTGACCGGGGGCGGCGGGAGCGTCGGACAGTCGACCGGGACGACCGACGGTGCCGGGGAAGCCACCCCCGGGTCATGGTCGTTAGGCGCTGCGCCGGGAGCGAACGTCCTGGTGGCGAGCGTCGCCGGGACGACGCCGGCGAGCGTCACGTTCACGGCGACGGCGATGACGGGCCCGCCCGCGCAGGTCGTGAAGCTGGCCGGCGACCACCAGCAAGCCGTGGTGCAGACGTCGGTCGCCATCCGGCCCTCGGTGCGGGTGTCTGACCAGTTCAACAACCCCGTGGCCGGCGCCAGCGTCACGTTCGCCGTTTCGTCGGGCGGCGGCACCGTCGCGGACGCATCGCAGGTCACGGGCAGTGACGGCGTGGCGACGGTTGGTGGCTGGACCCTGGGGGCGGTCGGCGCAAACAGCCTGGAGGCGACGGTGACCGGCAGCGCGGCAGCGGCCGTCGTGTTCACGGCCACGGGAGACGAACTCCTCTTCTCGCCCGCCGCGGATACTTCGGTGGCGGGCACGATCCGGGTCACGCGCGTGGTGATTCCCGCGGGTCGCACCGTCACCGCGACGGCGGCCGTCACCATCATCGTCGACAGTGTGGCGTCGATCGCCGGAACCCTGCGGGGAACGTGCGTCCCGATCACACTGGTTTCGCGGCAGTCGATCACCATCACCGGGAGCCTCGACAACTCCTGCGCCGCCGCCGATGACAACGCGCCGGCGCTCCGGGTGATCGCGGGGACCGGCTACACGATGACCAACGCAACCATTGCGTCCACGGGTGAGATCGACATCACGAATGACACCACACTGACCGACGCGGAGTTTCCCGCCATTTCGTCGGGACGTCGCCGGGGCGTGAGGTCGTCGTCGCCGGGAACCTCTCCCGCGCTGGCGGTCGCCAACCCGATCTGCGTGATCGGTGGCGGCACGTACGCGATCACGCCGGACACCGCGCGCAAGGGGAACTCCGGGCGCCACGGGAGCCCGGGGGGCAGCGGTCGTCATGCGCGGATCTCGTGCCGCGGCGACCTGGTGATTGCGGGCGGCACGATCAGGGCGCAACACGGTGGCTCTGGCGGCGACGGCCTCGATGATTCCAACCGGCCGGCTGACGCGTCGGGCGGCGACGGCGGCCCGGGCGGCGACGTCAGGATTCGGGCCACCGGCGTCCTCTCGATCGGCGGTGCCAGCATCCGCAGCGGGAACGGCGGTTCGGGCGGCAACGCGGCCGCGATCGGTCAGGTGGGGTTGATCGGTACACGGGGCACGGACGCAAACGCCCGCGGGGGTGACGGCGCCGAGGGCGGGATCTTCGACCTGCGTGCGGGACTCGAGGTGCAATTCGAGGCGTCGACGCCGCTGGTGGTGGGACGGGGTGGACACGGCGGAGCGGCGACGGCCCTTGCCGCGAATGGATCACCTGCCGGCGCCCAGGCCGCGCAGGACGGTGGGCATGGCACTGCGGAGGGCGGCGAGGGTGGGTCGACCCGGGACAAGCAACTGCGGGCGATCAACGTGCTCAATCCGCACCTTGCCCAGGTGTCCGGCGGGTCGGCCGGGAACGGCGGCGTGGCCGATGCGATGGCCGGGAACGGCGGGGTGCCTGACAAGGCATTCCCACGGGGCGGACACGGTGGCCAGGTGAACGCCATCGGTGGGGATGGTGGTGACGCGCAACTCAGGGACGTCAACGGCGGCCTGCTCGGGCTTGGTGGCGACGGCGGCTGGGCATCCTTCTCAGGGGCGAAGGGCGCGGCGGGGTGGACCAACCTCTGCACCCTGCCCGATGGGTTCGTGCCGGGCGGGAACGGCGGCAATGGCGGCGTGGCCAGCGGCCACGACGGGGTCGGAGGGTCCGGGTCATCGAATGGACAACCCGGCGGCGTCTTCGTCGCGGCGAGCACGGGAAACGCCGGCACCGGCGGACAGGGCGAGCCTAACGGTGCCACGGGGACGGTGTCCGACCAGATCACGCGGACCGGGCAACGCACGAACGCCGTCCCGGCGGGCTTCTCCCGGGGGACGCCGTTTCCGTGCGTGAATGTGCAGCCCCGATCGCTCGACGTACCCTATCCGCCGAATACGCTGTGCGGCTCGCCGTCGCTGGTGAAACCCATCTCGGTTGGCAACTTCGGCGCGGAGCCGGTCACGGCCACGATCACCAGGGTCGATCCGGCGGGGATCTTCGCGGCGATCTTCGTCTTCGATGCCGCCAATGCGAATGCTCCCTTCACCTCCGGGGTGTTCCCGGTTGGCAACGTCAATACCGGCCTTGGGCCCAGGCCGAACGCGATGCCGATCTGCGGTGGGCACGTCCCGCCCGGCTTCTACTGTATCCGGGTCGAGGTGTCCCTTGGCCCGACGAGCAAGGTGGCGCGGATTCCGTGGCGGGTGCGCGAGCAGGCGGTGCCCCGCGACGAGAACGCGGACATTGCGGCGTGTGCCGGGATACCGTGAGCGTGATTACGGGAGGTCCAGCCAGTTCTGGATTGTCCCCGATCCCGCGAACGCCTCACCGTTGCAGGTCAACGGGCTCCCGTCGCGCTCCGACGCCGTGATGACGGCCGCACTGCGCGAGGAAACGCCACGCGACTGGTAGCCCGCGAACACGGCGTCGGTCATCGCATCGAACCAGGACACGAGCCGGCGTCCGCGAGGCGTCTCCAGCAGGATGGCGACATCCGACATCGTGGCGCTTCCGATGTGCGTCCCCAGGCGCATCCCCGCGCTGACCACGGTCCCCACCGCCAGGCCGGGATCGGGGTTCACGTGGAAGATGATCACCGTGGCGGCGGCGGTGCTCGACGGCACCAGGCGCACCTGCTTGCCGAACGTCTGCTCGTCGATGATGGCACCGACCGTTCCATCAACCGGAGACCTGATGACGATGCTCGCCCAGTCAACCGACGCGGACGGCTGGAAGTAGTGCTTCATGCTGCGGCACTGCTCGACGTCATCGGCATAGTCGTGGCCGATGCCGGAGCGGAACCTCGAAATGCGCGCGACCTTCGACAGCTCGATGTAGTCGGCGGTCACGATGCGGGGTACGCCGAGCGCGTCGAGGTCGTAGAGCGCCTGAACCGTTATGGTGGCCCCGGCGGATTTTCCGCCAGCCGCTGCCGTGATCGTGGCGATGCCGGGTGCGAGCGCGCTCACCAGGCCTGCGCTCGATACGCTGGCGACGGCGGCCGCGCTGGTGGACCAGGAGACGCCCACGGCGGCCAGAAGCCCGCCCGCCGCGTCGCGAGCAGCCGCGTGGAACTGGATGGTGGTGCCCGTCGGCAAGGTGACATTGCCCGGGGCGAGGTCGATTCGCGCGACGGACGCTGCCGGCGGTGGGCCGACCGGTTGCTTATCGCCGGCTCCTCCGCCGCACGCGAGGGCCAGCAGAGCCGCGATGGGCCGAAGACGGTCCAGGTGGAGGGGTGCCCTGTCCATGTCGCAAAGTATCGGCAGGAGTCGGTCAACTCTCCACCGTCAGGTGTCCGAACCGCGTGGTGCGTCGCGCTGATGAACCGCTAGTTGCGGTATGCCTCGAAGCCGAGGCGCACCGTGCGCGGCAGGCCCAGGGACACGAACGGCGACGCGGCGTTGCCGGACGCATTCACCCAGTACGCCCGGTCGAGCACGTTCTCGATCCCGGCAATCACGTCGAGTCCATTCGCGATCCTCCGGAAGTAGCTCATGTCGACGACGGTGAACCCCGGGAGCGTGAACGAGTTGCCGAAGGTCGTGTTCGTTCCCTCGTAGCGGCCCAGGAGCGTGACGGTGCCAAGACCCGGCGCGTTGTAGGCCATCCGGACGGTGCCCTTTTCCCTGGGGACACGCGCCACCCGGGCCCCTTCGTGGAGCGTGGCCGTCGACGCGGCGGTGCCGAGATCCCTGACCCGCGTGTTGTTGAAGTTGGCGCTGGCGCTGAAGTCGAACTGTTCGGTCGGCCGGAGGGCGAGGTAGATCTCTCCCCCGAGGCCGCGGGCCTTCGTCACGTTCTGCCGCTGGCGCGTCGCCGGGGTCACCCCCGGCGCCGAGGCGGTCACGAAGGTGTTGAAGTCGCGGTAATCGGTGTGATAGATGGTGCCCTTCAACTGGAACCAGTGCGCCGGCTGCCAGTCGGTGCCGAACTCGTAGCCCGTTGCGTACTCGGGCTTGAGGGCGGGGTTCGGTAGGCTGATCGTGTTGCCCAGTGCCTTGCGGTACAACTCGGCGAGGTTGGGCGCACGGAAGGCCTGGTAGTAGGCCGTGTGTACCGCGAATTGCGGGGTCACGAGGTACTTGGCGCCCACGCGCGGGGAGAACGCGCTGCGGGTGGCGTTGGGATAGCTCGCGGCGCCGCTGGCGTCGTTCGAGAACCCGTCGTTGTTGCCCCAGCGATCGAACCGGGCGCTCAGTTCCACGAAGAGCGACGGCGATGGGGCAAGGAGGCCGGTGGCGAATATGCCGCTCAACGACTGGTTGCCGCCGTAGGCACTGTGGGTGGTGGGTGCATTGCCGGCGTTGTTCGCGTAGTCCTGCTCGACCAGGAAGCCGCGCATGTAGCGGTAGTCACCGCCGAAACCGACCGACTGGAAACCGAGCACGTGGCTGCGGTTCCACGAGAGGGCCACGCCGCGGTCGTACGAAGGGATGTGCGTCCAGGCGGTCACGCGTTCGAGCGCACGGGCCACGCCGCTCACCGTGGAGACGCTCGTGGACCAGTTGTCCTCACGCATCTCGCTGTCCCAGGCGCGCGCGCTGAGCATGCCGGTGTTCGCGGAGCCAAAGTTGATTCCGCCCTCGGTCGAACCGTCGCGGCGCGCGGCGCGGCTGAGCGGCGTCCCGAGGCTGCGGTTGTCGCCGAAGAGATGCCCGGAGACGAAGGCGTTGAACGTCGCGCTCGGGGCGTATTCCAGGCGCACGATCGCGTTGCGCCGGATGGAATTCGACGCGGTGTCGATCGGGCCGGCACTGGCTGGCGCGACCATCCGATAGCCGCCGCCGCTGGCATAGTCACCGACCACCGAGAGCGCGAACGGTCCCGAGAGCGGGGCGCCGGCCGAGAGGAAGACCGAGCGCGTATCGCGACTGCCACCGGCGGCCGAGAGACGGTAACTCCCCGGGGCGATGGGCCGTGAAAAGAGGGAGATGACGCCACCCATCGCTCCATTGCCGTAGAGGTTGGAGCCGCCGCCCTCGAGGACCTCGACGCGCTCGATGAGGTCCTTGGGGGCGCGGCTCCAGTCGACCCACTCACCCCAGGCGTCGGTCAGCGGCACGCCGTCGAGCAGCACCGCGGTGCGCCCCTCGTCGACGCCGCGGATGGAGACGATCTGGGCATTGCCGCCGACCGAACTGCTGGTGCGCGGCAGTTCGATGCCGGGTACCTCGCGCAGCATGTCCTGGGTCTCGCGCGCCGGGCTGGCGTGGACCTGCGCGGCGGTGAGCACGTTGACGGTCGCGGCGACCTTGTCGGCGTCGATCGGGGCGCTGGTGGCGGACACCAGCACTCCCGAGAGCATGATGGACCCGACCGTCAGGGAGACGTCGGCGCGCGCCTCTTCGGCGGCGCGCACGCTTACGGTTGTGCGCGCGGGCGAACGGCCGACCGCGGTGACAAGGACTTCATACTCGCCTGCCGGGACGTCGCGGAGGGTGTACTCGCCGCGGTCATTCGAGGTGGTGACCCGGGACGGGCTGGCGATCGCGACGCGCGCTCCCTTGACCGGCGCCCGACCCTCGGCCGCGGTGATGGTGCCGCGGACGGTGCCTCCGGCCTGAGCCCTGGCGATTCCGGCGGTGAGAAGGGCGGGTGCAGCGAGCAGCAGCCAGAGGGATCGGCGCATTCTCAGGTCTCGGGGAGGGGTGAGTGACCGGAACCGCTGTTGGGCACGTCATGAATAATTCATGAATCTGACTTGGCAAGTACGCGGCGCGACTCCGGGCCGTTGCGACGGCGGCGGCCGGCCGGGGGGGACGGGGAGGGGTCGTCCGAAGGACGGGACCGGACCCCCTCGGCTGTTCACGCGTACCGATCCGCAGAGCGTTCGCTGGCCGGCGCGGATGCCTCGAGGATGGGCCAGCGTGTCTGGCGGACACGCGCCGGGGCGCTCCTGGCCAGCCGACGCAGCCATGTCGCGTTAGGCAGCCGAATCCGGCAGCTTGAGGCCGCTGAGGCGCCAGCGCGGGGGTCGTGTGAGCCGGCAGAGACGGCGAAACCTGTCCCCGGATCGACGGACTTCATCCGTCACCGGCCGCGGTCAGTGGTTAGGTTTGATGCAGGAACATCGGCGCGCATGGAGGGTGGGTGACTCCCCCACGACCGCGAGTTTCTCCGGTCGCTGTCCGCCATTTCAACGGTGCCTATGCCCAACCTGCCATCGAGGACTCCCCGAGCGCGCGCCGTCCGGGACTCCGGTTTCGGCACCGGATGAGTTCGCGGGCGGAGCGCAGGCGCGTGGCGGCCTCGGAGGAGTTGCTGGTTGGACCAATTCGGGGTGAACTGCTTGGTGCCGATCACCTTGCGGCTCGCGCGCGCGCGGTGGCGAGAGGGCAGCGACTGGTCGCCGGCCCCGTCCGATGGCGTCCGGCGCGACTCCTGGCCCGGCTCGCTGACACCAGCCGGCTCCTGGCGGACGCGCACAAGCGGCTGAATGCCGCCGCGGCTGCCGGTCTCGACGCTGGCCCGGCCGCGGAGTGGCTGCTCGACAACTACTACGTCGTGCAGGAGCACCTGCAGGAAGTGCGCGCCAGCCTGCCCGGCCGCTACTACCGCGAGTTGCCCGAGCTCGCCAGCGGTCCGCTGACCGGGTACCCGCGCGCCTACGAGGTGGCGATCGCGCTCATCTCGCACACCGAAGCGCGCATCGACATGGAGAATGTCGACCTGTTCGTGGAGGCGTTCCAGGGCGTCACGCCGCTGACCCTGGGTGAGTTGTGGGCGATGCCGGCGATGCTGCGCATCGGGCTGATCGAGAGCGTCCGGCGCATGACGCTGCGCAGTGTCCAGCACCTGGACGAGATCGCCCTCGCCGCGCACTGGGCGGAACGGATCCTGGCGGTGGCGTCCGCCGGCGGCACCAGCCTGCGCGCCGCGCTGGGCGAGTTCGTCGCGGCCGAGCACACCCTGACGCCGCATTTCGTCTCGCGCTTCCTCCAGTCCCTGCGCCAGGCAGAGGGCGCGTTCCCGCCGCTGGCGTGGCTCGAGAACTGGCTGCGTGAAGCGGGGGTCAGCCCCGAGGACGTGACGGCCCGGTCGACGCAACGACTGGCGCTGACGCAGATCATGATGGCGAACAGCATCACGAGCCTGCGCGACATCGGGCGACGGGACTGGCGCCAGTTCGTCGAGAAGCAGAGCGTGATGGAGGCGGTGCTGCGCGAGGACCCGTCCGGGTTCTACCCGCGCATGACGTTCGCGACGCGCGATCGGTATCGTCACGTCGTCGAGCGCATCGCGAAGCGCACCGACCACCGGGAGGCCTCGGTCGCGCAGTGGGCCGTCGACCTCGCGCGGACCCACGTCGAACGCGACGCGCGCCGGTCCCACGTGGGTTTCTACCTCGTGGATGAGGGGCTCGATGAACTCGAGCGACTCGCCGGATACTCGCCGCCGACCGGTGAGCGCGTCGAGCGCCTGGTCCGCGACCACCCGAACACGGTCTTCATCGGCGGCCTGTCAGTCCTGGCCGTGCTGGCGACGCTGGGGGCGACCCTGCTGACTGGCGTCGGCATGCGCGACAGCTGGTGGCTGGTGCTCCTGGTGGCCTTCTTCCCGGCGCTCGACGTGGCCGTGACGGTCCTGAACCAGCTGGTGTCGACGCTGCTCCCGCCGCGCGTGCTGCCGCGCCTGGACCTGCACGAGGACGGCGTGCCGGCGGAGTATCGCACGGTCGTGGTGATCCCGACGCTGTTCGGCAGCGTCGACGACGTCCACGAGGCGCTGGAGAACGTGGAGGTGCAGTTCCTCGCCAACCGGGAGGCGCACCTGCACTTCGCCATCCTCAGCGACTTCACCGACGCCCCGCAGGAGGTCATGCCGGGCGACGCCGCGATCGTGGCCGCCGCCGTCGAGGGCGTGCGGGCCCTCAACGAGCGTCACGCGTCCGACGCGCCTGACGAGTTCCTCCTGCTGCACCGGCCGCGACGCTGGAACCCGCGGCAGGGGGTGTGGATGGGCTGGGAGCGGAAGCGCGGCAAGCTGTCGGACTTCAATGGCCTGCTGCGCGGTGGCGCCGCCGACGCGTTCCCGGTCACCAGCGGCGACCTCGCGACCTTGCAGGGCGTCCGGTACGTGATCACGCTCGATGCCGATACCGTGCTGCCCCCGGATGCGGCGCCCTCGCTGGTTGGCGCGCTGGCCCATCCCCTCAATCGCGCCGTGTACGACGCCGATCGCAAGCGCGTCGTCACGGGCTATGGAATCCTCCAGCCCCGCGTGGGCGTATCGTTGCCGAGCGCGCACCGGTCGCGCTTTGCCGCCATTGCCTCGGGGCATCCCGGCGTGGATCCGTACTCGATGGCGGTGTCCGACGTCTACCAGGACCTCTATGGCGAAGGGAGCTTCACGGGGAAGGGGATCTACGATGTCGATGCCTTCCAGCTGGCGACCCACGGACGGTTCCCCGAGAACACGCTGCTGTCGCACGACCTGATCGAGGGCAATTACGCGCGCGCCGGTCTCGCCACCGACGTGATCGTCTACGACGACTACCCGACGAGCTACCTCGCGTACACCCGACGCAAGCACCGGTGGATCCGCGGCGACTGGCAGTTGCTCCCGTGGCTGCGAAGCATGGTGCCGGGACCGGACGGTCCCGAACGCAACCGGTTGTCGATCATCTCCCGCTGGAAGATCATCGACAACCTGCGCCGCAGCACGGTCGAGATCGCCCAACTCCTCCTCCTGGTGGGAGGCTGGACGGTGCTGCCCGGCTCCGCGTGGCGCTGGACGCTGATCGGGCTCGGCGCCATCGTCGCCCCCTGGGCGACTGCGATCGCGCTGGCCCTGGTGCGGCCACCGCGCGACAAGTCGTGGCGCGCGTATTATGCCGCGGTCGGACAGGATGCGGTGGTGTGCGCGCAGCAGGCTGCGGTCGCGCTGGTGAGCCTTCCGCACCAGGCTCTCGTGTCGGCCGACGCGATCGTGCGGACGCTGCACCGCCTGTTCGTCTCGCGGCGGAACCTGCTGGAGTGGCAATCGGCGTCGCTGGTGGAGCGCAGCGTGTCCGATATGCCGTCCGAGACCTGGCGGGCGATGCGCGCGTCGGTCGCGGTCGCTGGCGCGACCTTCGTGATCCTCCTGTACGTCGCCCTGTTCCATCGCCTGGCGGTGGGCGTGCCGTTGATCCAGCTCCTGCCGGTGGGGTCCCTGGTGCTCGGCTTCGTGGTCCTGTGGCTGGCGGCGCCGACGGTGATGATCCGGCTGAGCCAGCCGGCGATGGCCGCCCGCCGCCGACTGTCCGAGTCGCAGCGCGCGGTGGCCGCGCGGTACGCCACGCTGCACTGGCGGTTCTTCGATGAGTACGTGAACGAGGGAACGCGCTGGCTGGCGCCGGACAACGTCCAGTCGGACCCGGAGGTCGAGGTGGCGATGCGGACGTCGCCGACGAACATCGGACTCCAGTTGCTGGCGACGGTGAGCGCGCACGACCTCGGCCTGATCACGGCGGCGGACATGACCCAGCGCCTGGAGAAGACGCTGGCCACGATGGAACGCATGCCCCGGTATCGCGGCCACTTCTTCAACTGGTATCGCCTGCCGGACCTCGAGGTCCTCGACCCTCCGTACATCAGCGTCGTGGACAGCGGGAACCTCGCAGGCCACCTGATCGCGCTGGGCCAGGCGTGCCTGCAGGTCGCCACGCGGGAGCCGGCGCTGCGGGAGCGCCTGCAGGCGCTGGCAGAGCAGGCGTCCGCGTTCGCCCTCGGCATGGAGTTCGCGTTCCTCTACGACGAGACCCGGAAGCTGTTCACGATCGGATACCATCCCGCGACGTTTACGCCGGACGCGGCGTTCTATGACCTGCTGGCGTCCGAGGCACGACTGGCGAGCTTCATCGCGGTCGCCAGGAACGACGTGCCGGTGGAGCACTGGTTCCGGTTGTCACGGGCGCTGAACCGCGTCGAAGGGGCGACGGCACTGCTTTCGTGGAGCGGCAGCATGTTCGAGTACCTGATGCCGGTGCTCGTCATGCGCTCGCTGCCCTTCACGCTGCTGGACCAGACGTATCGGGGCGTCGTGGAACGGCAGGTCGCGTACGCGCGCGCGCGCGACGTGCCGTGGGGGTCGAGTGAAAGTGCGTACAACCATCGCGATCGCCACCAGACCTACCAGTACCGTGCCTTCGGGGTGCCCGATCTCGCGCTCAAGCGCGGGTTGGGCAGGGACCTGGTGGTTGCCCCGTATGCCAGCGCGCTGGCGGCGCTCATCGAGCCGGTGCGCGCCCTGGCCAACCTGCAGGTGCTCGAGACCATGGGCGCGCTGGGGGCGCACGGATTTCACGACGCGCTCGACTTCACGCGGCCCGCGGCCGGCCATCGATTCGCGATCGTGCGCACGCACATGGCGCACCACGTGGGGATGACGCTCACTGCGCTCACCAACGTGCTGCTTGACGACATCTGGCAGCAACGCTTCCACGCCGATCCGCTGGTCAAGGCCGCCGAACTGCTCCTGCACGAGCGCATCCCGCGCCGGCTGGTGATGCGGAAACCGCAGACCGCGCGACCCGACGAAGCCCGGCCGGCATTCGATCGCGACCTGCCTGTCGTGCGCGAGGTGAACCCCGCCGACGCCAGTGGTCCGCGCGTGGCGCTCCTGGGATCGGTGCCGTACACGGTCATGCTCACCCACGACGGCACCGGGTACAGCCGGTACGGCTCGCTGGCGGTGACGCGGTGGCGTGCCGACCGCACCACGGACGACACCGGCCAGTTCTGCTACGTGCGGCAGGTGGAGAGCGGCCGCACCTGGTCCACCGCACTGCAGCCCACCGGGGTGCGTCCCGACTGGAGTCGCGCCTGGCTCGCCACGGACCGGGTGACCCTGCATCGCGTCGATGGCGAGATCGAGACCCGGACCGATGTCACGGTTGTCCCGGGCGATTCGGCGGAGGTGCGGCGCGTGACGCTGACCAACACGGGACGGGAACCCGCCGAGATCGAGCTGACCAGTTATGGCGAGGTCGTGATGGCGCCGCCCGCCGCCGACCAGGCGCATCCCGCCTTCTCGAACCTGTTCGTCGAGACCGAATGGCACCCCTGGTGCACCGCGATCACCGCCACGCGGCGCCCGCGCGAGCAGGCGGAGACGCGGCTCTGGTTCGTGCACGTGGTGGACTCGGGACGCGATCGCGTCGGCCCGGTCACCTGCGAGACGGACCGGTCCCGCTTCGTCGGCCGCGGCCGCACCGTGCGCAATCCCGCGGCGATGGCGTCGCACGGTGCCCTGTCCGGCACGACCGGCGCTGTGCTCGACCCGATCATGGCGCTGCGCACCCGCGTCCGTGTCCTTCCCGGGCAGTCGACCAGCGTGTCGTTCACCACCCTGGTCGCCAAGAGCCGGGAGGAGGCGTTCACCCTCGCCGACCGGTACCACGATCCGCGGGCGGCCCAGCGCGCGCTCGACATGGCGTGGACCGCGACGCAGATCGAGCTGCGCGAGCTGGGCATCACGCCGGCGAGCGCCGCGGTCTTCCAGGATCTGGCGGCGGAATTGCTCTACGGCGCCGGCACGCTCGGCCCGCCGATCGACGAACTGCGGCGGAACCGGGGATCGCAGCCCCGCCTGTGGCCGCACGGCATCTCCGGTGACCTGCCGATCGTGCTGGCCACGATCGATTCGCTCAGCGGCGTGCCGACGCTCCGCGACCTGTTCCGGGCGCACCGATACTGGCGGCGTCGCGGGCTCCTGGTCGACCTGGTCGTGATCAACGCGCATTCCTACGACTACCTGCAGGAATTGCGCGACGGCATTGTCGAAGCCATGCAGTCGGCCGACGACGCGGCGCTGCTCGACCAGCCCGGCGGGGTGTTCGTCCGTCGGAGGGATGTGTTCCAGCCTGACGAGTACCTGATGTTATCGGCCACGGCGCGCATGCACGTCGCGTGCGATGGACGCTCCCTGGCACGGATCCTCGCCAGTGCGGCCGTGCGTCGGGATGCGTCCTCCCCGGACCAATCGCCCAGCGAGGCGGGCCGGATGCTCGAGCGCAGCACGCCCGTCAGCGTGCCGGTTGAACGGAATGGGGCGCTGGCGTCCATCGTCGACCGGTTGCTGCCGTTGGTCGCGCCGCTGATGCCGCGCGTGCGCCGTGCCCTCGGTGCGGGTCCCGGCTCCGCTGCGGAGCCGGAGGCGCTGCAGTTCCACAACGGGATCGGTGGGCTGGACGCGCAGGGTGACTACCAGATGGTCGTGGACGACACCCGCCTCCCGCCCGCGCCCTGGGTCAACGTGATCGCGAATCCCCAGGGCGGGTTCATCGTGTCGGAGCGGGGCGCCGGCTGCACGTGGGCGGAGAACGCCTACTTCTACCGGCTGACGCCGTGGCACAACGATCCGGTCGCGGATCCGATGTGCGACGTGCTGTTCCTGCAGGACGACGCCAGCGGTGACCTGTGGTGCCCGACCCCGGCGCCGGTCAACGGCGACGGGTCGTATCGCGTGAGCCACGCGCCTGGTCGCACCACGTTCGAGCATTGGCACGACGGCATCCATACCGAGCTCCTGCTGGGGGTGCCTGACGACGCCGCGGTCAAGGTGTCCGTCATCCGGGTCAGCAACCTGACCGACCGCCCCCGCCGGCTCACCCTCACCGCGTATGCGGAGTGGACCCTGGGGGCACGGCGCGTGGACACGCACTCCCAGGTGCGCACGAATGTCCTCGCGAGCCGGAGTGCCATCCTCGCCCAGAATCACTTCGACCCGGAGTTCACCCAGTGGACGGCGTTCCTGGCCGCCAGCGAACCGCTGACGAGCTACACGGCGGATCGCCTGACCTTCCTGGGGCGCAACGGGAGCCTGGCGGATCCGGCGGCGCTCCGGCACGAACGACTCGACGGCAGGACCGGGGTCGGCCTGGATCCCTGCGCGGCACTGCAGATGAAGCTCGTCCTCGCCCCGGGCGAAATCCGCGAGGTCACCGTGCTGCTCGGCGCCGCCCGCAGCGAGGCCGATGCCGTGCGCACGCTGGACCGGCTGCGACCCGCCGGTCAGGGGCGTGTCGCGATCACGAAGGCCGTGGCGGAATGGGCCGAACGCCTGAGCGTCATCACGATCCGGACCCCGGACGCTGCGTTCGACGCCATGCTCAACAAGTGGATGCTTTACCAGGCGCTCGCGTGTCGCATGTGGGCGCGGGTCGGGCCGTACCAGAGCAGCGGCGCCTATGGGTTCCGGGACCAGCTGCAGGATGTGCTGGCCTTCGTGTACGCGGAACCGGAAACGGCGCGCGCCCACATCCTGCGCGCGGCGACGCGTCAGTTCGTCGAGGGCGACGTGCAGCACTGGTGGCACCCGCACAACGGGCGTGGCGTGCGCACGAGGTTCTCGGACGACCTCGCCTGGCTGCCGTATGTCGTCGATCGGTACGTGCGCGTGACGGGCGACACCTTCATCCTCGATGAGTACGTGCCGTTCCTCACCATGCGCCCGCTCGCCGAGCAGGAGCACGAGCTGTATGACCTGCCCATGGTCACGGATGAACACGGATCCCTGTACGAGCACTGTCGTCGCGCGCTGAACAAGGCGTGCTCGGTCGGCCCGCACGGGTTGCCGCTGATCGGGACCGGCGACTGGAACGACGGCTTGAGCCGGGTGGGCGCGGCGGGACGCGGTGAAAGCGTATGGCTGGCCTGGTTCCTGGTCGACACGTTGCGGTCGTTCGCCGGGCACGCCGACGCGCGTGGCGATCACGCCGAGGCGGCCGCCTGGCGCCGGAAGGCCGACGATTACGTGACGGCGGTCGAGGCGAGCGGATGGGATGGCCAGTGGTATCGGCGAGCGTACTACGACGATGGCACGCCCCTCGGGTCGGCAGGCAACGACGAGTGCCGGATCGACGCGATCGCGCAGAGCTGGAGCGTGATCTCGGGTGCGGGCCTGCCCGCGCGGCAGGACCTCGCGATGCGCGCGCTGAACACGCACCTGGTGCGCGAGGACGCGCGCCTGATCATGCTCCTGACGCCGCCCTTCGACCGGGGCACGCATGACCCGGGGTACATCATGGGATACGTGCCCGGGGTGCGCGAGAATGGCGCCCAGTACACGCACGCCGCCTTGTGGGCCGTCATGGCGACCGCCCGCCAGGGCAACGGCGACCGGGCCTTCGAGCTGTTCCAGATGCTCAATCCCCTCACGCATAGCGCGAACGCGGCGGACATGGCGACCTACAAGGTGGAGCCGTACGTCGTGGCGGCGGATGTGTACACGGCGCCGTCGCAGCTCGGTCGCGGAGGGTGGACGTGGTACACGGGCTCGGCGAGCTGGATGTACCGGGTGGGCATCGAGGAGATCCTCGGGTTCCGGAAGGTCGGACATACGCTGCGGATCGAGCCGCGCGTGCCGGAGGCGTGGGGCGACTACGAGGTTGCGTATCGCTTCGGGGAAGCGACGTACGCGATTGCGGTGCACGATCCCGCCGGCGTGCAGCGTCGCGGCGCCGTGGTGAGTGTGGACGGCGTCCGGGTTGGCGACGGCGTCATCCGCCTCGTCGATGATGGTCAGCGACACGACGTGGTGGTAGAGGCAGCGCCTGGGCGGGGCGGCGTGACCGATGGACCTGCCGCTGTGGCGGTTGAGGCCGGGGGCTGATGAACGCGGGACGCGTGCCCGTTTGCGCGGTGTCCCGCGCCATTTCCTGAGGCCGTTTCTGGCAAGGGTTAGGCGGCGACCCGAGGGATGACGCGGAGGCGTTAGGCTCTCCGCCGATCGCCGCCCTGTCCGAAACCTCAGGCGGCCCCTACATTGGCTGCCGGCCCCATCGGGAATCGTGTCATCTCGACCCCAGCAGATCGTCCCCTACCGTGATGCTGCGCAGCATTCCCCGGGAAGCGCTGCGCGAGTTGCTGCCGTGCATGCCGGACGGCGCGTTGCTGGTCGCCACCGATGGCACGATCGTGCAGGCCAACTCGCTTGTCGAGCAACTCTTCGGATACGGGCCCGGCGAGCTGCAATCCAGGCCAATGGCGTTGCTGGTGCCGGAGCGGCTCCGCGAGGCACACGCCAGGCACGTCTCGCACTACTCCAGGGATCCGGTTGTCAGGCGGATGGGCGCGGGGCTCGACCTCATCGGACTCCGCAATGACGGGGCCGAGATCCCGGTCGAGATCAGCCTCTATCCGGTCGAGTCGACCGAAGGGCGGTTCACACTCGTCGCGTTCCGCGACATCAGCCAGAGCGAAGCCAGGTACCGGGCGGTCTTCGAGCAGGTGGGGGTCGGTGTCGTGCACAGCAACCGGGAAGGCCGGTTCCTGAACGTCAACCCGAAGTTCTGCGACATCTCGGGGTACACCCGCGCGGAGGCCCTCACGCTCGGGATCGAGGACCTCGCCCATCCCGATGACCTGGGTCCAGCCCTGGAGGCACGATCGCAACTGTTCGCCGGTGGTGGCGCATCTTCCTCCGAACGCGATGCTCGCCTCGTGCGGAAGGACGGCAATGTCCTGTGGACGCACATCACGACCTCGCTGGTCCGGGGAACGACCGGGGATCCGCTGCACTTCATCACCGTGATCCAGGACATCTCCGCGCAGAAGCGCGCGGCGGACGAACGGCGGGAGAGTGAGCGCCGGTTCAGCCACTTGCTGCAGAACGTGGAACTCGTCGCCCTGATGCTCGATCGCGACGCGCGCATCACCTACTGCAACGATTACCTGCTGCACCTGACGGGATGGTCCCGCGAGGCCGTGGTGGGACGCAACTGGTTCGACTCCTTCCTGCCGCCGGAGACTGCGCCCGGGATGCGCGAGGTGTTCCAGTCCCTCCTCGCCGACATCCCCGAGGCCTGGCACCATGAGAATGAGATCCTGACGCGGTTGGGCGAACGACGCCTGGTCCGATGGAACAACTCGGTCCTGCGATCGGTGGACGGCGACGTGATCGGGATCGCGACCATCGGCGAGGACATCACTGAACAGCATGCGGCACAGGAACGGATCCGGCGGCTCAACCGGGTCTATGCGGTGCTGAGCGACATCAACGCGCTCATCGTGCGCGCCCCCGATCGGCAGCAGTTACTGCGCGAGGCGTGCCGGATCGCGGTCGACGAGGGGGGATTCTCGCTCGCCTGGGCAGCGCTGGTCGACCCGGTCACGATGGCGCTGCGGCCGGTCGCGTGGGAGGGTGTGAGCGAGGACCTGGTGCTGCGAATCGCTCGAGCGGCGAGCGCACCTGACGGCCAGGGGCCCGTTGCGAAGGCGATCCGGGAGAGGAAGCCGGCGATCGTGAACGACCTCGAGGACGAATCGACGATCGTCGAGAAGGCCGCGACCCTGGCGCTGGGGACGCGCGCGATCGTGGCCTTGCCGCTCGTTGTTGGCGACGCGGCGGTGGGAGTCCTGTCGCTCCACTCGCGGGAGCCGGATGTCGTCGACGACGAGGAGCTGAAGCTCCTGCTCGAGCTGGCAGGGGACATCTCCTTTGCCCTCGACCACCTGGAGAAGGCCGACCGGGTGACCTACCTCGCCCTGCACGACTCGTTGACGGGGTTGCCGAACCGCACCCAGTTCGCCGGTCATATCGAGCAGGCGATCGCGGCGGCCGCCGAGCGGGCAAATGGCGGCCACCTGGCGGTCATTGTCTTCGACCTCGAGCGCTTTCGTGCGATCAACGCCACGTTGGGGCGGCAAGCCGGCGACGAATTGCTGACCCAGGTTGCCGCGCGCGCTCGCGCGGACGCTCCCGAGGGTGGCGCATCATTGGCACGGACCGGTCCGGACCAGTTCGCGTTCGTGCTGGCCGCAGGTGGAGCCTCGGAGGTGATCGCCAGGCGGATCGAGTCCCGGATGCAGCAGCTCCTCGGTGCCCCGTTTCCGCTCTCGGGAACGGACGTCCGCGTGTCGGCCAAGATGGGGATCGCCGTATACCCGGATGACGGCACCGATGCGGATGTGCTGCTGCGCAACGCCGAAGCCGCGGTGAGCAACGCGAAAGCATCCGGCGACCGGTACCTGTTCTTCACGAGGGAAATGACGACCCGGGCGGCGGAGAACCTCGCGCTCGAGAACCAGCTTCGCGCGGCGCTGGAGCACCACGAGTTCGTCCTGCATTACCAGGCGCGCATCGAACTCCGCACCATGCAGATGAAGGGCGTCGAAGCCTTGTTGCGCTGGGAGCATCGCGACGGCCTGGTGCCGCCGTCCAGGTTCATTGCGCTGATGGAGGAGACCGGGTTGATCCTCGAGGCCGGCCGGTGGGCGTTGTCCCAGGCCGTGGCCGACCACGCGCGCTGGACGGCGTTGGGGCTGCCGGACGTCCGGGTGGCCGTGAACATCTCCTCGCTGCAGTTGCGGCAGCGAGGTTTTGTCGCCGAGTTGCGCGAGGCGCTTGCCCGGGGCACGGATCCGCCGGGCATCGACCTGGAGATCACCGAGAGCCTGGTCATGGAGAGTATCGAGGAGAACATCGATACCTTGAAGGCGATCCGGGACCTTGGGGTGAACATCGCGATCGACGATTTCGGAACGGGGTACTCGTCGCTGGCTTATCTGGCGCGATTGCCAGTGGCCTCGCTGAAGATCGATCGCGTGTTCATCAGCTCCATGCTCGACGACCCGAACGCGATGTCCCTCGTGCAGACGGTGATCTCACTGGCGCATTCGTTGCGGTTGAAGGTGATCGCGGAGGGGGTGGAATCCGAGGACCAGGCGAAGGTGCTGCGGCTGCTGCGTTGCGACGAGATCCAGGGTTTCCTGTTCTCGCGCCCGGTCCCGTTTGAGGAAATGACGGCGCTGCTGCAATCCCGGCCCTGAGCGCGGGGATGTGATTCAGGGAAAAGGAAGCAGGTGGCACGGAGGTCCGGGCGTGCGTCACCCCGGGCCAGGACTGGCAACGCACATCGCGCTCTGTCATCAATTGAAGACATGAGGCGTGACAAGCGGACGCCAAACGGCTTGATTTGGCACGCTGATGCCAATGTTGGCCCCGCATCGCGGCCGGACCTAACTCCGTTGGCCCCGCATCGCGGCCGGACCGAACTCCGTGACTCTCCCAGAATCGCCAAGGCAAACCAACGCATCGGGCCAACCTGCCCGGGCACACGGACGCGTCGGGACGTCTCTCCGCGAGCCGGCGTGAAGAAGACCGTTCTCGCCTACGGCCTGCTCGGCGGCGTGCTCATTGCCGTGCTCAGGATCGTCGAGTATCGCTTTCTCGTCCTCGAGCACTCGCTCGAGATCTACGGTGGCATCGTGGCGCTCCTGTTCTCGGGCCTGGGGATCTGGCTCGGGCTCACGCTCACCCGGCCGCGGGAAACCGTGGTCGTCCGGGAAGTACCCGTCCCGGTCGAGATCCGGATCCCGGTCGGTGGTCCCTTCGTCCGTGACGCGGCCCGGCTCGAAGCCCTGGGTATCACGCCGCGCGAACTGGAGATCCTGGAGGCCCTCGCCGCCGGGTTCAGCAACCGCGAGATCGCCGAACGCCTGTTCGTCAGCGAGAATACCGTGAAGACGCACACGGCCCGGCTGTTCTCCAAGCTCTCGGCTCGTCGCCGGACGCAGGCGGTGCAGCGCGCCAAGGAGGCGGGGATCATCCCCTGAACGGGTGATCCTGCTGCATTCTCACGAGAATCATTCGTTCGGGTGACGCGGAAAAGCCGGCGGGAGGCCAGGTTGCCCCCTGTTCAGGCTCATCCACCTCAGGAGGGGTTCGTTCGCATGAAGAAGACCGTGCTCACCTTCGGCGCAATCTCCGGCGTCGTCCTCTCGGCGATGATGCTCGCCACCGTCCCGTTCATGGACTCGATCGGGTTCGAGCGGGGAGCGATCATCGGCTACACGTCGATGATCCTCGCATTCCTGCTCATCTACTTCGGCGTCCGCTCCTACCGGGACAACGTCGCGGGCGGCACCGTGGGATTCGGGCGGGCCTTCTCGGTTGGCGCGCTGATCGCGTGCCTGGCGTCCCTCTTCTATGTCGCCACCTGGCAGGTCATCTATTTCAAGTTCACGCCAGACTTCCTGTCGAAGTACCAGGCGTACGCGCTCGAGAAGGCGCAAGCCAGCGGCGACAGTGACGAGGCGATCGCCCGGAAGAAGGCGGACATGGACGCGTTCGCGGTTCGGTACCGGAACCCGGCGTTCAACGCGGCCGTCACGTTCATGGAACCGCTCCCGGTGGCGCTCGTCGTCGCGCTGGTCTCGGCAGGCGTGCTGAGCCGGCGGAGGAAGGATCCGGAGCGTCGCGCCTTCGACCGCGCTCCGAACCCGGCGCAGCCTCCGGGGTGAACGCCGTGATCACCAATGCCGGGAGGAAAGGAGAAATGCTCAGGATCACATCGACCGCGTTTGCACCGGATGAGCCCATCCCCGCCAGGTTCACGTGCGACGGGCCCGGCCTCTCGCCCCCGCTCGCGTGGACTTCGGTGCCGGAGGGAGCCAGGTCACTGGCCCTCATCGTCGACGATCCCGATGCGCCGGACCCGGCTGCGCCCAGGCGCACGTGGGTCCACTGGCTTCTCTACAACCTGCCGCCCAGTGTGGCTTCCCTCGCCGAAGGCGCAGGCAATGCGCCCCCCGCTGCCGGCGCACGCGAGGGCCTGAACGACAGCGACGAGCTGGGCTATGGCGGACCGTGTCCCCCGATTGGCCGGCATCGGTACTACTTCCGGCTCTACGCGCTCGACACGGTCCTCGCCGATCTGGGCGATAAGGCGCGGCGAAGTCACCTCGACGCCGCCATGGAAGGGCATGTGCTCGGTTCCGCGGTGCTGATGGGCACGTACGCGCGCCCCGGAAGTCCCTGAGGCGTCGGGACGCGCCGACGATATACGCTCACCTCGCCTGCCGGCCTCTGTCGGCGTACCTTGGCATGGATCGACCTTCCCTCCGTGGCCACACGACGCCGCCTGACCTGAGCGAGGACCGCAACATGAAACCGGGTGAAGCCCTGCTGCCGGAATTCGACCTGGAGATGGCCACGACGCGCCGCGTGCTCGAGCGCGTCCCCGGCGACCGGGCGACCTGGAAACCGCATCCCAGGTCGTTCTCGTTAGGTCACCTCGCCCAGCTGGTGTCGTGGATGCCCGGGTGGATCACCAACACGCTCCGGGAGTCCGCCCTCGACCTGGGCAAGGCGGGTGGGTACAGCATCGAGTCGACCGAGGACCTCGTCAGGGGGTTCGACGCGAATGTCGCGTCGGCACGGGCCGCCCTGCAGGACGCACCCGATGCCTCGTGGGGTGAAACCTGGTCGCTGACGCGAGGCGGGATGACGCTGTGGAGCGCGCCCCGCCACGTCGTGATCCGGAACCACATCAGTCACCTGGTCCACCATCGCGGCCAGCTCACGGTATACCTCCGGCTCCTCGACGTCCCCGTCCCGTCGATCTACGGCCCCACAGCCGACGAACAACCGTTCCGCACTACCTGACGTCCGGCCCTGGAGGATTCGTGGCGAGCGACCTGGTCGTGCTCCGCAGCTTCGACAGCGAGTTGTCCGCGCAGATCGCCGCCATGAGCCTCGAGGCGAACGGCATCCCGGCGCGCGTGTCGGCCGACACGGCGGGTGGCGCACTCCCCAACCTTGCCGTCTCCTTCCCGGTCCGGCTCATCGTCCGGGCCGAAGACGCCGACCTGGCGCGGCAGATCCTCGACACCGAGGCGCCGCCACCGCCTGACCAGTCGCCGAATGGCTGAATCGCGCTCCATGCGTGCAACCCGCGCGATCGTCGAGCCGTAGGCCCTTCGCATGAGACGCCACTGGGTCATCCTCGTCGCCATGAGTGCCGCGGCTTCCGTGTTCGACCATCGGACTTCGGACCGCGGGGATACCGCGAATCGCGCGGACGACGCGCGCCACGTCATCGTGGTCGTGTCCGATGGCATGCGGTGGCAGGAGGTCTTCCGGGGCGCGGACTCCACGATCCTCTTCAGCGACCAGGCCGGCCCGGCCGCCGACGCCGACGCGGCGAGGCGGAAGTACTGGCGCCCGACGGCCACGGATCGGCGTGCCGCGCTGATGCCTTTCGTCTGGGGGACGCTGGTGCGCCAGGGCCAGTTGCGCGGCAACCGGGACCTCGACAGTCGCGTGCAGGTCGCGAACGGGCTGAAGTTCTCGTATCCCGGCTACAACGAGATGCTCACCGGTCGCCCCGACCCGCGCATCGACAGCAACGAGCACGGGCCGAACCCGAACGTGACGATCTTCGAGCGGCTCAATCGCCGTCCCGGGTTCACCGGGAGCGTCGCCGTGTTCGGGACCTGGGACACGTTCCAGGACATCTTCAACGTCGAGCGCAGCCGCCTTCAGGTGTTCACCAACGGGTCGAAGCCGCACGACAACTTGGTGCACCGGCAGGTCCTGCCGTACGTCGACCGCCTGGCGCCACGGGCGCTATTCGTCGGCTTCGCCGAGACCGACGACTGGGGCCACGAGGGGCGGTACGACCGGTTCCTCGATGCGGCCCACGCGGTCGACGGGTACCTCGCGGACCTGTGGGCCGCGGTGCAGTCGAATCCCCGGTACCGGGACCGGACCACGCTGATCTTCACGGCCGACCATGGACGCGGTCGCCTCGCGACCGACTGGCGTCATCACGGCGTTGACGTGGCGGGAGCCGAGGAGACGTTCCTCATCACGGCAGGCCCGGGCGGGTCGATGCGCGGCGAGGTTCGCGGCACCAACAACGTCCTTGGCGACGTCGCGCTCCTCACCGCCGCGGCGGTCGGTCTCCGCTATGACCGGGCGTGCGCCGCGCGCGCCGACGGGCTCGTGCGGCGGCTGGCGTCCGCCCTGACGAGGGCGGACTGCCTCAGCCCGTGATCGAACCAGGTCCTTCGGTCACCGGGTCACCAGTCGCGGCGACTACTGCGCCCGGTATTTCCATTGCACCGACCCGTACATGCTCTGGTAGAGGGCGGCCCGGCTCGCCGCAGCGCTCGGAATGGTGTTGAAGCCGCCAGCGACATTGATGGCCCAATAGGAGCCGCCGTCCAACACCTGGAAGACGGAGAACTGATTGGTCGATGTGGCTCCGCCGAACGTCGTTGCATAGGGACCGTCCGGGCTGCCCGGCGCGGAGACCTCGTAGCTCGTTGCACCAGCGGCCTTGGGAATCCTGATCTGCGCGGCCGTGAAGGTGCTGGCCCCGCCGCCGCTGGGGAGCTGGACGACTGTAAAGGATGCCAGGGCCCACCCGTCCACCTGGACGGACGCCTGCCCCGTCGCGACCGATTCCAGCTGAACGTTTGCGACAACCGAGACGACTTCCACGGCGATCTGGTCCGTTCCCTGGTTAGGCGGGCCTTTCGCCGTATACGTGACCGTGGTCTTCGTTGTCCGCGTCCCGTTCGTGACGTCCAGCGTGCCGTGCGTTCCCGTGAGCGTGTACTTGTACTCGAATCCGGGCCCGTTATACGGCGGCGTGACCGTGACCTGCAGTTGCTTGTTCTCATTGGCGCTGATCGTACTGCTGCCGGGTGAGAGCGTCACCTGGTAGTCCACCTTGACGGTCACGAACGCCTTCGCCTTGCCCTCCAGCTTGCGCTCCTCCTTCGGTTTCATGGTCACGATCATCTGCGGGACACCGGGCACCGACAGGAGGTCCCACGTGACGACACGCTCCTGAACGAAGGTGAGCCCCTCAATCTCGACCTCGATGTCATCGACTCGCGGGGGCGGCGTGGTGAACGTGCTGTTCGACGTATACGTCGACGTGACCTGGTTCCCGCCCGCCAGGGTTCCCTGGTTCGAGGAGCTCGCCCACTTGATCCGGTGGTTCGGTTGCGGCTGCAGGAAGTTGCCCTGCCGGTCGCGCATCACGAGCTGGAACGCCTGTGCCACTCCCGGTCCGATGGTCTTGAGGTCAGGTGAGATCTCGTACGTGATCTGGAGGTCCGCGTCGACCGTCTGTTGCGCCGTGATGATCCTCTGTGCCGACGGGTTGTTTTCCTCGGCGGGATTGAGGAGGACGTCCACGAAGACCTGGTCGATCGGACCAGTGAGCCCGTTCAGGTTCGGGTCGTTGGCGATGTACTGCTCGCGGCTCGAGGTGGTCCAGCCGGTCGTAGTCCCACCGCCACCCAGGACACCGTGCGCGCCCGTCGTGCGCCAGCGAAACTTCCATTGCGGCGTGGGTGTCGGGCCCGGCGCCGGCTTCAGGATACCGTTCCCGGTCCCCGACAGCGAGACGTCGAAGCTGACGGACCGCTGCTGGAAGTTCACGCTCGCGACCGTCGGCGTCAGGTTGATGGTCGGGTCGGCCACGCCCGTCGTGACCGTTGACCCGTCACCGGCGGCAGCGGCCATGTCGGGGCGGAGACGCAACGACGTCGCCGACGCGCCCAGGGCGGTCGTCTGCCCAGTCACCGTCCCCGCGGCCGAATCCACGACGACGTTGGTGAGTGCGGTCCACTGCGCGCCGTTCGACAGGTAGATCGCGACGTCACCGGTCATCGCCCACGCGGGCATTGTGGCGGCACTGTACTTGAGCGCGATCGTGACCGGCTGCGTGAATGCCTGGCCCGCGGGCCCGAGTGCGAACGCCGGCCCGTTGAACTGCACGTTCGTCGGCGGCGCGGTGGTGGGGGGAGCTACCTGGACCAGGGTGATGGGCGTCGCGGTTGAAACGGCGCCCGGCGGAATCGTGACCGTGATGGTCCCGTTGCCGGCCGTCAGGCTGCCACCACTGGGTCCAATGACCGCGCCGGTCGCGACCGTCAAGTCGATGGTCCCGCTCTGGCCCTCGCTGATCGCCGTGATCGTCGTGCTGCCTTCCGCGAGCGCGGTAACGGTGCCAGCCGAGTTCACGGTGGCCACCGCGGTCTGCGACGACGTAAACCCGACGTTTCGTCCGGTGAGGATTGCGCCGCCGGCGTCCTTCAGTACGACGGTCAACGGGAGTGTCTGCTGTGGGACCAACGTCGTCGTCGCGGCGGACAGGACCACGCTGGCGACCGGGGCAATCACGGTGACCTGCGCACTCCCACTCTTTCCCTCGCTGGTCGCCGTGACGGTCACAACGCCGGCGGCGATGGCGGTGACCAGGCCGGTGCCGCTGACGGTGGCACCCTGGCTCGGCGATGCGCTCCAGGCGATGGACCGACCGGAGAGCGAGTTGCCGGCGGCGTCGCGGAGGGCGGCCGTGAGCTGGACGGTCTGCTGGGGCGCCAGGGTGGTCGCTGGCGGCGAGACGACGACGGTCGCTACAGGCGCCGGGCCCGGCTCTGTTGGGGGGTCACCGCCCCCACCGCAGGCGGCGAGGACGATCAGACCGGCACACAGAGATGCTCGTAGCGACATGGCGGGGTGCCTCAGGGGGTGACGGGATCCGGAGGGCCGGATCCCGAACGGCTGGTCTACCTGATAGCAGTGCGAGAAAACACGGGGAAACGGGTCACCGCCCGCACAAACAGGGTGGCGCTGACGCCCGTACGGGGTTCGTGAGCCTGGCGTGGGCGGCTCATGGCGGCAAGTGCTCAGGGCTGGAAGACCGCGCGAAGCGCCGGACCCAGTCCTCCGAGCGACTTCCCGATCGCCAGCACGTCCATGGTCATCCCCACGGCCCAATGGAGGAAGATTCCCGGCACGCAACTGCCGGCGCGCAGGGCCAGGGCGCCCAGCACCAGGGCGGCGCCTAACGCGCCGAAGGTTTCCGGCAGCGGCTTGTTGAAGTGCACCATGACGTAGGGAATCGCCATGATGAGCAGCGCGTTGTAGCCGAACTTCCGGAACAGGGCGAAGGTGAGGAATCCACGGAAGAAGAACTCGACCCCCATGAACTGGGCGCCGTACAGCAGCTCGTATCCCCAGAACGCCGCCCCGCCGTCTGCGGCGCCACGATAGAACGGGTACTTCTGCTGGAACGATGCCTGCGTCGATGCCCACACCAGCAGCGGCAGCATGAGCAGGTAGAGCCCGGCATAGAGCGGAAGGTGTGCGCCGAGTCCGCGCCACTTCCAACCGTAATTCCGCAACGGCTCGCGGAACGCGAAGACGATGATCGCGAACGGCACGAGGACGCGCAGGACGATCGACGCCAGGCCCCAATGGACGTAGGGCGCGATGTCGGCATGGGACCCGAACCACGCATCGGCGAGCGGCTGGAGTCGCGTGCCCAGCGAGGAGCCTCGATACGACTCCGGCTTGCCGAAATACTGGAATGTGACGAGGAGCACAATCGACGCCACGAGGATGAGCGTCGTGCGCTGGTCGACCGGCGTCGAGCCTGCTGGCGGTTCCGGCAGCCATCGCCTCAGTCGTCCGGTGAGCGACGACGCGCGCGCGTCGCCCGGTGTGTCGCGGCGACTGCGCGGGACGTTCACGACAGGATCGACGTGCAATGGCCGGGCATGCTGCCAATTAACGAACAGGCTCCTCGCCCGGCAATTCCTGCATGGCCGTCGCGCTGCTATCATGCACGCGCGAACGCGCCGGACCCAGACCCGGGAGACATGGCACAACCCACCAGCCCCCGCGCCCAGTCGATCGTTGCCGCGATCCTCGCCGCCGGCCTGCTCCTTGTCGCCGGTCCCGTGGTTGCGCACGCACAGCGCGGGTGGCTGCCACGGCTGCAGCTCGACAACGACGTCTACAACTTCTGGACGCGGCACACGCAACGGCCGGATGAGGAGTACACCAACGGCGTCCAGGCCTCGCTCGAGTCCCTGACGGCGCCCGGGTGGGGGGGGCTGTTTGCCCGGGCGATTCCCGACTGCGCCGGGTCCGGCGGTGGGGCGCCCTGCCGGTCGACCATGCTCACGTTAGGCCAGGACCTGTACACGCCCAACCTCGACCGCGCCCCGTTCCTCGTCGAGGACTGGGAGGACGAGCGTCCGTACTTCGCGTGGCTGTACCTGCGCGGCAGCGCGCGGGTGTCGTCGGCGCGGTCGCTGCGCACGACGAGCGTCTCGCTGGGCGTCACCGGCCCGCCGGCCCTCGGGGAACTGGCGCAGCGGATCGCGCACCGGATCGGGTTCAACGAGCAGGCGACGGGCTGGGAGACGCAGGTCGGCTTCGAGCCTGGCGCGATCCTGGAGCTGAGGCAGGCGGTCCTGGCGGGCGGCGTCGGCGGGGAGCGGCGACTGGCGATGGACCTGGTCCCGGAGGGCGCGGTGTCCCTCGGCAACGTGCGGTCGCACGCCGAACTGGGCGCGACGGCACGGGTCGGGTGGAACCTGTCGCATCCCTGGCATCCGGGCGCCTGGCGGGGCAGGGGGCAGGCGGAGTGGTGGCTATCCGCCGGCGGCCGCGCCGAGTACGTGGCGCGCGACATGTCGCTGGACGGTACGTGGCGGGACCCGTCCCGGCGGGTCGAGCGCATCGCCGGCGTCAGGCAGTACGAGTTCGCGGCCGGGCTGCGCTACGAGGGCCTGAGCGTGACGTATCGCGCGGTGACGCGCTCGCGGGAGTACCGGACAGGACCCGGGCACCACACCTACAGCTCGATGGTCTTCGGGTTCGTCCCGCTTCGCTGACGGCGCCGCGTTCGCGCGCCGGTCAGGACGGCGTGAGCTCCATCTGCGCGCGCTGGTCACGACCGGAAGGTCCCCGAGGTCGTCCGCCGAGCCCTTGAACTTGGTGAGGCAAAGTACTTGACAGCATCTGCTCACTCGAGCAGAGTTCGGACGTGAACCAGGCGCGACGCGTGACCCCAACCAGCCCTGACGAACCGCCGGCGCTCCACGACCGCGCGATCGACAACCTCGACTTCATCCGCCAGGCGATGGAGCGCGCGGGGTCGTTCACGGCGGTCTCCGGCGCCGGGATCGTGGCGATTGGCGGACTGGGAATCATCGGCGCGTTCTTCGCCCAGCGGCAGGCGACGGCGAACGGCTGGATGGCCGTGTGGCTGGCCATGGCGGCGACGGCGGTCGTGATCGAGCTCGTGCTCACGGCGCGCAAGGCGCGCGCGCTCGGCCTGCCGATGATCTCCGGGCCGGGCCGCAAGTTCGCCCTGGCGTTCACGCCGACGCTGCTGGCGGCGGCGATCCTCACGGCGGTGCTCTGGCCCACCGTGCCGCGCGACATCCTGGTGGGCGCGTGGCTCCTGCTCTATGGCGCAGGCGTGACCGCGGGCGGCGCGCTCTCGGTGCCGGTGGTGCCGGTGATGGGGGCGACCTTCATGGTGGCTGGCGTCATCGCGCTCATGCTGCCGCCGGACGCCGCGAACTGGATGATGCTCGCCGGGTTCGGTGGGCTGCACATGGTATTCGGGTTCTTCATTGCGAGGAGGTACGGTGGGTAAGCGCAGCGCACTGGCCGATGACCGGAGGCGTGGGAATCGCGACGCCCCGGCGGCGCCGAAGCTCGAAAAGGGGAAGGGCGGCGAGTCGGCCGCATCCCTCGACCGGCTCATCCACGAACGCCAGCGACTGGGGATCGTGAGCGCGCTCGCCGTCAACGAGTCGCTGTCGTTCAACGAGCTCAAGGCGCTCATGCAGACGACCGACGGCAACCTGAGCGTGCATGCCCGCAAGCTGGAGGATGCCGGCTACATCTCCTGCCGGAAGTCCTTCGAGGGACGGATGCCGAAGACCGAGTATTCGCTGACGGCCCCGGGACGGCGCGCCCTCGAGCGGTACCTCGAGCACATGGAAGCGATCATCAAGGCGACCCGGAACAAATGAGGTCCGCGGCCGGAGGACAGAGGGCGGCGTCAGACGACGGCATTCCCGCGCATGTGGCAATCATCATGGACGGGAATGGCCGATGGGCGACGCAGCGGGGCAAGGCACGCACCACCGGACACCTTGCCGGGGCGCGGACGGTGCGCAGTGTCGTCGAGCATGCGCGGCGCACGGGGATCCCCGTCCTCACGCTGTACGCGTTCTCCGCGGACAACTGGCGCCGTCCGGAGGCGGAAGTGGCGGCGTTGATGTCGCTCTTCCGTCGCTACCTGGCGGCCGAGGTGTCGCGGTGCCTGGAGAATGGCATTCGCATCTCGGTGATCGGGCGGCGTGACCGGCTGGCACCGGCGCTGGTCCGCGGGATCGAGGCGGCGGAGGCCGCGACGCGACACTGCCGCGACCTGCGGCTGCGACTGGCGGTGGACTACTCGGCGCGCGACGCGATCGTCGAGGCCGCGCGCAACACCGACGGCGTCCCGATGACCCGATCGGGTTTCGTGCGCGCGCTGGCCCTGGCATCGAACGATCTCGACGTCGTGCCTGACGTGGACCTGCTGCTGCGCACGGGCGGGGAGCAGCGGCTGAGCGACTTCCTGCTCTGGGAATGCGCCTACGCGGAACTGGTCTTCACGCGCCGGCTGTGGCCCGAGTTCACGCCGCGGGACCTGGACGCGGCCCTGCTCGAGTACCGGCGGCGGGATCGGCGGTTCGGCGCGATCGAAGCTGCGGCCGGTTGATCGTCGCGCCGGTCCTCGACGCTCACCCCTGCTTCACCATTCTCGACCGGGCCGCCAGCACCTTGCCCAGTGCGACCTCGGTCGACTCGCCCACCGCGGACAGGTGCCCCATCTTCCGGCCCGGCCGGGCCGCCGCCTTTCCATAGAGGTGGAGCCGGACGTCGGGAATGGTGAGCGCGTTGGCGAAGTCCGGGTCGGTGCCTTCCCACAGGTCCCCGAGCAGATTGGCGATCGCGGCGGGCCGCAGCGCATCGACCGATCCGAGCGGCAGTCCGCACACCGCGCGCACGAACTGCTCGAACTGGCTGGTGGAGGCGCCGCGCTCGCTGTGGTGGTACGAGTTGTGGGGGCGCGGCGCGAGTTCGTTCACCAGGAGCCTGCCGTCGGTGACCAGGAACATCTCCACGGCCAGCAGTCCGACGATCCCCATGCGCTCGGCAATTCCCTCGGCCACGCGCATCGCCTGGTGGGACACGTCGGGCGGCAGCTCCGCCGGCCAGATGGACCAGTCGAGCACGCCGGCCACGTGGTGATTGACGGCCGGGGCATAGGTCGCCATGCGGCCGTCCTCGCAGCGGGCCACCAGCACGGAGAGTTCCAGCTCGAGGTCGAGGAACTGCTCGACGAGGAGCGGGCCGCGACCTAACGATTCCCAGGCGCCGGCCGCCTCCCCGGCGCTGCCGACGCGCGCCTGGCCCCGGCCGTCGTAGCCGCCCACGGGGGTCTTCATCACCGAGCGCCCGAGCGCGCCCACGGCCTCGGTGGCGGACGCCGCCGAGTCGATGGCGCGCCAGGGCCCCAGTGGGAACCCGCCGCGATCGAGCCAGGTGCGCTGGCGGATCCGGTCCTGGACGGTGATGATGGCGTCGGCCGGCGGGCGCAGGGGGGCGAACTGCGACACCGCCGCCAGCGCGTCGGGGCCGATCTGCTCGATCTCGAGCGTCACCACCCCGACGCCGCGCGCGAGGTCGGCTGCGGCGGCCGCGTCGCGGAACGAGCCCGTGATGACGCGGCTGGCGATGGCACGGGCCGGGCAGGTGGGATCGGGATCGAGCACGTGGACGTCGTAGCCTAACGACCTGGCCGCGTACCCCGTCATCCGGCCCAGCTGCCCGCCGCCAAGGAGGCCGATGGTGGCCCCGGGCAGGATCACCGTCACGGCAGCGACTGGCCCAGGACCTCGTCCCGGCGCGCCTCGCGCCATGCGCGCAGCCGCTCGCGCACGTCGGGATGGCTGAGGGCGACGATCTCGGCGGCCAGGACGGCGGCGTTGATCGCCCCCGGCTTGCCGATGGCCAGCGTGCCCACCGGGACCCCCGCCGGCATCTGGACGATCGAGAGCAGGGCGTCCGTGCCCTGCAGCGCGGTGACCGGCATCGGGACGCCGAGGACCGGCAGGAGCGTCTTCGACGCGGTCATTCCCGGCAGGTGAGCGGCCCCCCCGGCAGCGGCGATGATGACCATGAGGCCGCGGCCTTCGGCCCCGCTGGCGTACTCGAACATCCAGTCGGGCGTGCGGTGCGCCGAGACCACCCTGGTCTCGAACGGCACGCCGAGTGCCTCGAGCGTGGCACAGGCGTGCTGCATGTGCTCGTGATCCGTCTTCGAGCCCATGATGACGCCGACGAGAGGCAGGGGATTGCTGGAGGGCACTAGGGAGGGCGGAAGGGGAACAGCAATATGACCCGGAGGGAGCCGGTCGCGAAGCACCTTCCCCTGGTCGAAGACCCGGCCTAAGCTCCCGCCACCCTCATGACCCTCCTCATCGCCGTCGGCTTCCTCGTTGCCGGGCTCGGGTTGCTCGCGATCGGTGGGGACGTGCTCATTCGGGGCGCCGTCTCGCTCGCGCGGGTGGCCGGCCTGACCACCGCCGTCATCGGGCTCACGGTGGTGGCGTTCGGGACCTCCATGCCCGAACTCGTGGTCTCCCTGCTCGCGGCGCTGAAGGGGCAGCCGGATATCGCCGTTGGCAACGTGGTGGGATCGAACCTGTTCAACCTGCTGGTGATCCTGGGCGTTGCCGCGGTGGTGCGACCGATTCCCGTCCACAGCGCGGCGGTCAGGGTCGACTGGCCGGTTGTGGTCCTGGTCAGCGCCCTTGGACTACTCGTGATGCGGGACGGCGTGGTCGATCGCGCCGAGGGCGGGGTGTTCTTGCTGGGGTTGGTGGCCTTCTTGTCGTTCTCTGTCTGGGTCGCCCGTCGTGAGGTCACCCGGGCGGAAGCGGCACCGGCGGTCGAGCGCATCGAGCCGGCGACGACCAGAACGGGCCGCGGCGCGGTGGGCCAGTCGATCGCCCTGGTGCTCACCGGCCTGGCGGCGCTGGTCGTTGGCGGCCGTCTCCTGGTCGACGGAGCCGTCGACCTTGCCCGGATTGCCGGGTTGTCGGAGCGGGTGATTGGCCTGACCATCGTGGCGGCGGGGACGAGTGCCCCGGAGCTGGCGGCGTCGGTAGCGGCGGCGCGCAGGAACCATGCGGACATTGCTGTGGCTAACCTGTTGGGATCAAACATCTTCAACATGCTCGGCATTATGGGCCTGACGTCGCTCGTGACGCCACTTCCGGTGGCGGCCGAAATCCTCCACAGCGATGCCTGGTGGATGCTGGGATCGGCCGTGGTCCTGTTTCCGTTGATGCGAATCGGGCGCAAGATCACCCGAGTCGACGGAGCGCTTCTGCTGGCGTTGTACGGCATCTACCTGAGCCTGTTGCTGTTCCGCGGCCGGTAAACCGCAACCGGGGTCCGACCGCGTCAGGAATCCCCTTGCTCCGGCGCAGGGTTTGCCCGATATCCCATGCACAGGGAATCGCGGAACGTGCGTCCACTTGCGGTAACTGCGGCCGGTGACCCCTGAGGACCGGCGCATCCCCGCGCACGGTTTCCTCGCAACAGGAGCGATCGCGGATGTTCTATCCGACCTCCCACCCATGGTCCACCGACCAGTCGCTCGGTGACCACCTCGCTGAGCGCGGCGTGAGCCGGCGAGACTTCCTTGAGTTCTGCGGGTCCATGTGTGCCGTCCTGGGCATCAGCAGCACCATGCTCCCCAAGGTCGCGGCGCAACTCGAGGCCATCAAGCGACCCTCGATCATCTGGCTCCAGCTGCAGGAGTGCACCGGGTGTGTCGAGAGCGTCCTCCGCACGGCGGAGCCCTCCATCGGTGACCTGGTGCTGGACATGGTGTCGCTGGACTACCAGCACACGCTGATGGCGGGCGCCGGGGAAGCGGTCGAGCGTGCGAAGGCCGACGCGATGGCCGCCAACAAGGGCAAGTACATCCTGGTGGTGACGGGGTCGATCCCGCTCGAGGCCAACGGCATGTACCTGACCATTGGCGGGCGCACCGGGCGCGAGATCCTCGAGGAAGCGGCGCGCGACGCGGCCGCGATCGTCGGGGTGGGCGCCTGCGCCCATTTCGGCAGCGTGCAGGCGGCGCGGCCCAATCCCACCGGCGCGGTGGGAATCAACAAGATCATCACCGACAAGCCGGTGGTGAACATCGCGGGTTGCCCGCCGATCGGGGACGTGGTGACGGCGACGCTGGTGCATTTCCTGACCTTCGGCCGCCTTCCCGAGATGGACAGCGAGGGACGTCCGCTGTTCGCGTATGGCAAGCGGATCCACGACCAGTGCACGCGGCGCGCGCATTTCGACGCCGGCCAGTACGTCGAGGTCTTCGACGACGAGGCGGCCCGGAAGGGCTGGTGCCTCTACAAGGTCGGCTGCAAGGGCCCCGCGGTCTTCTCGCCGTGCCCGATCTTCCAGTGGAACACCCGCACCAGCTGGCCGATCGGCGCCGGGCACCCCTGCATCGGGTGCACCGAGCCGTACTTCTGGGACACGATGACCCCGTTCTACGGGCGGCTGCCTAACGTTGCCGGGTTCGGGATCGAGAGCAAGGTCGACACGATCGGCGCCGCGCTCGCCCTGGGCGCCACCGCCGGCGTGGCCGCCCATGCCGCGGCCACCGGCCTGTACCAGTTGCGACACCGGAA
The DNA here is from genome assembly GCA_030835125.1 of Gemmatimonadaceae bacterium. Classification (GTDB taxonomy): domain Bacteria; phylum Gemmatimonadota; class Gemmatimonadetes; order Gemmatimonadales; family Gemmatimonadaceae; genus JABWBJ01. The sequence continues at coordinate 78,472 of JAUQWM010000063.1, read as the reverse complement.
GCAGGCCGAGGCCGAGGCTGCCGCCGGCTCCTCCACGCCCACGAAGGAGGGCTAGTTCATGGCTGCCACGAGAGTCGTCGTCGATCCCATCACCCGCATCGAGGGTCACCTGCGGATCGAGGCGCAGCAGGAGAACGGCCGCATCACCAACGCCTGGACCACGGCCACGCAGTTCCGGGGGCTGGAGATCGTCATGCAGGGGCGTGACCCGCGAGACGCCTGGGCGTTCGCCCAGCGGATCTGCGGCGTGTGCACCGTGGTGCATGCGGTCGCCTCCTGCCGCGCGGTGGAGGATGCGCTGGGGATCAGGATCCCGCCCAACGCCAACATCATCCGCAACCTGATCCACGGGATGCAGTTCGTGCAGGATCACGTGATCCACTTCTACCACCTGCACGCGCTGGACTGGGTGGACATCACCAGCGCGCTGAAGGCGGACCCGGCGGCCACGTCCCGCCTGGCCGCGTCGATCTCGCCCTGGCCGAACAACTCGGCGACGTGGTTCGCCGAGGTGAAGGACCGCGTCTCGAAGTTCGTGTCCTCGGGACAGCTGGGCATCTTCACCAACGGCTACTGGGGACACCCGGCCTACAAGATGCCGCCCGAGGCGAACCTGATGGCGGTCGCGCACTATCTCGAGGCGCTCGACTGGCAACGGGACGTCATCCGCCTGCACACGATCTTCGGCGGCAAGAATCCGCACCCGAACTTCCTGGTCGGCGGCATGGCCTCGGCGATCAACCTCGAGAGCACCGCGACCATCAACGCCGAGCGGCTCACCGACATCCACGACATGATCAAGCGCGCCCAGCGCTTCGTGGAACAGGTGTACTGGCCCGACCTGCAGGCGATCGCCTCGTTCTACAAGGAATGGGCGAGCATCGGCGGCGGCGTGACGAACTACCTGGCCTGCGGCGAGTTCCCCGAGGGCAACATCGACGAGCCGGACAAGTTCTACCTGCCGCGCGGCATCATCCTCGACCGCGACCTCACCAAGGTCGTGCCGTACGACTCGTCGAAGGTGGCCGAATACATCAGCAGCTCGTGGTACGACTACGCGCAGGGCGACGAGGCGGGCCTGCACCCCTATGAGGGGGAGACGAAACCGAACTACAGCGGCCCACCCGCGCCATGGACGTACCTCCAGGGCGAGAAGAAGTACTCGTGGCTCAAGTCGCCGCGCTACGAGGGGCGGGCCATGGAAGTTGGCCCGCTGGCGCGCATGCTGGTCGCGTACGCCTCGGGCCATGAGGACGTGAAGGCGATCATCGGTGACGCGCTCGGACGGCTCAAGGTCGGGCCGGCGGCGCTCTTCTCGACGCTGGGACGCACGGCGGCGCGTGGCGCCGAGACCGTGCTGCTCGCGCGCCGCATGAGCACGTGGTACGACGCGCTGGTGGACCGGATCAAGTCCGGCGACACGCAGACGTTCACGAAAGACAAGTGGGAGCCGGAGACCTGGCCGGCGACGGCGCAGGGCTACGGCTTCCTCGACGCGCCGCGCGGCGCGCTGGGACACTGGGTGCAGATCGCCGATGGGAAGATCTCGCGCTACCAGTGCGTGGTCCCCAGTACGTGGAACGCCGGCCCGCGCGACCCGCAAGGCCAGCCCGGCCCATACGAGGCCGCGCTGACGGACAACCACCCGCTGCTCGACCCGGCCCGGCCGATCGAGATCCTGCGCACGATCCACTCGTTCGACCCGTGCATTGCCTGCGGCGTGCACGTCCTCGATGCCGAGGGGAAGACCGTGACGGAGGTGAAGGTGCTATGACCGCGCCCTCGCACCCGGCCCCCGGGGCCCGCCGGCCGCCGATCGAGGTGGGGTCGCTGGACTACGCCCGCAAGGTGCCGCCGCCGTCGGGCGACTACCAGTGGATCTACCTCTGGGAGAAGCCGCTCCGGTTCATGCACTGGATCGCCGCGTTATGCATCGTGCTCCTCGCGCTCACCGGGTTCTACATCGGCCGGCCGTACTTCGTGCCGGCCGGCGATCCCGGGGACGCGTACCTGATGGGCTGGTTCCGGTTCGTCCACTTCGTGGCGGCGGCGCTGTTCGTGATGACCGGGATCGTGCGCGTGTACTGGCTCTTCATGGGCAACCGGTTCGAGCGCCTGCCGGCGCTCTTTCCCGTGCGGAAGCGTGACTTCAGGAACCTCTTCCGGATCGTGAAGTTCTACCTGATGATCGAGCCGGAGAAGGCGCCGAAGTACCTCGGGCACAACCCGCTCCAGCAGCTCAGCTACACGGGCATGTACCTGGTGGCCGCCCTGATGGTGGTGACGGGCTTCGCGATGTACGGGCAGTCGAACCCGGGTGGCCTCATCTACACCGCGTTCAACTGGGTCAACCCGGCCATGGGCGGGGCGCCGATCGTGCGCTTCGTGCACCACGTGCTGACGTGGGCCTTCCTGATCTTCATTCCCATTCACGTGTACCTGGCGCTGCGGGCCGACGCGCTCGAGCGGACGGGCACCATCTCGTCCATCATCAGCGGCGGCCGGTTCGTCGAGTCCACCGAGGAGTTCGTCGATGCGGAATGATGACGCGGGACCGATCGTGGTGCTCGGCCTGGGCAACATCCTGATGGCCGACGATGGCATCGGCCTGGCGGCGCTGACCCGCCTGCAGGACGAGTGGTTCATCCCGCCAGACGTGGAACTGGTGGACGGCGGGACCTGGGGGATGAACCTCCTGCCGATCATCGAGCGCACCGGCCGGTTGCTGGTGATCGACGCGATCGACCATGGCCGGGAACCCGGGACGCTGCTGCAGCTCAACGGCGACGAAGTCCCCCGGTTCCTGTCGACGAAGCTGTCACCGCACCAGATCGACCTGCGCGAGGTGCTGGCGCTGGCGCAGTTGCGCGGGAAGCTTCCGCCCGAGCTGGTGGCGGTCGGGCTGCAGCCGGGGAGGATCGAGATGTCGACGGACCTCAGCCCGGTCGTCCAGGACCACCTCGGCGAGCTGGTGGAATCGGCGGCGCGCACGCTGGCCGGCTGGGGCGTGGACTGCTTCCCGATGGCCGGGGCCCTGCATGCATGAGTTGAGCGTGGCGATGGAAGTCTGCCGCATGGCGGAGGAACGGCTCGGGCCCGACGGCTCGGGCCGCCTGCGCCTCGTGGGACTGCAGGTGGGTGACGATGCGGGGCTGGAGCCCGAGAACCTTTCCTTCTGCCTGGACGCGCTGCTGTCGCAGCCACCGTTCGGGGAGGCACGGGCCAGCGTGGAGCGCTGCGCGGGGAACGTCCTGCGCCTGGACTACCTCGAGGTGGACGATGGCAATCCGGACAATTGACGTGCGCGAGCGGGTCATGGCCCGCAACGACGAGCTGGCGGCCGACGTCCGCCGGCGCCTGGCCGAGGCGGGCGTGCCCTCGTTCAACCTGGTGTCGTCGCCGGGGGCGGGGAAGACGTCGCTGCTCGAGCGGACGCTGGATGCGTTAGGCCGGGAGCTGGACATCGCCATCGTCACCGGCGACGTGCAGACCCAGAACGACGCCGAGCGGCTCGCGCGGCGCACCCAGAAGCTGGTGCAGGCGGTCGTGACCGGCGGTGCCTGCCACCTGGACGCGCGGCAGGTGCAGGAGTCGCTGGCCGCGATCGACCTCGACGCGACGCAGCTGCTGTTCATCGAGAACGTGGGGAACCTCGTCTGCCCGGCGAGCTGGGACCTCGGGGAGACGGCGAAGATCGTGATCATGTCGGTCACCGAGGGCGAGGACAAGCCGCTCAAGTACCCGAAGATGTTCCGGGAGGCGCGGTACGCGGTCCTGAACAAGGTCGACCTGCTGCCGTACGTGCCGTTCGACGTGGAGCGCGCGATCTCGATGGCGCTGGAGGTGAACCCCGACCTCCGGGTCTTCCAGACGTCGGCGCTCACGGGTCGCGGCATGTCCGAGTGGCTGGACTTCCTCCGCGCGCAGGCCCGCCAACCGGTCGTCGCCCGCTGACCGGGATGGCGGCGGGCATGGCGGCATCGGGACCCGGCGCCGTGGGCGCCCGGCTGGGCATCACCGGCCTGGTGCAGGGGGTCGGGTTCCGGCCGTTCGTGCATCGCCTGGCGGCGCGTCACGGGCTGGCGGGCTGGGTGCGGAACACCAACGGGCAGGTGGAGGTGCGGCTCGAGGGGCCCGCCGCCGCGATCGACGCGTTCGAGGCGGCGTTAGGCACCGACCTGCCGGTGCTGGCGCGGATCGAGGCCATCACGCGTGAGGCGGTCGCGGCCGAGGGCCTCTCGGGTTTCGTGGTGTCGGCCAGCGCGATCCCGTCGGCGGACGAGCGGCTGCCGGTGTCTCCCGACGTGGCCACCTGCGATGCCTGCCTGCGGGAGTTCGCCGACCCGGCCAACCGGCGCTACCGGTACCCGTTCATCACCTGCACCGACTGCGGCCCGCGGTTCACCGTCATCGAAGGCATGCCGTACGACCGCGAGCGCACGAGCATGCGGGTGTTCGAGCAGTGCGCCGCCTGCCTGGCCGAGTATCAAGCGCCGGAGGATCGCCGCTACCACTCCGAGACCAACAGCTGCCCGGATTGCGGCCCGCGGCTCTGGTTCACGCGCCGCCGCGGCGAGCGTCGGGTGACGGGGGACGCCGCGATCGCCGAGGCGGCCGCCCTGCTGAAGGCGGGCGGCATCGTCGCCGTCCGCGGGCTGGGCGGGTTTCACCTGGCCGCCGACGCGACCAGCGACGCGGCGATCGCGACGCTGCGCGAACGGAAGCATCGCGAGGCCAAGCCGCTGGCGGTGATGGTGCGGGACCTCGGCGAGGCGCGTGCCTTCGCCCGCGTCGATGCGGACGAACGGCGATTGCTCGAATCCGCCGCGCGTCCGGTCGTCCTGCTGAAGCGCGGGACCGCTGGTGGGGGACAGGACCGGCCGGCCCTGGCTGCCATGGTGGCCCCTGGCCTGGCGCACGTCGGCGTGATGCTGCCGTACACGCCGGTCCACCACCTGCTGCTCGAGGCCGTGGGCCGGCCGCTGGTGATGACCAGCGGGAACCAGAGCGACGAGCCGATCGCCATCGGCAACGTGGAGGCGTTCGAGCGGCTGACGTCGATCGCCGACGGCTTCCTGCTGCACGACCGCGAGATCGTGGCGCGGTATGACGACTCGGTCCTGCGGGTGGCCGACGGCGCCCCGGTCTTCCTGCGGCGGGCGCGGGGGTTCGCCCCGCTGCCGGTCGACCTGCCCGTCGAATCGCCGCGGCCATTGCTGGCCATGGGACCGCACCTCAAGAACACGTTCACGCTGCTGCACGGCCGCCGGGCCTGGGTGTCCCAGCACATCGGCGACCTGGAGTCCCTCGACACCATCGAGCACTTCCATGCGGCGCGGCGCCGCTTCGAGTCGCTGTTCCATGTGCGTCCCGAGGTCGTCGTGCACGACCTGCACCCCGGCTACCTCTCCACCCGCCTGGCGCTGGAGAGCGGCCTGCCGGTGGCCCAGCCGGTCCAGCACCATCACGCGCACGTGGCCGCGGTGATGGCGGAGCACGGCCGGCTGGAGCCGGTGATCGGGGTGGCCTACGACGGCACCGGGTACGGCGAGGACGGCGCCACGTGGGGCGCCGAGGTCCTGTACGCCGACCTGGTGGACTTCCACCGGCTGGCCCACCTGCGGTATGCGCCGCTTCCCGGCGGGGATGCCGCCGCCCGGTCGCCGTGGCGGGTCGCGGCCGGCTACCTGTGGGCGACGGAGGGCGAGGCGGTCCTGGCCCGCACGATGCGGGACGTGCCGGGCCTCCTCGCCGGACTCGTCAGGCGGCAGCTCGATCGCGGGGTGAACAGCCCCCTGGCCTCGAGCATGGGACGCCTCTTCGACGCGGCGGCCGCCATCCTGGGCCTGTGCACCGAGGCCCGGTACGAAGGCGAGGCGGCGATGCGCCTCGAGGCGGCCGCCGGCGACCTGCCCGGGACGGTCCTGCCGTTCTGCATAACGAAGACGGCCGATGGCCCGCGCGAGCTGGACCCGCTGCCCCTGCTGGTGACGCTGGGTGAGCGCGCCGCGGCCGGCGAGCCCACCGGGCCCCTGGCGGCGGCGTTCCATGACACCGTCGTCCACGCCACCGCCGAACTCGTCAGGCACGCGGTCCGCGAGACCGGATGCCACACCGTGGCGCTGGGCGGCGGATGCTTCCAGAACGCGCGCCTGGTCTCCGGACTGCGGCGACGCCTCGAGCACGACGGGTGCGAGGTGCTCCTCGCGCGGCAGCTTGGACCGAACGACGGCGCGGTGAGCGTCGGACAGGCCGCGGTCGCGGCGGCACGACTGGCCGGACTCCACACCGCCGTGGGGACCGGAGACTTGGCCACGGCAAACGGAGGATAGGGGCATGTGCCTGGGGATCCCGGGAAGGATCGTGGAGCGGCGCGAGGATCGCGGGCTGCCGATGGGCGTCGTGGACTTCGGCGGTGTCCGTCGCGAGTGCTGCCTGGCCTACGTGGCCGATGACGTGTCCGTGGGCGACTTCGTGATCGTTCACGTCGGCTTCGCGATCTCGAAGGTCGACGAGATCGAGGCGCGCCGCACGTACGAGGTGCTGAAGGAGATGAGCCTGCTCGACGAACTGGACTGGATCCGCGAGGTGGCGGATCAGGGGCTCGCCGCCACCCATGGTGCCGCGTCGCCGCAGCCGGCGGAGGGCACATCATGAAGTACCTCGACGAATACCGCGACAGTGCGATCGTGCACGGGTTGGCGGAGCGCATCCGGCGCACCGCGACGCGCCGCTGGACGCTGATGGAAGTCTGCGGCGGCCAGACGCACACGATCGTGAAGCAGGGCCTCGATGAGTTGATGGGCGACGCGGTGGAGATGATCCATGGGCCGGGTTGCCCCGTGTGTGTCACTCCCCTGGAGCAGATCGACAAGGCGCTGCGGCTGGCGCAGGACCCGCGCGTCATCTTCACGTCGTTCGGCGACATGCTGCGCGTGCCCGGCAGCGATTGCGACCTGCAGCAGGTGCGCGCCCGCGGTGGGCAGGTCCGGGTGGTGTATTCGCCGCTCGATGCGCTCGAACTTGCCGTCAGGAACCCGGATAAGCATGTCGTCTTCTTTGCCGTCGGGTTCGAGACCACGGCCCCGGCCAACGCCATGGCCGTCTGGCGCGCCGCGCAGCTGCGGGTACCCAACTTCAGCGTGCTCGTCTCGCATGTCACGGTGCCGCCGGCCATGATGGCGATCCTCGACGCCCCCGACAATCGCGTCCAGGCATTCCTCGCCGCCGGGCACGTCTGCACGATCATGGGCTGGACCGAATACGAGCCGATCGCGGCGAAGTACAAGGTGCCGATCATCATCACCGGCTTCGAGCCGGTGGACATCATGGAGGGGATCCTGCTCGCGGTCACGCAGCTCGAGGCAGGGCGGGCCGAGGTCGAGAACCAGTACGTCCGGGCGGTCCGACGCCAAGGCACGGTGCCCGCGCGGACCCTGGTCGAGCAGGTCTTCCAGATGGTGGACCGGAAGTGGCGCGGCATCGGCGAGATCCCGCGCTCAGGGCTCGCCCTTCGGCCCGAGTACGCGGACTTCGATGCCGAGCTCCGGTTCGGCCTGCAGGACGTATCGGTCGAGGAGCCGGCCGAGTGTCATGCCGGGGAAGTCCTCCGCGGGCAGATGAAGCCGTTCGAATGCCCGGCGTTCGGGACCCTGTGCACGCCGGAGCGCCCGTTAGGCGCGCCGATGGTGTCGAGCGAGGGGGCCTGCGCCGCCTACTTCAACTACCGGAAGCTCGAGAGCCCGGCGCGGGGAGCGCATCCCGTCGCTCCCGCGGTCTCGAGCCACGAATCCCCCGTCACATGACCGCCTCCCTGGCCGCCGGGCCGTCCTGCCCCGTGCCTCTCGTCTCGAACGATCGCGTCCAGCTCGGACACGGATCCGGCGGCAAGATGAGCGCCGCGCTCCTCCGCGACCGCTTCCTGGTGCACCTGGACAACCCGGTGCTTGCCGCCCTCGGCGACGCCGCGGTCGTGCCCGTCGAAGCCGGGGAGATCGCGATCTCCACCGACACCTTCGTGGTGAGCCCGATCGAGTTCCCCGGCGGCACGATCGGCTCGCTGGCCGTGCACGGCACCCTGAACGACCTGGCCCTGATGGGCGCCCGGCCGCGCTACCTCACGGCGGGGTTCATCCTCGAGGAAGGACTCCCGTTCGACATCCTCGATCGCGTGGTGGCCGACATGGCGCGCGCCGCCCGCGCCGCGAACGTGGCCGTCGTCACGGGTGACACCAAGGTGGTGGAGCGTGGCAAGGCGGATGGCCTGTACGTGAACACGACCGGCATCGGCGTGCTCGACCCGACGCTGAAGCCCCTCCCGGACGCGGTGCGCCCCGGGGACGTGCTGATCGTGAGCGGACCGCTGGCGCAGCACGGCATGGCGATCATGGCGGCACGCGAGGGCCTGGCGTTCGAGGCGGAAATCACGAGCGACAGCGCGTGCCTGGTGCCGCTGGTGGACCTGCTGCGCGGCGAGATCGGCGCTTCCGTGCGGGCGATGCGCGACCCCACGCGGGGCGGCATGGCGAGCGCCCTGAACGAAATCGCCAGCGCGTCAGGCGTCGGCGTCAGGCTCGACGAGGCCGCGTTGCTGATCCCGGACCCGGTGGCGGCCGCGTGCGAGATGCTCGGCCTGGATCCGCTCTACGTGGCGAATGAAGGCGTGCTGGCGGCATTCGTGTCACCGGGACGCGCCGCTGACGTGCTGGCGCGCCTCCGGTCCCACCCGCTGGGGGCGAATGCGAGGATCGCCGGAGCCGCGGTGGGCGACCACCCGCGCATGGTGGTGCTCCACACGAAGCTCGGCTCGCGCCGCGTGGTGGACATGCTGCCGGGAGACCAGTTGCCGAGAATCTGCTGAGTGCAGAGTGCAGAGTGCAGAGTGCAGATTGCAGAGTGTAAGGACAAAGGGTCGGCTGGGGCGGACCCTCGGCGCCTCGAGCTTCTGGCGTCCGACCTCTGACCTCTGACCTCTGACCTCTGACCTATAAGTTCGGATGTCGCTGATGCCAGTCGGTCGCGGACTGGTAGGCGTTCGCGACTGACAGGATGGCGTCGTCGGCGAACAGGGCGCCGATGATCGTCGTGCACCGGGGCTGGGAGTTCGCTCCCTCGGTCATCGACCAGGGAAACACCACGGCGGGATGGCCGGTCTGGTTGGTGAGGCCCACGTCGCCGTTGCCGCTGATGTACATGTCGTAGTCCTTCATCAGGGCGTCCATCTCATGGATCAGCAACTGGCGACGCCGTTGCGCCTGCATGTACTCGAGCGCTGACGTCGAGCGTCCGCGCGCGAAACGCGACACGGCCGAACCGGGGCTGTCGTCGCCGCCGGGTCCGCGTCCGCCGCCGCGGGCACCACCGGCTCGGCCGCGTCCCGCGGTGTCGCCTGGAGCCGCTGCTGGTGGTGCACCAGCGCCTCGACCACGACCGGTGGCCGCCAGCACCGAGTCCACATAGGCGGGCGGGAGGGTGGACACGTACATGTCGAACGCGGCCGCGGACTCGACACCCAGTCCGCTGATGTTGGCCGAGTTCGGGCGCGCCGGGATCGGCTTGAGCTGCGCTCCGAGTTCGCGCAGCTTCGCGACGACCGGCTCGGGTGACCCGTCGTCGAACCCGATCCGGAGCCGTGAAAGGTCGACTTCGCGGTCGAAGCGGAAGGGCGCAGTCACCGTGGCGGGGTCCTTCTCGTCGGCGCCGTGAATGGTGTTGAACACGAGCGCACAGTCCTCGACCGTGCGGCACATCGGGCCGGCCTTGTCCATGCTCCAGGCGAGCACCATCCCGCCATAGCGGCTCACCCGGCCGAAGGTCGGACGCAAGGCGCTCAGTCCGCAGCGAATCGTGGGCGAGACGATCGATCCCTGCGTCTCGGTGCCGATCGCGAAGGCAACGCACCCCGCCGCGGTCGCGGATCCAGGGCCCGCCGACGAACCACTGGAGCCCTGGGACAGGTTCCACGGGTTCTTCGTCTGTCCGCGGTACCAGTTGTCGCCTTGTGCGAAGAGACCGGTCGCGAGCTTGGCGACGAGGATCGCGCCCGCGTCGCGGAGCCGCACGTACACGTCGGAGTCCACGTCGATGACCTGGTCCTGATGCGCCTTCGAGCCCCAGGTCGTCCGCGTGCCGCGCACCGCGAAGAGGTCCTTGATCCCCCACGGGATCCCGTGCAGCGGGCCGCGGTACCGGCCGGCGCGGATCTCGGCGTCCGCCTGCTGGGCCGCCTCACGGGCCTGTCCCTCGAGAATGCTCACCGCGCACAGCAGCGTCGGGTCGAGGCGCTTCAGCCGATTGAGGTAGATGTCCGTGAGTTGCACCGCCGTCAGTTGCCGCGACTGTACCAGCGCCGACAGGCGATGCGCGGGGAGGTAGGCGATCTCCTCCTCGGAGCCGGGCACGGGGCCGCTCCATGGCTCCACCGTGAACGTCGCACGATCGAATGCCTCGCGCCCCCGCTCACGCGCGATCTTCTCCAGGTACGCGCCGGTGCCGCCGGGATACGGCTGGAAGACCATCGCCGGCGGCTCGCCGTTCCCCAGCGGGCGCGGGGGCGGTTGCTGCTGCCCTCTCCCCGTGCCCTGCGCGAGCGCTGGCGCGCCCAATCCGAGGGTGGCGGCGCCGGCGAGCGCGGTTCGCATGAAGGCGCGGCGATCGACCGTGCGGCCGTCGTCGTCGGCGTGCACGATGTCCAGGTCTTCAGGGGGAACGCTCATCAATCCGTCCTCTCGGTTGGCGGGCAGGACACGGGTGGCGAACGCCCTAGAGTAGCCTCGCGGGCGCGCGTCGTCCAACGTCAGCGGACCTCGAGCATCCCCCTGAGACGCAGGTCCCGCGACGATGCGCCAACGGTGACGCGGAACGTGCCGGGCTCGACGACCCAGCGCTCCGCGGCGTCGAGCATGGCGAGGTGCCGGGGTCCGAGCGTGAAGGACACCCGGCGTGATTCGCCGGGGGCGAGCAGGATGCGCTGGAACCCCTTGAGCTCCTGCACGGGCCGTGCGACCGTCGCGAGGACGTCCCGGAGGTACAGTTGCGTGACCTCGTGCGCGGGCCGCGATCCGGTGTTGCGGACCGTGAAGCTCACCACGGCACTGTCGCGTGGTGAGATCGTGTCGGGGGCGATCCGGAGCGAGTCGTACTCGAACGTCGAGTAGCTGAGTCCGAACCCGAAGGGGAACAGCGGGTGGCCGGTGAGGTCGAGGTAGTCGTCGCCACGGCCGGTGGGCTTGTGGTTGTAGACGAGCGGGAGCTGTCCTTCCTCGAGGGGGAAGGTGATCGGCAGGCGTCCCGAGGGAGACACGTCGCCGAACAGCACGTCGGCGACGGCGTGCCCGCCCTGCTCGCCCGGATACCAGGCCATGACGACCGCGCCGGCGCGAGCGATCCACCGCGACATGGTGACCGCGCTGCCACCCACGATCACCACGACCACCGGCGTGCCGGTGGCCGCCACGGCGGCGATCAACTCCTCCTGTCGTCCCGGGAGCGAGAGGCGGGCGCGATCGCGGAATTCTCCCTCCTCGATGCCGGCGACGACCACCGCCACCGCGCTCGCGCGGGCGAGGGTGACGGCCTCGGTGATCCTGGCCCGCCACTCGTCAGGCACGCCGTGGTCCCAGAGGAGCCTGACGCGCGCGTTCCCGGTGCTCTCGAAGTACTCGAGGCGGATCGCGTGGGGCCCGGCCGCGAGTTCGAGGTCGGCCAGGGTCGTGCGGTAGGACTCCTTGCGCCACTGGTCGATCACCAGCCGGTCATCGATCCAGAGCCGGTACCCATCGTTCCCCTCGATGCCAAGGCGCCGGACCCCACCGGCCGGCACCAGCAGGGTCCCCGTCCAGCGCACGGAATACCAGTCCACGGGAATTCCCCGTCCGGGGGCGTTGAACGTCCAGCGGAAGTCGACGCGCGGGTCCGTTCGCGTCAGGCGGGGAGGGCCCGCCAGCCGGTTGTTGTCGAAGTATTCGCCCCGCAGGCCGCGGGCAGTGCCATCCGGGAGACGCAGCGCCTCGTCAGGCACCAGCACGACGGAATCCGCGAGGCGCGTCGCGCCGATGGCCCACCGGACCATCGTGCCCGGCCCCGCAGCGGCGCGGATGCCTTCGAAGATCGACACCGGTGCCACACCGGGGCCGCTGTAGCCGCCAAGTCGCGCCTCGCTGGCGTCGGCGCCGATGACGGCGATGCCGGGGAGGCCGCGTCGCAGGGGGAGCGCGTTCCCGGCGTTCTTCAGCAGGACGATCGAGGCGCCCGCCGCCTCACGCGCCAGTGCCCGGTGCGCCTCGCTCCCATTGAGGCGTGTCGCGGAATCCGGATCGACATAGGGCCGTTCGAAGAGGCCAAGCTGGAATTTGGCGCGAAGGACCCGCAGCACGGCGCTGTCGACCGTGCCCGCGGACACCAGACCGGTGCGCACGGCCTCCAGGTAGGGTCGGTGCTGCTCCCACGTGGACTGGAAGACGACGTCGAGCCCGGACTCCCAGGCGTGCCTGGCAGCGACAGGAGTACTGGGCTCGGTCCGGTGCAGGACGGTCGCGCCCCCGGTGGCGGCGGCATCGGAGATCACGAATCCACGGAAGCCCCAGTCGCGCTTGAGCACCTCGCTGAGCAACCAGCGGTTCTGCGTGGCCGGCAACCCGTCGACCGAATTGTAGGACGTCATGACCGACCGCGCCCCGGCCTGCTGCACGGCGGACCGGAATGGCGGGAAGTGCAGCTCGTGGAGGAAGCGCGCATCGAGGTCGATGGGGTAGCTGTCGCGGCCACCATCCCCGACATTGGCGACGAAGTGCTTGGGCGTGGCGATCACGCCTTCCCGCTCGAACGCGCGGACGAAGGCATCGCCGAACGACGCCGAGAGGAACGGATCCTCGCCATACGTTTCCTCGACCCGGCCCCACCGGACATCGCTGGCGATGTTCACCACCGGCGACAGCGCCTGCCGGATCCCGCGACTCCGCGTCTCCCGCGCCGCGGCCTCGGCCACCCGGCGTGCGAGCGACGTATCCCAGGTGGCGGCGAGGGCGATCGACTGCGGGAACGTCGTCGCTCCCGGCGCCATCAGCCCGTGCAGGGCTTCCTCGAACGGGATGATGGGAATGCCGAGCCGGGTGCGCTCGACGAAGTAGCGCTGGATGTCGTTGATGCGCCCGGCGTGCGCGCGAGCGGCGCCCGGCGCCGCCGTCCCTTCCGGCAGCCGGACCTGCAGGCCGAACGATCCGTGCGAGTAATCGTGCGTCGAGTCGTCCAGGCTGCCGGGGCTCATGTACAGCTGCCAGAACTTCTCCTCGAGGGTCATCCGGCCCAGCAGGTCGCGCGCGCGCTCGTCAGGCGCCAGGCGCGCGTCGCGGTAGCGCGGCCGATCCTGCGGGAGGGGCGCCTGCGCGGCGGCGATGGCGGCGGCCGCGGCCAGCAGGACCGGGGCGGCGCGTCGCACCTAGTGCGGCCCCGGGGAGCCGGTGGAACGCTGCGTGCCGCGCAGGATGTCGAGGCGCAGTTCCATCCAGCCGTCGACCTGGAAGTACTGGACGCGAAGCTCGTGGCGGCCGCCGGCCAGCGCGGCGTAGTCGATCTCCGTCCCGTGGAGGTCCCAGTTGTCGATCACCAGCCGGCCGTCCACCCAGACGCGGATTCCGTCGTCGCTGAGGCTGCGGAGGGTATACTCGCCCGGGGCGAGGGTGACCGTGCCGCTCGCCTCGAAGGCAAAGCGGGCCTGTGGCAACTCGCGGATGGTTGGCCGATACCACATGTAGTCCAGTCGCGGGACCGTGCGCTGGAGGATCGGCGTGGTGGCGGTCAGGCGCGGCCACGTGCCATCTCGTCGGGGGTCGAGGGAGTCGGGCCATGCCCAGGCCTTCAGCGCCCAGTCGATGCGCGGATCGAAGGTCCCGTAGGAGAATCGCAGGGGCGTCCCGGCCGCGGTGCGCGCGCCGCGTGCCGAGGTGGTCGCCGCGCCCCGGTATTCCATCGTCAGGAGCCACTCCCCGCTGTCGTCGGGGCGGGGGGTGACAGTGATGGTGTCGCCCACGCTGCCTGACGAATCGGGGCCCGTGACGCCGCGGCGATCCACGACGCGCCACGTTCCCGGTGGTCCGTGGACCACGAGCCGCAACGGCACCGCGTGCGTGCTGTCGACCGGCCAGAGCCTGGGGTACTGGTAGTCGTATGGTCCCCACTCGTCCACGATGATCGCCGAGCGACGGCGGCGCGCCACGGGAGGCGCCGGGATCTCACGGGGAACGCCGGGCAGGGCAGGGACCAGGTCGGCGTACGGCGGGGGAACGGCCGGGATCCCGGTGCAGCCGCCCCGCACGGCGCTGCTGCTGTCGTTGCCCTCGGCGCGGATGCCTGACGAGTTCGCGAGGTTGAGGATGCGCGGCGTCCCGTCGAAGCGGTTGCCCCGGATAAGGTAGTCGCGGCTCCGTGTGTCGCGGTGCCTCGGGTAGCCCCAGTCGGACGGCTGGATGCTGTCGCCCCACAGGCGGATGGCGGTCGAGTCGCCGAGGAACCGGTTGCCCACGATGGTGTTCGCCTGGCCGTGCTCGATGGCGACCCCGAAGCGGTTGTTCGCGAAGCAATTGGCGACGATCCGCGAATCGAAGCTGTACCCGCCCCACACGCCGTAATCGTTCCCCTCGAGGATGTTCGCGACGAACGTGTTCCGGCTGAACGTGGCCTCGATGCCGTTGGCGGGCGCGAAGCTGAAGTCGTTCGCGTAGAACACGTTGTCGTTGGCGCCGCCCTGGCCCGTGTTCATGGTGTAGTTGCCGGCCCAGAGGAAGATCCCGTCGCCCCCGTGGGTGGCGGAGTTCAGCGCGACGACGTTGTTGCTGCTCTGTTCGTACATCAGGATCCCTGCCGAATCCTGGCCGCGGCGATAGAAGCCATGGCTGTACCCGCGGATGTTGAAGTCCACCGCATTGCGAACGATGGTGTTGTCGCTCGACCGGTACATCCCGATGCCGAGCCCGGAATTGTACGAGAAGTTGTTGTCGCGCACGGTGACGTGGTCCGTGCGGTTCATCAGCAGCGCGTTCATGCCCTGCGTGACGGTGTTGCCCTGCAGCAGGCCGTGGCTCACGTTGTCGAGGTAGATCGCGGCGCCGAATCGCAGCCATTCGTTCCCCTCGTTGTTGTGGAACGAGAGCCAGTCGACCAGGCTCTCGTGTTCCACGAGGCTGAAGAGGCGCGGCTTCCAGTTATGGCTGAGGTCTGAGGAGCGGACCTCGATCCCTCGCGTCCCGCGCACCAGGATCGCCGTCTTGTAGCCGCGGATGCGCGCGCCAACGATCCGGATGCCGGTCCCACCCTCCACGCGGACCGCAATCCCGGCGGCGTGGTCGGGATCCAGGGCAGGATCCATGCCTTCCAGGGTGACGCCGGTGAGGTCAACCGTCAGGCTGTCTCCGCGCACGGTGATCAGCGCCGAATCCGGGCTCGCCGGCGCCGGCAAACGGTACACGCCCGGCCGGAACCGCACGGATCGGGTCACGATCCTGCCGGGCCGGAGTTCCACCAGCTGCGCCCGCGCGCTGGCGGGGCGTTGTGCACCCGCCAGGCCGGTGCTCAGCGCCAATGCCGTGGCCGCCAGGGCGCTCCACGACCGAAGCGCACTCGGCGTAGATTGTGCCAGACCGGACCCGAAGCCCCGCCTCGCATGCCCGCCCTGCATCCGCGTTCGCGATCCCTGACGCACGTCCTGCTGGCGACGGCGTTCGTCGCCGGGCTCACCCAGGCCACCGTCGGTTGCGCGCGCAGCACAGTCACGATCCCCGAGCGCCTGGATGACAGCACGTTCTGGGCGATGGTCAACGACCTGTCGGAACCTGGCGGCTATTTCCATTCAGACAATTTCGTCTCGAACGAGCTGGGGTTTCAGTACGTCATCGACGAACTGGTGTCCACGACCGGGACGGGTGGCGTGTACGTCGGGGTTGGGCCCGACCAGAACTTCACCTACCTCACGGCCCTGCGACCGCGGATCGCGTTCATCGTCGATATCCGCCGGCAGAACCTGCTGCAGCACCTGATGTACAAGGCGCTCATCGAGATGTCGAGTGATCGCGCCGACTTTCTGGCGCGGCTCTTCTCGAGGAACTGGCCCGAGCCGCCTCCGGCGGGCCTGGAGGCCGACACGCTGTTCTCGTGGCTGGCGTCGGTGCCACGTGACACGGCGCTGTTCGAGGCGAACCATGCGGCCATCGTCAACCACCTGACGAAGGTCCACGGGT
The DNA here is from genome assembly GCA_030835125.1 of Gemmatimonadaceae bacterium. Taxonomy (GTDB): domain Bacteria; phylum Gemmatimonadota; class Gemmatimonadetes; order Gemmatimonadales; family Gemmatimonadaceae; genus JABWBJ01. Next base: position 62,243 of record JAUQWM010000063.1, on the reverse strand, counting down.
TCCACCTCGATGGCGCCGACCTGTCCAGCCTCCGGTACGTGTACTCGGCGTTCTTCCAGGCAGGCACGGCGCTGACGTACTCGACGAACGCGATGCGCGGATTTGGCGGGCGCGGGATGCCGAGCTACCGGATGCTCATGACGGCGACGGACCAGGACGGCCGGAACCGGTCGTACATGGGGAGCGACGAGGCGTTCGCGATCCTGAAGGACCTCCAGCAACGGAACCTCATCGTACCGGTCGTCGGAGACTTCGGCGGGAACAAGGCGCTGCGCGAGGTCGGCAACTGGATCCGGCGCCAGGGCGCCACCGTGGGCGTGTTCTACGTCTCGAACGTGGAACAGTACCTCTTCCAGCAGTCGGATGCCTGGCGGCGGTTCTACGGCAACGTTTCCGACATGCCGCTGGACCGGCGCGCCTTGTTCGTACGGTCGGTCTCGAACCGCGGGATGCGTCGGCAACATCCCTCTGGGCGTTCATCGTCGGTCACGTCGTCGATCGCCGAGCTGCTGGACCAGTTCAGCAGGGGACGGCTGCAGAGCTACGGGGACGTGGTCGACCTGTCGCGCCAGGTCAGCCCTTTCGTCCGATGACCATGAGCTTGCGACCGTAGAGGGCCACCGTGCTGTTCTGGCGGCGCGCGAGCGCGCTCCCGCCGAACTGACGCCAGGTGCTGAACCTGATGAACGGCACCAGGAACGAGAGCAGGACCGACGAGGTCTGGATCCGATCGGTCGCGAGACCGGCGAGCCGCAGGCCGTGCTGCGACATCATCCACTCGTACCGGTTGACCGAGAAGGGCGCCACGTGCTGGCTCACGGGGTCCCGCGTGAACGGCTCGAGCGGCCCGAACGAGTAGAAGAAGCCGGTCAGCAGGAACCGCAGGCGCGACTTGAGGGAGAGCACGTTGGGCGTGGTGAAGAGGACGATCCCGCCCGGGGCGAGCACGCGCGCCACCTCGGCGAAGAAGCGGTCGTGGCCATCGATGTGCTCGAGTACCTCGACGGCAATCGCGGCGTCGAAGCTGGAATCGTCAAAGGGCAGGCGTCCATCGGGCCCGACGGCACGAAAGTCGACGCCGGGGACGTCGAACTGCTCGGGGACGACGTCGCAGGCGCTGACGCGCGCGCCGGCTTCCTGCAGGCGCAGTGACAGGGCGCCCTGCCCGGCGCCGATGTCGAGCACGCGCGGCCGGGACTGGAGGTCGATGGCGCCCGCGAACGCCTTCAGGACGCGGTCGTGGGTGCCGGGGATGGCGAGTTCGCGAGGCATGATCCAAGATACGCTGCGTGCTGATTGCTGGTGGCTGCTGCTCCAGCAGCGTGCTGGTGCTGGTGCTGGAGCTGGAGTTGGCCACCACGACTCCCTTCCGAGACCTGTGACCCCACTCTCGCGTCGCGAGGCCCTTCGCCTTGCAGTATCCGCCGGCGTCACGGCCAGGTTTGGCCGGCTGGATCGCTTCTTCACACAGGGGCGGCCGGTTCCGCGTGCGTCACAACTGGCCTGGCAGCAGGACGAGCTCGCGATCTTCATCCACTTCGGCGTCAACACTTTCACCAACCGCGAGTGGGGTGACGGCACCGAGAGCCCGGCGATCTTCAACCCGACCCGCCTCGATGCGGGGCAATGGGCGCGAACCGCTCGCGCGGCGGGGTTCAGGGCCATGGTGCTCACCGCCAAGCATCACGACGGATTCTGCCTCTGGCCGACGAAGACGACCCGACACTCGGTCGCGAACTCCCCGTTCCGTGGTGGGCGAGGGGACGTCGTGCGCGAGTTCGTGGACGCCTGTCGCGCCGAGAACCTGAAAGTCGGCCTCTATTGCTCGCCGTGGGATCGCAATGCCCCGGCCTACGGCGACTCGCCGCGCTACAATGACCTGTTCTGCGACCAGTTGAGCGAGTTGCTGACGCAGTACGGCCCGATCCACGAGGTCTGGTTCGATGGCGCCAATGGCGAGGGGCCTAACGGGCGCCGCCAGGAGTACGACTGGCCGAGGTTCTGGGCGCACGTGCGCGGCCTGCAGCCGGACGCGGTCATGTTCTCGGATGCCGGCCCCGATATCCGCTGGATCGGCAATGAGCGCGGCGTGGCTGGCGACACCAACTGGTCGACGGTTGACCCGTCGGTGGTGCCGATCCCTGGCATGAGCGGCGACGCCGTCATGAAGATGCTGCAGGACGGCGATCCCAGGGGCAGTGTGTGGCGTCCGGGAGAGACCGACGTCTCGATACGGCCGGGGTGGTTCCATCATCCCGCCGAGGACGCGCGGGTGAAGTCCGTCGACGAGCTGGTGGAGCTCTACTTCACGTCGGTCGGCCGCAACTCGAAGCTGCTGCTCAACGTGCCGCCGACGCGCGAGGGATTGCTCCACGCGGTGGACGTCGCGCGGCTGACGGGAATGCGCGGCAGGCTCGACGCGATGTTCTCGAGCGAAGCCACCGCGGGGGCCATGGCCAGCTGGCAGGCCGGCACGGGTGGAGGAACGCTCGAAGTCACGCTGCCGCAGCCAGCCACCGTCTCGGTGCTGGAGGCACGCGAGGACATCACACGCGGCCAGGTGGTGTCACGCCACGGATTCGAGGGACTGGGCAGCGCCGGCTGGATTGCGCTGGGTCGGGGAACGACGATCGGGTACCGGCGATTGCACCGGGTCCCTCCGGTCGAGGTCCGCGCGCTGCGGCTGACCATCGAGGACGCACTGGCGGCGCCAGTGGGGGTGTCGCTGAGGGCGTGGCGGGGCTGATTGCAGATTGCAGAGTGCAGAGTGCAGAGTGCTGATCAGCGTCGGGAGCGTGGAGACGCCCTGCGCTTTGATTTCGCTGGTCGCGCGGGCGTCTTCCGCTTCCCGGGGGAGGTTCGCTTCGCTGTCGGGCGACGCTTGGTGCGGGGCTTTCGCTCCTTCCGGCGTGCCGCCGGCTTCCGCGACGACTTCCGCGACGCCTTCCGTGCCGGCTTCTTCGGCTTCTCCTCCGGCAGCAGGATCAACGTACCCCGGCAATTGGGCGCGCCGCAGCGGCATGGCCAGAACTTCCGCGCGGTCTCCGCATCCTCGCCATCGTTCTGCATTTCGTAGTCGTACGCCAGTTCCTCGCCAGGCTCGATGTCGCGGATCGCGTCGATGAACACCCGCTTCCGGACGATCACAGCCTCGCAGTTCGGCGCGCACGAATGGTTGATGAACCGCGCGTCGTTGCCGCCGACCCCGGCGTCGATGACGATCTTGTCATCCACGGTGAACAGGACCACGTGCGACAACCCGTTCTCTTCGGCTTCGTCATAGCGCGAGTCGGCGACTTTGTGGCTGACACGCTCGCCGGTGTACTCGATCAACCGGGTTCCCCTGGGAATGGGGCGCAGGGCGAAGGCGCCCGATCCCGCGATGGGCGAGTTGCGGACCTCGAACAACGGCTCTTCGGTGGACGACATGGTTCCTCGACGGTTGCCGGCGGTGCCGGGCGTTAGGTGCCCGGGGCAGGGAACCTAATCGCCCGACCGCGCCCCCGTGGAGTCCTGAATCGCCGCCATGACCCGCTTCCAGTTGCCGCCCAGGATCGAGCGGACCTGGTCATCGGTGTACCCGCGGCGGATGAACCCCTCGGTCAGGTCGAACATCCGGCGCGGATGGTCGAGGCCGCGGATGGTGAGCATCCACTGGCCCTGCGCATCCTTGTGCAGCCGGTACCGGTCCCAGTTGGGCGTCTCGCGCATGGGCTCACCGTTCACCGGGTTCGGGTTGCCGACGATGTCCATGTCGCTGCCGACGCCAAGGTGCTCGACCCCGACCAGCTTCATCACATGGTCGAAATGGTCGATGACGTGATCGACGGTCACCGGCTCATCGGGCCGGATCATCATCCGCAGGAACGGAATCCCCATCACCCCGCCGCTCCGCGCCATGGCCTGGATCATTTCATCGGTCTTGCAGCGGGGGTGGTCCGGCGCGAGGGCCCGACAACTGGCGTGCGAGAAGACCACCGGCTTCCGCGAGGCCGCGATGCCGTCCAGCGTGGTGCGGTCGCCGCAATGCGAGACGTCCACGGCCATCCCGACCGCGTTCATCCGGCTCACGATGTCGGCGCCGAAGATGCTCAGCCCGCCGTCCTTCGTCTCCAGGAATCCGGACCCGATCCGGTTCTGGTAGTTGTACGTCAGCTGGGACAGCCGCTGGCCAAGGGCGAAGAAGGTCGCCACGTCCTGCGGGGTCCGGAAATGGTCCGAATTCTGGAACGTGAGCAGGACGCCCACCCGGCCAGAACCGGCAAGCCGGTCGAGGTCGCGCACGTCGTCGACGCGCATGAACCACTGGTCGTACTGCGCCAGGAAGCCGTTCCAGTCCGCGAAGAACCGGACGGCTCCCTCGTAATCCCCGGGACCGCTGCCGAGCGCCAGCACGTCGATCCCGGACGTGCGATAGACCTCCCAGTCGGCCTCGGTGAAGCTGCCGGGGCTCGCCATCCACACCTGGCTGCGCGGTGGCCGGTCGGCGAAGTCGGGAAACCGGAACTGGTTCAGCATGTCGATGACCATGCTGTCCTGGACGAGCCGCACCGCCCGCGCCGAATAGGCGGGGCCCTGCTGGCCGAACAACCGGTAGCGGCCGCGAAGAACGGCTGGCGCGCCGACGATCGCGGCGCCGGCGCCAATCAGGACTCGGATGGACTCACGCCTGTTCATGCACACTCCCTTCGAACCAGTACGGCAACGCGGGTCGCGCCTAATCTGGCACGACCCGCGCGGTTCGGAACCCCCGACTCAGGGGAACGCACGGCAGGTGTGGGACGCTCCCGCCGCCAGACCAACCCCTGCGTTGTTACTTCGACACCTTCCTGAGTCGCATTTCCATCATGAGGAATGGCGGCGCGCCCTGGCGAATGAAGTGGCCGACCTCATGCCAGTCCGTGTCACTGAAGGTGGTCGTGTAACGGATCCGGCCCCCCTCGACATCGAAGCCCCAGATGAGCGTATCGCCCCGGAGCTCGACCTCCGGCTCGACGGCCACCCCCTCGGCGCGATGCGCGCGCATCTTGTACTTCCCGGTCCCGGCGTCGAACCAGATGGTCGCCGCCGCCTCGAACAGGATCTGCCCGGCCATCTTCGGGTCCTTCGATCGGCCCGTCCCGCGCACCATGAGTACCGTCGACCCGGCGCCGAAGACGACGTCTTCCGTCTGCCGCACTTCCATCCTTTCCCCGGTCGGGATGACGGCCGTCGCGTCCCCCTCCCATTGGCCGGCCAACCGGGCCAGCGGAGCCATCCCCGCGCGTTCCCGTGCCCCATCAGGCATGCCGGACCTGCCCTGTCCCGCCGCGACGGTCGACCAGGCGCCCAGCACGCACAGGGAAATTCGCAACCGCATTGAAGGACCTCCTGAGGTCAGTCCCGAAACCTGTGCGGTTGCCGCGGGCGGTCGCTTGTATCTTCGCGACTTTCCTACGGGCGTACGTCATGATGGGTGGTCGACTCGAGCTGGCCGGCGGCGGCGGTGGGGGCGAGCCCGGTCAACGCCACGAACTCGCGCGACAGGTGCGCGTGGTCGACGTATCCCGCCCCCGCGGCGATATGCGACCACCCAGCCGACTCCCGCGTCAGGCGCATGTGCAGGGCCTCGCGGAGCCGCCTGACCCGTGCGTACTCGCGCAGCGTGAGGCCGGTGGCCTCGGGAAAAAGACGCTGGAGGTGCCGAAGCCCGACGGCTGCCTCGCGCGCGACGTCCTGCAGCGCGCCCTCCCCCCGCCGGGAGACGATCGCCCTGATCGCGGCGCGGACGCGCGGATCGGGGTCCGCGGCGTTGCTGATGAGCCTGAGCGCGAACTGCGCGAGTGCCGGGAAGACGACCTCGGGATCGTCGGAGGGTGGCAGTGACCGGGCGAGATCGATGCATACCGGTCGTGCTCGGGGCGGGACAAACCCGAAGTGGTCGCGGACGCCGCGAGGCGAGAGCCCGAGCACTGGGGCGATGGCGTCTGGCCAGAGCCGGAGACCCCAGATCCTCACGCCGGCCGACACGGGCGGCCGCAGCGGCGACACCCGCGGGCCGACGAGGGCGACAAAGCTGCCGCCGCCGGTGCGGACGCACGCCAGCGACGCGCACCCGTCCGGGAACACCGTGTATGGCTCGTCAGGCGGCGGCGCGGTGTCTGCCTGGAACGACCAGTACGACAGGATGAGTCGTCCTGCCTCCGCCGACGGCGTGCGCTCGGCGTACCGGAAGGGCTGAGGGGAGACGGGAGAGGGGAGGCGGGAGATCACACGCCGGACCTGATCGCAACGGATGCACCGCGCGGGCCCGACCGGTCCATCCCTGGCTCCCATCCCCCATCAACCATCTCACGGAACAATCGCGGTCGATTGAGGCCTGGGGATGTCATTCCAGTTCACGATCGAGTTGAACACCATGTTGAACTCGCCGTGGTTCTGCCACCGGTAGATCGGGTTGTTGGCGAACATCAGCACGCGACCCTTGCCGTTGTAGGCGTTCGGGATATCCATCGCGAACGCGCGCCCGCGGATGTTCTCCGACCCGACCATCAGCCCCGAGAGCACGTTGGACTCGCCGCCGACGAACTGCGCCAGCACGTTGTCCTGGTCGGCCACACCGACCCGGAAGACCTGCTGTCCCTGCCCGAACTTCATCGGGAAGATCGTCTTGTCGTAGCCGTAGAACGCGGGATGGTCCGGCTTCCTGATCTCGGCGTTGACGAGCGGCTTCTGCGCATTGACACCGGTCAGGGACTCCGTGTCCACCGAGCGCGCGAACCCGAACTCGATCGGGAACCGCGTCGACTGCAGCGTGGTGATCAGCGTGCCGCCTGCCTCGAGGAACGCCTCGAACGCGTCGACGCCGGCCTGGCCGAAGCCGCCGGTCATGTCATCGGTCTCGCCGTACATGCCCAGGAACTTGAACTTGTCGTTCTTCTTGTACGGTTGCGGCCGGGCGGCCGGGGCGGCCATCACCGCGGTGCGGGTGACGTTCTGGGCGGCCATCACGATGACGTCGTAGTCCGCCTTCAGGTTCCCCTTCGCGACCCGCTCCTTGTAGATCAACTCGAACGGGATCCCGAACTGGTCGAAGGCGTGCCGGTACCAGCCCAGTTCCTGCGTTCCCGACCATTGCGAATAGATCGCGACGCGGGGCACGTCGGCATCGTGCGTGACGACGGTGGGCGCCGAGGAGAGCGCGGCCGCCGTCAGGCCGAACGACTCGACCGCGGCCCTTGCCGCCTGCAGGTCGGCCGCGGAACCCGTGATCACGAACGAACCGGCGGGGAAGGTGATGCCGTCGGCGGTGAACGCCTTCTCTGCTACGCGCATCGGCACGTTCCGCAGCTTGTAGCGGAACGCGATCATGTTGTTCGATCCAAGGTGGGCGACGGCGAGTCCGGCGGTCCCCGTCCCGGCCACCGTCCCACGGACCGTGGCGGTGGTGACGGGGGTGGTGCGCGCGTCGAGGATCGCCTTGTCGCGGATCTCCTTCACCTCGACGTTGAAGGCGAAACCCATCGACCAGCCGGAGTCGTCGTAGGTGCGGAGGGCCGGGTCGGGGTAGTCCTGCCGCTCCAGCAGGTTCTTGGCGAGCCGGCCATAGGGCTGGTCGAGCTTCAGGACGTAGGATCCGGCGGCGTAGGTCACGCTGTCGATCGTCAGGGGCGCGCCGAGCGTGCCGACCTCGATGCCCTGCGCGCGCAGCACGTTGATGAGCGTGGCGACCTTCGTCATGTCGCGCTGCATCGGGAAGACGTACCCGTGCGGCGCCTTCGTCCGGCCGTCCTCCATGCTGTTCTTCGTCTTCACGTAGAAGTTCTGGAGGACCAGGTTCGGGAACATCGACGTGAGCTGCAGGGCCGACAGCACGCCGGTCTGCATGTAGTTGGCGTTGTTGCGGCGCGAGAACGTCTGGACCGCGTTAGGCGGGATGGGGATGCCGCGGTACCACTCGCGTGGCTGGCCGCCCCCGCGCCCGGTGGGCACGCCGCCGGCGCCGCGTCCGGACGGGACCGTGCCGGCGATGCCGCCCCCGGCCGCGCCGCCCCGGCCGCCGACGGTGTCAGGAGGAGCCGCTCCACCCCCACGCCCGCCGCGTCCCCCACGGCCCGCGCCCGCCGCTCCACCACCGGCGCGGCCACCGGCCGCGGTCGTGTCGGCGCCAGCGCCCCGGCCCCCACGCCCACCGGCCACGGTGCTGTCGGCGCCACCACCCCGGCCCCCGCGCCCACCCGCCGCGGTGCTGTCCGACGCGTCCACGCCCGACTGCGTCTCGTACATCCGCATCATGCCGTTGTGGTTGTACGCGACGGAGCCCAGGTATCCCGGCGACCAGCCGTCCATGAACGCATGCGTGTAGACGCCCGGCATTCCCCACTTCGTCATCTGCGACATCTCCCAGTTCGAGAAGAACGGGAGTTCGGCGAACAGGAGGGGATCGAGGTTCGGGTTCTGCGGCGGGCCGCCGCTGTACGTGTACATCAGCTGTGCCGCCTCGTGCAGGTCGTGCATGATCGGCGGGTGCGCCGTGAAGTACCAGTCGGTGATCGCGCGCATCGAGACCTGCGAGAGGTTGATGTCGCGGTTGTTGTCGTGATACACGTACTTCCCCCAGTACGGCACCCCGGCGCCCCCGCCGCGCCCGGTGGGGGTCGTGCCGCCCGCTTGCGCCGCCATGTCGAGGCCGCGGTAGAACCAGTCCACGTTGCGATCGCGGCCGTCAGGGTCGGCCTGCGGCGTGATCGAGACGTACACGTTCTCGCGGATCTGGTTGATGAGCGGTGACGTCTCGGCCACGAGCCGGTACGCCAGCTCCATGAGCATCTCGGAGGGCCCAACCTCGCCGCTGTGCAGGCCGCCCATGAGGTGGTAGTGCGGCTTGGTGTTGTTGATCAACTGGTTGACCTGGGACTCGCTCATTCCGCGGGGGTCGGCGATGCGGGCGAGGTTGGCCCGGTTGCGCGACAGGTTGCGGAGGTTCGCTTCGGACGAGATCCAGACGACCACCAGCTCACGATCCTCGTCGGACTTCCCGATCGACTCGATGTGCACGCGCCCGGGTGCCGCCTTGGCCAGGGCGCGATAGTACTTCAGCGCGTCAGCGTAGTAGGTGAGCGTCTTCGGCTGGCCGATGTGATGGCCGAGGACGTCCTTGGGCGACGGGATCCCGGCGACCCTGGGGAGGTGGTCGACGAGCGGACTTCCGTAACGCGGCTCAGTGGTCCACTGCGCGTACGCCTTGGCGAAGTCAGGGTCCTGGGTCTGGCGTGGGTCCCGGGTCTCCGTGACTGCCTGCTGGGCTGCCAGCGGAGCCGTGGCTCCGGTCGCGAGGAACGCTGCTGAAACGAGGGAAAGGGCGAGGCGCATGGGGGCGGGCACGTGAACTGGACGCGGGACGCAGGAGGCCGGGAGCGGCTCCATAATAAGCAATCTGCGGTCGGTTCGTTACGCGACGGACCATGGCCGGCGCCATCGCGAACGGCTCCCTGCGCCCTGCTGCTCCATACGTGGCGGGGGCGCCATGTCCTCTGACATGGCGCCCCCTGCCGGTGTTCGCTCCGCTCACCAACTGCTTCCAAACGGGACGGGCGGTCCGGCTGGAAACCGGGGTCCGGCCCGGCTCCCAACCGCACCCACCTGTCGCTGTCCGCGTCGTCAGCCCGGTCCGATGCCGAGCGCGGGCCGTGCCAGGTTCCGCGCCCGGTGCTCTCGCACCTCGAACTCGCCCACCTCGCGCTCGATCTCGCCATACGACGTGTGGTAGCGTGCCTTGAGCACCCGCATCAGCTCTTCGCGATTGCCCTGGAGGGTGCCGAGATCCGCTGCGGTGACGCGCGGCCAGCGCGCGAGGACCGCCGACTTCATTCGTAGCCAACTGCCATGGAGGTTGCGGCCGGGCATGGTGGAGCCTTCGAAAGGGTGGGAGGCACGCGGGACCTACGTCAGGGGCCGGCGCCGGCGCGCCATCCGGATGATCGCGAGGAGCACCACGGCGCCGATGAACGCCACCAGGATTGTGCCCGGCAATCCGCCCACGGGCAGCGCAATCTGAAGCGTGCTGAAGATCCAGCCGCCGAGCACCGCCCCGATCACGCCGACGGCGATGTCCCCAAGGAGGCCGTGGCCGATGCCACCGACGACGGCACTGGCCAGCAATCCGGCGACGAGTCCGACGATAAGCCAGGTGATGAGGTCCACGATGACTCCACGAGTGAGGACAAGCCGCCGGCGGTCGCCGCGCGGCCCGTCGTTCCGCAAGACAGCAACGAATGGCCTCGAGGTCCGGCTCGAAGGCACGGTATCCCGGCAATTCGTGTGATGGAGTCTGGCGGCACGGCGGTCGGGGAACCATCGCTCGTGGGAGCGATCTTCGGTCGAGGCCGTTCCGCGTCCGGCGCAACGACACCGGCCTGCCGGCGGGTCATGCCTCCACCATCCGATGGAGGTTCCCGTCCGCATCACGAGCGATGGTGGCGGGACTTCAGGACACCTAACGTCTTCTGGCTGGACCGGCGCGCGGTCACCTCATGCCATGCGTCATCCCGACTCTCCCACTCCCGAGTGCTCCCAATGCGTACCATCAGGACCTCCAGGGCGTCGCATCGCGTGCTGCTCCACGCGTTGCTCGTCGCCACCTTCGCCTCGTCCGCGTGCGCGTCCATGAGTCGCAAGGAGAAGGGCGCCGTCATCGGTGCGGCCGCGGGCGGAGCGGTCGGCGGCGTGGTCGGGAAGAACACCGGGTCGACCGCGCGAGGCGCCATCATCGGTGCCGTCGTGGGTGGCGCCGCCGGGGCCATCATCGGTCACCAGATGGACCAACAGGCGAAGGAACTGCAGCTCGAGATCCCCGGTGCGGTGGTCGAGCGCGTGGGGGAGGGGATCCAGGTCACCTTCGCCTCGGGCCTCCTGTACGATTTCGACTCCGACGCGATCCGTCCCGAGGCGGGACAGAACCTCCGGAATCTCGCGATCAGCCTGAAGAAGTACGCGAACACCGACCTGCTCATCGTCGGCCACACCGATGCCCTGGGCAGCACGGCCTACAACCAGGACCTGTCCTCGCGCCGCGCGAACTCGGCTTCCGGCTACCTGGCGGGCCAGGGCGTCAATGCCGGCCGGCTGCACTCGTCAGGCAAGGGGGAACTGGAGGCGCTGGCGTCCAACGAAACCGAGGCCGGCCGCCAGATGAACCGCCGTGTCGAGGTGGCCATCTTCTCCTCCGCGGCGAAATAGCGTCGGATACCTGCCGGACGCCGGACGTCGCCAGGCTCAACGGCGCTCGTCCCGGCGATGGGGCCTCGCGGGGCGTCTTCGCCGAATGCCTCCGCGTGCTGGACGTGGCAACGCTGGAATTCTCTCGCGGGTACGGGCCGCACGGGGCCATGGCCCTGTCGAACGCCATGCAGGTCGCGTATCCGTCAACACCATGAGGCATGGAGGAAGCAGGTCATGAACGACCGGACGACTGAGGGGAACTGGATGCAGTTCAAGGGGAAGTTGCGGGCACAATGGGCGAAGCGGTCCGGCAGTGACGCTGATGCCAGTGCGAAGAAGCGCGAAAAGCACAGCGGCCCGATGAACGCGATCGAGGGGCGGGCCGTAATAAGGGTGGACGGTGAGGGCGTGGACCCGCGAGGCCGGCGCCTGAAGGCCGACTGACGAGGACCCCGGTTGGCCTTACGGTGAGGTCCGCCGTTATGCGCTGGATATTCCGCCCTGCTGAAGGAGCGCATGCCGAAACGATTCCCTCCGGGTGGGGACCCGATTGCGGCGCGCTGCTGCGGCACGTAGGTATAGAGGCACAAAAAATGGGATGCTTCGGGGCCTCGCCTTGGAGCATTCTGCGCGTTCGGGACCCGCAATCGACGAGGCATCATGACTCCACGCCGTCCCGCGAAACGCACCGCGACGGGGGCCACGAAGTCGAAGTCCGTGAAACCGAATTCCGGACGCCCCGCCCCTTCCGGTGGCGAGGTCGACCCGATTGCGCTCGTCCTCATCGACGACAATCGGCTCCTGCGCGAGGGGATTGTCGCGATGGTCCGCCGGCAGCCGGGCTTCAAGGTCCTGGCGGCGTCGGCTGACGCGAACGAGGCCCTGGAGAAGGTCAGGGAGGCCAAGCCCGACATCGTCCTCGTCGATTTCGGACTGGAGGGGCACGATAGCCTGAGCCTGACCGCGACGGTGCATGGTGAAGTGCCGCAGGCGAAGGTGATCGTGATGGGACTCCTGCCCAGTCAGGAGGACGTGGCCCACTATGTCCGGGCCGGCGCCTCCGGGTTCGTCATGAAGGACGCGTCGTTCGAGGAGTTCTTTGCGACCATCCGGGCCGTCGCCGGCGGGGCACAAGTCCTTCCGTCCCAGCTGACGAACTCGCTGTTCTCCCAGATCGTCCAGAACGTTGCCCGGAAGGACCCGGCGCTGGTCGTCGATGCCGTCCGCCTGACGACCCGGGAGCGACAGGTCATCGACCTGCTCGGCGAGGGACTCAGCAACAAGGAGATTGCCAGCCGGCTTCACATCGCGGTGCACACGGTGAAGAGTCACGTGCATAACGTGCTGGAGAAGCTCGCCCTGCACAGCCGCCTCGAGGTGGCTGCGTTCAGTCACGCCTCCGGCGGGTCGAAGGCGTTCGCGAAGTAGGCGTCAGGTCGGAACGCCGGGCCGGGCCGCGCGGCCCGAGCATCGCTCGGGCGATGGAGCAGGTTCTTCCATCCCGCCCACGGGTAAGTCCATCCTTTTCATTCTTGGTGCGCCGACGCAGGCACCACATCTTGCAGCCTCAGCACGGGGCGGCGTGTGGGCCCATGGGCACGCGCCCTGGCGAAGGTCAACGGATCAACCGTCAACGTCTTCGAAAGGAACGCCTGATGAGTCTCGATCCCGACGGAAAGATCCAGCGCGGTCAGCGGAGCCAGTCCGGAGCCAGGCCCGGGGCCGCGCCGCGCGGCGGGTTGAGCGTCCGCCCCGGCACCGAGCTCAGGTATCAGCGACTCTTCGCAACCGCGCATGACGGCATACTCATCCTTGACGCGACGACCGGGCAGATCCTCGACGCCAACCCCTTCATGACGACCCTGCTGGGCCTCTCCCATGATGCCCTCCTTGGAAAGGAGCTGTGGGAAGTCGGCCTCCTCCGGGACGCCGGGCGGAGCCGCGAGATCGTACGCGAGCTTCGCGAACCACGCTTCGTTCGACATGAGGACCTGTTCCTCCAGAGCACGGCGTATCCCGATGGCATTGACGTCGAGGTGGTCACCAACCGCTATGAGGAAGGCGACGGCCAGGTGATCCAGTGCCACGTGCGCGACATCACGGAACGGAAGCGCGCGAACCTGCACGCCGTAGCTCAGGCGGAGGAACTGGCGGTGGCGGACCGCCACAAGAATGAATCGATGGCGATGCTGTCGCACGAGCTGCGCAACGCGCTGGCTCCCGTTGCGAATGCGTTGATGGTCCTTCGGCTGTCGCCGGCACGGGACATTGAGGCCACGGACAAGGCGCGCACGCTCATCGAACGCCAGGTAGGTCACCTGTCCCGGCTCGTGGATGACCTGCAGGAGATTTCCGGGATCGGCACCGGGCGCATGCGCCTTCGGCCAAGCCGGGTGGACCTGCGGGGGGTGGTGCGGCGCGCCGTGGAGGCCGTGATGATGGCTCATGCCCACCGCATGCACCGGGTTGCCGTGCAGCTTCCGGCCGAACCCGTGTGGCTGGATGCCGACGTGATCCGGCTCGAGCAGGTGGTGGTGAACCTGGTGAGCAACTCCGCCAACTACACGCCGGACGGTGGAGACATCACGGTCAGCGTCAGCCAGGCGCAGGCGCGGGTGGAGTTGCGGGTTACCGACACCGGAATCGGGATCGCGGCCGAGCTGGTGCCTCTCGTGTTCGATCTCTTCACGCGGGGGGAGAGCGCGAGGAGCCACGCGAGCCGTGGCCTGGGGCTGGGACTCAATATCGTGAGGCGGATTGTCGAGCTGCATGGCGGCAGCGTCGAGGCGCACAGCGCCGGGCCCGGCACCGGCAGTGAGTTCCGGGTCCTGCTTCCGCTGGCAATAACAGTGGCGTAGCGGTCCGGTCGACCGGGGGTCCGTCCCCGGGAATGACCACGCGTCGCTCCTTCGTCATCCCAACGAGCGATAGGGAAGTGGCGGAGCACGGATTACCATTGGGGATACCGCCTCCCCACGGGGAATGGCAACGGCGACTTCGCGGTGAGAGGAGCATGAGCCCTCCAGTACCGCAATAGCACGCCACTGGCGCGGCCGACCAGGAAGCAGCACCGCCGCCAACGCCCGACGCAGCGAGCCCACCGATCGTTCGACCGGGCCGCGTCGCGCAGAAGGTTATCGGACCAACACCAGGGAGCAGCGGGCGCGCAGGAACGCGCCGTACCTAACGACCCGACCAGGTCGGGCTGTGCTGCACCCACGGCTTCCATAGCGGCACGCGTCAACACGCAGGGCCCTCGACCCGAGCCTCCGTCGAGCGTCCCTCCGGCAGGTCCTCAGCACCACCAGGAGCTCTTCATGGAGAACAACATGTCCTACAGAATCATCGCCCTCGGAGTCGCCGCGCTCATGGCCGCGTCCCCGGTGCAGGCCCAGCGTCGCGGCACGATCGAGATGGGTGCCTTCGGCGGCGCGACCTCATACGACAACAGCCTGAGCCTGAACAACGGCTCCGGCGGCGGCCTGCGGATCGGCGCCTTCCTCGATCCGCGCTGGGCCATCGAGCTCGATGGCAGCGGCATGGGCGCGGGCCGGCCGGTCGGCCTGTCCAGTGACGCTCACGTGACGTCGTTGTCGGCCCGGTTGGCGCTGACCCCGCTCGTCATCGGACGACTGTCGTGGGTGATTGCCGCCGGTGCGGTCAACACGGACTACGGCACGCGATCGAGTTACGGCGTCAGCGGCCTGCTCGGCGCCAAGCTTGCCCTCGGCGATCGGGCTGCCCTTCGGGTGGATGCCATCACCGACTACATGACGAAGCGCAAGGACACCAACACCGGGTTCCGGGCCGGCATCAGCCTCTTCCGCCAGCCGGTAACGCGCGTGCAGACGGTCACGGTGGTCGGTCCGCCGGCTCCCGCGGTGATGCGCGAGGATTCCGTCAGCGCGACGGAACAGCGCCGCCTGCGACTGATCGCATCGCAATACGGGGCGCTGCGTGACTCGCTGTCGCGTCCGACCCTGGACACGCCGGTAGCCGCGTCGTCAATGATCGCCCTGGCGACCATGCGCGAGATGATCCACTTCGCGACCGATAGTTCACTCCTCAGCGACTCCGCCAAGGTCACGCTCGACAGCAAGCTCGAGATCTTCAGGAGCAACCCGGCGATGCGCATCGTCATTGTCGGGAATACCGACGAGCGCGCGACGGATGCGTACAACCTGGCGCTCGGGGGACGTCGCGCCGATGCCGCGAAGGCGTACCTCGTGAGCAAGGGTGTCGATCCCGTCCGGATCGAGATTGCGAGTCGTGGCGAGTCGAAGCCTATCGCGGCCGGAACGACCACGGATGCGCAGGCGCAGAACCGACGCGCCGAGTTCCGACTGCTGGTGGCTTCGGATTATCTGTTGCCGCCGAAGATGTAGGGTGTGCGCCGGGGGCGTAGGACCGGCCCCCGGGGCAGCAGAGCAGCGGACGTGGGCAACCGCGTCCGGCTGCGTTCCCCTTCTGGAGAGAGCAAATGCGAAACACGATGTTGGCGGTGGTGGCGTTGTCCGGACTGGTCGGCTGCACGCGTGGAGACCTCGATGCCGCCTCGCGCGACTCCGGTCGCAACCTCGAACTCCTGCCCAGCGACCGCGCCAGTCGCCGGAATGACGGGCCGGACGTGGAGGCTACCGGCATGCGAACGCTCGGTACCGGCACGCGCATCGACGCCACCTGGGGCCGGACCATCTCCTCGCGCACCAGCAAGGCCGGTGAGACGGTCACGATCACCGTCACGGCCGACGTGAAGGACGGGGGCGGGCGCGTGGTCATCCCCAGCGGAGCCACGGTTGACCTGCTCATCACGGAGCTCGCGCCGGCGACGAGCCGGAGCGATCAGGATGGGAAGCTCGCGCTGAGCGTGACCTCTGCGACGATCCGGGGCAGGACCTACTCCCTGCCGGGTCGCGTGACCTCAGTGCCCCACAGCCTCGAGGGTCGCGGTATCGGCAAGGCCGAGGTGGTGAAGGTCGGGGTCGGGACCGCGGTTGGGGCCGCGGCCGGTCAGGTGATCGGCCGGGACACCCGGAGCACGGTCATTGGCGGCGCGGTTGGGGCCGTCGGTGGTGCCGCGGTGGCCGCGCAGACGGCGAGCCGTGATGTGGTGGTGAGCCTCGGTTCCCCGGTGCTGCTCACCCTCACTGCGCCGTTCACGATTTCGGGAAGCGGACGCTGACCACCGCGCGCGTCTCGGGGATCCATCAGACCGGGAGCCGCGCGAGGAGAGATGCCGCGCCTGACGCCGACCTACCGGATTCGCTCGTACGTGGCGAACGAGACGGCCGTGGTGTGCCCAGTGCCGTCGTCGCGCATGTAGATGACCGCGATCGTATTGCCGTCCGGTGAGAGGACATTGGTCAGGATCTGCGTCACCCGGCCATCCCGCTTGTTCACGATTTCGTTGATGCGGTCATTGATCACCCGGACCGAGGTGTGGGTAGTGCCGGTGCTTCCCGTGACCGGCATGTCCTTTCCGTCGAAGTCGGTCGTGTACCACCATTCGGTCTTCTCGCCGCGCGCGTTCACGGATTGGACCGTGACTTTCATGCCGCCGGCGCCGAACGGCTCGTAGGTCATGATGTTGCTCTGGGGCGCCGGCGCGTCCGACTTGAGCTTCCACTGGCCGAAGCGAGTGGCCTGGGCCGCGGCGGTCGTGCTTCCCAGGAGCATCAGGACCGGCAGCAGTAGGCGGGCGAGGGGCATGGGAGGCGAGGTCAGAGGTCGGAGGTCAGAGGTCAGAGGTCAGAGGTCCGAGGGCATCAGCACGAGCACGAGCACGAGCACGAGCACGAAGCGGCAGCAGCAGCAGGCAGCAATCAGCCACCAGCCCCCCGTCCCTCCTCGACAAAGCGTACTCCCATCAGCCCCGCCCTGGACCGCCCATGCGGATCCTGCGTCGCCCTGATCTCGCTCACCAGTTCCAGCGCCGTCTTCGTGTTCGGGCTCAGCGAACGTGGTGACGTGCCCAACGGCGTGACTCGCTCTCCCCATCGCACCAGGAGGGCCGCAAAGGTCAGTCCCCCGCCGAACGCCGGCATCAGGATCAGGCTTCCGGGCCTGATGCGCCCGAGGCTGAGCGCTTCGACCAGGCTGACCGGCACCGTGGCCGCGCTCATGTTGCCGTACTTGTGCACCGTGACGATGACCTTTTCCATCGGGACCCCGGCGTACTTCGCCACCGCCTCGATGATCCTCAGGTTTGCCTGGTGCGGCACCACCAGGTCCACCTGGTCGGCGGTGACTCCGCAATTCGCCAGTACCTTGCCGGAGGCGTCGCTCATGCCCTTCACGGCGTGCTTGAAGATCACCTGGCCGTCGAAGTCCCAGAGCGTATCGCCGAACGTGATGCCCTTGCCGGCATAGCCGCAGCCCACACCGCGGACCCGAAGGCTGGCTCGCGACTCGGCGTCGCACCCCAGCACGCTGCCGATGACGCCTTCCTCGCGATCGGTGGCCTGCAGCACGACCGCGGCGGCCCCGTCCCCGAACAGCACCGCCACGTTCCGGTTGCTCCAGTCCATGTAGCGGCTGATCAGCTCCACCCCGATCACGACCGCGTTGCGCACGACTCCCGTGCGGATCATCGCCGTGGCCGTCGTCAACCCATAGAGGAAGCTGGTGCAGGCGGTGTTGAGGTCGATCGATGCCGCGCGTGTCGCACCGAGCGCCACCTGCACGCCCGAGGCGCTGTTCGGGACGGCCTCCTCGTTGCTGCAGCCGCCATAGATGATGAGGTCCAGGTCAGCCGGATCGAGGCCGGCACAGGCCAGCGCCCGGGATGCCGCGACGGTCGCCATCTCGATCGCCGACACGTGCGAGACCCGGCGCTCCTTCATTCCCGTCCGGGTGATGATCCACTCGTCGGACGTGTCCAGGAAGGTGGAGAGGTCCTCGTTGGACAGGACGGCGGGAGGCATACCCTCGCCCCAACCGGTGATGCTGGCGTACGGCATTCAGTGACCCCTCACGGCGAAGCGCAGAGCGCAGAGTGCAAGGCACAAAGAGGCGGATTGCCCCGGCCATTCGGCGCGCCGGGGCTGGCTGGATCGCGACCATGCCGACGCCAGGTGTCGTTGGGTGCGGTGCACTCCGCAATCTGCGATCTGCACTCTGCACTCTGCATTATTTCCCCGGCTGGTACTCCCGCTCCGTGTGCCCTCGGAGCTGCGCGCGGTAGAAGTAGACGGTCCGCAGGTTCCCCGTCGCATAACGAGTCGCCTGGTCGTTGAAGTGCTTCGACGTCGGGTCGCCGCTCTCGCCGCCGGCGCTCACCGCCCGCGCCCGCACGCTGTCCTTTCCGAACTCCACCACGGCGACGAAGCTGTTGCCGCTGGTGCCGTACCACTTCTTCGTGCCCGGCTTCGGCGACGCACCAAAGGACGCCAGCGACCCGTAGGCGGCCGACGTGAACATCACGGGGATGCTGGGCTTCGTGTCGTCGAAGGGGTGCACGATCTCCGGGCTGATGCGCTGGAAGCGGTTGATCTCGCCCCACGGCGTCTTCCAGCTTCCGAAGTCATTCGTCAGGCGGTCGACGGCCGAGGACAGGGCCTGGAGCATGCGCTCCGACTCGGGGAGTGCCGGTGCCGCGCCGCCGGCGCGTCCCCCGCGGCCGCCTCGCCCGCCGCCGGCCGTCGCGTAGAACACGCCAAGCGAGGTCGGGACCGACGAAACGCCCCACCGGTAGTCCCAACCCCGCAACTGCTCGATGGGCTCCCGCAGCTTCGCCTTCAGCGGATGGTCGGCCGGAGCGGCATCCCACGCCTTCAGCAGGGGAGGGATGGAGCCCTCGAACGCAGGCATGTAGCTGTCGAATGCCGCCGCGAGGAGCGAATTGAGCGTGAAGTCCTTCCTGTCCTTGAGCACGCGGATCGCGTGGATGCCGCGCGCGTTCTCCGACCCGGCGTCCATGTACGCCGGGTAGTCCGACTGCTTCGGGCTGTCCGGACCGGCGGCCGTGTACGGGAAGTTGTTCGTGTTGTACGCCCACCCCGACTTCGGGTTGATCACGTTGGGGCTCTCGTCGACGCTGTGGACGCCCTTCCAGTCGGTGGCGGGGTCGCTGCCGTCCACGGGACGCGACCAGTTGAACTTCGGGTCGCGGCGCGGGACGAAGTTGGAATGCAGGTATGCCACGTTCCCCTCGGCGTCCGCGAACAGCGTGTTGTTCGAGGAGTTCGTGTGCAACTCCATCACCTGCAGGTACTCGCGCAGGTTCCTCGCCTTGGTGCGTCCCCACGATTGCTGCAGCGCCTTGAGCGGTTCTTCCATTATGCGCATGGCGACCCACTTGCCGTCCGCCTCGCGCACGATCGGTCCGTGGTGCGTGCGATACACCGTGAACGTGCGCTCGGACATCCCGGTCGCGGTCCGGTAGGGAACGCTCACCGTCTTCACCTGCACGGGCCGTTCCTCGCTGCCGTACCGGTAGAACAGGCCGCCGTCCTTGCGCACGATCGTCTCGAGATACTCGTCGATGTTGTCGACGCTGCTCGAGGTGTGCATCCAGCCGGCCTTGTCGCTGAAGCCCTGGTAGATGAAGAACTGCCCCCAGGTCGAGGCGCCGTACGCGTTCAGGCCTTCCTCGCTCACCATCTGCAGCTCGGAGCGGAAGAAGAACGATGTGTGCGGGTTGATCAGGAGCAGGGGGGCCTTGTTCACCGTGTTCGACGGTGCGATGACGATGCCGTTCGAGCCGCGGGGTTCTTCGTCATTGTGACTCGTGACTGGTGACTCGTGACTCGGCACGTCCTCTGGCCTGTGGCCTGTGGCCTGTGGCCTCTCGATGTCGCCCCTCGGCGTCGGCGTCCGCCCATAGAACGCCTCCAATTGTCCCAGGTTCACCCGTTCGATGTCTCCCCCGATGCTCCCCTCGCTGAAGGTCAGGGGCATCCAGGGCTCGAAGCGCGTGATCACCCGTGGCTTCACCTCGGGATGGGTCGCGAGGTAGAAGTTGAGCCCGTCCGCCCAGGCGTCCATGAGCTTGCGCAGGCTTTCCGGCGCCGCGGCATACAGCTTCTTCATCTCGGCAGGATCGATGAAGAGCTTCATCCGCAGGTCGCGCCAGACCTGGCTCTCCCCCTCGGCTTCGGCCAGGCGACCCATCGAGTTCAGGTAGTTCGTCTCGATGCGGTTGAAGTCATCCTCGGCCTGCGCGTAGATCGCCCCGAACACGGCGTCGGCGTCGGTCTTTCCGTAGACGTGGGCAATGCCCCAGTCGTCGCGGATGATCGTGACGTTCTGCGCCTGCTGTTGCCACTCGGCAAGCTCGGTACGCGCGGAGAGGTCCGGAATGCACGCGGTACACGCCGCGGCAATCAGCAGGTGACGGAAGCGCATCTTCATGACGATGTCACTGGGAAGGGAGTCGTACAAAGGTACGGATCGGACGCGCGCTCCGCTGCGGCACCGGCCGCCGGCCTCCTTACGGAATGACCCGGATCGGCAAGCTGACGAAGATGGCCCCGGCCCCGCTGCGCACCTCGAAGGTCATGGCGCCCGGTTCCGGTACGGTCACCTCGAAGTCGTAGATCTCCCCGTTGCTGACGGGCTGCCGCGCGAGACGCGTGGTGGCGTGCGCGGCGGGAAGGTCGAAGCCGTCCTTCGCCAGCGCTTTCCACTCGACGGGCGCGCCGTCCCGCACCAGGAGCGTCACGAGGCCGGGGTTCGCGGTGGTGATGTTCGCGATCCGGAGGCGGTATGTGTCGCCCGCACGCAGGATCACGGGGGCGGGAGTCCGGCTTCCGTTCAGGGCCACCCCGAACCCGCGCGTGTTGGCGATCATGAGCGACAGGTCATGTGTCGCGTCCAGCCCGGTTCCCGGTTCGATCACGGTGATTGGCGCGTACAACCCGTTGATCTGCTGCCTGACGTCGTCGAAGTGGGTGTGATACATGAAGGACCCCGAACGGGGGACCGTCATGTGCACCTGGAACGAGTCGGACGGCATGATGGCCGGCGTTCGTGACCCCGGCATCCCCCCGATGCCAACCACCCCGTCGTAGTAGCTGTCGAGTTCGATGCCGTGCCAGTGGATGCTCGCGGGCTCCCCGCTCCGGTTGACGACGGTGATGGCGGTCGGCTCGCCGCGATGGAGCACGAGCCTCGATCCGGGCACCGGGAGCGAGTCACGAGCCGGTTCGCGGTCGCCTTCCTGCAGCACGAAGGCGAAGCGCCGCGAGCTGTCGGTCGGGAGTGAATCGGAATTGATCACGAGGCGCAGTTGCCGGCGCGGCGTCACGGGCGCGGCGCGCCGACCGGCGGCATCGTGGACATCCACGGCGATGATCAGGCCCGCCATCCCGAGTTCCGTGTGCCGCTGGGGATCATCGTGGTCGTGCGACGCCACCGGCTGGCCGGCGAGCTCGCCGTGCGGAAGCAGGTGGACGGTCATGTGGCAGTGGAAGATCCACCCGCCCGGCCGGTCCGGTGACCAGGTCATCTGCATCGTGGTGCCGGGACGGAGCATCTCGGTCACCACCATGCGTTCGTCGCCGGCCCGGTAAATCGAGTCGCGCCCACTGCCCCCCTTCGCATCCACCCGGAAGTAGAAGCCGTGCAGGTGCATCGGGTGGGTATCGGCCGAGGGGTTGAGCACCCGCCAGGAGATGGAATCGCCCAGCGCGTACTCCAGGCGTTCGGTCTCCGGCCAGGATCGCCCATT
Organism: Gemmatimonadaceae bacterium; assembly: GCA_030835125.1. Taxonomy (GTDB): domain Bacteria; phylum Gemmatimonadota; class Gemmatimonadetes; order Gemmatimonadales; family Gemmatimonadaceae; genus JABWBJ01. The sequence continues at coordinate 40,375 of JAUQWM010000063.1, read as the reverse complement.
GATCGCCCAGAACTCGCGGTCGATGCGGAACGAGCCGTTCGGGTTGGCCGAATCGCTGAACAGGGAGATGAGGAAGATCCGGTCGTCGCGGCGTGCCGAAGGGCCGTCGATGATGAACGCGCCGTTCAACTGGCTGTCGTAGCCGAAGCGGAGTTGCGGCGTGCTCGCCTGCGAGATGCTGCCCCAGTAGTAGTACGTGCCCTCGGCGCCGGCGACGAACTCGTGGTCGACCGTGGTTCTGGGGCCGACGACGAGCGAGTCCCTGGCATCGGAGTCATGGGGGGAGAGGCCGCGTACGGTGACCGTGAGGTCGGCCAGTGGGTTGCGAATGGACACGCGGACCCGCGTGCCGACCGGCGCACGCAACACGGGACCCGGGATGGTCGGTGCCTTGCCCTCTTCCGCGAAGGCCAGCATCGGCAGGTCGCGCGCGGTGCGGGAGTTGAGGGTCCACGCCGACCACTGCACGACGAGGCGCAGGGTGAGCACGCCGTCGCGAAGGGTACCCGCCGCCCGCCGGTTGTCGTTGATCTCCCCGGCCGGGAAGGTGGTGCCGCCCGGTGGTGTCACCGGGGGAGCCGCGGGGGCCTGAGCGGACATCGCGGCCGGGACCAGCAGCGCCAGCATTCTCACAGGGACTCCCTTGACGGTGGGTCGCGAACGAGATGGGACCCCCGCCGCGCGCAGGGACCACCGGCGCGCCAGGGTGCACTCGAAGCGCGGCGAATGTACGCTCCGCCGGCCAGCACGGCCAGCGGAGGAGAGTTGCCAGATCGTGGGAATTCGGTAATGCTCCACCGGGTGAATCCCGCTCGCCGCCTACCGCACTCCCGGCCATGAACAAACGCGAATTCGTCCGCTCCATGGGTGGCGCTTCCCTCGGCCTGTTCTTCGGTCCGGACATCCTGTCGCGGCTGTCATCGACACCTCCCACGACCCTCGCCCAGGACGAGGCGTTCTGGGCGTCGCTCCGGGGCAAGTACCGGCTCACCCCCGACTACATCAACCTCGAGAACGGGTACTACTCGATGCAGTCGGAGCCGGTGCTCGAGGCCTTCATCGAGAGCGTGCGGCGGGTGAACTACGAATCGTCGCGCTACCTGCGCACGGTGCGCGTCGAGGACAGGAACCGCGTCCGGGCGAAAGTCGCGGCCCTGGCGGGGTGCTCGCCCGAGGAACTGATCCTCACCCGCAACACCACGGAGTCGTTGGACACCGTCATCTCCGGGTACGACTGGAAACCGGGCGACGAGGCGGTGATGGCTGCGCAGGACTACGGGGCCATGCTGGACCAGTTCAAGCTCATGGCGCGCCGGCACGGCCTGGTGAACACGGTCGTGCAGGTCCCGATGCACCCGCGTTCCGACGACGAGGTCGTGCAGGTCTACGCGAACGCCATTACGCCGAAGACGCGACTGCTGATGGTCTGCCACCTGGTGAACATCACGGGGCAGGTCCTGCCGGTGCGCCGGATCGCCGACATGGCGCATGCCCGCGGGGTGGACGTCCTGGTGGACGGCGCCCATGCTTTCGCGCACCTCGACTTCCGGATCCCCGACCTTGGTGCCGACTACTACGGCGCCAGCCTCCACAAGTGGCTGGGCGCCCCGTTAGGCGCCGGCCTCCTCTACGTGCGGCGGGACAAGGTCGAGCCGCTCTGGCCGCTCTATGGCGAGGAAGGCCTCGCCGCCGGGTCGATCGACAAGCTGAACCACACCGGGACGCACCCCTGCCACACCGACCTCGGCATCGAGCACGCGATCGCGTTCCATGAAGCCATCGGCGTGGCCCGCAAGGAGGCGCGGTTGCGCTGGCTCCAGCAGTACTGGACGTCGCGGGTCCGCGGCACGCCGCGTATCCTGGTGAACACGCCGGCGGATCCGGGGCGGGCCTGCGCCATCGCCAACGTCGGCATCGAGGGCATGCTGCCGGGCGACCTCGCGCGCGCCCTGTTCGACAGGCACCGGGTCTGGACCGTGGCGATCAACCGACCCGAGGCTGGCGTTCGCGGAGTCCGCGTGACGCCTCACCTGTTTACGACGACGGCCGAGCTCGATGTCCTCGTGAACGCGCTCACCCAACTGGCCACCTGAGGGGAACCCCAATGCGCGCAGCGTCCTGGGTCGGAATCGCACTCATCATCGTCGGCGTCGCACTGTTCCTGAGCGGCGGCTTCACGTCGAAGGAGACGGTCGCGGACATCGGGCCCCTGAAGGTGTCCGCCGAGGAAAAGCACCCGGTGCCGCCCTGGGCCGCCGGCCTGGTGGTGGTCGCGGGGATCGGCCTCGTGGCTATGGGAGCGCGCCAGAAGACCTGACCGGCGTCCCCGCCGGGCGAGGCATCACCAGGATGGACGCGAGCAGGTCGATGCCCTCCCAGAGGTTCCGCAGCTTCAGGTTCTCGTCCGGCCCGTGCTGGTTGTTGTCGTGATTGACCAGCGAGACGCCCACGGTCGGCAGCTTCAACTGCTCGCTGAACTCGCCGAAGGGCATGCTGCCGCCTAACGTGGGGAGCTGCACCGGGGTGGTCGCGCCGCGGGTGAGCGCCCGTGCCACCGCCTGGGCGAGCGGTTCGTCCATCGACACGCGGGTGGCCGCGCGGCCGCCCCGGGCGTCGGCGCGGGCCAGCAGCGGGTGCGCGAGCCGCTCGGCGTCAGTCGGGTCCCGGTTCACGACCACGAAGTAGCCCTGCGTGCGGACATGCTGGATCACGCGGTCGTTCATCTTCTGCGGATCGAGTCCGTGGACGAGCCGCATCGCCAGCCGGGCGGTGGCCGACGCGGGAATGGCCGTGCGGCCGGGGGCGCTGAAGCCACCCCCGGATTCCATCTGGAGCACGTTCAGCGTCGGCTCGTTCAGCTTCTGCTCCAGCCGCACGTCGGGACGCTCGGGTCGCGCGACGCCGAACTCCCGGGCGAGCACGGCCTCGACATTCGGTGCCTCGGCAAGGGCCCGCTTCTCCGTCGGCGTGAGCGGGGTGACATCGTCGTAGAAGCCGGCGACGACCACCCGGCCGGCCTCGTCCTTCATCGAGCCGAGCAGGCGGCCCAGCAGCATGGAGGGATCGGGTGCCCAGTTGCCGTAGTTGCCGCTGTGCAGGTCGTTCCGCGACGCGAACACGGTGAGCGTCACGCCGGCGCTGCCGCGCACGCCGTAGTACATGGTCGGACGGCCGCTGGGATGCCGCGGCCCATCGAGCGTGATCGCGAGGTCGGCCTTGAGCTTGTCGCCGCTGGCGGCGACGAAGCGGCGGAAGTTGGCCGAACCGCCTTCTTCCTGGCCATCGAGGACGACGCGGAGGCTCCACGCCGGCTTGCTGCCGGTGGCCTTCAGGGCGTCTACCGCCGCCAGCAGCGCCATGATCGGTCCCTTGTCGTCCGATGCCGATCGACCATAGACGCGGGCCTCGGCGTCGAAGGTCCTCGTCGCGGCATCGAGCGACACCTTGCCTGACGTGGAGTGCACGCAGGGCGCGAACGGCCCGCACTTCGTCCACTCGGTCGAGTCGACCGCCTGCCCGTCATAGTGGATGTACAGCGTCAGCACGCCCTGGCTGGGCGACGCATCGAGCGATGCCAGCACGACGGGCGCGCCGCTGGTCACCTGCTGCGTCTCCACCGTGAAACCGCGCTTGCGGAACATGTCGCCCAGCAGCGACGCGTTCCGCCGCATGTCGGCGTCGTTGCGCGCCACGTTCGGGACCGACAGCAGCGTGAGGAATTCGTCGACGACGTCCCGCTGGTGCTCAGTGGTCCATCGGGCCACAGCGGACTGGCCGGGCAGCCTGCCCGGCGCGAGCAGCGCGGTGGCGACGAGCAGGGTTGCGACGAACGTTCGCATGGCGGGTGGGCAGGGGTGAGCGGTCCAGTCAGGAAACGCGGCGAGCGGTCCCGCTGCTGAACCTGCGGGGAAAGTCCGGTTCAGCGGGAGCGTCGGCAAGGGCAGCGGTTGTGTTTGGCGCGCGGCTCCCCGAGGATTCCTGACCTGAAGACCGCTCACCCATCACACCGAGGCGCATGACGATGCAGTTCGACCTGGTACACGCCACGGAGATCCTCGAACGGACGCCGGCGGTGTTCCGCGCGCTGACCAGGGGGTTGCCGGAGGCATGGACGGCTCCCAACGAGGGAGCCGACACGTTCAGTGCGTTCGACAACCTTGGCCACCTCATCCACGGCGAGCGGACCGACTGGATCCCGCGGGCTCGCATCATCCTGGCGCAGGGCGAGAACCGCCGTTTCGAGCCGTACGACCGGTTTGCGCAGGCGCGCGAGAGCCAGGGTAAGACGATGGATGAACTGGTCGACGAGTTCGCGTCGTTGCGCGCCGCGAACCTCGACGTGCTTCGGGGCTGGAACCTCACGGACCGGGAACTCGCGCTCGAGGGAGAACATCCCGCCTTCGGCAACGTTACCCTGCGGCAGCTCCTGGCCACGTGGATCGCGCACGACCTGGGGCATATCGCGCAAACGGCCCGGGTGATGGCGAAACAGTATCGTGAGGCGGTCGGGCCGTGGCGGCAGTACCTGCCGATCCTCGATCACCAGGCACGTCGTGCTTGACAGCGACCGTTTGACGGATAAGATCCCTGCCATGCTTCGCACCACCGCGCGCCACCATCACGTCCACCATGGCTTTCAGGCCAGGGGAGGCATGCGCGCGGTGTAGGCGGATTCACGATCGAGTCCGAAAGCAACCACGACGCCGGCTTCCCAGCCGGCGTCTTTCTTTTTGTCACCATCTCCCGGCCGCTCTGATGCCGGGGACTTCGAGGTCCGTGATGAGCGAGATCCTGCGTATCGGCCTTCCCAAGGGGAGGATGGAACGCGCCGTGCTCGAGCTGCTGTCCGACGCCGGGGTCCGGGTGACCCCGACGGCGCGGGGGTACCGCCCACATGTGGGTCTCGAGGCCAGCGAGGTGAAGATCCTCAAGCCGCAGAACATCATCGAGATGCTCGTGGCCGGGAGCCGTGACGTGGGCTTCGCCGGGGCCGATTGGGTCGCTGAACTCTCGGCCGACGTGGTCGAGGTGCTCGATACCGGGCTCGATCCCGTCGAACTGGTCGCGGCCGCCCCCGGCGCGCTGCTCGACGGCGGCCGGCTGCCGCGCCGGCACCTGGTCGTGGCCTCCGAGTACGCATGCCTGACGAGCGCCTGGATTGCGCGCCGCGGACTCGAGGCCTCCTGCGTGCGCTCCTTCGGCGCGACCGAGGTCTTCCCGCCCGAGGACGCCGACGTGATCGTCGACTCGACCGCGACCGGGGCGACGCTGCAGGCCAATGGCCTCGTCATCGTGGACTCGCTGCTGCGCTCGTCCACGCGACTCTACGCCAGCCCCGCGGCCTGGGCCGACCCTGTTCGCCGTCGTCGCGTCGAGGACATCGCCCTGCTACTGGCGAGCGTGCTGGAAGCCCGCCGCCGGGTGATGGTCGAGGTGAACGCGTCAGGCGAATGCCTCGAGCGGGTGGTGGCCGTCCTCCCAAGCATGCGCCGCCCCACCGTCTCCCCGCTCTACGGCAACGGCAGTTATGCCGTGAAGGCCGCCGTCCCGCGCGAGACGCTGCCTCGCGTCATTCCGGCACTGAAGGCCGCCGGTGGCACCGATGTCGTGGTCTCGACCCTTTCCCAGATCGTCCCATGAATCCCGGAATCCCCACTGGCCCGGTGCCGCTCGTTGACCCCCGCCTCGCGTACCGGAAGCCGGGCGTCCCCGGCACCGTGCGTCTGCGACTCGATGCTAACGAGGGCGCCACACCCTCGATCGAGGCAGTGCTGGATGCCCTGCGCCTCGGCGGCCCTGAACTCGTGCGGCGCTATCCCGACACACGCGCCTTCGAGGCGATGCTCGCCGCGCGGTACGGGCTCGACCCGGACCAGGCCTTCGTCACGGCCGGCGCCGACGAGGGCATCGATCGGTGCTGCCGCGCCTTCCTGGGTGCGGGCCGCTCGATGCTCCTCACCGACCCCACGTTCGAGATGTTCGAGCGGTACGCGACCTTGACGGGCGGAGCCGTGGAACGCGTGCGCTGGGCGCCGGGCCCGTTCCCGGCCGACGCGATGCTGGCCGCCATCGACGATCGGGTGTCGATCGTCGCGGTCGTCACGCCCAACAATCCCACCGGCGAGGTCGCGACGATCGAGGACCTCCGCCGCATCGCGTCGGCGGCCCCGCGCGCCCTCGTCATCCTCGACCACGCGTACGCCGAGTATGCCGACCGCGACCTCACCGCCGAGGCCCTGGCCCTGCCTAACGTCGTCGTCATCCGGACCTTCTCGAAGGCCTGGGGACTGGCGGGCTGCCGGGTCGGCTACACCCTGGGACGGGCCGCCATTCTCGCCGCGCTGCGGGCGGCCGGCGGGCCCTTCCCGGTCGCGGCGACGTCCCTGGCGATCGTCACCGCGCACCTCGAGCGCGGCACCGCGGGCCGCGACGGCCATGTCGCGCGCATTCGTGAGGAGCGGCTCCGCCTCCAGGGCCAGCTCGCGCGGCGCGGCGCATCGCCGCGCACGTCCCAGGCCAACTTCGTGTATGCGGAACTCGGCCCGCGCGCCGCCGACGTTCACGCAGCGCTCCGGGAGCAGGGCATCCTCGTGCGGCTCTTGCGCGACCGATCGGGCGCGCCGCACGGGCTTCGCATCACGCTGCCCGGGGACGAGGGCCAGTTTGCGCTCCTCACGTCGGCGCTCGACGTGGCCCTGGCCACGACGGACCGCGCCCGATGACGACGCCACGCCGCGGGCAGGTGCAGCGGACGACCGCGGAGTCCTCCGTGACGGTCGACCTCCTCGTCGACGGCTCCGGAGCGGCCGACGCCAACACGGGGATCGGCTTCCTCGATCACATGCTGGCGTCGTTTGCCCGGCACGCGCGCCTCGACCTCACCGTGCGCTGCGAAGGCGACCTGCACGTCGATGACCATCACACGGCCGAAGACACCGCACTGGCCCTGGGCCAGGCGCTGGACGTTGCGCTGGGAGATCGCCGCGGCCTCGTCCGCTTCGGGGACGCGCTGGTCCCACTCGACGACGCGCTGGCCCGCGTCGCCGTGGACCTCAGCGGACGACCGTTCGCCGACATCAGCCTCGGGCTCACCCGCGACCGACTCGGCACGCTCTCGTGCGAGAACGTCTCCCACGTCTTCCGGTCGCTGGCCCTCGGAGCGCGACTGACGCTGCACGCGGATGTGCTGAAGGGCACCAACGACCATCACCGCGCCGAGGCGGCATTCAAGGCGCTGGCGGTCGCGTTGCGGAAAGCGATGGCGCGCTCGGGCTTTGACGACATCCCGTCGACCAAGGGGGTGTTGTGAGCGAGGTGACGATTGTCGACTCGGGGGTGGCGAACCTGGCTTCCGTCAGGGCGGCGTTCGCGCGCCTGGGCGCGAGTACGGTGGTCACTGCCGATCCCGGCGCGTTGCGAAAGGCCACGCGACTGGTCCTGCCGGGGGTTGGCGCGTTTGGCGCGGGGATCGGTGCCTTGCGCGCGCAGCGGCTCGACGAAGCGATGACCGGCGAGATCGTGCGCGGCACGCCGACGCTTGCCATCTGCCTCGGCATGCAGCTCCTCTGCGATGGGAGTGAGGAGGCGCCCGGTGTGGCGGGGCTTGGAGTCGTCCGCGGCACCTGCCGGCGGCTTCCGTCCCGCGTCCGCGTTCCCCACCTGGGGTGGAACGTCGTCGAACCCGGCGATTTCTGTCGCTACGTGGAGCGGATGGACGCGGCGTATGCCAACTCGTTCGCGCTGCCCGCCCCGCCTGACGAGTGGGCGGCGGCGTGGACGACGCACGGCACGCCGTTCGTCGCGGCACTCGAGCGCGGGAACGTCCTGGCCTGCCAGTTTCACCCGGAGCTGTCCGGGGCGGCAGGGAGCGCGCTGCTGGGACGCTGGCTCCGGCGGGAGCCGCGATCGGTAAGCGCGGGCGGCACTGCCTCACGCCCGGCGGGGTTGGCCATCAGGATCGTCCCGTGCCTGGACGTGGCCAACGATCGCGTGGTGAAGGGAGTCCGGTTCACCGGGCTACGCGACGCGGGTGATCCCGCCGAACAGGCTGCCCGGTACGAGGCACAGGGCGCGGACGAGATCGTGCTGCTCGACATCGCCGCGTCGCCGGCATCCCGGCCCATCCGGCTCGAGACGGTGCGGCGCGTGCGCTCCGCGCTCGGCATTCCGCTGACGGTCGGGGGCGGCATTCGCTCCGTCGACGACGCCAGACTGGTGCTGGCCGCCGGCGCCGACAAGGTGAGCGTGAACACGGCGGCCGTCGAGCGTGCGGATCTCCTCGGGGAACTCGCGGCTGAGTTCGGGCGCCAATGCGTGGTTCTGGCCCTCGACGCGCGTCGGCACGGTGCGTCATGGGACGTGCTGGTCATGGGGGGACGGCAGTCGGCCGGACGCGACGCCATCGCGTGGGCGCGTGAAGGTGCGGCCGTTGGCGCCGGGGAGATCCTGCTGACCAGTTGGGATCGCGACGGGACACGAGGCGGCTGCGACCTCGCGTTGCTGCGCGCGGTCAGCGAGGCGGTCGCGGTGCCGGTCATCGCGTCCGGGGGGATCGGGACGCGGGCGCACGTCACCGATGCCGTCTCGTCAGGCGCCGATGCGGTCCTGGCCGCTTCCGTGTTCCACGATGGCGACGAGACGGTGGACGGGATCAAGGCGGCCCTCGCCACCACGGGCGCGAGGGTGCGCCGATGATCGTGCCCAGCATCGACATCATGGGCGGCCGGGCGGTCCAGCTTCGCCAGGGACGGGAGTTCATGCTGGATGGCGGCGATCCCCTCGAACGGCTCGAGGAGTTCTCGGTCGCGGGAGAGGTCGCGGTCGTTGACCTCGACGCGGCTCTTGGCCTGGGATCGAACGACGGGCTGATCAGGGACATGGTTCGGCGGGCTGCCTGCCGGGTTGGAGGCGGGATCCGCGATATCGATTCGGCGCGCTCCTGGCTCGACGCCGGCGCCACCCGGATCGTCGTAGGGACCGCGGCGACACCGGCGTTCTGCCGCGCACTTCCGCGCGATCGCGTGATCGCGGCCGTCGACTCGATGCGCGGGCAGGTGGTGGTCGAGGGATGGCGAACCGCAACCGGGCAGGGCGTGCTCGAGCTGGTTCGTGAACTCGCGCCGTGGGTTGGCGGGTTCCTGCTCACCCAGGTGGAGCATGAGGGAGCGATGCGGGGGTTTGACCTCAAACTCATTCGTGCGGCGGTCGGGGCCGCGGAGGGAGTGCGCATCACCGCCGCCGGCGGCATAACGAGTGCCGCCGAGATCGCGGCGCTCGACGCGGCGGACGTCGACGCACAGGTCGGCATGGCGCTCTACACCGGCGCCCTTGCGCTTGGGGACGCGGTGGGCGCGCCGTTGCGGGGGGGCATCGATGGATTGTGGCCAACGATCGTCGCCGACGACTCCGGTCGTGCCCTGGGCCTGGCCTGGAGCAGCGCCGCGTCCCTGCGGCGCGCGGTGAGCGAGCGACGGGGCATCTACTGGTCGCGCTCGCGCGGCGCCATCTGGGTCAAGGGCGAGTCGTCCGGCGCCACGCAGCGGCTGCTGGCCGTCGAGACGGACTGCGACCGCGACGCCTTGCGCTTCGTCGTCAGGCAGGAGGGATCCGGATTCTGCCATCGGGGCACCAGGACGTGCTTCGGCGACCGCTTCGACCTGTCGGTGCTGGAGCGTGTGATTGGGGAGCGCCGCGACCAGGCGCTCGGCGCCTCGGTGACGCGATCGCTGCTGACGGATCCCGACCTGCTGGGGGCCAAGTTGCGGGAAGAGGCAGCGGAACTCGCCCTGGCGAGGACACGGGCCGAGATCATCCACGAGTCCGCCGACGTGCTGTATTTCGTGATGACCGCGCTGGCCGGCGCCGGCGCTACCCTCGCGGATGTCGAGGCCGAACTCGGTCACCGGCGACGCCGCGTCTCGCGGCGGCCGATGGAGGCGAAGACATGACCGTGCCGTTCCGTCGGCGCTCGGTGGACGAACTGGCGTCGCAGGTGGGCGGGCTGTCGCCGGATATCCTGGCCACGGCGACCACGATCGTCGACGACGTGCGCGAGCGCGGGGAGTCCGCGCTCCGCTGCCATGCCGAGCGCCTCGACGGGCTCGTGCCCGGCGCTCCCCTCGGCGTTTCGCGCGCGGCCATGCGGGCGGCGCTCGATGCGCTGTCGCCTGACGACCGGCGCCGGCTCGAGCGGGTGGCGGCGCGCATCTCGTCCTTCGCGGACGCGCAGCGCGCGGCATTGCGGTCCTGCACGGTGGCGGTTCCCGGCGGGACCGCCGGCCATACCGTGTCCCCTGTGGAGCGGGCCGGGTGCTATGCCCCGGGAGGCAGGTATCCACTTCCGTCGTCACTGCTCATGACGGCACTCACGGCGCGTGCCGCCGGCGTAGGCGAATGCTGGGTGGCGAGTCCGCGACCAGGGCCCATGATGCTCGCCGCCGCGGCGCTGGCGGGTGTCGACGGATTTCTCGCGATCGGTGGAGCGCAGGCAATCGCGGCCCTGACCTTCGGCGTCGGCGGCTGTCCCGCGTGCGACGTCCTCGTCGGACCGGGCAATGCCTGGGTCACCGCCGCCAAGCAGCTGGTGTCCGGGCGGGTGGGTATCGATGCGTTGGCTGGTCCCTCGGAACTCGTCGTCCTTGCCGACGACACTGCCGATCCCGCCGTTGTCGCCGCCGACCTGCTGGCGCAGGCGGAGCACGACCCGATGGCGGTGCCAATACTGGTCAGCATCGGAGAGCCTGTTGCCGAGCGGGTGGTGTGCGAGCTTGCAGTGCAGGTTGCGTCGCTGCCGACGGCCGAGACGGCGCTGGCCGCGCTGGCGAATGGCGGCGTGGTAATCGTCAGTGATATCGCGCAGGGTATCGCGGCGTGCGATCAACTCGCGCCGGAGCACCTCGAGCTGCATGTTCGCGATCCCCGCGCGGCGGCCGCCGCCGTACGGCACTACGGGGCGCTGTTCATTGGTCCGGATGCCGCCGAAGTCCTGGGTGACTATGGGGCGGGGCCGAATCACGTGCTGCCGACGGGGCGATCCGCGCGCTACACCGGCGGCTTGTCGGTCCTGTCATTCCTGCGCGTCCGGACGTGGCTGTCCATCCATGATCGCGACGCCGGCAGGGAGCTGTTCGAGGACGCGGCCTGGCTGGGCCGCGTGGAGGGGCTCGAGGCGCACGCGCGTGCGGCCGAGCGACGCTTCGTGCGCTAGCTTGGAGGGATCACGATCATCCCGGAGCCATGCGACGACGGTTCTCGACCTGCCTGGCCTTGCTGGCGCTGCCACTGGCGTGCGAGCCGGATACCGCGCCAGGCGCATCGGACTCGCGCGCCGTCGTCGACTCCGGGTTCGCCGCGGTTGCGGACTCCGCATGGGTCGACGTCTCCGGCCTGACACTCGTCGGGTTCTATCCGGTCAAGACGAACGAGCAACTGCAACTCGATGCCGACCTGGCGACGACCCTCGACGACTTCGCGTTTCACCTTGGCAGCGCCATGGACTCGCTCGTCGCGGCCGGCGTCACGGTGCACTATCGTGGCGGCGACACCGTCTGGTTTCGCACGCCGCTCCGTCGCTGGCGATTCGCCCGCTCACCGGACAGCGCGGATGTCGGATACGTCCTTGCGGACACGCTGCTCCAGCCGGTGGTCATCCATGGCGTGCGGACCTATGTCGACCTCATCGAGTACGTGCGCGAGTTCCGTCGAACCGGCCGTGTCACCATTCGCTGACCGGCCACCGTCCCCGTCATGATCATTGCGCTGGCCTCACCCCGTGTCGCGAAGTCGCTGGACGATGGCCTCGCGCGCATCGAGCGCCTGATGGCGGTCGCGGTCACACAGGAGGCGGAGATCGTCTGCTTTCCCGAGGCGTACCTCCCGGGTCTCCGCGGACAGGACTTCGACATGGTCAACTGGGACGAGGACGCGCGCGAGCTGGCGATGTCCAGCATCCGAGCGCTCGCGAAGGCGCACCGGATCGCCACCATCATGGGCTTCGAGCGGAGCACCGATGCTGGCCGCCTCGTGTCGTCGTGCGTGATCGACGCCGATGGATCCATCCAGGGCTGGCAGGACAAGACCCAGGTCGACCCGTCGGAGGATCGATTCTACGTGCCGGGCAATTCGCGCCGGATCTTCGAGGTCAACGGCGTGAAGTTCGGGATCGTCATCTGTCACGAAGGCTGGCGCTATCCCGAGACGGTGCGCTGGGCCGCGCGACGCGGCGCGGCGATCGTCTTCCACCCACAGCACACGGGCGCCGAGCAGTCCGGCCGGGTGCTGACGGAGTGGGGCGCGGCGGGCAACCCGTACTACGAGAAGGCGATGCTGATGCGCAGCATCGAGAACACCATCTACTTCGCCAGCGTCAACTACGCACTCCGGTTCCAGGAAGCGGCGACGAGCCTGATCGACCCGTCAGGCGCCTGCCAGGCGTTCCTGCCGTACGGTGAGGAAGGGGTACTCGTGCAGTCGATCGATCCCGCCCTGGCGACCTGTTTCCTCGCCGGACGGTACGCGCCCGAGCGATACGAAGACGCCACGCCGGCCTGAGGGCATCCATGCGCCTTGCGAACCTGATCATCTGCGTCCTGCTTGTGGCCTGCACCAGGGAACGGGTGCCTGACGAGGGATTCGTGCGGGTCCCCGGCGGACGGATCTGGTACGCGCGCATGGGCGACGGGCCCGGAACCCCGCTCATCGTCATCCACGGCGGCCCTGGCAGCGGCAGCTGGGGCCTCAAAGTCTGGTCGGCACTCGGCGACGAGCGGCCGGTCGTTCGCTATGACCAGCTCGGGGCAGGGAAGGCCGACCATCCGACCGACTCATCGCTCTTCACCGTCGAAAGGGCCGTGCAGGAGTTGCAGGCGCTGCGCGATTCGCTCGGCCTCACCGAGGTCCATCTCTATGGGCGCTCGTGGGGGGCGATGCTCGTCGAGGCGTACCTCGCGACCAACCCACCGGGCGTGCGGAGCGTGGTGCTTTCGAGCCCGCTCGTGACCACCGCACAGTGGGAGCGGGATGCCGACTCGCTGATCCTGACGTTGCCCGATTCATTCCAGTCCGCGATCGCCAGGCACGAGGCGGCGGGCACCACCGGGTCTCCCGAGTATGCCGCCGCGATGGCCGAGTACTACCGTCGGTACGTGACGCGCCAGCCGCGCCGGTCGCCGTCCGACGCCGACAGTGCCCGGGCCACGAGTGGCGCGCTCGTCTACGAGTACATGTGGGGGCCGAGCGAGTTCACGTCCACCGGCACGCTCAAGACGTTCGATGCCACCGCCTGGCTCGCGAACATCAGGGTACCGGCATTGTTCCTGGCCGGTGAGTTCGATGAGGCAACCCCGGCGTCGACGGAACGGTTCTCACGGCTCGTGCCCGGCGCTGTGTTCACGGTCATCCTGAACGCCGGGCATTCGACCGAGAACGACAATCCGGACGTGCTGCTGGCGACGGTGCGGGACTTCCTCCGGCAGGTGGAACAGCGAGGCAGGTAACCTACTCTCGACCCTCGACCCTCGACGCTCGACCCTCAGAAGAGCGACACCGGGTCCACCGTCACGCTCCCGTAGCGAACGATCAGGTGCAGGTGAGGGCCGGTGACGCGCCCGGTGGCGCCGACCAGCCCGATCTGCTGGCCGCGTTCGACCGTGTCCCCGGCGGCGACGTCCTGCTTCGACAGGTGGAGGTATGCGCTCGACAACCCGGCGCCGTGGTCCAGGTAGACAACGTTGCCGCCGTAGAAGAACGCGTCCACGATGCGGACGACGCCGCGATTGGCGGCGCGCACCGGGGCGCCCGTGACGCCGGCAAAGTCCGTCCCCATGTGGCGGGACGTGATGGTGCCGTTGAACTCCCGGCCGTTGCCGAAGCCACTCGTTATGCGGGAGTCCCGCGGGAGCCGGAACGGTTCCCGCCAGAGCCGCGGCGTCGCATGGGCGTTGCGGGCGACCTCGGCGGCGCGCCGCGACTCCCGCTCGATGCGGGCCGCGGTGGCCGGGTCCGGCGGGCGGCCGAACGCCGGGGCCACGCGGAGGCGCTCGATCGCATAGTCACCGCTCGCGGTGGCCACGCGTTCCCGCAGGGTGTCGACAGCGGCGTCGGTCACACACTGGATGACGATGTCCAGGGAGTCGGGTCCGTCGATCGGCACGGGGGCGAGGGACACGAGCGCCGCGCCCGTGCCGTCGGCGAGGAGATGGAGGGCTTCGCCGACGACGCTGCCCGACAGGCGCACGGCACTGTCGACCCCGGTGACCCGGACACGGAACAACGCGCCCCGGCGTGGACTGGCCGGTTCCCACGACACGGCGACGGAGTCGCCGCAGGCGCCGGTGCGCGGAGCCGGGGACCGCGGGTCACCGATCGTCCAGAGGACTGCGCCCGCGGCGATGAGCACAAGCAGCGGTTTCATCGACATGCTGCAAACTAAACCTCATGCTTCGTGCTGATTGCTGCTTACTGCTGCTGAACTGCGGGCTGGGGCTGGGGCTCAAGCACCAACGCAAGCAAGCAGCGGCAGCCCCAGCCGGCAGCAATCAGTACGGAGCCCCGGTGCGACGGGGCAAACCTGCCTGCAATCCAGCGGTCATGCTTCGTGCTGATTGCTGCTTACTGCTGCTGGAACTGCGGGCTGAGGCTGGGGGCTGGGGCTGGGGCTTGGGCTTGGGCTGGGGCTCCAGCACCAACACAAGCAAGCAGCGGCAGCCCCAGCCCGCAGCAATCAGTACGCAGCCATGCCCTACTTGATCGGCAGTATCACCCACCACGGATAGTCATCGCTCTGCGTGGACGTGTGCGCGGTGACCCAGACGCCGGCATAGTTGCTGCTCGACGGCGGCGTGAAGGTCACGACGTACTCGCCACCGGCCAGTTGCGGCAGCGTGAACGTGCCATCGTTGCCAGTGGTGACCGTCGCGGCGACCGGGCCGAGCGTCGGGTTCGCGGCGGAACCGCCCGTGATCTGGTACGCCTTGACCACGACGCCGGAGATGCGCGGCGAGGTGGCCAACGTGTCTCCGGTGCATGAACCGGCACACGGCGCCAGCACAAAGCCGCGGAAGACTCCCGGGGTCGGGGTCGCCGGAGCGGGGGGCAGGGGATTGCCGAGGCTGTCATTGGCGGTCCGCAGGGACAGGCCGGACAGCGGATTCTGCTCCGGCCCCGTGGGGTCGTCGGAACAGGCGATCGTTAGGCCGGCGAGCAGGGCGAGGGACAGGCCGAACCGGGCAGTACGCAGCATCGGGACCAGCTCCTTCTCCAGAGGTGAGCGTGCAACGTGGGTCGCGCGGGGATCAGGCGTTCACCAGGGAGGCTGGACCGACGAGACGTTGGCGGTCCGGTCGCGCTCGCGCGATGGTGATCGCCGAAGAGACACGCGGAGCATCGCCTTCCCCTACGATGGAAAGGATCAGGGCATGCCTGACGAGAACGGGGTAGTCGGTCTCGCTTAGCGCTGGCACCGCCGGAAACGACAAGGCCCGCCTCGAGGGGCGGGCCTTGTGAGTCCTTGATCAGCGAGCTCCCGAGGCAGGACTCGAACCTGCGACCCGGTGATTAACAGTCCCGGAATGGCGCATTCCCCGGAATGGACGTAGATTCCCAACCGTAGACAACACAGGGCGTTACGGCTCAGGGACAATTCCTGCCGATAGACGCGAATGGCTTCCTGTGGCTTCCTATTGGCTTCCTGAGCCTCCAGACACCGGGGTTGCAACATGACGACTACCAAGCTGACGAAACGCGCCGTCGAGGCGCTGCGCCCTCGAACCGACGGCGACTACTTCACGTGGGACGCGACGCTCCCCGGGTTCGGTGTGCGTGTGCAGCCGAGCGGACGCAAGGTCTACGTCGTCGGGTTTCGCGCGCAGGGCTCGCGCCGATTCCGTCGAGTGACGCTTGGCCGGCATGGCGCTATCACGATCGAGCAGGCGCGGCAACTCGCGAAGCAGCACCTGGGCGACGTCGCCAAGGGCGAGGATCCCGCCAGCCAGCGTGTGACCGCGCGCAACGCTCCAACCGTCGCCGAGCTTGGCGTCGACTATCTAGCGCACGTCGAGGCGCTCCGGAGTCCTGCCACGACGCGAAAGTATCGGGAGCAGTGGGAGGCATACGTTGTGCCGATGTTCGGGACCCGGAAGGTCGCCAGCATCACGCTCGCTGACGTGGCGAAGCTGCACCGGAAGCTCAGCGACAAGCCGGTGACCGCGAACCGTGTGGCGGCGTTGCTCGGTGCGTTCTTCTCGTACGCGGGGCGCCAAGGGGCGATTCCGACGCACGTGAACCCGACGCGCGGCCTCGAGCGATACGCGGAGAAGGGCAAGGAACGATTCCTCACCCCAGCGGAGTTCTCGGCCCTGGGCGACGCCTTGGCGAAGGCCGAGAAGGTCGGGCTCGTGGCCCCCGAGCACTTGCGACGGCAGAAGGGTGGCAAGAACCGGCCGAAGTCAGCCGACGTTCCAACGCCTGCCGATCCGTTCGCGATCGCGGCGCTTCGACTCATGGCCTTGACGGGCGCGCGGAGCGGGGAAGTGCTGTCCCTCCGCTGGGATGCGGTCGACCTCGAGCGCGGGTTCCTGCGACTCGGCATGACGAAGACTGGCCCCTCGGTGCGTCCCCTCGGTGGCGCGGCGAAGGAACTGCTGGCGAACCTGCCGCACGTGCAGGGCAACCCACATGTCTTTCCGGGCCGAGTCAAAGGAGCGCACCTGGACAATGTGAAGCGGCTCTGGTCATCGGTGCGCGTCGCTGCCGGACTTCCCGACGTCCGGCTTCATGATCTGCGGCATAGCTTCGCGTCAGGCGCGGCCGCCGCGGGTCAACCCCTGCTAGTGATTGGAAAGCTGCTGGGCCATCGCCAGGTCAGCACTTCGGCGAAGTACGCGCACCTCGCCGACGACCCGATGAGGCGGGCGGCTGACGAAACGGCCGGTGCGATCGCGCGGGCCATGGCTGCGGCGCCATCCACACCCGTCACCCCACTGAAGCGAAAACGCATGCGCTGAACCTGCTACGGACGCACTACACGGCCTCGCAGCGGGCGGCGTATGCGGAGCGGCTGGCGACGATGAAGCGGGGGCGGGTGCAAAGCCAGAAAGATGATGCACAAATAAGTGCATCACGTCCTCCGGTCTCCCTCGGTGACGCAGCACGTCGACTCGGCGTACATCGCAACATGGCCGCCCAAGCCCGCCGCATCCGCCGCACCGCCGCCCCCGAGGTCAGGGAGGCGCAAGGAAGCATAGAACGATGCGTCCATCCGGGAGCGCTCGAGCGTCCTGAATCCAGTTTGCGGGGTTACTCGCTTTCAGGAGACTGGCTTGTCGAGGCGTTGCTCGCCTCCACTCTCCAAACGGCCATTTTTTCCACAAGCCAGGTGGTATACGCCCTACGTCGAGCGACCGACTGGTACGCTGCGGCAGATCGTACGATAGGTCGACCCACTCCACCCCCGACGCGATGAACCGCCAGCGGCCGCGGGAGCTTGCCACCGGATGGTGAGCCGGTGGCGCGGCACCGACACCACGGTCGAGGAGTCGCTGAAGGCGATCGTACTCGGAGTCTCCCTGCGGGCCCGGTTGCGTCGATGGGTGCCTGCCAGCTCGCCACACTGCCTGACGTAGAGCGAGGCGGGTCCGCGGCGCCATTTCGTTTCGGCGACAATTTAGCCAGTCGTGAACCGAGGCTACTGGCAGGCCTGTTCTGGTATGCAACGGCCTGATGCCGCCGGCGCGGTCCACCAGCCACCGGACGAACCGGCCGAGCGCACCACGGTCCAACACGCGGCAGTAGTCGACCCGCATGCTGCCCGCAGGCTTCCCCCGCTGCGCTGCCTTTGAATTAGGTCGAACGCTGGCCATAAGCCAATCTAGGCGCGTTCACCGTCAGCCACGAGGTTCCAAACGTGTCAATAGAGACCCTGCTCGACAGCCGGTCTGCCGCAGAGGCGTTGGGCGTGAAGCCGCAAACGCTGGCGGCGTGGCGCGTCGCCGGCCGTTCCCCCGAGTTCGTGAAAGTCGGCGCGCGTGTGCTGTACAGACCGTCCGCCATCGAGGCGTTCCTCGACGCCAACACTCGGCGCTCGACGTCAGACTCGGGCGAAGCCTAACGATGAAGCTTCACCAGCTCCGCGACGCCTCGGCTCCTTGGCCCCTTCGGCTGGCGCGGGCTGTCTTCATACAGGATCGCCCGGCGCGGCCGACACTCAGGTCAGCCCGGCCGGACAGCCGGTAAAACGCGTCGCGGCGAATCCTGCCCGTGCTGGAAGGCAGCGTGTTTGAAGAGTGCTGTTTGTCCGCAGAGGCTTGCAAGGACTGGTAAGCGGCATCGGGAAACACCCACACTGCTGAAAGACAACGAGGCCAGCGTTTGGGCGCCGGCCTCCATCCAATCGCCCGCGGGAGGGCAACAGAGATGTACAGAAAAGATCGCGAAGACCACGACCGCGCGCCAGTCGGCACGACTATGGCGCCTGTTCGCGCCTGGACTGTCGACGTCGAAGGATCGATCGGCGACCGGGTGATCCTCAGCGCCTCCATGACGGCGGTCGGCGGGAGATTCCTTGTGGCCTCTGTACATGGTGCCGCGCGCCTCGAGCTCGTGCCCGACGTCGACCTGTTCCTTGCCGAGGGCGACGCTCTCCGGGAGAGCGCCATCCGGGCAAAGGCGGCGAAGACCTGGCGGCCGGCGCGGGAACAGGTCGATGAGCGGTGCGATGCTGCGATCGCGTTTCTCGGGGGTCGCTGACGGTGGCCGCATCACGAGGAGCATATCGCGGGATCGCTCGAGTCCTGATCGACGGGCCTGACTATCAGCGGCTCACCGCTGAGTCACGCCTCGTGCTCCTGACCCTGAAAATCGGCATGGGGCCAGCTGGGATCGAGCCGCGCTATCCGCGCGCCCTGCTCGAGGAGCTCGCTGCACAGACCGGGCTTTCCGTGAAGGACATCGGCGCCGCACTCAATGAGTTGGAAGCGGGTGGATGGATCCGGCGCGAAGGGAACGTCCTCTGGATCGTCGGCCAGCTCGAATACGAGCCCAGCCTGAAGGCCAGCAACCCGAATCACCGCGCGTCGGTTCAGCAACACGTCGCCGGCCTTCCGCGCCTGGCCCTGGTCGGTGCGTTCATTCGCGAGTACGCCGCGTTCTTCCCCGATGCCGATGCCATCCTCATGGCATACCCCATGCCATCGGATAGCCATGAGGATACCTCGGGCATGGCATCCCCCATGCCATCGCGATTACAGAAGACAGAAGACAGAGTGTTGATGGCATCCGAAGGGCATGGGGGCGCGCTGGGGGCGCGCCCCTCCCCGAAGCAGCGGAAGCCGGACGAGCCCGAGCCGCTCTTTGACCAGGCGTGGGTGGCCTACCCGAAGCGGCAGGGTGGAAACCCGAAGGACCGCGCGCGCAAGAGCTGGCGCGCTCGCCTCCGCGAAGGCACGACCGCCACGGAGATGCTTGAAGGGGTGCGGCGGTACGCCACGTACTGCGACCAGAGCGGGAAGACTGACACTGAGTTCGTGATGCAGGCCGCGACGTTCTTCGGCCCTGACCGGCGATTCGCGGAGGACTGGGGCAGCGTGGGCACCTCGAACCGCTCGACGGGCACGAGCTACTGCTCGCCGGCGGAGGTGGCTGAGGCCTATGGCTGACGCCCCGATGGTGGCACTCGAGCTCGTGAACTGGATCGACCTCGAGGTCATGCGTCGCGAGCACGCGAAGCCCGTCACCGACACGGTCCCGACGTCGCTTCCGACGTGGAACGCCGCTTGTCGCGGCGAGGGCGGCGGTCTCGGGCTCGCGAAGGGTTGGCAGGTCGTCGTCGCCGGCAAGCCGGGCGCGGGAAAGTCGGCGCTCGCACTCAACGTCACGCTCGCCGCCATGCGCGACAAGCGGTCCGTGATGTTCTACAGCCTCGAGATGAGCCGCGCGCAGCTCGTCACGCGCTTTATCGGGATCGCCACGGGCTGCGACCTCCGGCGAATCGAACGCGGGGCGCAATTCGACGCGGGCACGTTCGAGAGCGCAATGTACGCGATACGTGATGCGGGCCTTCTCGGCCGGCTCACCCTCTGCGACCGTCCGCCTCGCAGTATGGCCGGTTTGACCGTCGCGCTCCGTCAGGCCGCCGACGAAGGGTGCTCCCTCGCCGTGGTCGACTACGTGCAGCTCATCGGTCGCGCCGAATACCCGGGCATGTTCGAGCGCACGCAGGCCGTGTCCGGCCGGCTGCAGGAGCTGGCCTTCGAGACCGGTCTCACCGTGCTCGCCCTGTCGCAGATGAACCGGGGCGCGCTCACGCAAAAGACCGAGGAACCAGGCATCGAGGCGTTGAAAGGCGGCTCACTGGACGAAGACGCCGACCAGGTGCTGCTACTCGACTTTTCCAACTTCAACCGCACGCCGACGGGTGCGACGACCAACCTGCTAGTCGCCAAGAACCGTCACGGCCCGCAACCGAAGATCCCCGTCGCCTGGGACTATCGGACCCTCCGCGTTCAGGAAGTTCCCGAGCGCGACCGCTACGCGACGTCACCGTTAGGCGAAGGACCGCGGCCATGAGGTTCGCCGCCATGGTTCCCGACCCCGTGACCGGCCGGCTTGTGCCCTACCTCGGCGAGGCTGGCATCCCGATCGAGTTCGACGCGGAGAGCCAGGACGATGCCAACAGACTCGCCCGGGCCAACAAACTCCCGCCAGCGGTCCTCGTGCTCGGCGACGAGCTCGCCGGCTCCCGCGCGCCCGCACAACAACGCCGACACTCGCCCGCATCGCGGAGGTTCCCGTGAGCATCGTTCTCGTTCTCTCCATCCGCCTCGGACCTGGCGCGCGCGACACCGACGTCAGGATCCCCACCAGTGCGCTCCCCGGAATCGTGTCGAGCCTGACGAGTGCCACCCCGCGACAGCGGCGGGTCCTGGTCAAAGGCTACATCGCTGCCCATGCGGGCGAGGCGCGCATGAGCTGGCTCTGGTTAGGCTCGCCGGCAACCCGGTGGGACCGACTCCCGGAGAGCGAGCAGGACGACATCGCTCAGCAGCTCCTCGAGCGTCTCCAGCAGGCACTCCGCGAACGTACCTCCCCCCTCGTACAGGAGATCGTTCGATGACGACCGTCGATATGACTGGCGCACAATCCAAGCTCGCGAACATCGCGAAGCAGTCAAACTTCGCCGCGTCGCAATCCCTGAACGACGGCGCGATCGCGGGCCAGAAGGCGCTGCTCGGCGAGTACGCGGATCGCTTCACCCTGCGACGCCCGGAGTTCTTCCGGATGCACGGCGCGCGCCTGACGCGGAGCACAAAGGCCAACCTCGTCGCGGAAGTCGGGACGACCGATGCCGCGAAGTTCCTCAGCAAGCACCTGACCGGCGGCCAGCACGGGCCGGCCGATGGGCAGGGCAAGTTGGCCATTCCGCTGTCGGCCGTGCGACGCACCAAGAAGGACTTAATCCCCACCAGCCAGCGCCCGCGCGCACTCGTCGCCGCCGGGGCGTTCTTCAAGGGGCCGAGGGATGGGCTCTCCCAGCTCGCCAAGGCAGTGGGGCGCGGGAAAGCGAAGACCGTCCGCACGTTCTACCTGCTCGTCAGGACCGTCCGCATCAAGCCGGTGCTTCGCCCTGCCCTCGATCATGCCAGCGAGCAGGCACTCACCGCCGCGCGGGAATCCTTCCCGAAGCGGTTCGCGGACGCCATGAGGACCGCAAAGTGATTATCGACCTGGACGCGATCCGCGAGCGCCGCGACACACCGAACGTCACCGTCACCATTCGCGGGCAGGAGCACCACGCCCGCCCGGTTGGGGTCAGTGCCCTGAACGCCTTCATCCGCGGTAGGGCGCATCCTTCGCGGCTCGTCCGCACGTACCGCCTGCGGCGTTTCCTCCGTGCCGCCTTCCCGTGGCGCTGGGCGTACTTCCGCCCCGGCGGCGACCCCGTTGGCCACCTGATGCGCTGCACACCCGAGAAGCGCGGCGAGGCCGTGGCAGCGCTGCTGGTGCAGGTCGGACAGTTCACTCCCACAAGCAGCACGACGCTGGAGAACCTAACGAATGGCTAACGACGGCGACGTCAGAATCCGAATTACCGCGCAATCAGACGTCAAGGGTGGTGCGGCGGAAGCGGAACGGGACCTGACCGGGTTCGCCGGCCGCGCGAAGACGATTAGCGGCGGTGCAGCGGCAGCGATTGGCGGCATTGCCGGCGGCGTGGCCACGATGGCGCTTTCCCTCGTGAAGGACGCGGGCGCGGCCGTCTACGGGTTCTTCAAGGACTCTATCAACGAGGCGGGCGCGGCGGAACGATCGACCAACGCGCTACAACATGCGTTAGGCAACCTCGGCCTGTCCTACAAGGACCTCGAGGCGCCGATTGACAAGGTGATTTCCGGGCTCGCCCGCCAGACCAAGTTCACGGACGACGACCTGCGGGACGCCCTGACGGGGATGATCCAGATCACGGGGGACGCCGAGGGCAGCCTGAAGAATATGGCGGTCGTCGCAGACCTCGCCGCGGCGCGCAATCTGGACCTCGGCGCGGCCTCGGACATCGTCGCCAAGGCAATGGCCGGCAACACGACCGCGTTGACCAAGCTGTTCCCCGAATTGAAGGGCAGCGCGGACGCGGTCGGGGCGTTAGGCGAGAAGTTGAAGGGGACCGCCGAGGACCAGGCGGCCGGATTTCAGGGCCGGCTTGAGAACGTCTTCAAGCAGCTCGGCGAAGTGAAGGAGGCGATCGGTGGCGTGGTCACGGGCGGCGAGGGGCTCAACAACTTCCTCGGCGGTGCGGGCACCCTGCTCGAATCGCTGGCCGGCTGGATCGGCCGCAACGCGGAGAAGTTCCGGGACTTCTTCGCCGCGATCGGCGAGGTGGGGTCCGCGATCTTCGACACCGGCAAGGCGATCGTCCAGACGATGCAGCCTGCCCTCGCCGCGATCGGTGGCGGCAACGGCTCGCTGTTCGCCCGGCTCCTCGGCCTCATTGGCGAAGTCGCGGCCGGGTTCCGGGCGTTCTCTGGCGCTGCTCTGTCCGCCGTGGGTCTCGTGCAGGCGAAGCTCGGCGAGTTCGTCATGGCGGGTGGTCGCGTTCTCAAGCTGTTCGGCATCGACGTCGGCGTGGCGTGGGGAAAAACGCTGAAGGATGCTGGCGAGATCGCGGTCGCCGAAGGCGGCAAGTTGCTCGAGGAATCTCGCGCCCAGCACGAGAAGGCCTGGACGCAACTTCGCACCGGCGTCCGCCAGACCGAAGAAGCGCAGACCGAGACGGTCAAGAAGGAAACTTCCGCCCGGACGCGACTGGTCAAGGAGTCGAACAAGGAGATTGAAGCCAGCCATCTCGAGACCACGATCGCGCGAGAGAAGGCGGCGCGGGAATCCGCGGCGCTGTTCCAGAAGGTCGAGGAGGCGCTCCGCAAGATCGATCTCGCCCAGCACAAGGAGCAATGGGCGGAGATCGACCGCAACGTCCGGTTGGTCAAGGGCGATCTCTCGGACCTGCTGCCGCCGGCCGAAGAACTCAAGGCGTCGATCGACGAGAACAACAAGGCGCTGGAGAAGAACCGCGAGACCGCGAAGGACGTGAAGGGCGAGTTCCAGCAGACGGTCGAGGGCGCGGTCGGGCTCGGGCGTGCGCTGCTGGACGTGGCGCAAGCGTCGGGCGCGGTCAACAGCGAGATGGCCAGCGTCATGAACTCGGTCCTGAACATCGGCTCCTCGCTCGCCCGGATCGGCGTCGACCCGCTGGGCGGCATCGTGGGCGTGCTGGGCGGCCTCGCCAACGTCATCACCGGCATCGGCAATAGCGAAGCCCACCGGGCCATGAAGGCCGCGCTGTCGCAGAACAAGGACGCGCTGGACCGCCTCTCCCGCGAAGTCGGGAACCTCGATCTGTCGGCCACGGGCAAGCAGTTCAAGGGCATCCAGTCCGCGATTGCGGCGACCGAGCAGGCGCAGTCGTCGGGCCAGCTCAAGGGCCGCGATCGGGTCGAAACGGACATCAAGACGTTCGACTTCTTCATCCGGGAACTGCTCAAGAATGGCGTGTCGCTGTCCGAGGCGAAGCAGATCCTCGGCGACCTGGGGTTCGGTGGCGCGTTCACGAGTGCCGCGACCTTTGGCGCCTCGCTCGGCCAGATCGGCAAGGGTCTCGGCGACGTGGAGTTCGGGCAATTCGGACAGGACTTCGAGTCGCAACTGCGATCGATTACCGAGGGGTTCGGTGTCTTCGGTGTCGAGGACAAGGGCCAGCAGCTTGCCCAGCTCTCGCAACTCGGGTCGTTCTCCCCCGCGATCGCGGCCGCGTTGCAGAGCGGCGACGCCGGCGGCGCCTTGCGCGGACTGTTCGGCAAGTTGCAGACGGGCGGGCTGTCGGCCGAGGACTTCGGGGACCTGAACGGCGGTCAGTTCCTCGACCTGCTCAAGCTGCTGATTCCGCTGGCCGACGCTGTTGGCGGTACGGGCGCCATGCTCCCCGCCGACTTCGGGACGCTGGGCCTCGGCAAAGATGACAAGCTGGTGACCGGTGGCCTCGACTCGATGGACAGTGAGACCGGGACCTGGTTCCCGGGCTCAGGCGGGAGCCTTGGGAGCGGAGGAGTGGCGGGAATCGTCGTCAACGGTGGATGGCACTTCGGCCCGGTCACCGTCGCGCCCGACGGCAGGTCGGTGGAGGAGGTCGGTGAGGAGCTGACCGAGAAGATCTCCCAGAAGTTGTTTCGGCGGATTGCTGACCAGTCGGCGGCGCAGGGAGTGCCGCTATGATGGAGCCCCAAGAACGCGTAACGCGCGCTGCCCTCGCGGCGCTCGACGTCGCAGCGAAGTCGTTTCTCTCCGTGGACGACCTCGAGGAGGAGATCCGGGCCTGCTCCGCGCGTTTGATCTGGCGCCGTGCCGAGCAGAAGGCCGAGAATCGCCGCCAAGTCGCGTACCATGAAGCCGGCCACGCGGCTGCCTGCACCGACGCGGGCATCCCGTTCCAGCTCGCCTCGATCGGGACCGAGGACGCAAGCACGCAGCCGACGTTAGGCCGCGTCGTCCTGAGCGGACCCGAGCCCGTCGACCGCTTCGCCGTCGAGGCGTATGTCATCATGCTATTTGTGGGTCCGGCCGCTGAACGGCGGCACGGCAACGCCTTCCCAGCCAGTGACCTCGACAACGCGCACGCGGTGCGCCTGGCACAGTCGCTGGGATTCTCCGACCGCGCCCGTGAGCGCTTCCTCGCCCTGTGCGTCGATCTGGCGGACGACTTCGCCCGGGACTCCTGGCCGTGGATCTCCCGGGTCGCCGAGGCGCTGCTCGCGCACGGACGCCTGACGCCCGCCGACGTGCTGGCACTCCGCGATGTTCCCCTCGAGGCGGTCGCATGAGCTTCCGCCGACGCCTTGCCTTCGCCTTCACCCACCTCCCCCAGACCATGAACCCCACCCGCATTGACTCGACCTTCGACCTGCAGAATCCCGACGAGCGACGCCGCGCCCCCATCATCCACCTGTGCCGCGAAGAGGAGGCCCTCGTCATGCACGAGGCGACATGGGTGCTGCTCGGGCCGTTGGCGATCGCTGACGGCGGGTGGGAACCGCTCGGCACCGACGCAAAGCCGAAAGTGCGTAGGAGCGACGCCTTCGCACCTGACCTGCCCGCGGCCGGCGGTCACTACCTGCCCGACGCTCAGATCGTTACGGGCACCGATGCCCGCGCCCTCGCGGCCGGCATCCGCCGCGCCATGCAGACCACTGAGCCCGACTGGCTCGGCGGCGAACCGCGGCGGGTGCCACTGACAGAGCACTTCGCCGACCGGTGGAATGAGGCGCTGGTGTGCGCGCCAGTGCCCTCCACGGCGCGCGCGTGGCGCGTCCACGACAAGGCCGGGCAGATCGCCGCGTGGGTCGAGCGTGGCGCCTTCCGCATCATCCCCGGCCTGCCGGCCAAGGTCCTCGCCGATGATGCCGAGCGCGAACGCCTGGAGACACTGCGGCGCGAAGTCGCCCGGCTCGAGGCCGAGCTCGCGAACGATGCCGCGGCGAAGCTTGCAAAGGCGCGGGCCGAGCTCGCGGGAGTCGGCACCAATGGCTGACCCGCTCAAGCGCCTGCTCGCCGCTGGAACTCCGCGGCCTTCCCAGTGGGTGCGGTTCACCAAAGCGACGCGCGCGGTGGACGTCGACGGTGGACGCTGGGAAGTCTCGCCCGGCTGCGAGATGGAACTCGACCCGCAAGAAGCACGGCGCGCCGTTGCCTACGGCGATGCCGTCGCCATCCAGAACCCGAACAAGTAGAGAGCCAGCGTTAGGCTGGCTGTCCGCCCCACCGGAAGAGCTACAAGGATTTCACGGGTCCTTCCGGGGGGTAGAGACGCAGGGTCCGCACAGGGCCGTGTGAGAACTAGACACCCAATATCACAAACCTGACTGAACTAGCCATGCGAAAAGGCGGCGATTCCGAGGAGGTTGGCGTCAATGAGGCCGCGCGGCGGCTGGGGCTGACCGGGGGGGAGGTCTCGCGCCTGCATGGTGAGCCGGGCGCGCCGAAGGTCGTGCGGGGCGGGAAGGTGTTCCTCCGCTGGCCCGAGTTCCCCCGCTGGCGCGACGAGCGACTCAAGAAGGTAGGGAAGCCTTCGGGCCTGGACGAGGCGCGTAGGCGGCGACTGTCGGCTCAGGCCGAACTGGCAGAGTTGGAGCTGGCGAAGGCGCGGGGCGACCTGCTCACGATCTCCGACGTCGAGCGGATCGTTTCGACCGACTACGGCAAGCTCCGGGCGCAACTACTCTCGATGCCGGGGCGATTGGCGCCCTGCGTGGTGGGCGTAAAGACGATGGCCGACGCGACTGCCGCGATCGATGCCGAGGTCCGGTCAGTCATGGCGGAACTCAGCCGGTGAGCCTCGAACCCGCAATTCGGCGGCCGGTTCCCCGAGCACGTGAACGGCCACGAGTTCGCCTTTCTGGTCGGGATCAACGTCCGGGAGGTGCGGGTCCTGCGACGGGAAGGCCTGCCCACGGTGCGATTCAGCCGGGTCGACTTCCACCCCTTCGTGCCGGCGGTGCGTTGGTACGTGGCTCGCCTGCGGGCCAAGGTGAGGGCAGAGGCGTGAGGGGGGGACGCGAAGGGCCGACGCCTCACGTGAAAGCGTCGGCCCCCCTTCGTGCGGGCGAACGACCTCAGACGCCTGCCTTCCACTCCTCGCCGCCGTCGCTGTCGTCGTCCGAGTCGTCGGGCTGAGCAGGCGTTGTGCCCGCCTGCAGGGCAGCGCCCAGCATCTCACGTCGTGCGTCGTCCGACAGCGGTCCAGGGATGATGCCGTGGAACCGTGCCACCGCGATGGCCTGCTGGATAGCCTTCACCAAGCTGTCCAAGTCACTGGCGCGAATGTCCTCGATCCACTCCTTGGCCCACTCGGGTTCTGCATCGGCCGGGTGGAGGCCGGACTTGTGCCGTTTGAAGTTGATGTTCACCCGTGGGTCAGGGTCGAACCACCCGAGGTCCGCGTTCAGCGTACGGCGGATCTCGAGTTCGCAGTTGCCGCCGATGTCAGTGGTGGCCACCAACTCGACCCATCCTCCCGGGTGAGGTTCGGCCTGTTCGCGTCGCGGAACCTTGCTGTGCTTCGCTGCCATGGAGTGCCTCCGGCTGGAGTGTGTGGCTCCAACCTAGACGCCCTAGCGTCTTGGCGTCAATAGGCGGTCTGGCGTATACTGGTGGCCATGACGCCTATCCAGATTCGACTCCGGGACCTCCGGGCGGCCAAGGGGCTCAGTCAGGAAGCGCTCGCCGAGCTGGCGTGCGTGCGCCAAGGCACCGTGAGCGCGATCGAACGGGGCGCGACATCGCGCATTGACCTGGACGTCCTCGACCGACTCGCTCGAGCACTCAACGTCGACGCGTCCGAGTTGCTCAGGAGCGTCAGGAAGCGGGGGAAGTATTAGTGCCAGAACCGAGCGCCCCCGACATCCTATGGCATTACACGACGGCAGGTGCCCTTCTGAGAATCTTGGAGAGTGGCGTCGTGTTTGCGACCGCGTTCGGACACCTCAACGACGCCGCGGAGATCGAACACGCGCGCGGCGTCTTTGACAGCGTGATCCGTGCTCGCATCGCGATCCGTGCTACGGCCGAGCTCCACGACAGCTGGATTCAGCAGGCCCTCGGCTGGCTCTCGGTGGCGGGACGTCCGCGTCATCGAAGCGGTGATCTCGACATTGAAGGGCAAGTTGCCGTGTTCAGCCTATCGGCCGACGGCGATTCGCTTGGGCAATGGCGGGCGTATGGCGGTCTCGCGCCCCTCGCAATCGGGTTCCACCGTACCGCGCTTGGACACGTTGAGCGCGCGACCTTGGCGAAGTGCGTGTACACCCAGGAGGAGGCGAGTGCCGCCTTCGACTCCATTGCCGACCAACTCATCTACGAGCTCGAGACGAATCAGCTCATGACCACATCGTTGCAGTCCCGATTTTACGCAGTAGCTGCGACGATCAAGCATCCATCGTTCCGAGAAGAACGCGAGTGGCGCCTCATTACTGATCGGTTCTGGCCAAGGGCAATGAAGCTCCGGTCGACGGATAGCCGCGTGGTCCCATACGTAGAACTCCGCTTCGTGGAGGCAGGGGCCGGCGACAATGCCCCCCTACCGCTTGTCAGGTCGATCTCAGCGATTCGTGTGGGGCCAGGCAGGCACGACGGGATGACATTCGATGCGCTCCAACGAGTCCTCGAGGGCGACGGTATTGTCGTTGATCGGTCGGAGATACCATTCCGGTCACTCTCGTAAGGCCAACGGTATGAGGTGAACGGCCCCCCCGTGCCGCTTGGGCTATTGAGAGGATGGTGGGAGCTGAGGAGGTGCCGGCCGGGATGTAATGATCCGATCGATGGCGCCTGTGATGCCTGGCATGCGATCCAATAGCTCTTCGCCTGCCTCGAATGCCGCTGCGGCGGTTATGAGCAATCGCGTCGCTGTTGCGACGATCGCCCGAGAGCGCGCCCACAGCTTCTTCACCTTCGCAAGTGTTTCACGATCCCTGTCGGTCTTCGATGCCGGCGCGGACGCCCACTCCCAGCAGAAACGACGAAATGCGGCCTCGAGGGCCATCGCCCCCTGCGACGGATAGTCGCGGATGGCCTTTCGAATCGCATCCAGCTGGGCCACCACGAACCGACGCACCTCAGGCGAGATCTCCGTCGACTCGCTCAAGGATTCTTCGAGCGCGGCGACTTGCTCCATTAGTGTATCAAGGTCGCCTTGGACGTCCTGCTCGAGATCTCCCATGCTGTCACCGTACTGACCAATGAGCGAGCTTCGGATCTCGTCACGAAACGCACCGGAGATCGTGTTCCATCCTTCGTGCAGACGCGCGGGAGACAGCGCTCTTCGTACCTCTTCGAGTTTCGAGGCGTAGCGAACGGGCGACAAGTCCGTGCCACGAAGCCATTCTTCCACCAAGTCGAGGTCGCGGAGCAGATCGAGCAAGCGACGCGTGACTTCCGCGTAGGCCTCCGGTGAGCCGCGCTCCGCTCTCACCTCAAAGACCGTGGACCAGACGTCGAAGACAAGCGTCTTCTGCTTTGTATTCGGTGCGACTGCTGCCATGATCCTTTCAAGTCGCCGCGCCGGATTCAATTGCGAGGTCATTGTCGATTCCCCGATGGCTTCCTGCTGGCTTCCTGAACGACTAAGCCCACCGAAGCACGGCGGGCTAAGTCGTTGTCCTACAAGGCTCCCGAGGCAGGACTCGAACCTGCGACCCGGTGATTAACAGTCACCTGCTCTACCAACTGAGCTACTCGGGAAGGGACGAGAAAGCTAGGCACGTCGGCAGGGCGGATCAACCGGGATGGAGGCCCCGGAACCCCCGGGTCTCACCCCTCAACGGGCGCCGATTCCTCCTCACGGCACGACCTTCACCGGGTTCTGCCGGGTCACGAGCGTCCCGTCGCCCAGGCCACCATCAGCGTTGAACCCCCAGCACCACACGTCGCCCAGTTCCGTGAGGGCGCAGGTGCTCGCGCCGGCCGCCGAGATCTGCAGCACGCGCCCGATCCCGATGGCCGATCTCACGGGAATACTGCTGTTGACCGCCGTGCCGGTTCCCAGTTGGCCCGTCGTGTTCCGACCCCAGCACCAGACTTCGCCCGCCGCCGTCAGTCCACAGGAGTGTCCGCCTCCCGTGCCGATGGCCGTGAAGAATCGACCGCCGTGCACCAGTGCAGGGCTCGATCGCCACTGCGTCGAGTTGTTCCCGAGCTGACCGAATCCATTCAGTCCCCAGCAGGAGGCGGCGCCCGCCAGGTCGAGCGCGCACACGAAGCCGGTGCCGACGCTCACACGGTGCCACGGCATCCCGAGGTTCACGACCGGGCGCGGGTCGTAGAGCGTCTTCTCACTGGACCCGGTCCCGAGAAGGTTCGATCCCCAGACCTGTGGCGAGTAATCCACCAGGTATTCCTGGAGGTTGTCCTTGCCGTTGTTGCCCCAGCAGAAGGTCTGGCCGAATGCCCCTGTCGGCGCCGCGCACGTCTGCGTGCCGCCCACGCTCACGCTGCCCACGCTGACGCCGACGGCGACCGGCACGGCGGTGATTCGATGTGTGCTCGTGCCGTCACCGATTTGCGTGAATCCGTTGTAGCCCCAGCACCAGAGCTGACCACCCGCGGTCCGACCGCACGTCGTGCGGCCTCCGACGCTGATGGCGACCAGCGCCGGAGTACCCTGGACGGCGACGGGCTGCAAGGCGGGAGGGGCCAGTGGTCCAAATGGCGAACCATCCCCCAGTTGGGCGGAGGTGCGGTCCCCCCAGCACCAGGCGGCACCGCCGGTGGTGAGCCCACAGGTGTGCTCCGTGCCGGCGCCCACCTGCATGAACTTCCTGCCGCCGAGGACCTTCACGGGGCGCGTGCTTCTCGTCGTGGTGCCATTGCCGAGCTGCCCCGTCGTGTTCTTTCCCCAGCACCACGCGTCCCCGCCGGGCGCGATGGCGCACGTGTGTGCGCTGCCGACGGCCACCTGGATAAATGAAGGCTGCACCACCGTTACGGTGGCGGTCGCGACTCCGTGCCTGACATTCGCGATCGCATCCCACAACTCGACGGTGACCGTGTACGTGCCCGGCGCCTTGTACGTGTGGGTCGCCAAGGAGTCGTTCAGCATGGTGTCCGGCGGCGTGCTGTCGCCGAAGGTCCAGACATATCGCGCCGAGGCGGGGACGTCACCGTGCGGACGCGCCGTGAATCGCACCAGGCTGTCCACCTGCGCCGTGTCCGCGACCGGGTCCACCGTGAATGAATCCCGCACCACGACGGTCCCGGTGACCTGGGCGATCCGCTTGGCGGACTGCAGCAACGTGGCCTCGACCGTGAACGTCCCTTTCTGGTGGTAGATGTGCGAGCCGGTGGTGTCGCCGCCGGCTTCAGTGACTGGTGCGCTCGCATCGCCGAACTTCCACTCGAGCTGCCCGTTGGCGCCGGGCAGGGCGTTGCGCACGATGAAGTCGGCTCGCGTGTGCCGCTGGATGACCTGCGATCCCGGGTCGAGCTGCATGTCCATCCGCCGCAACTGGACGTTGAGCGGGGTCAGCATCCGTGAGACGACCGGGCCGGTCGCCGCCATTGCGGCCGGAAGACCCCCGGCCCGTGGTGTCGGGGCCGGGCCAAGGAACGAGAGCACTCTCGAGAAAATGCCACCAACAACCTGCGTGAGGGCGCCGTTCGTCAGGTTGGCGAGGAACGGGCCGACCAGGAAGCCGATGCTGCCCGGGATACGGCTCCGCGACCTCACCGCGCCGCTGCCGGGGTCGACCGCGATCGCTTCCTGCAGTTCCGGATCCGTCCCGATCGGCACCGCATCGGTACACTGGGTGCATCGCACCCGTATCTCGGCGCTGTCCGACCGCACCACGCCGCTGACGATGGACACCCAGTCCATGTTGGCGGCATTCCGGAGTTCCATGATGACCTCCGGCAACTGTGCCTCGGCGGCCAACGCCTGCCGCTGGAAGGCCATCACCTTTCCCACAGTGTCGAGATACCGTTCGACGGGGAAGAGGAACGACGTCCCCAGGGCCACGACCGCCTCGGCGTCGGCCGGGAGCGCGTCCTGCACGACCTGGAAGGCCCGCGACGAGAATCCCAGACCGCCTAACGAACGGAGGTACTTGGCGACTTGCGGCACGGTGGGGTCTACGTATTCGACGCCCGAGGGGCCCGCACCGATCGCCGTGCTGAACGAGACGTCGGTCGTCGCATACGGCGCGCTTGCGATGCGCCTCACGAACATGACCATCTGGGGCAGCCTGTTGAGGAGCAGCGCCACGCGCAGCGTGACGTCCGTGAGCGAGTCACGCACCGGTGGGGAGAACGGACTTATCAGGGTGCCAATGCCGTTGTAGACCGGAGTCAGCAACCCGCCTTCCGCCTGATAGCGCCTCGCGATGGCGACAAGCCCTGCCAGCGACGCGCTGTCGAGGTGCATGCCAGGCACCGCCGCCGGCTTGAACAGCGTCCCGAGCGAGCCATTCGGGTTCGCGACGTTGGCCAGCATGTTGAGCAGGGAGGTCCCCGGGCCGTGGCCGTCGGGGAAGAGGTACGATCCTCCCTCGGCGATCTGGAAGACCTCGCTGACGCGCTCGACCACGTTGCCCATCGTGGATAGCAGGCCGGTGGGGATCGACACCGTGAACATGGTGGAGCCCGTCAATCCGGCCGCCGCCAAGCGTGGGACTGCTCCGCTTCCCGGTCCAACCAGCAGGCTCCCGTTGAGGTGTGTTGACCCGACCAGTATCGAGTTCGCGTCTCCGCCGAACATCGGGAAGGCCTCGATGAGGTTACGCAGCGGGTCATGCAGGATGACCGCATTCACGTATCCGGGCGTCCGCTTCACGGGCACCCGCAATGTCATCAGGTGTGCGGCGCGGGCCTGATCGGTGGTGAGCACCAGCGCCGGGCTCGTGACGAGCACGCCCGCGGGAAGGGTTGGCGGCGTCACGGAGGGATCGACGCGGAACGTCCAGTGACTCGGTCCCCCGAACGAGCCGTCGGGAATCGTCAATTCGAGGCCTTCCCATGCCGTGCCGTCGCCGAGTTGCAGCGTGGCGCCATTCGTGCCAACGACCGTATCGGCGAGCAGTCGCGGGGTCGCGACGCCCTGCGCGTGGAAAGTGATCGATGTCAGCGTACCCGCGCGTGCTTCCAGCGAGTTGGGTCCGGACTGCGGTCCCAGGGTCCACGAGCCCGGGTTCGCGGCGCCATCGGTTCCGGTTGTGGATGTGGAACTGGCCACGGATCCACCGCCGGACTGGACAGAGAAGGACACCGTGACGCCCGCGACGCCTTTTCCGCTGGCATCCTTCACGACGACCGTCGGCGGCATCGCCAGTTCCGTACCGGGGTCTGCGGACTGGTTGTTCCCTCCCTGGATCGCCAGTGTCGCTGGCCTGCCGTCGGGTTCCTCGTTCGGCGCGACCCCGTCACCTCCGCCGCAGGCGGCAAGAAACATCAGGACAGCAGGCAGGGCTCGTGGACTGGGCACGTCGTCGCTCGCGGAAGGGGCCACTCCCCATGCGGGAAAGGCCTCCGAGCTGGCTCATACGACACCGGACTCGTTGTTGCCCAACCCTGGCCTTCGCTACTGCTTATGGACCATTCCCTCTCCTCTTTCGCTCCATGACCGCGGCTACTCCCTCCCGACCCATCGCCATCATTACCGGTGCCTCCAGCGGCATCGGCGAGGAATTCGCCCGGCAGCTCGCCGCGCGCGGCCACGACCTGGTCCTCGTCGCCCGGCGCCGTGACCGCCTCGAGGCCCTTCGCGAACGACTGGAGGTCGTCCATGGCGTCCAATGCGTCTCGATCGAGGTCGACCTGGCCAGGGCGGCCGAACGTGATCGCCTCTGCGACCTGCTCGCTGCTGACGAGGATCGCGTGACGGTGCTGGTCAACAACGCAGGCTTCGGGACGCACGGTTTCTTTCGCGAGACCGACCTCTCCCGTGAACTCGAGATGATCGAGGTCAATTGCGCGGCGCCGGTGCACCTCACCAAGCGCGTGCTGCCATGGATGCTCGAGCGGCGGCGCGGTCACGTCATCAATGTCGCGTCACTTTCCGCCTTCACCCCAGGCCCGGTGATGGCGATGTACTTCGCGACGAAGGCGTTCCTGCTTTCGTTCTCCGAGGCGCTCTGGGAAGAGTGCCGCGACACCGGGGTCGTGGTGACGGCCCTCTGTCCCGGCCCGGTGCGCACCGAATTCCAGCAGATGGCCGGCCTGTCATCGAAGGCACGCACGAGCGGGACCGCGCCGGTCAGGGTGGAACAGGTCGTTTCCGATGCCCTCGAGGGCGCGATGGACGGCAAGCGCGTCGTGATCCCGGGCTACCAGGCTCGCCTGGCGGCGATGATGTCGAGATTCAGTCCTCGCGGCCGAATGCTCAGGACCGTGCGAAAGATCCAGGAGGAGCGGAGACGGCAGTCGCGGGGGATATGAGAACCGAGGTCGGAGGTCGGAGGTCGGAGCATGCGTCCCGATTCAGATTCCCCCGAGTCACGAGTCACGAGTCACGAGTCACGAGTCACGAGTCACGAGTCACGCGTCACGAGTCACGTGTCACGAGTCACGAGTCCCGCTTCCCGAGCAACGGTGCCAGCCATTTCCCCGTGATCGACCTCGGGTTCTTCGCGATCTCCTCGGGTCTCCCCATTGCCACCACCTCGCCGCCGGCGGCCCCGGCTTCGGGGCCCAGGTCGATCACCCAGTCCGCCAGCTTGATCACGTCCAGGTTGTGCTCGATCAGCACCAGGGTATGCCCCGCCTCCACCAGCCGGTCCAGCACGCCCGACAGGCGCCGGATGTCGTCGATGTGCAAGCCGGTGGTGGGCTCATCCATGATGTAGATCTTCCGCCCACCCCGGCGCTCGCCTGACGCGAGCTCACGCGCGATCTTGATCCGCTGCGCCTCGCCGCCGGACAGCGTCGTTGCCGACTGCCCCAGCCGCAGGTAGCCGAGCCCCACCTGCTGCAGTTGCCACAGCGTCTGGCCCAGCTTCTCCTCCCAGGCGAAGAAGCGGATCGCCTGGTCGACGGTGAGCTGCAGCACGTCGTGGATCGACTTGCCCTTCACCGTCACCTCGAGCACGTCGGGCTTGAATCGCCGGCCCCCGCACTCGTCGCAGGGCACGAAGACGTCGGCCATGAACACCATCTCCACCTGCACCACGCCGGCGCCCTCGCAGCCGTCGCAACGTCCGCCCGCGACGTTGAAGCTGAACGTGCCCGGCGTGAACTTCCGCTGACGGGCCAGCGGCTGCGAGGCGAAGATCCGCCGGATCTCGTCGTACGCCTTCACGTACGTCACGGGATTGGACCTCGGCGTCCGTCCGATGGGTTCCTGGTCGACCAGGACCACCGCATCGAGCGATTCCACGCCCGTCATCGACGCGTACGCGCCCACGCGCTCGCCCAGGTGCCGCTGCGCGCTGTTCTCTCCCGCCAGGCGCGTCTCCAGCGCCCGGTAGAGCACGTCGTGCACGAGCGTGCTCTTGCCCGACCCCGACACGCCGGTCACCACCGTCAGCGCGCCAAGCGGAATCTCGATGTCCACGCGCTTGAGGTTGTGCTCGCGCGCGCCCTTGAGCACCAGCCGCGACCGGGACAGCGGCCGTCGCTTCCGGGGCACTTCAATCGACAGCTCGCCGGTGAGGTACTTGCCGGTGAGCGGGCTGCGCGCGGCGTCGGCGACCGGGCCCTCGAAGACGATCCGCCCGCCCTGCTCGCCGCTGCCGGGGCCCAACTCGATGAGGTGGTCGGCCATGCGGATGGCGTCGAGGTCGTGCTCCACGACGATCACCGTGTTCCCGCCGTCTCGCAGCCGCCGCAGCAACGCCAGCAGCCGGTCCATGTCCCGCGGATGCAGCCCGATCGACGGCTCGTCGAGCACGTACAGCGTGTCGACCAGGCGCGCGCCCAGGGAGTTGGCGAGCGAGATGCGTTGTGCCTCCCCGCCCGACAGGGTCCGCGTGGCGCGGTCGAGCGTGATGTAGCCCAGGCCCACATCGCAGAGGAAGTCGACGCGGTCGATGGCCTCACGGAGGATGTGGCGCGCCACCTCTCGCTCGAACGGCGCAAGGTCGAGCTGGCGCACCCACGTCCGCAGCACCTCGATGGTCATGGCGGACACTTCCGCGATGCTCCGCCCGGCGACCTTCACGTTCAGGGCATCGGGCTGGAGGCGTGACCCACCGCAAGCGCCGCAGGTATTGGCGGTCTGGTAGTGCCGAAGGAAGATCCGGATGTACTGCTTGTAGCGTTTTTCCTCGAGGTCGGCCAGGAAGGGGAAGATGCCCTTGTAGGTCCGGGTCCGTGCGTGGAGGAGTTTGTGGCGCTGCTCGGGCTCGAGGTCACGCCACGGGCGGTCGGTCGCGATCCGTTCCTTCGCCGCGTACTCGTAGAGCGTGCGGCGCCGTCCGTCGTAGCGCGGCTTTGTCCACGGGTCGATCGCCCCTTCGCGGAGAGTCCGTTCCGGGTACGGCACGATGAGTGCCTCGTCGTACTCCAGGACGGCGCCAAACCCGTTGCAGGTGGGACACGCGCCCCGTGGGTTGTTGAACGAGAAGAGTTGCGGTGACGGCTGCGGGGCTCTGAAGCCGTCATCCGGGCACTCGAACCGTTCGGTGAACCGGAGGACGCGGTTCGTGCCTCGGGACTCGTGACCCGGCACCCCGGTGGCCGGTGGCCCCTGACCGAGGGGCTCGAGGACGACGCATTCCCCATCGCCCTCGCGAAACGCGGTCCCCACCGCTTCGGCGATCCGCCCTGCCGCTTCCGGGCCGGCCGCGAGCCGGTCGACCGCGACCAGGACCTCCAGGGCCTTCGTCACGGCGATGCCGCGTTCGGACGCCTCGTCCAGCGTCATCATCTCGCCGTCCAGGACCACGCGCAGGAATCCCTGCGCCCGCAGGTTCTCCTGGACCATCGCCTCCGTCACGATCGCCGACAGCTTGAGCGGGAAGCAGATCACGAACCGGCGGCCCGGCTCCATCTCCAGCAGCCGGTCCGTGACCGACTGGACGCTGTCGGGCTTCAACTCCCGGCCGCACCGCGGGCAGAAGGTCCTGCCAATCCTGGCCCAGAGGAGCCTCAGGAAGTCGTAGACCTCCGTGGAGGTCCCGACGGTGGATCGCGACGTGCGGGTGGGGTTCTTCTGCTCGATCGCCACCGCGGGCGAGACGCCGTCGATCCCGTCCACGTCCGGCTTCTCCATCCGCTCCAGGAACTGCCGCGCGTAGGCGGAGAGGGACTCCACGTACCGGCGCTGGCCCTCGGCGTAGACGGTGTCGAACGCCAGGGAGGACTTTCCGGAGCCCGACGGGCCGGTGATCACCGTTAGGCGCCGGCGGGGGATCGCCACGTCGAAACCCTTCAGGTTGTTCTGCCGGGCGCCCCGGACCAGGATCACATCCTTCACGACACAAAGCTAAGCGGCCACTCGGCCCCTCCCGGATGAGCGGTCTCTCAGGTCCGCGCGGCCCAAGTCCCGTCGTCATCGCTGCTTGCGTGTCCCGCGGGCGCCGGAATAGCTTCCCCCACTCCATTGCGGGCGGCGATGGATGGCAGCGGCCGGTGACGGCCGCGGTAGCCGGTCCCCGCCGACCCATCCCCACTCCCCCAGATGCGACAAATCGAGGTTCGAGCCACCGTGACCCCGTCGGCTGAGCATGCTGCGCAGCGCGTCCGGAGACCGAACCCCCAGAGGAACCCGCGCCAGGGGACCGCCGCCTAGTGGACATGCACGTTGCGGCCCGCAGTGACGTGGGCATGGTGAGGTCGGGGAATGAAGACTCGTTCTTCGCCCATGCCACCAAGCAGGGAGGGTTGTTCATCGTCGCCGATGGCATGGGGGGGCACGCCGCCGGGGAAGTCGCCAGCGAGATGGCCGTGCAGATCGTCTCGCGCGAACTGACGGACTTGTACCAGCTGGCCGGTTCGGCGCCGCGGGACAAGGTCGCCGAGTCCATCAGGAACGCCAACCGCGCGATCTACGACCGCACCATCAGTGAGTCGGACAAGCAGGGCATGGGAACCACGGTCTCGGTCCTGCTCGTGGCCGGGTCCCGCTGGCTCATCGGCCAGGTCGGGGATTCCAGGGTCTACCTGCTTCGCGACGGCGCCCTCATCCAGCTGACCAAGGACCATTCCTACGTCCAGGAGCAGGTGGATGCCGGGCTGCTGACCCCCGAGCAGGCCCGCTACCACCCCTACAGCAACGTCATCACTCGTTGTGTAGGCGCCGGCGAGGAAGTCGAGGCGGACACGTTCACGGGCGATTTCCGCCCCGGCGACGTCTTCCTGGTCTGCAGCGACGGCCTGACGGGCATGGTCGATGACCGCCGGCTCCAGCAACTGCTGCTGTCGCGCGCCTCCGCGGGTCGCATCGTCGATGCGCTCATCGCCGAGGCCAACTATCGCGGCGGGCTGGACAACGTGACGGCGGTCGTCGTGCAGGTCATCTCGACCGATCCGGCTGGAGACGAAGAGCGGACCGAGGAGGCGCCGGCGCTGCCCGAAGGTCACACGCCACCCTTTGGTGGTCCGGCAACGATCGGCGGCTGACATGCCCGACGAAAGCGTCGGCAGCGTCGCGGAACTGTACCTCGGCAATATCCTGTACGCCCTCGAGCGGTGCGCGATGTCGCTCGAAGCCGAGGGGAAGAAGGATGACGCCGCGTTCTACCGGGGCATCGCGCGCAAGCTCGCGGGGGTACGGGGGGCGAGTTGAGAGTTGAGAGTTGAGAGCGGTGGCATTCTCTCAACTCTCAACTCCCAACTCTCAACTCAGCAGTCCCTCCCCGTTCGCGACCCGCGATCGCACTTCGGCTTCCGCAAGCGTCGCCAGCCGCACCACCGCCTTCCGGTCCATCGACACCGGGCGCGCGACGAAGACCCTGAGCCAGCGCGCCGAGCGATACAACTCGGTCGAGAGCATGGGCAGGTTGATCGCTCCTTCCAGTCCCTCGCCCGTCAGGCGGCGCACTTCGCCGTTCCGGCGCATCACCGGCAGGTCCAGGTCCAGCATCTGCGTCTTGACCGGGTAGTCGAGGAGCAACTCCCCCGGCTGCAGTCCCACTTCGCGCGCCAGCAGGTCCTCTGCCGCCGCCACGAGCCTCCGGTCCGACGCGATCCACTCCGCCGCTTCGTCCGGGAGCTCCGCACTGGGGCACTCGAAGGCGCGCTTGAACAAGCGCCGTTCGCGGAGCCCCGCCAGGAGCGGCGACGGCGCCCGCTCTTCCAGCTGGTGGAGCAGGGATTCATCGCTGTAGGATGCCAGCTCCGACACGCGCAGCGCGCCCCCGTCGATGGCGTCGGCCACCAGCCGCTTGTACATCGCGGTCGCGCTGCGGACGGCGTGGTGCCAGTACACGTTGCGGTACATCTGGTACTTGGCGAACAGCAGCGATTCCAGGGCCGCGAGCCCCTTTTCCGAGACGCCCATCGTCCGGCGCCCGGTCGCCGGGTCGAGCACGACCGTCAGGGAGTGCAGCAGGCGATCCACGTCGATCTCGCCATACGGGACGC
Source organism: Gemmatimonadaceae bacterium (assembly GCA_030835125.1). Taxonomy (GTDB): domain Bacteria; phylum Gemmatimonadota; class Gemmatimonadetes; order Gemmatimonadales; family Gemmatimonadaceae; genus JABWBJ01. The sequence continues at coordinate 832 of JAUQWM010000063.1, read as the reverse complement.
CGCACATGAGGGCGTCGCGCTTGAGGTACTCGACCTTGTCGAGGTCCAGCGACCCGGAGATCAGCCCCTGGAGCGGGCTGGCGCTGCGACCCCTGATCAACGCGACGATGCGTTCCGGCACGTCGGTTCCGAGTTCCGATCGCAGGATGTCCCCGATCTCACCGCGGGTCAGCAGCGCCGCGGCGACGTCCTCGTGGTGTGGCGCGCCGATCTCCTCGAGCGCATGCGAAAACGGGTAGTGGCCGATGTCGTGCAGCAACGCGGCGGCCGTGACGACGGGTGCCTCTGCCGCCAGGTCCGCCCCCAGCTCCCCGCGTGCCTGCAGGAGGGTCAGGGTGCGGCCGGCGAGGTGCCACGCGCCCAGCGCGTGCTCGAAGCGCGTGTGCGTGGCCCCGGGGTAGACGAGGTACGCGAGCCCCAGCTGGCGCACGTACCGCAATCGCTGGAACGCCCTCGTATCCACCAGCCTGATGGCCAGTGAATCGAGGGTGATGTTGTTCCAGAGCGGGTCCCGGATGATTTCCACGTCGGGCTGGATCAGAGGTCCGAGGCCAAACCGGACAGGTCAGAGGCCAGAGGCCATGGTCCTTGTGACCGTCGGGGGGTCGTGCCGCCTCGAAATCGGCTCCTAACGCGGGCCCGCGGCCCGGATCGCCGCGTCGACGTCCCCGAACTTCTCGAAGTTCTTCCGGAACATGTCCGCCAGCTTCCGGGCCTGCTCGTCGTACCTGGCCGGGTCCTGCCAGGTGTTCCGCGGGTTCAGGACCTCGCCCGGCACGTCCGCCACCGACTTCGGGATCGTCAACCCGAAGATCGGGTCCACCTCGGTGGG
>JAUQWM010000062.1 GCA_030835125.1 Gemmatimonadaceae bacterium | reverse complement strand
CGGCATAGCCGTCCATGGCCGAGTTGTCCCACTGCGGCAGCGTGTACCTCGCGACGGCGCCCGTGGCGAGTACCCGGCCGAGCGCGTCGGGGAGGTCGACCCGCTCCACGGGTCGCGGATCGATGGCCGACGTGATCTCCGCGACGGCCTGGGTGACGGTGTGCATCGCGTCGCTAGCGGCGCATGATGTCGCGCTCGACGAGCGACGCGACGTCTTCGAGCCAGCCATCGGTGCCCAGCCTGACCACCGGGCGGTCGGTGCCGATGGCGTCGTCATCGGTGACGAGCGCCACGTAGGTCGACGCATCGACGTCGGCTCCGCCAAGGAGCGGTGTCGCGTGGGCCTCCCGGCGGTGGATCTCGATCTTGGGGAGCGCCGAAGCCTTGAAGCCCTCGCAGAGCACGACGTCGGCATCGGCGAGGTACCGCTCCGCGATCGCCTCCGGTCCCAGCTCGTCGCTCCAGCGCATCACCAGCGCGAACTTGTCGGGAGCGACCATCGCCACCCGCTCCGCGTGCCCCTCGTGGTAGTGGCGATACGTGTCTGTGGACGCCGGGTCGATGTTGAAGGTGTGGGCGCCGTGCTTGATGGTCATCACGCGATGGCCGCGGTGGTGCAACTCAGCCGCCAGCCGGACGACCAGGGTCGTCTTGCCGCTGTGTTTCCGTCCGATGATCGCCACCATGGGCGGTCGCTGCTGCATGAGCCTCCGCGCGCGCGAGGTCGTCGGGCGTGTTCACGTTCAGGAACAACAGGTCCGGATCGCCGAAAGCTGACACGTCGCCTGCGGGAAGGCGAGCGACCCGGACGTGCTCGTGGAACCCGACGACGCGCCGGTCACCCTCGCGCAGGGACCGCTCGATGGCCGGCAGGCACGAGGGCGCGTAGAACGCGCACAGCGGCTCGACCCCGCGTCGCGACCCGCTCTCGGGCACCACTACGTCGGCGCCGTCCCCGAGCGCCCGGAGCCGTGCCAGCAGGGCGGCGGGCACGAAGGGCATGTCCCAGGCCACGACCAGCACCGCCGATTGCGCGTGGTGCAGGGCGGCGTGGATCCCGCCGAGGCCCCCGGCGCCCGTCACCAGGTCGGTGCCCAGTCGGGCGTTAGGCAGCCAGGTGGCCGCGGCCGGGTCGTTGGCCACCAGCAACAGGGTGTCCGTGACCGCCGTCAGCGACTCGGCGACGCGGTCGATGATGCGACGGCCGCCGACCCGCTCCAGCCCCTTGGGCAGCCCGCCGAAGCGGGAAGCAGCGCCTCCGGCCAGGATGACGCCCGTGCATGACGACCGCACGCTCAGCCGCCGAAGCGGTGCAGTTGCGGCTGGCCGCTCACCGCGCGCCCGATGAGCACCATGCCGGCAGCGCGGGCGATGTCCACGGCGATGGTCGACGGCACCGAGGGCGTCGCGATGGCGGACAGGTTGGCCCGCGCGGCCTTGTACGCCAGTTCACCGGAAATCCGTCCCGTGACGAGGAGGACCAGGTCGTCGGGGCGGCGACCGGCCTGCACCGCGGCGCCCAGCACCTTGTCGACGGCGTTGTGGCGCCCGATGTCCTCGGCGTGATGCAGCAGGTGCTCGCCATCGGTCAGCGCGGCGGCGTGGATGCCGCCGGTCTCCTTGTAGCGACCGCCGCGCGCGAACAGCTCCTTGAACAACGCGCGAAGGCGCGGCGTGTCCGGGACCGGCACCGTGCCCTGGCGGCGCGGGACGTCCGCCAGGCTGCCGAGGAACGCGGTCACCGAGCCACACCCGGACGCCAGGATCCGGCGGCGGCTCGAGGCGTCGATTGCCGCGACGCGCTCGGGCGCGATGTCGACCCAGAACCCGGGCTCGCGCGCGCAGGGACGCATCCTCGTGATGTCCTCGAGCCGGTCGATGTACCCCTCGCCGAACAGCCAGCCGACCACGAGGTCGTCGAGCTGGTCCGGCGTGCACATCCACGTCACGATCGGGGTGCCATTGAGCTCCAGCCAGACCGGTGTCTCCTCGACGGCGTCGAGGCCCGCGGCAGGGGGCGTGAGATCGTCAGGCACGGCTCCGGTTCCGGGGTTCGCGGTCATGGGCCCGCGCGTCGGGGCAGGCAACGCCGCCGGTGCCCCTCCACGCTCGTCACCCGTCGTTGGTCACCGCGGCCGAGAGCGTTTCATCCTCGTCGACCTGGACACGCCGCACGCGGACGTTGCTGCCCAGGGCGGCCTGCACACGTTCCATGATGAACAGCGCGAGGTTCTCGCCGGTCGGCACCAGGAGGCCCTCGGCGAACTCGGGCACGTCGAGGTTGATGTTGCGGTGGTCGAATCGCACCATGACCTGCTCCTTCAGGACGCGGTCGAGGAGGCCGAGGTCGGTGATCATTCCCGTCTCGGGATCGACGGATCCCTCGATCGTCACGAAGCAGGTATAGGTGTGCCCGTGGAAGTTGGGGCGCGCGCACATCCCGAACACCTCGGTGTTCCGCTGCTCGGTCCAGTCGGGCCGGCGGTAGCGGTGCGCGGCCGCGAAGCGCACGCGCCGGATGAGCTGGGCCCTGGGCATCCCGGTGCCTAACGAGGACGGAAGAGCGACACGCCGACCAGGAGCGCGGGATTCCGGCGCCAGAAGGAGCGGGCGGCGCCGGTCGGCAGGATCGGCGGGTCCTCGGTCGTCTTCAGGAAGTACGAGTTCGGGTACGAAATCCGGTACACGTAGTGGCTCCAGTCGAGCCGGAGCGAGACCGACCGCGCGATGGTCCACGATACGCCCGCGCCGAGCGTCATGGTGAACGGGATGCCGAAGCGATAGCTGCCGACATCGTTGGCACCGCGCAGGTCCCCCACGAACCCCAGTCCGCCGTTCAGGAAGGGGGACAGGCCATGCCAGGTCTTGTGCCCGGTGAGGCTCATCTCCATCGAGGCATCGGCAAAGACCATCGGCACCTTCTCCGTGCCGACCACGCGCTCGGTGAGTCGCTTCGCCGGGTCGAGGATCGTCCGGCTGACCGAGCCGCCGGCCACGCGCACCCCGAAGTAGAGCGGGCCGGTGAGGTGCATCTGCCAGCGCACGCCCGCCATCGGTCCGTCCGAGGGCGCGACGCCGACCGGGTCCCGTTCGCCCGTGAACTGGCCGGCGAACAGCGTCCAGTCGCGGTTGTAGTCGCGGTCGCGGTACGGGCTTCCGTCAGGCGGATAGCCCACCTGCGCGTTCGCGGTGCTCGCCGCCGCCAGCATCAGCAATCCAGGAATCCAGGCTTTCACGGGTTCTCCATCACGCTGTCGTGAGGCGCAGGTCGCGCCCCGTCATGTCCGCGGGCTGCTCCAGGCCCATCATCGAGAGGATCGTCGGGCCAACGTCGCAGAGGGCGCCACTGTGGCGCAGGGGTCGGTCGCCCGCCGGATCCACTATCACCAAAGGTACTGGATTGGTCGTGTGCGCGGTGTGGGGTCCGCCGGTCGTGGGGTCGATCATCAGTTCGCAGTTGCCATGGTCAGCCGTGACCAGCAGACGGGCTCCCGCCCTCTCCGCCGCTGCCACCACGCGACCCATGCACTCGTCCACCGTCTCGACCGCCTTGATGACTGCCGGCAGGACTCCCGTATGTCCGACCATGTCGCAGTTGGCAAAGTTGCAGAGGGTGAAGTCGTGCTCGCCCGACGCGATGGCCCGGCACAGGACCTCCGTGACGCCATGGGCCGACATCTCGGGCTGCAGGTCGTAGGTCGCCACCTTCGGACTCGGCACCAGTTCACGATGTTCCCGCGGGAAGGGCGCCTCGATGCCGCCGTTGAAGAAGTACGTCACATGCGGGTACTTCTCCGTTTCCGCCGTGCGGAACATCGACCGGCCGGCCCCTGAGACCACGTCGGCCATGATGCGCGCCATCGAGAACGGTGCGAACGCGACCGGAAAGGCAAAGGTGCGATCGTACGACGTCATCGTCGCGACATGGACACGGGGGCGATCGCTGGTGTCGAACCCATCGAATGCCGGATCGGTGAGCGCGCGCAGCACCTGGCGCATGCGGTCGGACCGGAAGTTGAAGCAGATGAGCGCGTCACCGTCGCGCACGGGTGCGATGGGCTGCCCGTGCTCCGTGAGCACCACCGGTGGGATGAACTCATCGGTCTCGCCCCGGTTGTACGCGGCCTCGATCGCCTCGAGCGGGTCCGTCGCCGTCGGACCTGTGCCACGGATCGCGACATCGTACCATCGCCGGAGACGCTCCCAGCGACGGTCGCGGTCCATGCCGAAATAGCGACCTCCCAGGCTGGCGACCTTCGCCCGCCCGCGGGTCCGCTCCAGCGTCTCGCGCATGTACCCGAGGCCGGAGGTCGGCATCGTGTCGCGGCCATCGAGCATGGCGTGGATGGCCACGTGCGGCACCGACTTCCGGGCGGCGAGGTCCACGAGTGCGAACAGGTGCTCGTCGAGGGCGTGGACCCCGCCATCGCCGAGAAGTCCCATGAGGTGCAGCGTTCCGCCATTGGCGCGCACCGCGTCACAGGCATCGACGAAGGCCGGCTTCTCGAAGAACGACCCGTCCTCGATGGCGTCGCCGATCCGGACGAGGTCCTGCTTGACGACCCGTCCCGCGCCGAGGTTCAGGTGTCCAACCTCGGAGTTCCCCATCTGGCCGGCCGGAAGTCCGACGGCTCGTCCCGACGCCTGGAGCAGGGTGCGAGGCCGGCGCGCCCACAGCTGCGTCCAGGTTGGGGTCCGGGAAAGCGCGATCGCGTTTCCGTCCCGTTCTTCGCGGTACCCGAAGCCGTCGATGACGACGAGGACCACCTGGTTCCCGGCTGTTCGCATCTGGAGGGGACGGGGACGATTCGAGGGACAAGGCGCGAGGAGGGGAATGTAGCGCGAGGCGTGTTTTCGCAGGCCAGGAGGAAACCCCTGGAACCTCCTTAACGGTCTGAGAAGGGGCGCGACAAACCGTGTCCGCGGATTTCCATCGCGGGGTTCCGTCCGCCCCGGGTACGCCACATCTTTAGCCGCCTCGGCGACCCCGGATCCACTGTCCGGGCCACGATCTCTCGAGCCACACGCATGTCCTTCCTGTTCGCGATGACCGACCAGCGGCGCCAGATCTCGTGAGGGCGCGAAAGGAACATCGGTCGGGCGGAGCGCGCCGCGTGACGCTCGTCGTGTCGATTGCAGCAGCGTTGGCATACCTGACGTTCCTCCGGCCGGCGGAGGGCCTCGACGCCCACTCGGTCCGACCGGGTTCGCTGGCGGCACGCCCCACCGCAGACGCTTTCGGGCGGAGTGGCCAGTTGCGGATGCGATTCGCGCTGCCCGGCCTCCCGGTGGATTACCCGATCGAGGTGGAGGGGGGACTCGACGCCGTCAGGTACTCCTGGGTCGCCCGCGGAGACTCGGTGGCGACGGGCCAGCCGCGCCCGCTGGTCGATGGGCTCATCGCGCCGGATGCGCCCGGATTCTATCACCTGCAGCTCACGATGAACGGCGAGCGTCGCCTGGTGACCGATCCGCCGCTGGCGGTGATGGTCCCCCGCGCGGTGAAGAAGGGCTCCGCGTTGAACGGCTACACGATGGGGTTCTACAAGGGTGATCGGGCCCGGCGAAGCGACCCGGAGGCGCCGATCGGCTTCGTGGAGATCGACACGGCGGACCTGGACCTCCCGGTTTCGGCACATCTTCGCCTCTCGGACTTCGTCTCGAGGGATCGCCAGAGCACGTGGCCGCGCTACGTGGCCGTGGACCCTCGCCTGCTGGACAAGGTGGAGCTGATCCTGGCCGAAATCGCGACGTGGACCGGCGATCCGGACCGCGATCCGGTGCCCTTTGACGTGCATTCCGGGTTCCGCACCCCGGCGCACAATCGGCTCGTCCGCAGTGCCGCCCGGGACAGCCGCCACCAGTTGGGCGACGCGATCGACGTCGCGGTGGACGCCAATCGCGACGGCAAGGTGAACTCGAAGGATGCGAAGCTGATGTCGCTGGCCGTGGACATCGTCGAGCGGTCGCATCCCGACCTGGCCGGCGGCATGGGGATCTACTCGCGCGGGTCGTACGTGCATATCGATGCGCGAGGGATAAAGGTCAGGTGGAGAGGGTGAGGGTCAGGCTGCGTAGCTGATTGCTGCGGGCTGGGGCTGCGGCTTCGTGCTGGGTGCTGGGGCTGGGGCTGGAAACCGTATCGTCCCGCCGTCGGTAGTATTCGGCAACCAGCGACGGCATCCCCATGAACGACTCCATCCGTGAGCGGATCATCCGCCACCTCGAGCCCCTCTCCGACGAACGGGGCTATCAGGTCCTCGACTACATCGAGTTCCTCGAGTCGAAATACGCCGCCTCGGCGGCGGCGTCACCGAGCATGTTCCAGCGCTTCACCGAGGGCGTGGAAGACACGCTGCGCGCGGGCAAGGTTTCGACGACGGCGATCGCCGAGACGGTCGGCCTGCTGAACAGGGCCGTGGGCGTCCTGAGCGGGGTCGCGGCGGCCGGAAAGTCGGTCGCCTCGGATATCGCGACCGCCGGGAAGAGCGTTGCCTCGGACATTGCCTCAGTGGCTACCAAGGCCGCCGAGGCAGCCACAGCCCCGGCGGGGACGGTGCCGCCCGCTCCCAGCGCTCCCCCGCCAGCCCCAGCCCCGCCAGCCGCAGC
>JAUQWM010000061.1 GCA_030835125.1 Gemmatimonadaceae bacterium | reverse complement strand
CATGTCGACCACCTGCGTCTACTCCGACATCGTGCTGCCGACCGCGACCTGGTACGAGAAGAACGACCTCAACACCTCCGACATGCACCCCTTCATCCATCCGCTGACCAGCGCGGCGGATCCGGCATGGGACGCGCGCAGCGACTGGGAGATCTTCAAGGGCATCGCCCGTAAGTTTTCCGACGTCGCGCCGGAGGTGCTCGGCGTCGAGAAGGACGTCGTCCTGGTGCCGATCCTGCACGACACGCCGGGTGAGCTCGCCCAACCCTTCGACGTTAAGGACTGGAAGAAGGGCGAGGTCGAGCCGGTTCCGGGCCGCACCATGCCCACCGTCGCCGTCATCGAGCGCGACTATCCGAACCTCTACCGCCGCTTCACCGCGCTCGGGCCTTTGATGGACAAGCTCGGCAACGGCGGCAAGGGCATCTCCTGGAACACGCAGCACGAGGTCGACCTGCTCGGACGCCTCAACGGCGTGGTGGCGGAGGAGGGGGCGACCAAGGGCCGGCCGCGCATCGAGACCGACATCGACGCCACCGAGGTGATCCTGATGCTGGCGCCCGAGACCAACGGCGAGGTGGCGGTGAAGGCTTGGGAAGCGCTTTCCAAGGCCACCGGCCGCGAGCACGCGCATCTCGCTCTGCCCAAGGAGGACGAAAAGATCCGCTTCCGCGACGTCGTCGCGCAGCCGCGCAAGATCATCTCGTCGCCGACCTGGTCGGGTCTGGAATCGGAGAAGGTCTGCTACAACGCCGGCTACACGAACGTCCACGAGCTGATCCCGTGGCGGACGCTGACCGGCCGCCAGCAGCTCTACCAGGACCATCTGTGGATGCGTGCGTTCGGCGAGGCCTTCTGCGTCTACCGGCCGCCCATCGACACAAAATCGATCAACCCGGTCATCGAGGCGAAGTCGGGCGGCAAGCCGCACGTGGTGTTGAACTTCATCACCCCGCACCAGAAGTGGGGCATCCACTCGACCTACTCGGACAACCTCCTGATGCTGACGCTGAACCGCGGCGGCCCGGTGGTCTGGCTGTCGGAGACCGATGCGGCGAAGGCCGGTATCGCCGACAACGACTGGGTTGAGGTCTACAACGTCAACGGCGCCATCGTCGCCCGCGCCGTCGTCTCCCAGCGCATGAAGGAAGGCACGATCTTCATGTACCACGCGCAGGAGAAGATCGTGAACACGCCGGGCTCGCCGATCACCGGCCAGCGCGGCGGGATCCACAACTCGGTGACCAGGGCGATCACCAAGCCGACCCACATGATCGGCGGCTATGCCCAGCAGTCCTACGGCTTCAACTACTACGGCACGGTGGGTTCCAACCGCGACGAGTTCGTCATTGTCCGCAAGCTGGACAGCGTCGACTGGCTGGAAGGTCCGCACCGTGAACCGGTCGCGAATGCGAAGGAGGCGGCAGAATGAAGATCCGCGCGCAAATCGGCATGGTGCTGAACCTCGACAAATGCATCGGGTGTCACACCTGTTCGGTGACCTGCAAGAACGTCTGGACGAACCGCGAAGGCGTTGAATACGCCTGGTTCAACAACGTCGAGACCAAGCCGGGCATCGGTTATCCCAAGGAATGGGAGAACCAGAAGAAGTGGAACGGCGGCTGGGTGCGCAAGGCCAACGGCCGCATCGAGCCGAAGATGGGCGCCAAGTGGCG
>JAUQWM010000060.1 GCA_030835125.1 Gemmatimonadaceae bacterium | reverse complement strand
CTCGAGGGGGAGACCCTCGAGCCTCAACCCTCGAGCCTCAAGCGTCCGCAGCGTAACGCAGCAGCACGCGCGCGTCAACGAGATGCGCAGCGATGATGAGCGCGAACGGGATCGCCAGCGAGATGATCGCCACGACCGACTGCGTCCGGTCGATGCCGCCCCCCGGGATCGGGCGCGAGTTGAAGGCGATGAAGAGGAAGAGCGCGAAGGCACCGGCACAGACGCCAAGGGCACCCATCGCCGCGAGGCGCGCGTAGGGCTTGAGCTTGAGTTCGGCGAGGTTCATTGGCGTCAGAGGTCCGAGGTCTGAGGTCGGAGGTCCGAGGGGGAAGAAGCCGGAGGTTCGCGGAAGATAGCCACCAGCACCAGCACCAGCACCAGCACCAGCACCAGCACCAGCACCAGCACGCAGCGGCAGCAGCAGCCCGCAGCAATCAGCACGCAGCTCCCTCACCTCTGTGCCGCCATCTCCAAAACCTGTTCGTTGCCCTCATAAGGCATCACCCCTTCCAGCGTGACCCGGTGCGAGATCAGGGGCAGCGGGTACTCCGCCTCGTCGGCAATGACGATGGCGTCCCGCAACGCCCTCCGTCCGGCCTCGACCCCGGCGGCATCGCGGGCCATGATCGACGCCATCGGTTCACCCTTCCGGACCAGGTCACCAGGGCGCACCGGGATGACGAACCCGACGCTGTGGTCGATCGGGTCCCCCGGGCGTGACCGTCCGCCGCCGAGTTCGATCACGCCCACACCCACCCGGCGCGGATCCACGGTCGCGACGAACCCATCCCGGGGTGCGACGAACAGCTCGCATTCCGCCCCCTGCGGGAGCCGCGACGGATCCTCGACCACGGCCGGGTCTCCCCCCTGCGCCTCGATCACCTGCCGGAAGCGCTCGGCCGCCCTGCCCGACGAGATCGCGACCTCCATCGCCCGGCGCGCGGCATCGCGCGTGGGCGCCACCCCGCCCAGCACCATCATCTCCGCGCCTAACGCGTAGGTGACCCGCATCAGGTCCGGAGGTCCCTCCCCGTGCAGCGCCAGGATCGCCTCCTCGAGCTCGAGCGCATTGCCGCAGGCGCGGCCCAGCGGGCGGTCCATCGCCGTCAGCAGCGCCACCACCGGAACCCCGTGCTGGTGCCCCAGCGACACCATCACCTGCGCCAGCTCGAGCCCCCGCTCCACCGTCGGCAGGAACGCGCCCGACCCACGCTTGATGTCGAGCACCAGGCCCGTCAGTCCCTCGGCGAGCTTCTTGCTCATGATGCTCGCGGCGATCAACGGGATGCTCTCGACCGTGGCGGTGCTGTCCCGCAGGGCATACAGGCGCCGGTCCGCGGGCGCGATCTCGTCGCTCTGGCCGATGAGGGCGCACCCGATCCGTTCCACCTGGGCCCGCGTCTCGGCCAGGGTGAGGCGCGTGCGGAACCCGCGGATCGACTCGAGCTTGTCGAGCGTGCCCCCGGTGTGGCCAAGGCCACGTCCCGACATCATCGGCACCGCCACGCCAAGGGAGGCCATCAGCGGCGCCAGCACCAGGGAGACCTTGTCACCCACGCCGCCCGTCGAGTGCTTGTCGAGCCTGGGCACCTTGAGGTGCGACAGGTCCAGCGATGCGCCGCTCCGCAACATCGCCTCGGTGAGCGCCACCGTCTCGTCCCGGTCGAGGCCACGGAAGAAGATCGCCATCAGCAGCGCCGACATCTGGGCGTCCGTCACCCCGTCCCGCAGGTACGACGTGATGAGGTCACGCCATTCCCCGGGTGCGATGCGACCGCCGTCGCGCTTCCGTTCGATCAACTGGTAAGCGAGCATTCCTCGCGAGCCCGGGTACCATCCCTCGGCTCGCGAACGCGAGCCTTCGCCAATCTGGCCCCCGCCCATACCGCCGTCGAGCCCGATGCATCCTGTTCGATCGCTGTTTGTCCTGGCTATCGCCGCCACCTCCCCGGTTTTCGCCCAGGATGCGTCGCTCCTGGTGGCGCGCGGCGACAGCGCCCAGGCCGCCTTCGATCCCGGGGAGGCGCTCACGCGCTACGAAGCGGCGATTGCCATCGACAGCGCCAACGCGGACGCCCTTGGCAAGGCGTCCCGGAGCGCGGTGGACCTGGCCGAGTCGCTGACCGATGCCGAGCGCCAGAAGGCGCTCTTCCGCAAGGGCGAGCAGTTCGCCAGGCTCGCCGTGCGCGCCGACTCGGGGAACGCGGAGTCGTGGTTTCACCTCGCGCGTGCCCTGGGGCGCGCCGCGCTCAGTGTCGGGGTCCGGGATCGCGTGAAGTACGCAGTGGCCGTCCGTGAGGCGGGCCTCAGGGCGCTGGCGCTGTCGCCCGACCATCCGGGTGCCCTGCACGTGTTAGGCATGTGGAACGCGGAGGTGAAGCGACTCAGCGGGTTCGAGCTGTTCTTCGCCCGGCGGTTCCTCGGGGGCGGTGTGCTGGGGCAGGCGAACTGGAAGGACGCCGTGCAGTACCTGGAGCGCGCCGTGCAGGTGGATCCCGACCGCCTGACGCACCGCCTCGACCTGGCGGGCGTGTACGCCGACGTCAGGGAGACCGACAAGGCGCGCGCGATGTACGAGTCGGTCATCGCCTCCACGACCCGCACCGACTTCAACGACGCGCTGTACCAGCGGCAGGCCGGGGAGCGCCTGAAGCGCCTGAAGTAGCGCTTTGTGCGGCGCGAACCGCGTCCGGAACGACACGCATCGCGCCGGCACGGTGTCGCCGCGCACAGTATGACGCGAGGCCGCCCCGCGGCGTCCCCCATGTGGAGAGTCCCCGCCCACACGCGCCAGCAGCATGACCTCACTATCGCTTTCGCCCGGCCACACGGCCGTCGCCGACTTGCCGGAACCCGCCGCACTGCGTGCCCGTGTCGAGGAACTGACGCGGGAACGCGACCAGCTGCGGGCCGCGGTAGACATCCTCCAGGAGATCTCGTCGTCCCTCCACTTCACCGAGATCCTCCAGCGCATCGCGCAGCGTCTCGGTGACCTGTTCGGGCTCGACCGGTGCTCGATCTACCTTGCCGGCGACGCCGCCGAGGAAGTCCGCATGGTGGCCACGTTCGAGAACCCGGAGCTGGGCAACCTCGTCGTGGACCTGGGCAGGTATCCCGAGCTCAAGAAGGCCTTCGAGTCGGGGCAGACGGTGTTCATCCCCGAGGCGACTCGCGAGCCGGCGCTGGAGCGGGTCTGGGAGACTCTCGACGATCGGTCGGTGCGTTCGATCGTCGTGGTGCCGGTCCGCTGGCGCACGAACGTGATCGGTGCCGTGTTCCTGCGCACCGAGCGGGGCTCGACCCCGTTCTCGGAGTCGGACATCCGGTTCTGCGAAATGATCGCTTCGCTGACCGCCAAGGCACTGCGCAACGCCCATCGGTTCGGCTCGCTGCAGCGGGCGAGCCCGGAACAGGTGGAGCGCGATCGGCGCGCGGCCCTCGAGCGCATCGCGCTGATCGCGTTCCTGCGCCGCCTGCTCGACCGCTATGCGACCAGCGCGGAGCACCTGTGGGCCGAGACGCTGCTGGCGAGGGCGAGCGACGAGGAGCTCGACCGGCTCACCAGCGTGGCGATGCAGGTGATCACGGAAGAGGCGAGGGGGTAGGGCGGAGCTGCGTGCTGATTGCTGCGTGCTGCTGCTGCCGCTGCGTGCTGGGGCTGATAGCTGGGGCTGGGGCTGGGGCTGGGGCTGGGGCTGGGGGACTGGATGCCGGCAACACACCCCTCTAGAGTCTTTGGCATCGCGAATTGATGCCCTGACCGCGGACCCGACCTCTGACCTCGCACGCCACTCGGGCGCAGGAACTGCGCCGCATCCTCGATCAGGCTTCGCACGAGTACTACGTCCTCGATCGTCCCTCGATGTCGGACGCCGAGTACGACAGGTTGTTCCGCGAGCTTCAGGCGCTGGAGCTGGAGCATCCCTCCCTCCGCACGCCCGACTCCCCGACGTTGCGGGTCGGCGCTCCCCCGCTGACGGCCTTCCCGAAGCGCACGCACGCCGTGCCGATGCTGTCCCTCGCCAACGCGTTCACCGATGACGAGCTGCTGGCGTGGGAAGAGCGCATCGTTCGCATCGCCGGCACCGAAGTCCAGCGTCGGGGCTACTCGGCCGAGCTCAAGATCGACGGTGGCGCGGTCAGCCTGACCTACGTCGACGGCGTGCTGGTGCACGGTGCCACGCGCGGCAACGGGATGGTTGGCGAGGACGTGACGCCCAACATCCGCACGGTAAGGGATGTGCCGCTCCGCCTGCGCGGCCGCAGGGTCCCGTCGCCGGTGGAAGTCCGCGGTGAGATCTACTACCCGTTCGACCTTTTCGAGCGCATGAACGAGGACCTCGTGCGCAAGGGCGAGCGCGTCTTCGCCAACCCTCGCAACGCGGCATCCGGCTCGCTTCGGCTGCTCGACTCCTCCATCACGGCGTCGCGGCCGCTGCGCTTCTTCGGGTACGGGATCGTCGCGGGCGACGACGCGCAGCTGCCGGTGCACCTGCAGACCGACGTGCTCGACCTCCTCGAGCAATGGGGCGTCCCGGTGGCGCCGCACCGCCGTCACTGCGCGTCGATGGCAGAGGTGATCGAGTGGGCGCGCCAGGTCGAGCACGAGTACCGCGCCGACCTGAACTTCGCCATCGACGGCGGCGTGGTGAAGGTGAACGAGATCGCGCTCCAGCAGGACCTGGGCGTGATCGGGGGACGGGAGCCGCGGTGGGCGATCGCGCGGAAGTTCGCGCCGGACATCGCCGAGACGACGCTGCTGGAGATCCGGGTCAACGTGGGGCGCACCGGGGCGCTGAATCCGTACGCGGTGCTCGACCCGGTGGAGATTGGCGGGACGACGGTCACCTACGCCACGCTGCATAACGAGGACCTCATCCTCCGCAAGGACCTCCGGGTCGGCGATCGCGTGCAGGTGAAGCGCGCCGGCGAGGTGATCCCGCAGTTGATCGGCCCGGTGCCGGAACAACGGACGGGGCACGAGCGACGCTGGCACATGCCGTCGCGGTGCCCCGCCTGCGGGACCCCGGTCGTGCGCGACGAGGGTGAGGCCATGCACTTCTGCCCGAACGCCGCGTGCGTCGGGCGGCGCCTCGAGGCGATTCGCCACTTCGCGTCCAAGGGGGCGATGGACATCCGGGGCCTGGGCGAATCCCGCGTGGCGCAACTCGTGGACGCCGGGCTGGTCACGGATGTCGCCGACCTCTACGACCTCACCGCGGACCAGCTCCAGGGACTCGAGGGGTTCGCGTCACGAAGCGCCGAGCAACTGGTGGCCGCGATCGACGCGTCACGTGCCCAGCCGCTGTCCCGGCTGCTGTTCGGGCTCGGGATCCGTCACGTCGGCGCCACGGCCGCCGAACTGTTGGCCCGCGAGTTCAGGACCATGGACGCCCTGCGCGCCGCGGACGAGGAGCGCATCGCCGCCGTGCACGGCATCGGCGAGGTCATTGCGAGGTCGGTCACCGAGTATTTTGCGGACCGGACGAGCGCGAAGCTGGTGGATCGCCTGGGCGTGAGGAAGCTCACATTCGAGGAGCCTGTTTCTGCTCCGGCGGACGGTGCCCTGCGCGGGCAGACGGTCGTCATAACGGGGACCCTTCCGACGCTCAGCCGGCAGCAGGCGACTGCCCTGGTCGAGCAGTCCGGAGGCCGGGTGACCGACAGCGTGTCGAAGAAGACGAGCTTCGTGCTGGCCGGCGAGAATCCGGGGAGCAAGCTCGAGAAGGCGAAGGGCCTGGGTGTCGAGGTACTCAACGAGGACCAGCTGAGGCAACGCCTCAGCCAGCGGGGATGACAATGGCCGTGATGACCGAACGCCAGAGCCGCGACATGCTGACCGTGACGCGTGCCTCCCTCCTGTCCCTGCGCGCCGCGCTGTTGCGCAGTGGCGATCCCCAGGCCGCGGTGACGCTGCAGGAAGCGGGCTACGCGGGCGGGGCCACCCTCTTCGAGTCCTTCCGGACCTGGCTGGCCGAGCGGACGGAGGTCGGCGTCGAGGACCTGGACGTCGAGGCGTTCCAGTACCG
Organism: Gemmatimonadaceae bacterium; assembly: GCA_030835125.1. Lineage (GTDB taxonomy): Bacteria > Gemmatimonadota > Gemmatimonadetes > Gemmatimonadales > Gemmatimonadaceae > JABWBJ01. The sequence goes on along the minus strand of JAUQWM010000060.1, from coordinate 3,628 downwards.
CGCGTCGGAGTACTTCGCCGATACGGGCTGGGGGACGCTGCACATCGGGACCATCGATGACGTCGTCGCGACGCTCGACTCCCCGGACTGGGGCGAATCGGAACCCGGTGCCGCCGCGGCACACCCATCGTGCCACCTCACGACCGGAATGTTCGCGGACCTCTTCGGGCGGCTGGCGGGCGCTCCCGTGGCCGTGCTCGAGGTGGAATGCCGTTCCGCCGGCAATGAGCGCTGCCGTTTCCTGGTCGGCAGCCCTGACGTGATGGATGTCGTCTACGAGGAGATGGGCCGCGGGATGGACTACGAGTCGGCGGTCAGGACCCAGAAGAAGTAGGCGCGCGCGCCCCTTATTCCGCGTTCGCCTCGTACTTCGGATTGGGCATCAGGGCGCCGTCCACGAGGATCTCCCGGTCCCACGGGAGCACGATCACGCTCTCCGTCTCCAGGCCGTGATAGTCCGGTTCGTAGGCGCCGGTGCGGAATGACACCGCAGTCCTGACCTCCTTCGCGCCGGCATTCACGATCGCGGCGACCGCCAGGCGGAGCGTGTCCCCGCTGTCGCACGTTTCATCGACGATGAGCACGCGACGCCCGCCGACTTCCTGCGGGGCCGCGCCCAGCACGGCCGGGGTCTGCCGCACGCGCGAGTGGTCGGTCCGCCGCGTGATCAGGATCGAGCGGAAATCGCGATCGAGGATCGCCGCGATCACGGCGCCGGGGATGACCCCGGCGGTCGCGATGCCCACGACGATCTCCGGGTCGTAGGTGCGCGCGACCTTGAGCGCCAGCGCCCGCGACAGCTCACCGAAAAGGGGCCACTCGACCTGGAAATAGCCCTTGGATGGATCGGCCTTGTACTGGCTGGACATGCATCGTGGGGTGAGAGAAGCAGTCGCCTTCCCAAGCTACCGCATGACGGCGGGGGGAAGGGAGTCCCGGGCAATTTCCCGTTTCTCCGGCTCCCATCTCCCGTCTCCCTTCCCTACCGGATAGCTTCCCGCACGTCCGCGCATGGAATGTGCCGTGGCGTCCCCGTCCGCACCGGCGCAGCCACCGGCCTCGCCACACACGCCGCATCCTACCGAATGTCCTGGTTGAGCCGCTTGTTCGGCGGCAGGTCCGAGCAGGAACTGAAGCCCCAGCGCCTCGATTACCTCAACGAGGCGCTGGCCTTGGAGCGGTCCGGCGACTACGAGGCCGCGATCACCTCGTACCGGCTGGCGCTGCGCGAGAAGCCCGACGACACCAGGGCGCTCCAGAACATGGCCATCGCCCTCACGAGGGTGAACCGGTTCGAGGAAGCCATCAAGTGCTACCGGCAGGCCCTGAAGGTGAAGCCCGCGCTTTCCGGACCGCATTACGGCCTGGCGTTCCTGCACTTGCGCCGTGGCGAGCGTGAGGTCGCGATCGAGCACCTCGAGGCGTTCCTGGCGGCGCCACCAGCCAGTGGCGAACCCGAGCGATGGATCGAGCACGCGCGAGAGACGCTGACGTCCCTCAAGGCGCCCGACGGCGCCGACGTGCGCCCCGACGACCTGCCGGCGCCCGGGCAATAGCGTGGGGCGTGTGCTCGCGGTCGTCAGCCAGAAGGGCGGCGTAGGAAAGACGACCACGTCGGTGAACCTCGCCGCGGCCTTCGCGCGTCGCGGCCTGAAGACCCTCCTCGTCGACGTCGATCCGCAGGGCGCCGTCCGCTACGGCGCCGGTCTCCGCCGTGGTCACCCTGCCTATGGGTTCGCGGACTACCTCTCCGGGACACGGTCGCTGCGCGAGGTCCTCCTGCCGACCGTACTCCCATGGTTGCGCGTCATCCTCGCCGGGAGCGTGACGGACGAAGCCGACCATACGCAGTACATCAACCTGGTGTCCAGCACCGACGTGGTGCACGAACTGCTGTCCATCGCGCGCGACCGGTGTGACGTCGTCGTCGTCGACACGCCGCCGGGCCTTGGCCCGGTCGTCCAGCGCGTGCTGCAGTCGAGCGACCGGGCCCTGGTGCCTTTGCAGAGCGAGCCGTTGGCGCTCCAGACCACGCCGCAGATCCTGCGCGGGATCCAGGAGGTCATCGCGACCAACGAGGGGCTCACCCTCGACGGCATCCTGCTCACGATGCACGACCCGGCCAACCCGGCCTCGGAGCGCATTGCCCAGTACGTGCGTTCGCACCTGCCCGCGAACATGCTCTTCGACCTGTCCATCCCCCGCACCGTCGCGGCGGTCGATGCGTTCGCGGCCGGGCAACCGGTCGTCCTCCGCACGCCCTCCGATCCCGCGGCGCAGGCGTACGTGAACCTGGCAACCATCCTGGCCGAGCGCCTGCGATGATGCGCCGGCGGACCCTGCTGCTCACCGCGATCGTCCTCGCGGGCTGCATCGACCTCTCGACGGACCCCGACGAGATCGTCGCGATCCAGTTCCAGGAGTTGCCGTGGCCATCGGTGGTGGCCGGCGACACCCTTCGTGATGCATCGGGGACGATCACGCCTCTCGCGGCGATCCTCTTCGATGCCGGCGGCGACCCGACGACCGGCGACGTCGAGTTCCTCAGCCAGTCAGCCGCGGTCCAGGTCGTGGAGGGGGACTACGTCATCGCCGATTCCGAAGCCACCGGCACGGTGAACCTGCTCGCCTCGACGCCGGGCATCCAGAGCAACTTCCGGGTGCTGGAGGTCGTGCCGGCGCCCGATTCCATGGACGTCGACGGCACCATCGCCCCCCTCCGCTGGGTCGTCCCCGACGACCCCACGTCAAACACCTCCGCGGCGCTGGGCGCGCGCGTTTTCTCGAACGCGGGCGACGCGCCGGTGGGCGTGAAGTCCTGGATCGTGAACTTCGTGCTGGAGGTGGAGGGAGTGCCCGTGCCGGTCGGGGACACGACGCAGCTGTTCCTGGTCGGCGACAACGGCCGGCCCTCCTGGGTCGACACCACCGGCGCCCAGGGAAGCGTGTCGCGACGCGTGCGGCTCAGGATCGCGCCGGGACTGACGCCTCCGGATTCGGCGGTCGTCCTCATGCATGCCTCGTATCGCGGCGTCCCGCTGGTCGGGTCACCCGTCCGCCTCGTGCTTCCCATCCAGCCGCGCTGACGCGAAGATACCGTCGACTCCCCGGGAGGCATCAGTGGAATCGACGTACGCGCGTGGCGAAGGTGAGCGTCCGGCCCCAGGCACCCTGAACGCGCTGTTCTTTTCCGCGGCGCGGACGTGGAAGAAGCCCGACGCCATGCTTGTCCGGATCGACGGGAAATGGCAGCCCATCTCGCATGCCACCATCCTCGAACGGGTGAGGCGTGTCGCGCTCGGCCTGACGGCACTCGGCGTGCAGCGCGGCGACCGGGTCGCCATCCTGTCCGAGAACCGTCCCGAGTGGGCCCTCGCCGACTGGGCCTGCCTGACGAGCGGGTTCGCCGACGTGCCGATCTACGGCACCCTTCCCGCCGACCAGTTGCCGTACCTGCTGGAAGACAGCGGCGCGGTGGCGGTGTTCGTGTCGACCTCCGCGCAGGCGGAGAAGGTGCGTTCGATCCGCGCGCGGGCCCGGTGCGTCCGTCACGTCATCGCGTTCGACGAGTCGGCGCGCCACGCGTCCGACCTGACCCTCAGGGACGTGGAGGCGAAGGGGGCGGCGC
>JAUQWM010000059.1 GCA_030835125.1 Gemmatimonadaceae bacterium | reverse complement strand
GAGAGTGGGACCGCGAACTCTCAACTCTCAACTCTCAACTCTCAACTCGGTTACTTCCTCCCGCGGTCCTCATACGGCCGCAGCCACCAGTCGAAGAACGTCCAGGTGCGGTTCCACGAGTCGATCTGGTCCGGCGAGTCGTCGCGCTCCCAGGTCGCCGGGTTGACGCGCCGGTTGAACGTGTGGCCGGCGCTGGATGGGCCCGGCACCGGGTCCACGTACACCCTCGTCTCGGCCAGGTCCGGCTTGAGGGCGCGGAGCTTCCAGACCAGCTGCTCGTCCTCGACGAAGTCGACGTCGGTGTCGTTCGTCGCCACGTGCACCAGCATCGGGACCTTCAGCTTGTCCACGTGATACAGCGGCGAGCGCTTGATGTACTCCTCGCGCTTCTCGAACGGCAGACCCTGGATTCCCGCCTGCGTGGAGAAGGAGCGCTGGTATCCGGGCCCCTTGTACGAGAGGCGGAAGATCAGGTTCGAGACGGGGACCATGGCGGCGCCCGCCTTGAACGGGTGCTGGTCGCGGAAGAGCAGCAGCGAGGCGATGTAGCCACCGTGGCTCCAGCCCATGATGCCGATGCGTTCAGGGTCGACGTGGGGCAGGGTCTTGAGGTACTCGACGGCCGCCACCACGTCGTCGAGTTCCTTCCCGCCGTAGTCGATCGCGTTGTAGTGCGCCGCGCCGAAGCCGGTGCTGCCCCGGTATTCCGGCGCGATGATGACGTAGTTGCGCTCGATCGCTTCCTTGACGAACGGGAAGAGGCGGTAGCTCCACCAGCTCCCATGCACGCCGCCATGGACCCACACCATCGCGGCGTGGCCGCGGGGGCCGCGCTTGGTCAGCGGCTGGTAGAGCGACGCCGGGATTTCCATCCCGTCGGCGCTGCTCTTGTAGGTGACCGTCTTGTAGTCCATGATCCCGCGGCTCTTGGCGACCGTCGTGCTCTCGGCGACCAGGCGCTGCGCGATCTGTTGCTCGAAGTTCGCCTGCGGATGATCCTCGGGCTTGTTGCTGACGTAGAGTTGCCGCGCCCGCGCGGTGTCCATCACGACCGGCGGGCCACCGCGACCACCACCGCGACCGGCTCGCCCGGTGCCTTGCGCTTCCGAGAGCGTTGCCGCGGTCGTCGCGAGCAGCGCGACGAAGAGGGCCGGTTGAACGAGGGTGGACAGGGCAGGGAATTGGCGCATGGCAAGCGGCTCCGATCCGGGGGCGCGCGCCGCAACGATGGCGCGTCCCGACAAGTTGCCCGCCCGCACTCGCGAACGAAAGGCGCACCACAGCGTGGTGCACACCGATGGCGACGGCGTGCGCCCGTGCCCCGCTATTCGCCGTCGAGGGTGAAGATCACCTCGACCGGCTGGTCGAACAGCTTCCCGATGCGGAGCGCGAGGGGGAGACTCGGATCGTACTTGCCGGTCTCGATGCTGTTGATGGTCTGCCTGGAGACTGCCAGCCGATCGGCCAGGTCGGCTTGCGACCAGTCGCGCTCCGCGCGTAGGACCTTGAGGCGGTTCTTCACGAGTAGCGCTTCCTCGCCCAGACAACGCCGCCAAAATAGAACATTGGGAGCATCGCCCAGACATGGCGGTAGCTCCAGTCATCGCGATTGAGCGTGATGGCAAGCTCCATCAGGCCGAGCGTCATGATGAGCAGCAAAGCCAGGATGAACGCGATTGCCAGCGCCTCCAGCTGGATCCGCCGTTCCAGTTCATCCATTTCCCGCGCTCCTCGGATGGTCGTGAGCAGCGCCATCGTGGCGAGGGGAACAGGAGCGAGTGCGGCCGCAACTCGTGCCCAGACCGGAACGGTCGTGCTTTCGAGTACTGCTCGAGCACCGACCCAGGCGGCAAACCAAGTCCCCGTCCACAGGAGGGGGTGAGCCAGCAGCGGGGTGGGCTTGGCGGCGGACTTGGCGGACATAACGATCCTCCTGAAGTAAAATGACTTGGACTATAAGTAAAGTTTACTTTACTAAAAGTCAAGCGACATTACGTCGGGGATCGCTTGGTGGAGGCACCTCAAGCGGAATCACTTGGGGACGATGACGGAGGGGAGGAGAACGGGTCCCCCTTCTTTCGGGCGAGCGGCCGCGAGTTCCAGGGGAGCCGCGACGCAACGCGAGCAATCCGAAACGGTTGCGCGTACCTCGGATGAGCCACACTGTCCACCGGCCGGGATTCGCCGGCTGCTGTCGTCATCGCTTCCAAGAGGATTACCCATGTCGCGTCGGATCGGTGCGAGCCGTTTCGCCCTGCCGTTCCTCGCCCTGCTTGCGGCGGTACCCGTCGCTGCGCAACAGAGAATCGACGAGGAGTACACCCGCCAGATCAAGCAATTCCTGCGCGACCCGCGCATCACGACGGAACTCGTCGACCACCTGCCGGCGTCCTCCACGGTGCCCACGCCACTCAAGCACTTCGGGCACATCATGGGCGCGTGGGGCGTGCTCGATAAGGCCGAGGCCATGCACGCCTACTATGAGGCGATCGCGAAGGCCGCGCCGGGCCGGACGAAGCTCTGGAAGATCGGCAAGACCGAGGAAGGACGCGACATGGTCGTGCTGGTGATCGCGAACGAGGAGACCATCCGCAACCTCGACAAGTACCGCCAGGACATCGACGCGCTCACCGACCCGAGGCGGACGACCGAGGCCCAGGCGCAGCAGATCATCAAGCGCGCCAAGCCGATCTACTGGGTGACCAGCGGCATGCACTCCCCGGAAACCGGCGGGCCGCAGATGCTGATGGAGATGGCGTATCGCATGGTCGTCAGCGAGATGCCCCTCATCCAGAACATCCGCAACAACGTGATCACGATGATCACGCCGGTCGTCGAGGTGGACGGGCGCGAGAAGGTGGTCGACGCCTACAACTACTCGAAGGCGAACCCCGGCGTGTCGCGCAACAACCTCATGATGTACTGGGGCAAGTACGTCCAGCACGACAACAATCGCGACGGCATGGGGCAGTTCCTGGCCCTCACGCGCAACATCGAGAAGTTCGGCCTGCAGTGGAAGCCGACGATCCTGCATGATCTCCACGAGGCCCAGACGCTCCTCTACGCGTCGACCGGCACGGGCCCGTACAACGAGGGCATCGATGCCATCACGGTCAACGAGTGGTGGATCCTCGCGCAGAACGACGTCATCGAGATGACCAAGCGCGGCGTGCCCGGCGTCTGGACCTACGGGTTCTACGACGGCTGGACGCCGAATTACATGTTCTTCGTCGCCCATGGCCACAACGCCACCGGGCGATTCTACGAGGTCCAGAGCTACGGGCCCGACACCACCACGGTGGGCGGCGGACAGAGCCGCGAATGGTTCCGGCCGAACCCCACGCCGCGCAACGTCGCCTGGGGTCCGCGCAACAACGTGAACATCCAGCAGTCGGCCCTGCTGTTCGCCCTCGACCGGACCGCGAAGGACCGCCAGTTCTTCCTCGAGAACTACTGGATCAAGAACAAGCGGGCGGTGGCCCGGGGCACCGACGGACCGATCAAGGGTTGGCTGATCCCGGCCAACCAGCGTCGCAAGGCGGATGCGGCCACGCTCGTGAACGACCTCAAGGCCCAGGGCGTGGAGTTCCACACCGCGACGTCGGCCTTCAAGGCGGGCAGCCTCGACGTGCAGCCGGGCGACTGGATCATCCGCGGCGACCAGCCGTATCGCACGGTGGCCGACATCTACTTCGCCATCCAGCGCTTTGCGCCCGGCAACCCGTCGCCGTATGACGACACCGGATGGACGCTCCAGTACACGCGAAACGTCGTGGTGAGCGAGATGAGCGATCCCTCGGTCCTCAAGGCGCCGATGAAGCCGCACGCGGGGACCGCGGTCGCACCGGGCGGGCTCACGGGATCGGGCAACACGATCGTCGTCGAGCACACCGGCGACAACAACCTCGTCACGTTCCGCTATCGCCTGAAGGACGTGAAGATGTCCGCGGCGGAGGATGACTTCGAGGCGGGCGGCAAGCGCTTCCGCGCCGGCGCGATCATCATCCCGAACGCGAACGCCGCGCAGGTCGAGCCGCTGCTGAAGGAACTGGGTCTCACCGCCGTGGCAACCGCCTCCGCACCGGGCGTGGCGTCACATGACCTGGACATCCCCCGCATCCTCTACCTGCACAGCTGGAGCCGGACGCAGGACGAGGGCTGGGTGCGCGCCGCGCTCGAGACGTATGGCGTGCCGTTCACCTACATGGGGGACAAGGAACTCGCCAACATGCCGGACCTGCGGTCGCGATACGACGTGGTCATCTATCCCCATGTCGGCGGGACGGCGCAGTCGGCGGTGAACGGGGTCCCCATGACGGGGACGCAGCCGGTTCCCTACCGGAAGACAGCCGCCACGCCGTCGTTCGGCACGCCCGATTCCACCAGCGACATCCGCGGCGGCATGGGGATCAACGGGCTGATGAACCTCTACCGGTTCGTGGAGCAGGGGGGGACGCTGATCACGGAAGGGTCCACCTCGACGATCTTCCCGGAGTACAACCTCACGCCCGGCGTCACGGTGGAAAATCCGGCCGGGCTGTTCGTGCGCGGCTCGATCATCCGCGGCAACATCGCGGACCCGAAGAGCCCGCTCGCGTACGGCATCGGGGAGAACCAGATCCCGGTGTACTTCAACCAGGGGCCGGTGCTCAATGCCGGCGGCGCGCCGGCCGGCTTCGGCGGGTTCGGCGGCCGCGGGGCCGGCACCAGCCAGAATACCACGCCGATGGCCAACCAGCCCGCGGTCTCGCCCTTCCCTTCGTTAGGCGGCGCCGGGCTTGGTGAGGTCGCGGCGGGTGGCGGCCGTGGAGGTCGCGCCGGGGGTGGCGGTGGTGGCGGCGGACGCGGCGGCTTTGGTGGGGGTGGCGGCGACGCTGCCGCGACGGCACCGCGCGTCGTGTTGCGCTTCCCGACCGACACGACGCAGATGCTGCTCTCGGGCGTCCTCGTCGGCGGCGGGTCGCTCGCCGGCCGCGCCCAGCTCGTGGATTCCCCGGTCGGCACCGGCCACGTCGTCAGCTTCGGCATTCGCCCGTACTGGCGCTGGCAGACGCACGGCACCTACATCTTCGGCTTCAACGCCATCATGAACTGGAACGACCTCGGTGCCGGACGACCGGCCGCCCGGACGGCCCCGGTGGTGCCCGAAGGGAGGTAAGAAGGGCATCAGATTGCAGATTGCAGAGTGCAGAGTGCAGATTGCAGAGTGCAGAGCGCAGAGGAGGAACCTACCCCTCTGCGCTTTGCCTTTGCCTCTCCTTCCGTGGTACGACCCCGCAGATCTGCGCTCTGCGCTCTGCGATCTGCGATCTGCGATTCACCCTCTCCCGGGCCTAACGCGGAGGAAAGTCCCGCAGGATCTCCCGAACGATGCGGTCGATCTCCTCCTGCGGCTGGTTCGAGACCCGCGGGTCGATCAGGGCGCCTTCGGCGGTCCCCCGCCACAGGAGCTCGTGCGTCCGCCGGTCGAGGATATCCACCACCAGGGTGCCTTCGAGCCGCTGGCCGGGGGCCTCATACAGCGGAAGCCACACGTAGCCATAGCCGATGCGGTACGTGCAGGCGTAGCCCCACGGATCCGCCCAGAACGGGCTCGGGAAGAACCATGGCGCGCGACGGCGACTGTAGCCGAACGGGTAGCGCGGGCCGATCCGCACCGTGATCGCCGGCCCGCACCCGAATGCCGACCATCGGGGCGCGCGACGGTCCCCGCGCGTGGGACCGATCACGAAGGCGGTGACGAGCATGTCGGCGCGGTCCGGTCCGGCCTCGGTAAGTCCGCGTTCGCGCATCGCCAGTTCCACGGCGCGCCGCACCCGACGCTCGAGGAACGGGTTCCCGGATTCCTCTTCCACGCGACGCGTGGAGTCCATCCACGCGAACGTCCGCAGGGATTCGAACGCGACCTCGTGGTCGTAGTCGGTGCGGACCTGGTACGGCGTGCACGACGAGAGGAGCGCCATCGTCGCCAGCTGGAGGAAGCGGCGCTGGCTGAAGCGTGCTGCAGGCATGGATATGTCCTCCGGCAACGGGCGCAGTCGTGGGGCAACCAGTCGGTCACCGCCACGCCTGGCCACGCTGTATGAGACACCGGAGTTGCCGCGCGATGCGTCCGGGAAACTCCCACCCGGAGTCAGGGCCCGGGGCCGGGGCCCCGGGAACCCGGTGCTAGCTCGCCTTCACGTACGTGCAGCCCGCCTCCTGGCAGCGGACCGCGGCGAACACGCCTGACGGCTGGAGGAGCACGCCGGGAAGGAGGTAGGTCAGCGCGACCTTGCGGGCCTCCTCCTCGCCCAGGTTGTCCGCCTTGGCCACCACCGGCACGCAGTCCAGTTGGAACGCCAGGTTGCAGGCCAGGAAGACCACCCCGCGCTCCTGCTGCTTCGGCAGCGCGGCCGCGTCGAACGGCGCCGGGATGCCGTCGGCGGTCGAGAGCAGGACCGGGTTCTTGTCGGTGGGCTGTCCGGTCAACGGATGGATCACGCCCTTCGCCTTCCCGATGCCGTACTTGTCCCACCAGGCCTGGTTCATCGCGAGCGCGATGGCGTTGTGCCGCAGGATGGTGACGAGCGAGATGTCCGTCGGCGCGGCGCCCATGAACTGCTGGTACTGGCCTGCCCACGCGTTGCCGCGCCACACGCCGTAACCGCTTTCGATCTCGGCCATGTCGAAGACGGCTTTGTGCTTCCCGGTGAGGCGGGACGGCCAGGCGAGGTCGAACTCGCCCGCTGGCTGGTTGCTTCCCTCCGCGGCGCATGCGGTCAGCGACATGGCCAGGGGAAGGGCGCCGAACGACGCGGCGCCGGCGGTGATCCTCTCGAGGAACTCGCGACGGTTGGTTTCCATTCAGTCTCCTCCTGCGGTGCGATTGGTTCGATCGTTCGCCGAGACCAAGACGTGATCGGGTCAACGAGTTCCAACGTAGTGAACGAACTCGACCGTGACGGCTTCCGCATGGCGTGCGCAGGCTGCACCATATGCGACCGCACGCAGCTTTCCATGACCGCGGAGGTCCACACGGTGGCTGATTCTGGAGTCGAACCCGGACACGCTCAACCCGCCGGCGCCATCTCGAGGCGTGAGGCGATCGAAGGCATGGCCGGCACGCTCGGCGTTGCGCTGGTGGCGACCATCCCCGTGGCGTCGGCGGCGCAAGCCGGTGTCTCGCCAGTGGCGGCATCGGCCCCCGGGCGCCTGATGGGAGCGCCAACGTCCGCGCTCGGTGTCCGTTCGGCATTCGCGCCACCGGCGCCGCGCACCCCGACGGGGCAGCTGGTCGGCAGTTCATTGACGCCACTGCACAGCCTGTCGGGGACGCTCACGCCGTCGGACCTGCACTTCGAGCGTCACCACGCCGGGGTGCCGGCGATCGACCCGGCGACGCACCGGCTGGTGATCCACGGCCTGGTCGATCGACCGCTCACGCTGAGCGTCGACGACCTCAAGCGATTCCCGCAGGTGACGCGCATTCACTTCGTCGAGTGCTCGGGCAATGGTCGGGCCGCCTGGGTGAGCCCGGCGCCGGACATGACGCCCCAACGCACCGACGGCCTGACGAGCAACTCCGAGTGGACCGGTGTCCCGCTGGCGACGCTGTTCCGTGAGGCGGGGGCGCGCCGCGAGGCCACCTGGTTCCTGGCCGAGGGCGCGGACGCGTGCCTGATGACGCGCAGCGTCCCGATGGAGAAGGCCCTCGATGATGCCCTGGTGGTGTGGGGACAGAACGGGGAGGCGCTGCGGCCCGAGCAGGGTTTCCCGCTTCGGCTGCTGCTCCCGGGCTGGGAGGGCAACGCGAACGTGAAATGGCTCCGGCGGCTGGAGCTGGGCACGGCGCCATGGATGACGCGCTGGGAAACGTCGAAGTACACCGACCCGCTCCGGGACGGGACCGCGCGCATCTTCAGCTTCGTGATGGACGCGAAGTCGATCATCACGACGCCGGCGGTGCCCGCCCGGCTCGCGGACCGGGGATGGCACGCGGTGTCCGGCGTGGCCTGGTCCGGGCGTGGGCGCATAACGAGGGTCGAGGTCAGCGCCGACAGCGGCTCCACCTGGCATGACGCGGACCTGGGGCCGGCCTTGCCCAAGGCGCACACGCGGTTCTCGATGATGTGGAACTGGACCGGGGAACCGGCGGTCCTGCTCAGTCGCGCGACCGATGAGACGGGGTACGTGCAGCCGACGCGGCAGGCCCTGATGGACGCGCGGGGCGCGGGCACGGATTACCACAACAACGCGATCCGTGGCTGGCGGGTCGACGCCGACGGTGGCATCGCCTTCCATTGGGAGACCTGATGCGACGGATCCCGGCATGGATCGCCGTGGGGCTGGTGGTGGGCTGCCAGGCCGCGGACGAGGGCACGGCGGAGACCCCCGCCACCTGGGGCATCGGGCGGGCCGCGACGGCGGCCGACATCGCGACGCTCGATCTGGATGTCGCGCCGTCCGGCGCGGGGCTGCCCCCGGGAAGTGGCGACGCGGTCCGCGGGGCCGCGCTCTACCAGGCGCAGTGCGCCACCTGTCATGGCGTGAACGGCGAGGGCATCGCCCCGAACCCGCCGCTGGTTGGCCGTGAGCCGCGCGAGGGATTCCCGTTCGGCAACGACCCGAAGCTGGTGCGCACCATCGGCAATTACTGGCCCGAGGCCACGACGCTGTTCGATTACATCAGGCGCACGATGCCGCTGACGGCGCCGGGCTCGTTGTCGGACCCGGACGTGTACAGCGTGACCGCGCACCTGCTGGTCGCGAACGAAATCCTGCCCGCGGGGGCCACGCTGGACTCGGCGTCGCTGGCGGCGATCCGGATGCCCGCCCGCGACCGGTTCGTGCGCGACAACCGGCAGGGAGGCCGCGAAGTGCGCTGAGGGAGGAGTTGACAGTAAGAGTATATGCCTATATGGTCATATACTCTTATGCTATCTTCATTCCTGTCTTCCGCGGCTCGCCGGCGCCGCCTGGCCCTGGTGGCCACCGTCGTCGGCCTGGTGCCTGCCGCCACCAACGCGCAGCAGGCCCCGCTCACCCTGCGGGATGCCCTCGATCGCGCCGCCACCAGGGCGCTCCCCAATCGCGCTGCCCGCGCGACCCGGGACGGCGCCGCCGCCGGCCGCCTCGCCGCCTGGCGTTCCATCCTCCCGTCACTTCGCGCCGACGCCGGCTTCGTCCGCACCACTGACCCGGTGGGTGCCTTCGGCACCTCGCTCCGGCAACAGCGGATCACCGCCGCGGACTTCGACCCGGCCCGCCTCAACTTCCCGGGCGCCGTGGACAACTTCACCGGCGCGCTCGTGCTCGAGCAGCCGCTGTTCGTGCTCGATGGCTGGCTGGCCGCACGCGCCGGCTCTCATGCGAGCAGTGGTGCCGCGCACTCCGCCGAGTGGACCGCGGTCACGACACAGGCCGACGTGATCGGCGGCTGGTTCGGGGTCATCCTCGCGGCCGAGCGAGCCAACACGATGACCGCGGCGACACGCGCCGCGCAGGCCCACGTGCGGCAGGCCGACGGCATGCTCGAAGCCGGCCTCGTGACGAAGTCCGATGTCCTCCTCGCGGACGCGCGTGCAGGCGAACTGGAGGCGGGAAGGCTCGACGCCGTCCGCGACTCAATCATGTCGCGGCGCCAGCTGTCGGTCCTGCTGGACGACGACCCCGCCTCGCTGCCCGCGGCGCTCGGTCCGTTCCCCGCCGACAGCACGATCGAACGCATGGCTCGCGACCTCCAGGCGCTCGAACCGCGCGCCAGGGCGGACGTCGAGGGTGCGCGCGCGGGAGCGGCCGCCGCCGATGCCGACGTGGACCGTGCCCGCGCGACCATGGTGCCGCGCGTGGTGTCCTTTGCGCGACGGGACCTCAATTCCGCGGCACGGCCCTTTGCGGGGTCGACCAACTGGAGCGTCGGCGTGATGGCCTCGTGGTCCCTGTTCTCCGGGGCGTCCGAGGTCGCGGACCGGCGCGGCGCGGAGGCACGGAACGCCGGGGCCCGGGCACAACTGGCCGGGGCGGTGGCGAACGCGACCCTCGATCTCGAGCGGACCGCCCTGCTGCTGCAATCCGCCGAGGCGCGCCTCGCCATCTCGCGCACGACCGTGGCGCACGCGGAGGAGGCCCATCGCATCGTGACCCGCAAGTACGAGGGCGGCCTGGCAACCGTCGTCGAGCTGCTCGATGCCGCCGTCGCGGAGACGCAGGCGCGGCTGGGACTCTCGGCCGCCCGATACGCCCTCATCACCTCGATCGCGGAACGCCTGCGCGCGCTGGGACATGAACCCGCGCGGATGGCAACCCTCGGCGAGACCAGCACCACTCGCTAGCCACTCCTGACCCAACGAGCCCCCACATGGCTGTTCGACTTTCATTCTCCCTGCTGGCCATCGCCTCGGTCCTCGCCTGTGGCGAGGCGCCGGCGACCGAGTCGCCCGCGACGATCGCGATCGACCCGGGCCAGGTCCTGGTCCTCCGGGACACGGTCATCCCGGACGCGGTCGACGCCCCGGCGACCGCCGAGCCGTTCATCACTGCGACGATCAGCACGAAGCTGATGGGTCGCGTGCTCGAGGTCCGGGCGCGGGAAGGCGACGCCGTCGCGGCCGGCGCGCTCCTCGTCCGGCTCGACGACCGCGACCTGGCCGCGAAGCGCGAGCAGGCCGACGCCGCGGTGCGCTCGGCCGGCGCGGCGCATAACGAGGCGACCCTGCAGGCTGGCCGGCTGCGCGCGCTCTTCGCCGACAGCGCCGCGCCACGTGCCCACCTGGACGCCGCGGAGGCCGGCCTCGTGCGCGCGGAGCAGGCGGTGCGCGCCGCCCGCGCCGGGGCCTCGGAAGTCGAGGCCCTCGCGGACTACGCCGAGGTCCGCGCGCCGTTCAGCGGGGTGGTTGTGCAGCGGTTCCTCGACCCGGGCGCCTTTGCCGCCCCGGGGATGCCGCTCGTGCGGCTCGAGGATCCCTCGCGCCTGCGGATCGTGGCGCCGGTGCCGCCGTCGGCGGCCGTCGGCGTGCGCCGCGGGTCCGCGATCGGCGTCACGATCGAGGGCGTTCCCGCGACCGGGACGGTCGAGGGGGTCGTCCCGCTCGCGGGGGCATCCCTCGTGAACATCCAGGTCGTGGTGGACAATGCCGCCGGGAGGTTCTCGTCAGGCAGTGCCGCGACCGTCTCGGTCCCCGGCACCCCGCGGACGGTCCTGCTGGTCCCCGCCGGCGCGGTGGTCAGGAACGGCGACCTGGCCGGGGTGCGCGTGCGCACAGGAGCGGGACCTGTCACCCGGTGGGTGCGCCTCGGGCGCGAACGCGGCGGCATGGTCGAGGTGCTCTCCGGGGTCGCCGCCGGTGACTCCATCATCGTGCCGGCCGGTCCGGCGGGAGCCTGACGATGGGTATCGCCGGCCGCATCGCGCGCGCCTTCCTCCGCTCCAAGCTCACGCCGCTGGTCACCATCGCGTCCCTGGCGGTGGGGACCCTCGGCATCCTCGCCACGCCCCGCGAGGAGGAGCCCCAGATCTCGGTGCCGATGATCGACGTGTTCACCGGCATGCCGGGCGCCGGTCCGACGGAGGTCGAGAACGTCGTGACGCGCGCGGTCGAGCGCCTCATGTGGGAGATCCCGGGCGTCGACCATGTGTACGCGTCGTCGGGCGAGGGCTGGTCGCTGGTCACCGTGCGGTTCCGCGTGGGCGAGGACCAGGAACGCAGCGTGACGCGCGTGCACGCGAAGCTCATGGCGGAGATGTCCAGCGTCCCGCCGGGCGTCACCACGCCGATGGTGAAGCCGCACAGCATCGATGACGTCCCGGTCTACACGCTGACGTTGTCCTCGGCGCAGTACGACGCGAACGCGCTGCGGGCGGTGGCGGTCCACCTGGAGGACGAGGTGCGGACGGTCGGCGACGTGGCCACGACCTGGGTGACCGGCGGGGCTCCGCGCAAGATCCGCGTGGAGCTCGATCCCGCGCGGCTTGGCGGGCGCGGGATCTCGGTGGCCGAAGTCCAGGGGGCGCTCGCCGGTGCGGGCGCGAAGGTGCAGGCGGGGGAGTTCCCGGACGCCGGCCGCGTGGTCCGGGTGGACGCCGGCGCCGCGCTCGCAAGTGCAGCCGATGTGGCGCTGGTCGTCGTGGGCGTGCGGGGCGGGGCGCCGGTGCTCGTGCGCGACGTGGCCACGGTGCGGGAGGAATTCGGCGAGCCCTCCGACTACGTGATGCATGCGGACGGGGACGGCGGACCGCGCCAGGCGGTGACGCTCAGCGTCGCCAAGCGGCCGGGCGCGAACGCGACCACGGTCACGCGGCTGGTCGAGGCGCGCGTCGAGGAGTCCCGCGAGCACCTGGTGCCTGACGAGGTCAGCCTGTCCGTGACCCGCGACTACGGCGAGACCGCCGGGGAGAAGGCCTCGGAGCTGATCCGTCACCTGCTGATCGCGACACTGTCCGTCACCCTGCTGGTGGGGATCTTCCTCGGCTGGCGCGAGGCGATCGTCGTCCTGGTGGCGGTGCCCGTGACCCTCGCGCTCACGCTGTTCGTGTACTACGCGCTGGGATACACGCTCAACCGGATCACGCTCTTCGCGCTGATCTTCTCGATCGGCATCCTGGTGGACGACGCGATCGTGGTGGTGGAAAACATCTACCGGCACCTGGTGCGCGGGTCGCGAGACCCCGACACCGCGGCGATCGAGGCGGTCGACGAGGTGGGGAACCCGACCATCCTGGCGACGCTGACCGTCATCGCCGCGATCCTGCCGATGGCGGTGGTGTCGGGGTTGATGGGGCCCTACATGCGGCCGATCCCGGTCGGCGCCTCGGTCGCGATGCTCGCTTCCCTCGGCGTGGCGTTCATCGTGACGCCGTACCTGGCGATCCGCCTGTTGCGCGGGCACGTCCACGCCAAAGCGAGCACGCTGGACCAGGCGCACGAGCCCGAGGAGTCCTCGCGGTTCGGCCGGCTGTACGGACGGCTGATGTCGCCGCTGCTGGATCACGGGCGGAATCGCATCGCGTTCTATGCCGGGACGGTGGTGCTCCTGCTGGTCTCGGTGGGACTGGTGGCGGTGCGGGCCGTGCAGGTGAAGATGCTGCCCTTCGACAACAAGAGCGAGTTCCAGGTGATCGCCGACCTGCCGGAAGGCACGTCGCTCGAGACGAGCCTGGCCCTGGGGCAGGAGGTCGCGGAGTTCCTTCGCGACGTGCCGGAGGTTCGCGCCACGACGGTCTACGCCGGCGCCGCGGCGCCGTTCAATTTCAATGGACTCGTCAGGCACTACTTCCTGCGGCGCGGCGCGAACGTCGTGGACCTCCAGGTGACGCTGGCCGACAAGCACGAGCGCTCGCGTCAGAGCCATGACCTGGCGGTCGCCTTGCGCCCCGGGATCGCGGCGATCGGCGCGCGCTACGGCGCGTCGATGAAGGTGGCGGAGATCCCGCCGGGCCCGCCGGTCCTGTCGACCCTCGTGGCGGAGGTGTACGCCCCGACCGACGAGGCGCGCCGCGCGGCCGCCGAGAAGGTCAAGGCCGTCTTCGAGTCGACGCCGGGCGTGGTCGACGTCGACTGGACCGAGGAAGCCCCGCAGGCGCGGCGCGTGGTGCGCCTCGATCGCGCGCGGGCTGCCGCGGCCGGGGTCGGCGCCACGCAGGTCACCCAGGTGCTGCGGATGGCACTGTCCGGGACGCCGCTGACGCTCGCGTCGCAGCCGACGGCGCGCGAAGGGGTGGTCGTGGAGACGGGGCTCGCGCTTGCCGACCGCGCCTCGATGGCGTCGCTGCTCGCGCTGCCGGTGAGCACGGCCTCCGGTCCCCAGCCGCTCGGTCGATTCGTCGCGACGGATTCCGTCTTCCGGGAAGGGGTGCGGGTGCGGAAGGACCTCCGCCCGGTGATCTACGTGACGGGCGACGTCGCCGGGGAGATCGAGTCACCGGTGTACGCCATCATGGCCATGAACCGGCGGCTCGACAGCATCGGCGTCGACGGCCTGGCCATCGGTCGCTACAACGCCGTCCCGCCGCAGGCGCTGGACGAGACCGCGATCAAGTGGGACGGCGAATGGCAGGTGACAATCGAGGTCTTCCGCGACCTTGGCCTCGCCTTCGCGGTGGTGCTGATCCTGATCTACGTGCTGGTGGTCGGGTGGTTCCAGTCGTTCACCACCCCGCTCGTGATCATGGCGCCGATTCCCCTGACGCTGATCGGCATCCTGCCGGTGCACGCGGCGAGCGGGGCCTTCTTCACGGCGACCTCGATGATCGGGATGATCGCCCTGGCTGGCATCATCGTGCGGAACTCGATCCTCCTGGTGGACTTCATCGAGCTGTCCCAGGCGCGCGGGCGCTCGCTGCGCGTGGCCGTGATCGAGGCCGGAAGCGTCCGCTTCCGCCCGATCGCGCTGACGGCGGCGGCGGTGGTGATCGGCGGCATCGTGATGGTGCTGGATCCGATCTTCCAGGGCCTCGCGCTGGCGCTGATGGGAGGCGCCGTCGTCGCAACGCTGCTGACCATGATCGTGGTGCCGCTGCTCTACTGGGACCTCCGGCGCCCGCGACCCTCGGAGGGAACACCATGAAGCTGCTCGTCATGCTGTACGCCGGCTCGGACCCGCAGCGCGTGTCCGCCGTGCTGGATGCCCATGACGTCCGTGCGTTCACCGAGATCGACCGGGCGCATGGGCGGGGAACCACCGGCCGCGTCGAGGGCACGCGCGCCTGGCCGGGGGAGACCTCGGTGCTGTTCACCGTCGTGCCTGACGATCGCGTGCCGGAACTGGAGCGGGCGCTTCGTTCGCTGGCCGGCGACGCCGTCCCGGGAGAGCGGCTGCATGTCGCGGTCCTCCCGGTGGAACACTTCTTCTGACCTGTGGAGTCGAATCGTGTGTGACCAGATGCTGATCCGTCGTTTTGCCGGTGTGTTCGTGCTGGCGAGCCTGGCCCTCGGGTGGTGGATCCACCCGGCGTGGCTGCTCTTCACCGCGTTCGTCGGCTTCAACCTGCTGCAGTCGAGCTTCACCAACCTGTGCCCGCTCGAGCGCATCCTCGGCCGGCTCGGCTTTCCCGGGTGCGTGCGATTCGGGGACGCCCGCTGATGCGGGCCCCCGGAGCACCCGGACGAACGCGCCGGTATCTTTCCGCCTCCGAGCCTCGCGGCGAGGGCGGTGGGACGCGACCTGACCCTGGTGCACCTGCATGGCCAAGACGCCGATGTCCGAGGAACTGACCTCGCTGGTCGCCGAGCGCTTCAAGGCGCTCGCCGACCCGGCGCGGGTGCGCCTGCTGAGCGCGCTGCGTGACGGCTCGCGGACGGTGGGAGAACTCGTCGATGACACGGGCCTCACGCAGGCCAACGCATCGAAGCACCTGGCACGGCTGCACCAGCTCGGCTTCGTCCAGCGCCAGCGCGAGGGATTGCACATCTACTATGCCCTCGCCGATCGCGATGTCCTGAAGCTCTGCGACATCATGTGCGGCCGGATCGAGGCGGAGACCCGGACACGCGGGCGGCTCTTCCCGCAATAGTCCGTCCGGCCGCCGGCAGGGGAGCGAAGTCCGGTAGCGTCATCCGCCGTTCCCCGACAGTATCCCGGGGGAGCGCCGGGCCAGTCTTCGGGGGGACCGGCCGCGACAGGGAGCGACGATGGCGGTCACGCTGCTGGCAGCAGGGCCGCGGGCAGACCTCCGGCCATGGCACGCCATGCCGGTGGACAGCGCGTTGTCCGCGTTGGGGACCGACGCCGACGGCCTCGAGGCCGCCGGGGCGGCCGCGCGCCTGGCGGCGGAGGGGCCTAACGAGATCCCGTCCACGCCAGCCGAGCCGGTCTGGCGGATCGCGCTCCGGCAGTCCCGCTCGGCCGTGGTCTGGCTCCTGCTCGCCGGGGTCGGGTTGTCGCTCGCCGTCGGCGACGTCATCGATGCGGTCGCGATCGGGTGCGTGCTGGTGCTCAACATGACCATCGGCGTGGTCATGGAGGCCGGCGCGCATCGCGCCCTGCGCGCCTTGCGCTCCCTCGAGACTCCGCGGGCGATCGTGGTACGCGACGGCGCGAGCCGCGAGGTGGATGCCCGGGAGCTGGTGCGCGGGGACGTCATCGCGCTCGAGGAAGGGGCGATGGTTCCGGCCGACGCCCGCGTCATGGCCTCGGTGGAGCTGCGCGTGGACGAGGCCGCCCTGACCGGGGAGTCGGTCCCCGTCGGCAAGGTGGCGGAGCCGCCGTCCGATGCCGACGCACCCCTGCCCGAGCGCCGGACGATGCTCTACCGCGGGACGTCGGTGGCCGCCGGGCGCGGCCGGGCGGTGGTGGTGGCCACCGGGGGGCAGACGGAACTCGGTCGACTGGGTCGGCTGGCCGAACAAGTGCGCCCGGGTCGGACCGTCCTGGAGCAGAAGCTCGACGCCCTCGGCGGCCAGCTCGCGATCCTGTCGATCGTGCTGGCGGCGCTGGTGGCGGGGTTGCTGCTGTGGCGCGGCGCCGACCTGCCGTCGATGGTGCAGATGGGGATTGCCCTCGCGGTGGCGACCGTGCCCGAGGGCCTGCCGGTCGTGGCCACGATCGCGATGGCGGTGGGCGTGCGCCGCATGGCCCGCCGGCGGGCCCTCGTCAGGCGCCTGCCGTCGATCGAGACCCTGGGGTCCACGACCGTGGTCTGCGCGGACAAGACGGGCACGCTCACCACCGGGGCGATGACGGTGACGTCGGCCTGGTGCGCGGACCGCTTCCTTCGCGTGACGGGCACCGGCTATGGCCCCGTGGGATCGATCCTCGAGGATGACGGGGACGTCGCCGGGGATCCGGCGGTCCTCGCCCTGCTCGAAGGGGCCGCGCTCACCGCGCGCGCGTCGGTCGAGGAGCGGGACGGCGCCTGGCGCGCGGTCGGCGACCCGACCGACGCGGCCCTGGTCGCCCTGGCGGCGAAGGGCGGCGTGGACCGCCACGCGCTGCACCGCGCCCTGCCGCTGGAACGTGACATCCCGTTCTCGAGCACCCTGATGTACTCGGCATCGGTGCACCGGACGCCCCCCGGCAACCGGCACGTGTGGATGAAGGGCGCCCCGCGCCTGGTGCTGGAGCGATGCACCACCTGGCATGGCGCGAATGGCCCCGAGGCGTTAGGCACCGACGCGCGCGCGCGCCTCGGGGCGGCGAACGACACGCTCGCGGGCCGCGGCGAGCGGGTGCTGGCGCTTGCGGCCGGTCCCGCCGTTGACGGGCCCGATCCCGCGGGCGACCTCCAGTTCCTCGGGCTGGTGGGCATGACCGACCCCCCGGCGGACGGCGTGGTCGAGGCGGTGCGCGCCCTGCGCGTGGCCGGGGTGCGCCCGGTGATGATCACCGGGGACCAGCGCGCCACGGCCGAGGCGATCGCGCGGGCGGTGGACATCCTGCGGCCGGGCGATGAGTCGATCGATGGCCGCGCGCTGGCACGCCTGGACGACGCGGCGCTGGTCGAGCGGGCGGCGCGCACGGCGGTCTTCAGCCGCATCGGCCCCGAGGACAAGCTGCGCATCGTGGCGGCGCTGCAGGCGGGAGGTGCGCTCGTCGCCATGCTTGGCGACGGCGTCAATGACGCCCCGGCGCTGCGGCGCGCCGAGGTCGGCGTGGCGATGGGCGCCCGCGGCACCGACGTGGCCCGCGAGGCGGCCGACATCGTCCTCCAGGACGATCGCTTCGCCACGATCGTGGCCGCGCTCGAAGATGGCCGCGTCGTCTTCGACAACCTGCGCCGCTTCGTCTACTACCTGGTGTCGTGCAACATGGCGGAGATGCTGGCGCTCGTCGCCATGCCGCTGCTGGGGTTGCCCGTCCCCTTCACCCCGCTGCAGATCCTCTGGCTCAACCTCGTCACGGACGTCGTGCCGGCGCTGGCGCTGGCGGTGGAGCCGGCGTCGCCGATCGTTATGCAGCGGCCGCCGCGGCCGCCCCGCCAGCCGATCATGGACGGCCGGGTGCTGCGCTCGGCCGCCGCGCACGCGGTGATGCTGACCTTCGTCACCGTGGCGGCCTTCCTGTACGCCGGTCGCACCGACCCGGCATCGGCCGGGACCGTCGCGTTCCTGACGCTCGCGATCGCGCAGGTGCTGCACCTCGGGAACGCGCGGTCCGAGCGCCCGGTGTGGCATTGGCAGGCGGCCACGGCCAACCGCTGGGCTCTCCTGGCGGTCGTTGCCTGCGCTGGCCTGATCGCGGGGACGGTCCTGATTCCCGGCCTGGCAGCGGTGCTCGGGTTGCAGTCGATCGCGCCCGGGCTGTGGCTGGCCTGCGTGGCGTTCGGCGCGGTGCCAGCGGTGGCCGGGCAGTCCTGGCGGGCGTGGCAGGCATGGGGCGTGCGCGGCGCGTAAGCGGTCGCGCCGCTCCTCTCACCGCCGCAGATTGTGGGCTCACCCTGAACTTCACCGGCGACGCCATGCGATTCCTGGAATCACCACGCGACCGGGCCGGCCTGCTGATCATGCTGCTCGGCGCGGCGATCCTCATCGCGCTGATGCCGTTCCTCAGCGGGCTGCTCGGCGCCGCCGTCCTGTACGTGATGTTCGTCGGGCCGTACAAGCGGCTGGCCCGGGTGATGCCGGATGGCCTGGCTTCGGCGCTCACGCTGATCATCGCGATCATCGTGATCGCGCTCCCCCTCACCTGGCTGGTCGGCGTCCTGGTCGACCGCGTTCCCGACGCGCTGCAGGGATTGCAGAGTGGCCTGCTGGTCGAGCGCCTGTCGCAGGTGCGCATCGGCGGTATCGACCTTGGCGCACAGGTCGCGGAGGCCTCGGGCATGCTGGTGCAATGGGTCTCGGGGCAGGCCATCGGGTTCCTCGGCGGCGCCGCCAGCGCTTCGCTGAACCTCGTCATCGCCTTCTTCGGGCTGTACTACATGCTCCATTCCGGCGAGGCGCTCTGGACCGGCTTTCACGGCTACGTCCCGTTCTCGAGCGGAACGGCCGACGCGCTGCGGCTCCATTTCTACAGCGTGACGCAGGCGACGTTGCTGGGGACCATCGCCACGGCGATCGCCCAGGGCACGCTCATCGGATTCGCCTTCCTGCTCGTCGGGCTCCCGGAGCCACTGGTGTGGGGCAGCATGGCGGCGTTCGCGTCCATCCTGCCCGTGCTGGGCACCGGGCTGGTCTGGATGCCGGCCGTTTTGGTCCTGTTCTTCCAGGAACGCTACGGCGCGATGGTGGTCATGCTGATCGTGGGATGGCTCCTGGCGAGCAACGTCGACAACCTCATCCGCCCGATGGTGTACCGGCGCGTCTCGAACATCCACCCGATGGTCACCCTGGTGGGCGCGTTCGCCGGCATCAAGTATTTCGGCTTGCCCGGGCTGCTCCTCGGTCCGCTCGCGATCGCGTACTTCTTCGAGTTGCTGCGCTTCTATCGCCTGGAGTATGGCGCGGGGGTCGCCGCCGCCGGCGGGACGCCGGCCGGGGCGGCCTGACGCTCAGTCGCGCAGCAGCAGCCGCCGCACGCCCTCGGCGTCGAGCGGCTCGGAGAAGAGGGAGCCCTGCCCGTACTCGCAGCGGAAGCGCAGCAACTCCCCGAGCTGGTCCTCCTGCTCGATCCCCGCGGCGACCGTGCGAAGCTGCTTCAGCCGGCCTAACGCGACGATCGCGCGCGTGGCGGCGTGGTCCTCGGGACGGCGCGTGAGCTGGCGGATGTAGGTCCGGTCGATCTTGAGGATGTCCACCGGGATGTCGGCGGGGTCGCCCAGCGTCGCGCTGCGCGACCCGAAATCGTCGATGGCGAACCGCACCCCGAGGGCCCGGACTTCGCGCACGCGGCGCAGCGTATCGGTGACCTGCCGAGCCAGGGCGGCCTCCGTGATCTCGAGCACGAGCCGGGAGGCGTCGACGCCTGCGGTCGCGATGGTATCCCGGAGGACGCCAACGAATCCGGGGGCGAGGAGCTGCCGCGCGGTGACGTTGACGGTGAGCGTGAGCACGCGATCGGGGCCCAGTTCCGCCTGCCAGCGTGCGAGCTGTCCGCACGCTTCCGCCAGCACCCAGTATCCCAGCGGCACGATGAGGCCGGATTCATCGGCCATGGGGATGAACGAGGCCGCGGGGATCACGCCACGGTCCGGATGCTGCCAGCGCACCAGCGCCTCCACCCCCGCGATCCGCCGGTTCCTCAGGAGGACGATGGGCTGGTACAGCAGGGAGAGCTGCCCCTGTTCGATCGCGACGCGAAGGTCGTCATCCAGCACGCGATGGTCGAGCACCGGCGCGTGCAGCTGGGCGTCGTACAGCTCGACCGCGCCCCGCCCGCGCCGGCGCGCCGCCCGGAGCGCGACATCCGCGTTGCGGAGCAGTTCCTCGGTCCCATCCTCGGGCGCCGCGCTGGCGATGCCGATGTTGCCGCTGGCGATGAACTCCTTCTCGCGGACGGCCAGGGGTCCGGTGAAGACGCGCGCAAGGCGTTCGCTCACGTGCGCGAAATGCCGTTCCTCCCGCATGTCCTCGAGCAGGATCCCGAAGCGCGTGCCTTCCAGGCGCGCGGCGGAATCCGAGGCGCGCAGGCAGTTCTGGATGCGGGTGGCCGAGGCGGCGAGCAGCAGTTCGAGCTCCTCGTACGTCGCGCGGACGCTTCCGGTGCGGAAATCGTCGAACTCCAGCAGGACGATCGAGAGCGGCAGTTGCTGGCGTCGCGCCCTGGCGAGTGCGTGGTCCACGCGGTCGCGAAACAGTGCGCGATTGGCCAGTCCGGTCAACGGATCCTGCAGCGGCGGGTCCGCCGGCAGGTCCGCCATGGACGCGGATGAAACGGGGTCGCGCAGCACCAGCGCGATCCCTTCGATGCCGGGTTCGTCGAGGAGGCTCGTGGCCGCGGCACGGAACGAATGCCACCCGCCGTCGGCTCGACGAAGGCGCCACTGCGGTGAGACGCCGGGATCGGCGCCCCCGACCACTTCGCTGAGGAACGGCGCGACAGATGACGCATCGTCCTCGTGGAGCATCTGGTCGAGTGTGCGACCCGACAGTGCGGCGGGAATGTGGCCCAGGACCCGCGCTGTCGACGCGCTGGCGCGCAGCACCTTGCCGCGTCGATCGACCAGGAGCACAGGATCGGAGAGGCGTTCGAACAGGTGCATCTCGAACGACGGCCGCGGGGCTACCGCCTCCGCCCGACTGCCGTCCGCCGATACCGGCATTCCGAGGGCGACGCCGAGCACCGCGGTCGCACCCACCAGCAACAGGGCCCCCACGATCGAAAGCCATCCCGACTCGCTCAGCGCACCACCGACCAGTGCGCCGGAACCCACCGTCAGCAATACCGCGGCGGCGGCGCCGACGAGACGTCGTCGATCAGGGTGCATTGGGTGTTGCTCGGGATATCCGGTTGCGGGGTGCGGCACTCCTGTAGAGACGCACGACGGCCCGAGTCGTTGCAGTCCGGCCCAGCGCAAAACGATTGGTACCTCTTGACTTCCGGTCCTTGCTCCGGGTGTCGATCTTGCGTCGTGCCGGAGAGTGGGGTGGCCCGACCCGGGCTGGCCTGCCGGACGGCATGCAAGGCGTCTCCATCCCCCGGCCGTGGTCCTTCCGGACATCGACTTCCAGAACCCGATCGCGCTGGTCCTGCTGCTGGTGCTGCCGCTCTGGTGGTGGTGGCGTCGGCGACGACCCGCGGGGGCGATCATCTATTCGCGGACCGCGCTTCTGGCGAAGCTCCCGCGGGCGGGCCGCGGGATTACCAGGGTCCTGGTCGTCCTGCGCACCCTGGCGATTGCAGGCCTGGTGATCGCGCTGGCCCGGCCACGCGCCGCGGGTCGCTCCGCGCAGTCGAATACGGAGGGGATCAACATCGTGATTGCCTTCGACATCTCGAGTTCGATGCTGGCCGAGGACTTCCAGCCGCAGAACCGCCTCGAGGTCGCGCGGGACAAGGTCAAGCAGTTCATCATGCGGCGGAACAGCGATCGGATCGGCGTGGTCGCCTTTTCGGGAGAGGCGCTGACGCAGGTGCCGCTCACCACCGACTACCCCGTGGTCCTCGCCGCGGTGGACAACCTCCAGCCCGGCCAGCTCGACGACGGTACCGCCATCGGCACGGCGATCGTCACGGCGGCAAACCGGCTGAAAGGGGCGCCCGGGCGCTCGCGGGTGATCGTCCTGCTCACCGATGGCGTCAACAATCGCGGGTCGATCGATCCCCGCACGGCCGCCCAGGCCGCCGCGGCGATCGGCGTGAAGGTGTACGCGATCGGGGTGGGCACCGAGGGCATGGCGCCGGTGCCCGTGGGCCGGGGAGTCTTCGGCCTGCGGTACGAGAACCGGCCCGTGGAGATCGACGACGCGCTGCTCACCGAGGTGGCGCAGCGCACCGGCGGTCGCTACTTCCGCGCCCGCGACGCCGAGGCCCTCGACCGGATCACGGCGGAGATCGACCGGCTGGAGCGCACGCCGGTTCGGGTGAAGGTCTACACCCGGTATTCCGAGCTGTATCGCTGGCCGCTCGCGCTGGCCCTCCTCGCCCTGGTGGCGGAACTCGCGCTCGCCGCCTGGAAAGGGCCGATCCCGTAGTGAAGGCGGGGACGGGAATCGGAGACGCCCGGTCTCCACACTCTCAACTCTCAACTCTCAACTCTCAACTCTCAACTCTCTGTCAAAACAACCCCATCCTCCGCAGCATCCACAGCAACCCGCCGCCTAACGCCATCTGGACCACCAGCATGATCAGGAACCCGTACGGGTGATGCGCCAGCGGCACGTGGTCGAAGTTCATGCCCCACATGCCGCTGACGACGACGAACGGGACCGAGAGCGTCGCCACCACGGTCAGGCCCTTCGTCACCTGCCCGAGCCGGTTGTTCACCTGGGACAGGTAGCTCTCCATCGTGCTGCTCAGCAGGTCGCGATAGGTGTCGAGCGAGTCGTTGATGCGCAGCACATGGTCGTAGATGTCCCGGTAGTACAGCTGGTGATCCGGCGTCAGGAACGGGGACGGCCGGTTGGCCAGGACGTTGAAGATCTCGCGCTCCGGCGCCAGGTACCGGCGTAACGACAGCACCATGCGCTTCACCGCGAAGATGTCGCGGAGCGACTCCTCCCTGAACTGCTGGAAGACATGTTCCTCGAGCGAGTCGATGAACTCGTCGATGCGGTCGAGCACCGGGAAGAACGAGTCGACGGCCGCATCCATCACCTGGTGGGCGAGTCGTCCGGGGCCGCGCGCGAGCAGGTCCTCGTTGCGGATCGTCACCTCGGCGACCGCGTCGATCAGGCGCGACGGACCCGCGTGTGCGGTCACCAGTACGTTGTGCCCGATGAAGAAGTAGATGTTCTCGGTCTCGAGGTCATACGGGTCGTCCGTCTGTTCATCGAAGCTCACCGCGCGCAGGACAACGAACAGGTACCCGTCGTACGCTTCCACCTTGGCCCGTCCATGCGGGTTCATGACGTCCTCGATGGACAGCGGATGGAACCCGAAGACCTTCTCCAGCAGCGCGAGTTGCGGCCTGACCGACGTGTCGATGTCCACCCACAGCGGCCCCCGCCCGTCGCGGACACACGCGGTCAGCTCCTTGAGGGAGAGGTCGCGGGCGATGGAGCCGCCGCCTTCTCCATAGAAGGAGCGCGCGTGCTTCGAGTCCTCGGGCGGACGGATCGGAGTCGACAAGGGCCTGTTCCCCGGGTGAGATAACGGCGACGAGCCAAGCTAAGCGCACGCCCGGCTACGGTAAGCAGTCAGGCAACCCCCGACACGGGCATGGGGCAAATCTCGACTATACGTTTCAGCATTGTCCCTGTAGGGTTGCTCCTGACCAATCCAACGAACCTGTGAACTCACCCGGCCAGACCCTCAAGCTCAGTGGACTCGCGCGACGATTCGGGATGCGATGGGCATTGCGCGGCGTCTCGCTCGAGGTCGAGCCGGGAGAAGTCGTTGGTATCATGGGACATAACGGGAGCGGCAAGAGCACGCTGCTCCGCGTGGTTTCCACAGCCCTGCGGCCGTCCGCCGGCGAGGGATGGGTCTTCGGGAAGCATCTCGTCCGTGAAGCGGTCGAAGTGAGGTCGCACATCGGCTTTCTGGCGCATTCTCCGGGTCTCTACGACGACCTCACCGCCACCGAGAATCTGATCTTCGCGGCGCGCATGCTCGGCGTCCCGGAGGCGCAGATCCCTGCGGCGCTCGAACGGGTCGGCCTGGCGCGGGAGGCGAACGAACGCGTCCGCGGCTTTTCCGCCGGCATGCAGCGCCGGCTCGCCTTGGCGCGCATGACGCTCGGGTCCCCCGGGCTGCTGCTCCTCGATGAGCCGTACAACAACTTCGACCCGCAGGGCATCGAACTGGTGAATGAAGTCATCCAGGATGCGCGACGTGGTGGCGGCGCGGCGCTCGTGGTCCTGCACGACAAGCGTCAGGGCGAGCGGGTCCTCGATCGCATCGTCGAACTCGGGCGCGGCGCCGTCATCGGCACCAACGCGGTCGACGGGATGATGGCGGTGGCCACGGCGGGACCAGCCTGATGGCGTTTGCCCAGGACCTGCGCCGCGTGCGCGCGATCGTCTGGAAGGACCTCACGACCGAGCGCCGCTCGAAGGCGGGCTTCAACTCGGTCGCCTTCCTCGGGGTACTCATCCTCCTGCTGTTCGGCTTCGCGCTCGGTCCGGATGCCGAGGCGCTGCGTGACGCCGCGGCGGGCGCGCTCTGGCTGGCGATCCTGTTCTCCGGCGTGCTGGCCTTCAACCGCTCGTACCAGCTCGAGCTCGACGGCGGCGCGCTGGAACAGTTGCTCCTGTATCCGGCGCCACGATGGACGATCTTCGCCGGGAAACTCGCCGCCAACCTGCTGTTCGTGCTGCTGGTCGAGGCGATCGTGGTGCCGGTCGCGATCATCCTGTTCCAGGTGAAGTCGACCGCGGGATGGCTGCCGGCGATCGGGGTCATGCTCCTCGGCACCATCGGGTTTGTGTCCCTGGGGACGTTCTATGCCTCCATGGCGAGCCGGAGCCGCGCCAGGGAGGTGCTGCTCCCCCTCCTGTTGTTCCCGATGCTGATTCCGGTCCTCCTGGCATCGGCGGAAGCCTCGTCGTCCCTGTTGGCGGGCGACCCGATGCGCGATGCCGGCGCGTGGGTGCGCCTCCTGGCCGCTTTCGACGTGATATTCGTCGTAGCGTCGTTCCTCGCGTTCGATTACGTCATCGAGGTCTGAGCATGAGTCACGCTGTCCCGCTGGAAACCGAAAGCCCGCCCGCAGCGGTGGGCGTCACCCGGCCCATCGAATGGCTGGGCCTGGTTGCCTTGCTCGCCCTGGTGGGTGCGCAGTTGCTCGGGGTGCTGACCAGCCCGCCCGATCGCGACATGGGTCACCTCCAGAAGATCATGTACGTGCACGTGCCGGCGGCGTGGAACTCGTTCATCGCGTTCTTCGTGGTCGCCATCTGCAGCCTCCTGTACCTGTGGAAGGGCCAGGAACGTCACGACCTGCTGGCCGCATCGGCGGCCGAGGTGGGGACGGTATTCACCGCGCTGACGCTGGCGCTGGGATCCATCTGGGGACGCCCCACCTGGGGGGTATGGTGGACGTGGGATCCGCGGCTGACGTCCACGGCCGTCCTCCTGCTGATTTTCGTCGGGTACCTCGCCCTGCGGTCATTCGTGGAGGACGCCGACCGGCGTGCCCAATGGAGCGCGGCGGTGGGCCTGCTGGGGGCCCTCAACGTGCCGATCGTCTACATGTCGGTGAAGTGGTGGCGGACGCTCCACCAGATGCAGTCGAGCCCGAGCACCGTCGATCCGGAATATGTCGTCGGGCTGCGCGCCAACGGCATCGCGGTACTCCTCGTCCTCGTATACTTCATCATGAAGCGGTACCGGGCGGCCCGCGTGGAGCGGCTGGCCGAGCAGCTCGAGGAGCGCGCGGCGCTGGAGGGCAGGGATCATGCTTGAGGGCAACGGGTTTGTCGTCGCGGCGTATGTCGTGATGTGGGTTGGCGTCCTCGGGTACGCGGTGCGGCTGCATCGGGTATCGCGTGACGCGAAACACCGGCTGGCACAGGCGTCGCGGGTCGACGCACGGAGGCACATATGAGCACGGCACGAGGGAGGCGGCGGTCGGCGCTGGCGGTTGCCGCGGTGATCCTGCTGGGGGCATTCGGGTTCCTGCTGTACGGCGGCATCGACTCCAATGTCGTGTTCTTCCTCACGCCCCAGGAGCTGCTGGAGCGGGGCACGGCGGCGTACGACGTGCCGGTGCGGCTGGGCGGGCAGGTGCAGCCGGGGTCGGTGAAGTGGGATCCGGAGAAGCTGGACCTCCGGTTCGTCGTGACCGACACGGGCGGGGAGGCGGTGACGGTGCATAGCACCGGCGCGCCGCCGCAGATGTTCCGGGACGGCATGGGCGTGGTGGTGGAGGGCCGGTACCACCGGGATGGCGTGTTCCAGTCCACCGGCCTGATGGTCAAGCACTCGAACGAGTACCGCAAGCCGGAGCACGGCGACCGGCCGCAGGAGATGTACAAGTCCCTCACGAAGGGAGCGGGCTCGTGACGCGACTGATCGGGGCCGGGTCGCTGCTGCTGGCGTTAGGCGTGGCCATCTACGGCGCGCTGGCGCTGATGCTCGGTGCCCGGCGGCGCCACGCCGGCCTGCTGCGGAGTGGCCAGGTGGCGGTCTATGCGGTGTGGGCCCTCGCCACCGCCGCGACGCTGGCCATGGTGTACGCGCTGGTCGCGCACGACTTCAGCGTGAAGTACGTGGCCATGGTCGGCAGCCGTGCCACGCCGCTGTTCTACACGGTGATCTCGTTGTGGGGCGCGCTCGAGGGGTCGATCCTCTTCTGGATCTTCGTGCTCACGTCGCTGGCGGCGCTGGTGACGTACCAGAACCGCGCCCGCGAGGGGCTGCTGGTGCCGTACGCCGGCGGTGTGCTGATGCTGATCAGCATCTTCTTCCTCATCCTGCTCGTCGGGCCGGCCAACCCGTTCTCCGCGGTCTTCCCGGTGCCCCCGGACGGCCCGGGTCCCAACCCGCTGCTGCAGAACCACCCGCTGATGGCCGTGCATCCGCCGCTGCTGTACCTGGGCTACGTCGGGATGTCGGTGCCGTTCGCCTTTGCGATCGGCGCCGTGCTGTCGGGGGACATCGACAACGATGGCTGGATCCGCATCACGCGCCGCTGGACGCTGACGGCCTGGATGTTCCTGGCGGCGGCGATCATCGCCGGGATGTGGTGGTCCTACGAGGTGCTGGGCTGGGGCGGCTACTGGGCGTGGGACCCGGTGGAAAACGCCTCGTTCATCCCGTGGCTGACGGCGACCGCGTTCCTGCACTCGGTGATGGTCCAGGAACGACGCGGCCTGCTGAAGCTGTGGAACCTGAACCTGATCGTCTCCACGTTCGCGCTGACGATCCTCGGGACGTTCCTCACCCGGAGCGGCGTGCTGTCGTCGGTGCACGCGTTCTCCGAGGGACCCATCGGACGCTACTTCCTCGCGTTCATCGCCATCGTCCTGATCGCGTCGTTCGCGCTGGTGGCAGGCAACTCGGAACGGCTGCGGCCGACCGGGTCGCTGGACACCGCGGTGTCGCGGGAGACGGTGTTCCTGCTGAACAACCTGTTCCTCAGCGCGTTCACGGTGACGGTCCTGGTGGGGACGCTCTTCCCGCTGGTGGCCGAGGCCATCCGCGGCGTGAAGGTCTCGGTGGGCGAGCCGTTCTTCAACCGGATGACGCTGCCCATCTGCGCCATGCTGCTCTTCCTGATGGGGGTGGGCCCGGCGCTGCCGTGGCGCGTTGCGTCCCGCGACGTGGTGCGCCGGCAGTTGCTGCCGCCGGCGATCGCCGGCGTGGTCGCGCTCGTCCTCAGCCTGCTGGCGGGCGTGCGCTCCCCGTACGGGCTGGCGGCCTTCATGTTCGGCGGGTTCGCGCTGGCCGCCAACGTCCGCGAGTTCATCGACGGCGCCCTGGCGCGCCGCCGCGCCCACGGGGAGTCGCCACCGGTCGCGCTGGCGCGCCTGGTGGGCGCCAACCGCCGGCGTTACGGCGGGTACCTCGCCCACCTCGGCGTCCTCACCGTGACGTTAGGCATCGGCGCCTCGGCGATGTTCCGGACCGAGCGGGAAGCCACGCTGCGCAAGGGCGAGGTCATCGAGGTCGGCAAGTTCACGGTGCGGTTCGACGAGGTCACGTACCGCGAGGAGCCGCAGCGCGGCGTGCTCGCCGCCTGGGTGACCGTCCTCAAGGGCGGTCGCGAGGTCGGGCGCATGGAACCGCGGATGAACTTCTACCCGACCTCCGACCAGCCCGTGCCGACGCCCGCGGTGCGTAGTCGCGCCGCCGGCGACCTGTACATCAACCTGCAGGCGTTCGAGCAGGACGGTTCCACCGCGACATTGCGCGTGATCGTCGAGCCGCTCGTGCCGTGGATCTGGATCGGCGGCATGATCGTGTGCCTGGGCGCGCTGGTGTCGCTCGGGGGCGGAAAGCGGGAGCCGGCGCTGGCCGCCGCGCGCGTGCGCGCCGTGCCCCCCGTGCGCCCGACCCCGGTCGGGCTGGAGGAGCCGGCCCGATGAACTGGAAACGGGCCACCACCGCCGTCGCGATGGCGATTCCGGTGATCGGCATCCTCGCCTTTGGCCTCACGCGCGACCCGAAGGCGATCGTCTCACCGTTGCCCGGCAAGCCGGCGCCCTCCTTCGCGCTGTCCGTGTTCGCGCCCGGCGAGGGGGCGACGGCGCTCAACGTTGGTGACACCGTCCGCCTCGCCGATCACGCCGGACAGGTCGTCGTCCTGAACTTCTGGGCGTCGTGGTGCCTGCAGTGCCGAGACGAGCACCGCGACCTGTCGGCCACGGCCACCGAGTACTTCGACAAGGGCGTGCGCTTTTACGGGCTCCTGTACAACGACCAGGAATCGTTCGGGTTGCGCTGGATCCAGGAGATGGGTGGCCAGACGTATCCCTCCCTGCTCGATCCCCGCACGAGGACCGCGATCGACTACGGTCTCTACGGCGTACCGGAGACGTTCTTCGTCTCGCGTGATGGCCGGGTGGCATACAAGCACATCGGCCCGATTTCGCAGCGCCAGTTGTCGCAGAAGCTGGATTCACTGCTCCGCGACGGCGCCGGGGCACCGTGAGTCATTCCTGGGCGCTCGCCCTGGTGCTCCTGTTCGCCACGGGGGCGGAAGCGCAGGTGGGTTCGGCGATCCCGAGCATGCCGGCGAGGTCCGACTCGGCCCTCGAGGCGACGACGACCATGCTCGCCTCGGAGCTGCGTTGCCCGGTCTGCCAGGGGAATTCCATCCAGGACTCGCCGTCGGAACTCGCCCAGGAGATGCGCTCCGTCATCCGGGACCAGCTCCGGGCCGGCCGGACGCCTGACGAGGTCCGCGCGTACTTCGTGGACAAGTACGGTGAGTGGATCCTGTTGGCACCAAAGGCCGAAGGCTTCAACCTCGTCGTGTACCTGGTGCCGATTCTGGCAATCGTGGTGGGTGGCGTCGTCGTCGTCCGCACCGTGCGGCGTTCCACGACGGGCCCCGCCCAGGGCGCCTAACCAAGCCTTTGGCGCGTTTCCCCGGCGACACACCGCCGTGTTTCCTCACAAAGCCCTTCCCGAAATCCTGAAATTCTCGTCGGGGATTACCCGATTTCTGGATTAGGTATTAGTACGCACTTTGCTCGGTGAACCTGATCGCTGCGTTCAGGATTCAGCGGGTCGGGTCGGGGCCATCGGGGTTTTCAGACATAAGCGGAGGAAGCGCTAAATGTGGCGCAACGTGCTGGGCCGGGTGTGGCGAGGCTCCTCTCTGGCGGCGATGCTGATCGCGGCCAGCGGATGCGTGGACGAGAAGATCGTCTATCGCGACGGACCAGGGTTCGTGGCGCCGCCCGCGGCGGCCGCGAACTTCATGGGGTACAGCGACACGACCACGAACAAGACCGTGTGCGGCAATTGCCACGTCACCCAGCAGGGGAAGTGGCAGCAAACGGCTCATGCCGATGCCTGGGCAACGCTGCAGGCGAGCGGGCACGCCGGGGCCAGCTGTGAGGGATGCCACACGGTTGGCGAGGAGGGCAATGTGGTCGTCGACGCCAACGTCGGCTACAAGGCCACCAGCGACACGCGATATCACGACGTGCAGTGTGAAAGCTGCCACGGCCCCGGCCTCGATCACGTGACGGCGCCCGCCCGCGGGCAGATGCTGGCCTCGATCCACGCCGACACCGGCTCCGCGGTCACCAACGGCTGCGCGGAGTGCCACTCCGGGACGCACCATCCGTTCGTCGAGGAATGGCGCGCGTCGCGCCACGGGCGGCCTAACGACCACACGTTCGCGACCACCGGTGAGCCGAATGCGTCGTGCCGCGGGTGCCACGTCGGGCAGTACGTGCTGGCCGCGTGGGGCGTGAACACGAACTACGTCGAGAAGAACGCCGCCACGAACCTGGCCGGCTCCGAGGGCGTCACCTGCATCGTCTGCCACGATCCGCACGGGTCGGCCTTCCCCAAGCAGACCCGCTACGCGGTGGATGCCCAGGATACCGAGACCAACCTCTGCGCCAAGTGCCACAATCGTCGGTCGACGCCCGACTGGGCCGGCTCGCGGGATGAACCGCACGCGCCGCACGGTCCGCTGGTCTTCGGCGATGCCGGCTGGTGGCCCCCGGGGGTCGAGTTCCTCGAGACGCAGTCGACTCACGGCACGGCGGCCAATCCGCGGCTGTGCGCCAGCTGCCACGTCCAGCACTACAACGTGAACGACGCGGTGACGGGTGCGTTCCAGGTCACGGTGGTCGGCCATCGCTTCCTTCCCATCCCCTGCGTGGACGCCAATGGCGCCCCGACAGAGGACCAGGGATGCGCGGTTGCGGCCCGCTCCTTCAAGGGCTGCGCAACGGGTGGTTGCCACGGCAACAGCGAGATCGCGGCCAGGTCGGCGTGGATCAGCGGCAACAACGACGTGCTGGGGCTCGCGGCACTCCTCGACGGCATGATCGCGCAGGTGCCGTCCAACCAGTTCGGCGCCGGCAAGGTCACGCCGGGCCGCGGCGCCAAGTTCAACTCGTCGTTGGCAAAGGGAGTCGGGGCGGCCGCACACAACCCGTTCCTGATCAAGACTCTCCTCCGGTACAGTGGCGTGGCGCTCAACCAGGCATACGGGATCGCGCTTCCCCCGGGCCTGGCGCCGACGCCCGGGGACGTCCAGCGGGTCCGGATCACGACGCCGACCACCCACTGACGATGTACCCGCAGGTGTAGGCAAGGGAGCGGATGGGTCGACCAAGGCCCATCCGCTCCGCATCGCTTCCAGGACCGGGTTCGAGACAGGTCTCATACAGCAGCCACAGTCATGATCCTGACGCTGAGCGCCGTCGCCGCATTCGCCCAACAGGGCACCCAGGTCGCCGATTCGCTCCGCACGGATTCCATCGCGGTCGAGTCGCCGCTCCCCAGCCCGGCCCTCGGTGTCATCCGGTTCCTCTTCAACACCGTGCCGCAGTGGGTCCAGATCGGCGGGGTGTTCCTCGGCGCCGCGGTGGGCCTGGTGGTGGTGTTCCTGGCGTGGCGCCACCGCGTCGCGATCGGGTCGTGGTTCTCGGCCCGGTCGCGCGCCTGGAAGATGGGGTTCGCCGCGATCACCCTCGTGGTCCTGGGCGGCATCGGCTTCGCCGGCTCGTGGTCGTGGAACTACATGATGCACGACAACGAGTTCTGCGCCGGCTGCCACATCATGGACGTGCCGTTCGAGCGGTTCGGGACCAGCGAGCACGCCAAGTTGCAGTGCCACGACTGCCACCGGCAGTCGATCTTCGCCAGCATGCTCGAGCTGTACGTGCAGGTCACCGAACGGCCCGACAAGATCCCCGAGCACCGGTCGGTGCCTAACGCCATCTGCTCCGAGTGCCACATCCAGCGCGACCCGGACAGCACCTGGCAGCGCGTCTCGGCCACGGCGGGACACCAGGTGCACCTCAACCCGCGCTCGCCGGTCATGTCGCGCATCGAGTGCACCACCTGCCACGGGCAGGAAGTGCACCGGTTCAAGCCGGTGAGCGAGACCTGCGCGCAGTCTGGCTGTCATGACGACATCAAGGTCGAACTGGGCAAGATGGCGCAGCAGACCGACCTCCACTGTACGGTTTGCCACGAGTTCACCGTCAAGGCGGTCGAAGGCAACCCGATCGACTCCTCGCGTGCCGCCCTCGTGCCGGGCGACCAGCAGTGCCTCGGATGCCACGAAATGCGGGAACGGCTCGGCGCGTTCGCGCCGGAGCAGGAACCCCATGGCGGCAAGTGCGGGACCTGCCACAATCCGCATTCGCAGACGACGCCATCGGGCGCCTTCCAGTCCTGCGGGACCTCCGGGTGCCACGTCCGGTCCGATACGCTGACGGCCGCGCACCGCCGCCTTGGCCGTCACCGGCTGGAGACGTGTGGCGCGTGCCACGGTGCCCACACCTGGACGGCGAACGCGGTGGATTGCCGCAGTTGCCACACCGGGATCCGTGATCCGGCGGTGCGCACGCGGCCGCCCGAGGGCGCCGCACCTGCGACACAGGGGCAACGGTCGCCTGTCGACGCCATGGTCCCGGGCATGAGGCCCACAGGCCACTCGCCCTCGGCCCCCGCCGCCGGACGTGGGCTGGACATCGTCCAGCCCGCGCCGTCCGCCGGGAGCCCACGGGCACTCCTCCGTCCCACCGCTTGGAGCGCTTCTCGTCAGGCAGGGGCGGTGCAGTCACCGCCGCCGGCCGGGAGGGATCGATGGCGAGGCCCCGAGGGTGCCGCGGCCGCACTGACCGCTCACGCGCCGGCGCCGGCGGCGCAGGGCCGTGACACGATCAGGTTCGAGCACGCCCGCCACGAGTCCGTGACCTGCACCACGTGCCACAGCACGCCTGCCGGCCGCGGTGACCTGAAGCGCCTCGCCCGCGATTGCCAGGGGTGCCATCACGCCAGCACCACCGTCGGGCGCGACTGCGTCCGGTGTCACACCGCGGCCGAGATCAGTCTCGACCGCCCGGTCCAGGTGCCGTTCGCCCTCGCGGTGTGGCCACAGCCCCGGACGCGTCCCCTCGGCTTCCAGCACGGGCAGCACGCGAAGCTGGAGTGCAGCGGGTGCCATGCCGACGCGCGGGTCAGGACGGTGGAGCGCACCTGCGCTTCCTGTCACGCCGATCATCACACGGTGGATCGCAACTGCTCGAGCTGCCATCCTCCCGCGCGCACGACGCACAAGCGTGAGGTGCACGCGACGGGCTGCGCGACCTCCGGCTGCCACGAGCGGGAACGCGGAACGGCCGTGAGCCCGGTGCGGGCCACATGCGTGGCCTGTCATGCCGAGCAGAAGGAGCACATGCCGGGTCGCGAGTGCGCTCCCTGCCATCTCAGCGCGTGGACCGGCCCGGGTGGGACCAGGCCATGATCGCGCGCCTTCACGGGTTCTCCGGGTTGCGGCACCTGGCGACGGCCGCCGCGCTCGGGCTGGCGTGGTCGCCGGTCGTGGGCGCGCAGGGCGTGCGGATCACCGGGACGAGTTCGATGCAGGGGGTGGACCTGCGACCCCTCGTGGAGGATAGCGTACCCGTGGGCCAGACCACGGGGACCGGCGCCTTCCGGACGATGGCGGACGGTCGCCTGGTGCGGTGCGTGGGCGACGAGCCGTATTGCCGGTTCCGCAGCTCGGGTGACCGTGCGATGGCGACGCCGGTGGTCCAGGACCTTCGCGCGGTGGCGTGGGGCTTCGGCCAGGGGATCAGCCTGCAGGCGCACGTGCGCGCGCGCGGTGCCCTGGGTGACTCGCCCTCGTGGCCGCGCTCCGACGATGCGTTCGACGCCATCGAGGCCTGGCTGGAGGTGGATCGCGGCGGTGTCCGCACCCGCCTCGGCCGGCAGTGGGCCACCGGCGGCCTGGGGGTCCACAACTACGACGGCGCCTCGGTGCTGGTGCGCCGGGGCCGGGCGCGCCTCGAGGCCTTCGGGGGCCGGAGCCTCGTGGTCGGGCTCAACGACCCGGTGACCGGCGCCGAACTCGGCGCCATCGACGACCTGCCGCCTGACGAGGATGGCTGGCTGCTCGGCCTCACGGCCGGGGCACCGTTAGGCACCCGGGGCGTGGCGTCCGCCACCTGGCAGCGCGTCATCCGCGCCGACCGGGGCGCGCTGTACTCCGAGCGGGTCGCCGCCGACGCCTCGGTGCGCCTGATGGGCGCCTCGATCGACGGGTCCCTGGCCTGGGACCTTGGCGAGCGGCAGTTCAACGACGCCCTCCTGCGCGTGTCGCGGCCGGTGGCGCGTTCCACGTCCATGTCGCTCGAGGCCAGGCGCCACCGGCCGTTCTTCGATGCCTGGACCATCTGGGGCGCCTTCTCCCCGGTCGCGTTCGACGAGCTGCGGGCCACGGTGGGCTGGCGCTCGGCCGACGCGCGGTGGAGCGTCGACGCCCGCGGCGCCCGGCGTGAATACGACGACACCGACGAGGGCCTCGAGTCGATGCCGCTCGAGTCGGGCGGCTGGCGCGCCGGCGCGGGCGCCGAGTGGATCCCGCGCGACCAGTGGCTCGTCTACGCCGACTACGACATCGACATCGGCTTCGGCGCCTCGCTGAACGACATGGTCGCGGGGGCGCGCTGGATGCCTGACGAGTCGCGGTACCTCGGCATCGCGGCCAGCGGCCTGCAGCACATCTACGAGTTCCGCGTCGGCACCGGACGGGTCACCGGGCTGCGCGTCGAGGGCGGCACGCGCCTCGGCACGGACGTCCGGCTGGTGGCGGACGGGGCGTTCTACCGGCACAAGCTGACGCAGGGCGCCCCGTCGCCCGACTGGAGCCAGCGCCGCTTCTCCCTGAGGCTGGAATGGACCGTCGGACGGGATCCCGGGGCAGCGACGGGCGCGGGACGGGTGCCATGACGACGCGCGCCTGGTGGTTGGCGGTCGGCGCATCGATCGCGATCGCGGCACCCGTTGCCGCGCAGCGTCGCGGCGGCGAGGCGCCGTTCCCGCACCAGCGTCATGAGCGCCTCTTCCCGCTGTGCGAGAGCTGCCACGCCGGCATCGCCACCGGTGACGCGGCGTCTTCCATGCCGTCCGAGGCCTCCTGTCGCGAGTGCCACAACGGAACCGATGCCCGGACCGTCTCCTGGCAACGGCCGGCGCCTGTCGCCGGACTGCTGCGATACTCGCACCCGGCGCACGCGCGCCAGGTGGACTCGACCGGCCGCGCCTGCACGACCTGCCACGGCGGCACCGCCACGCGGCGCATGGACATCCATCCCGCGGCGCCTGAAGGGTGCCTGGGCTGCCACACGCATCGCGCCTCGGCGCACCTCGGGAACGACAACCGGTGTGCGACCTGCCACGTCGCCCTGACCGCCGCCACCGGCCTGACGCGGGACCAGGTCGCGGGGCTGCCGAAGCCGGCCTCGCACGAGCGCTCCGACTTCGCCGCCGCGCACAGCCCGGTCACCCCCGTCGCCGCCGCGAGTTGCGCCGTCTGCCACGCGCGGGAGTCCTGCGCCCGCTGCCACGTGAATGCGTCCACGCAGCCGATCATCGCCGCCCTTGGCCGGGACGACCGCGTGGCGAGCCTCGTGGCCGGCCGACCCGCCGTGTATCCCATTCCCGCCGATCACGCCGACGCGGATTTCGCCGTCCTCCACGGCCCCGCGGCGCGGTCGAATGTCGCGCGGTGTGCCGCGTGCCACGCGCGCCCGAGTTGCACCAGCTGCCACGTCGGCGCCGGCGCGTCCGACGTGATTGCGCGGCTGCCGATGGCGGAGCGAGGCGGTGCCCCGGGCGTGCAGCTCAAGCTGCAGCCGGCCCGGTTCCGCCCGATCGCGCTGGCGATGCCGGCGCAGCCGGCGCAGTCGGACACCACGCCCACGGCACCGCGCATCGTGCGCGTCCACGAGGCCGGGTTTTCCAGGACCCATGGGCCGCGCGCCGCCGCGTCGCCGGTCTCCTGCGCCGGTTGCCACGCCCAGCGCTTCTGCTCCGACTGCCACGCGGGCGACAACCAGCGCCGCTTCCATCGCGCGAACTTCGTCCAGCGACACGCCGCGGATTCCTATGGACGCGAGACGGAGTGCGCGTCGTGCCACAATGCCGAATTGTTCTGCCGCAGCTGCCACCGTGAGTCCGGGCTGGCCTCGAAGGGCCGCCTCGACGTCGCATTCCACAACGCGCAGCCACAGTGGTTGCTGCAGCACGGGCGCGCGGCGCGGCAGGGACTGCAGAGTTGCGCGACCTGCCATGCACAGCGGGACTGCCTCGCCTGTCACTCCACGACGGGGTGGGGAGTGAACCCCCATGGGCCGGGCTTCCGCGCCGAGCGGCTGGCGACCCGCAACGTCACGCAGTGCCTGCTGTGCCACCTCAAGGTGCCCGGAGCCCGTTAGGCACCTCCGGACGCATGGCGCCCATGGGCGATCCCGCCCGACCCGGCATGCCGGAGGCGCCGGCGGCGCGAGCCGCCGGCGTGTGGCGGGCGACGGCGGTGCCGGCGGTCGCCCTCACCTTCGTCATCAGCGGCGCCGTCCTCCGCTACCAGTTCGGCAGTGAACCGTGGGCGGTCCGCGCGTGGATGCTCGGACTCCTCGTCACGGGGCTGCCGCTGGCCTGGCGCACGCTGCACGGCATCGCCCGCGGGCACCTGGCCACGGACGTCGTCGCCACGCTCGCGATCCTCACCGCGGTGGCGCTGCGGGAACCCCTCGCCGGGCTGATCGTGGTCCTGATGCAGAGCGGTGGCGAGGCCCTCGAGCGCTACGCCGAGGGACGCGCGTCTCGCGCGGTCCGTGCCCTGGAGGCCGATGCGCCGCGCATCGCCCACCGGGTGGCGGGTGACGTGATTGCGGACATCCCGGTGGAGGTCATCGTCGTCGGCGACCGGTTGCTCGTGCGCCCCGGCGAGATGGTCCCGTGCGATGGCGTCGTCGACGAAGGGAGGTCGCACGTGGACACGTCGCGCATCACCGGCGAGCCGATGGCCATCGAGGCCGTCCCGGGGAAGCGGCTCCTCAGCGGCACGCTGAACCTCGAGGGCGCATTCGTCCTGGCCGCGACGGCCGTCGCCAGGGACAGCCAGTACGCGCGCATCGTGGACCTGGTGCGGTCGGCGGAGGCGAGCAAGGCGCCGCTCCAGCGGTTGGCCGATCGGTATGCGGTCTGGTTCACCCCCATCACCATCGCGTGGTGCCTGGTGGCGTGGTTCCTGTCGGGCGACCCGGTGCGCGTGCTCGCGGTGCTGGTGGTCGCCACACCGTGCCCGCTCATCCTGGCCACGCCGATCGCCATCATCGGTGGCATCAACCGCGCGGCGGCGCGCCAGGTGATCATCCGGACGGGCGGTGCGCTGGAGCGCCTCGACGGGCTCCGCGTTGCTGTCTTCGACAAGACCGGCACGTTGACGGTCGGGCAGCCGCAAGTGTCGCACGTCGCCACCCTGTCGGATCTTCCGGAGCGCGAAGTCCTGCGGCTCGCCGCGGCCGTCGAGATGCGATCGGGACACCAGCTCGCGAGGCCGGTGGTCGACGCCGCGCTCGTCGCGACGCCCCTCCTGCCGGTGGCGGTTGACGTGCACGAGACGCCCGGCCAGGGCGTCGCGGGCGTGGTCGAGGGGCGCCGCATCGCCGTGGGTTCCCGGCGCTTTGCGCTGGATCGTGTGGAACCCGGCACGCCGCTCGACGAGCCGGACGGCACGGCGCTGCGCGCGTGGGTGATCATCGACGACGCCATCGCCGGGCGCATCGACTACGCGGATGAGGTCCGGCCCGGCGCACGCGAACTCGTCGCCGGCCTCACGACGCTTGGCATCACGCGGACCGTCCTGCTCTCCGGCGATGACGTCGCCAACACCGCCGCCGTCGCGGCACAGGTCGGCATCACCGAGTTCGAGGCGTTGCTGCTTCCCGGGGAGAAAGTCGCGCGGGTGGCCGCCATGGCGGAGGCCGGTCAATCCGTCCTCATGGTGGGCGACGGGACGAATGACGCACCCGCGCTGTCGCGCGCTGACGTCGGCATCGCGCTGGCGGGACATGGCGGCGGAATCACCGCCGAGGCCGCGGACATCGTGATCCTCAACGACGACCTCAGTCGGGTGATCGAGGCCCTGAGAATCGGCCAGCGCACGATGCGGATCGCGCGACAGAGCATCTGGGTCGGGTTGACGCTGAGTGCGATCGCGATGCTTTTCGCGGCTGGCGGGTACATCACCCCGGTGGCGGGGGCTTTGCTGCAGGAAGTCATCGATGTCGCCGTCATCGTGAACGCCATACGCGCGAGCCTGCCGGCGCGACGTCGCGGTCCCCTGGCGATCCCATCGGGAATCCCCTGACGGCTACACGTGCCGGTTCCTCACAAGCATTCAGCGAGGGGACTACGGTGGCAGCGCTCCCTGGTCGGGAGATTGAGCATTACGGGACCGCGTGGTTCCGCCGCAGCTGGCAACCGGAGGCACCAATACAATGGGAACCATGACTGACCGCGCCGAGACGGGATTTGCCGCGACGATCGAGGAGTCCACGACCCTCGGCCCCATCCTCGTTGCGACGGACGGCACGTCGTCGGCGGAAGCAGCCATGCGGGCCGCTTCCCTCCTGTCGCGCCACACAGGTGCCGACGTGGTGGTGCTCGCCGTGGTCGAGACACTGCCCCTCGTGGCCGCTGACTACGGCATGATGATCCCGCCGATCGACACCGATCGCGCGCGTCGGCAGGCCCTGACGCAGCGAGTCCAGACCCAGGTGACGGCGATCGGTTCCGCTGCCGCGGCCTGGAAGATCGCGGTCCTCGACGGCGATCCTCCCGCGGTGATCGCCCGGATGGCGCGCGACGTCCACGCGCGCGTGATCGTCGTGGGCCTCGGACACCATGAGCTGCTCGACCGGCTCTTCGGTGGCGAGACCGCGCTCCATTCGCTGCGGCTGGCCCGGACGCCCGTCCTTGCGGTGCCGCCGGACTTCCAGCACCTCCCCAGTCGCGTGGTGATCGCGACCGACTTCAGCATGGCCAGCGTCCGGGCCGCGCGCACGGCGATGGGCCTGTTCGACACGCTGCGGATCGCTTACCTCGTCCACGTCGCGCCGCGCATGGAGCTGCAACCCGACGCCTTTGCCGCGTGGATGTCGCTGTTCGGCGAAGGACTCGGTCCCGCGTTCGAGCGCATGAAGGCCGAGCTGGCATTGCCCGCGACCGTGACGGTCGAGACGATCTCGCGCACCGGCAAGCCGTCGAAGGAGATCCTCGAGTTCGCGCGGTCGGCGCAGGCAGACCTCGTGGTCACCGGCAGCCGCGGTGTGGGCCTCGTGGACCGCATCCTCGTCGGCAGCACGGCGACGGGCCTCGTGCGCGGCGCACAGTGCGCGGTGTTGGCGGTTCCGGCCCTCGCGAATGAGCGCCGGCTCGCCTGGTCGCCCAGCAGCGAGCGCGTGCCCATTCCGCAGGCCGAGTGGGGACCGCAGCTGGATGCCTTCACCAAGCGCAACGTGGGCCGGATCGCCGCGCTCGAGGTCGACGATCCCGAGATGGGCGCGCAGGCCCAGGAGCACGACTACCCGTTCCTGGGCGTGACCTGGGACCACAACGACCGTCGCGTGGACGTGATGCTGGGCGACTTCAAGGGCGTACGACGGCACCTGACGCGCGGTATCGCGGGCGTGACGGCCATCGACATGCTGCAGGACGAGAAGGGACGGGACTGGGTGCTCCGCATCGCCCACGGGCGCGGGCAGACGATCCTGCAGTTCACCCGTTAGGCATACCACGAGGCGGCGAGGGCGATGGCGCCGGTCCCGGCCATCGCCAGCAGGCCCGCGGCGGCCAGGCGACGGTAGCCGGGGCCGCCGAGCGCGAGCGCCAGCGTCGTCTTGAACACCCCGTTCCCGATCGCGCCGATCGCGATCGCGCGCGCCGCGAGACCGACCAGCTCCGGGGTGGTGCCCATCCGGTTCATGGCCAGGGTCAGTGCGTCCAGGTCGGTGAGCCCCAGCAACGCCGCCGACGCCAGCACGCCACCTTCGCCGAACGCCCGGCTGATCGCGGTCAGCACCGTCATCGCGAGCTGCAGCGCCACCGCCATGCGGATCGCGGACCACAG
Organism: Gemmatimonadaceae bacterium; assembly: GCA_030835125.1. Taxonomy (GTDB): domain Bacteria; phylum Gemmatimonadota; class Gemmatimonadetes; order Gemmatimonadales; family Gemmatimonadaceae; genus JABWBJ01. Next base: position 8,844 of record JAUQWM010000059.1, on the reverse strand, counting down.
ACGAAGCGGGCTCTGGATCGGCTCCGCGCGCCGGGCGGACTGCGAGGCGCCCCAACGCCGCGCGAACGCCAGCACCAGCAGGATGACGCCGGCGAGGAACGGCGGCACCAGGATCGGCAGCAGCGCCAGCGCGACCTCCACGTTCAGCACCGCACTGACCAGCACGATGCGGGGGAAGAGGACCACGCTTGCCCCCAGCACGCCGGTGGCCAGTCCGGCCGCGAGCGACTGGTCCTCGCGACTGAGGCGCGAGAACTGGAATGTGACGGCGGTCGAGGAGATCAGCCCGCCCAGGAGCCCGGTCACCCCGTACCCGCGCTCGGGTCCCACGGCACGCCGCGCCAGGTACCCGGCGAAGTTCAGGCCGGAGAACAGCAGGACCACGATCCACAGGCTCCGCGGCTGGATCCCACCCAGGGGTCCATACGTGCCCGCCGGAAGCAGGGGCAGCACCACCGTCGCGAGCACCGCGAACTGCAGTGCCGCGCGCAGCTCGCGGTCCCCGATGCGGACAACGAGTGAGCGCATCCGCTCCTTCTCGTTCAGGACCAGGACCATGACCGCCGTGGCGCCGCTCGTGATCTCCACGAATCCGAGCCCGGCGAGCGTGCCGAGCGCCAGCACGACCATTGCGGCGACTTCGGTGGTTCCCTCGATGGTGGCGCCCCCCGGTCGGGCGCCCTGGATGTAGGCAGCGATGATCAGGGCCGAGCCACCGGCGAGCAGGACCGCACCCGCCGTCTCGATTCCCATCGAGACCAGCCAGCCGGCGACTCCGCCGAGCGCGCCAATGAGCAGGAACGTCCGGAGGCCCGCAAACCGGGCGAGCGGGCCGGACGAGTGCCCTGACCACTCCCGTTCCAGGCCCACCGCCAGGCCGCAGAGGGCGGCCACCGCGAGTCGAATGACAGTCTCGTCCATGAATTCCGTCGTGCTGTTGCTGTGTACTTGGCGGGTGGGAAGGTGGCAGGCAAGGCGTGAACCTGCACGGGGTTCGGCGGGGGCCTGACAGGGTTTTCCCCAATCCCCGTTCCCGGGAGAGGTTCACCTGTCAGGGAATCTCCCACACGTTTATTGGTAATCCGACTGTCATCCCCGCCCCCCGAAGCCACTTAAGGTGCTGCGCAGATGGGCCTCGGGCCGGAATCAGGCCATCCGGTTGGCCGGAGGAGGTGCCAGAAGTGACCAGCTCGATCGTGCTCAGGCGAGGAGAAATGCCGACAGGGGACTCTCGTACCAACGGGCAGGGCAATGCCTCGGTGTTGATGGGGGCAGTGCTGCGCGTCCCGTTGGTGCTCAAGATCGCCGGTGCGAACGCGCTGATCGTGGCGGCGACCATCATCGTGGCGATGGCCGATGGCGTCGCTTCCGGGGAACTGGCGGCCCTGCTGACCGTTTCCCTGGGGTTGAGCCTCCTCGTCAACGCGGCGCTGGTGTTCGTTGCCTTGCGCCCCCTGAAGGACCTGGAGAGCACCGCCCGCCGCGTGTGGCAGGGTGAACTCGACGCCCGCGTCCCGGAATCCCCGGTCGCCGACGCCGGAATCCAGCGAGTGGGACACACCCTGAACATCCTCCTCGACGGACTCAACGCCGATCGTGCCCGGCTGCACACCCTCACCAACCAGGTGATCCAGGCCGGCGACCGCGAACGGGCGCACATCGCGCGTGAATTGCATGACTCGACGGCCCAGACGCTGGCAGCGCTCCTGCTCGAGTTGAGTGTCCTGGCGGCCCACAACCGCGATCCGCACATGGCGGAACGCATCGAGCGCATCCGCGCGATCGTCACCGACGTGCTCGACGAGGTCCGGATGCTCGCGCACACCGTCCACCCGCGCGTGCTCGATGACCTCGGCCTGACGGCGGCGCTGCAGTTGCTGGCCCGCGAGTCGAGCGAACGCGGAAGCGTCACCGTCGTGTACGAAGGTCCGACGAAGGCGCCGGCGGAACTCGACCTTGCGGTGCGCTCGGCTCTCTACCGCGTGGCCCAGGAGGCGGTCGGCAACGCGATGAAACATGCGCGGGCGAAGTCGATCAGCATCAGGCTGCAGCTTGGCCGCGAGGCCCGGCTGGAGATCGTGGATGATGGCGTCGGGTTCGTGCCGGGTGAGGGAGAAACCAGGCGGCCCGGCATGGGGCTGTTCACCATGCAGGAGCGTGCCGCCCTGGTGGGAGGCCGGCTCTCGATCGACAGTCGGGCAGGCGGTGGGACCCGCGTACTGGCGATCGTGCCATTGGCGGCGGCATCACCGGAGCCAATCGCGGCGCCGGCAACGAAGGTTTCCAGTTCGCGCTAGGCGACGGAGGCAAGAATGTCTGCAGACCTGATTCGCGTGGTGCTCGCTGACGACCACACCGTGGTGCGCGCCGGCCTCAAGGCGGTCTTGAGCACGGCCAAGGATATCGACGTGGTGGGGGAGGCCAAGAGTGGCGAGGAAGCGCTGGCCCTCGTGGACCGCTTCCATCCGCACGTCGTGGTGATGGACCTTTCCATGAACGGCATGGACGGGCTGACGGCCACCAAGGAAGTCGTGGCCCGCAAGAACGGCTCGCGGGTGCTCGTGCTTACCATGCATCCCGAGGAGGACTACCTCGTGCCGCTGCTGGAAGCCGGTGCGGCGGGGTACCTTGTGAAGAGCGTCGCGGACCGGGAACTCGTGGACGCCGTTCGCGCGGTGGCCAAGGGCGACGTGTATGTCCGTCCGGCGGCGGCGCGCGTCCTGGCCAAGGGCCTGACGAAGAAAGACCCGCACCAGCAGGACCGCGAGCGCTTCGAGCGGCTCACGGAACGCGAGCGCGACGTCCTGCGGCTGACCGCGCAGGGGTACTCGGCACCGGAAATCGGCGAACGGTTGTTCATCAGCCCCAAGACCGTTGACACGTACAAGCAACGCATCAACGAGAAGCTTGGCCTGTCGCATCGCGCCGACTACGTGCAGCTCGCCCTCCGGCTCGGGTTGCTGTCCCAGGAGTGACCGGCGCGCAAGCGCCGGCGCGACGAACACGCGGAGGAGCGCATGACGGCCGTGGAGTCGGTGTCTGCGCTCGGCAGGTGGGGACGCGAGCGCGTCGAGGGCCTGGGACGGTCGGGGCGGTTCGTGGGCGACACGCTGGTCGCCACGCGGGACGTCCGGACGTGGTGGCCCGAGGCCACCCTGCACGCACGCGCGCTCGGCGTGAAATCGCTGCCGATCGCGCTCTACATCGCGGTCTTCACCGGGATCGTATTGTCGCTGCTGGCCAGCTACTCGTTCACGGGGGCGGTCCCGCTCTATTTCGTGGGGACCCTGGTCGAAAAGACCATCACGATGGAACTGGCGCCCGTGCTCACCGGCCTCGCCCTTGCCGGCCGCGTCGGGGCGAACATCGCCGCTGAACTCGGCACCATGAAGGTCACCGAGCAGGTGGACGCGCTCGAGACGCTCGCCTTCGACCCGTTCGCGTACCTGGTGGTGCCACGGGTCCTCGCCGGCACCGTGATGTTCCCGATCGTGGTCGGCCTCTCCATGGTAGTCGGCGTCGCCGCCGGCTGGGTCGCCTCCATCCTGCTGCTGGACATTTCGTCCGAGGAGTTCGTGAAGGGGTTGCGCCTCTTCTTCACCACGTTTGACGTGCGCTACGGACTGGTGAAGTCGGCGTCGTTCGGCACCGCCGTCACCTGGATCGGCTGCATGCAGGGATTGAGCGCGCGCGGTGGCGCCCAGGGCGTTGGCCAGGCCGCCACCAGTGCCGTCGTGTACTCGGCAGTGGTGATCCTCGTGCTCGACGCGTTGTGGGCCGTCCTCTGGCTGCTCGGGAGCCATCCATGAAGCGCACCAACGATTTCTCGGTCGGCCTCACGATCATCATCGGGTCGTTTGTCATCATCGCCGCCACGCTCTGGGTGAAGCAGGTCGACTTCGGTCGTGAGCGAGCCGCGGTGACCGCGCGGTTCCGGGACGTCGGGGGCGCCAAGGTGGGCACGCCCGTGGTCGTGCGCGGCGTCCGCGCGGGCAAGATCGAGTCGATGGAATTGAGCGACAGTGGCTTCGTCCTGGCGCGCATGTCCCTCGAGAGCTCGGTGGGGCTCCCCGTCGACGCGATCGTCCTGCTCAACGAGTCGAGCCTCTTCGGGGAGTGGCAGGCGACCATCACGACCCGTGACGCCGTTGGCAACGACACCGAGGTCATTCGGCAGTTGGCCGAGGCGGCGGGTCGCCCGGACGTGCTCCCGGGGGCGACCTTGCCGGACATCGCGCGCCTCACCGCCGTCGCCGGGCGGATTGCCGGTGACGTCGCGTCGGTCGCGGAGCGGGTGCAGGTCGCGTTCGACGAGCAGGCGGCGCGGGAGCTGCGCGGGTCGCTGCGGAATTTCGCCGAACTCTCGACCGTGCTCGCGCAGACGGTGCGCGAGCAGTCGAACAACCTGACGACGGTCTCGTCGGACGTGCGCGGAGGCGTGCAGTCCCTGTTGCGGTCGGCCGAGTTGCTCAGGGCAGTGTCGGAGCGGGTGGACTCGTCGACGTCCCGTGGGGAGGTACGCCGCATCGTGGACGATGCCGCCGAGGCGGCGCGGCAACTCCGGGAGACGGGACGCCGGCTGCTGGCCATCTCGGAGCAACTGGGCCGGTCGCAGGACAAGCTGGAGTCCTTCCTGGCCAACAGCGATTCGGTGGCCCGGAAGCTCAATTCGGGCACCGGATCGTTAGGTATGATGATCAACGATCCGTCCCTGTACCGGAACGCCGACTCGGTGATGCGCCAGCTCAAGGTCCTCCTCGACGACGTCCAGAAGAACCCCCGGCGTTACATCAACCTGCGGATCTTCTAGGCCGGGCCGCTTGATGCGGAAGGGGCTGCTGACGTAACGTCGTAGGAGTGAGCCACCCTGTTCCCGAACCGCCGGCCGGTCCCGGGCCCGATCATCAGGCGAGGGCCCCCCTTGTCGTTGCCGCGGTGGCGGTCTCGCTCTTCCTGCTGATCGAGGTCGTCAACGCCTTGGCGCACCCGCTCGGCGGGGTGTGGACCTGGAAGCGACCGCTGGCCGTGCTCCTGGCGTTGGTCGCGTCACTGGCGGTGATCGTGTCCCTGCGCGCGAGCGCCCGGGACCGGCGGCGGCTGCATGCCCTCCTGACACGCCTTCAGGAATCCGAGACGCAACACGCCGGGATCACCTCGATCGCCGTCGACGCGATCATCACGGTCGACCAGGAACAGCGGATCGTGCTCTTCAACCACGGCGCGGAGAGCACCTTCGGCTGGACCGCGGCCGAGGCAGTCGGACAGCCGCTTTCGGTCCTGCTTCCACAGCGGCTTCGAGACGCACATGCACGCCATATCACCCGCTTCGGCGAGGGACCCGACGTGGCGCGCCGGATGGGGCAGCGGCAGACGATCGCGGGCCTCCGGAAGGACGGCACGGAGTTTCCGGCCGAGGCCTCCATCTCGCGGCTCGACCTGCCCCGGCGCCGGTTGTTCACCGTCGTCCTGCGGGACGTCACCGAGCGGCATCGCCAGCAGCAGGACGAGCGTTTCCTGGCCGACGCCGGTGCCACGCTGAGCGCATCGCTCGATTACGAGTCGACGCTGGTCAGTGCGGTGCACCTGCCGGTTCCTCACCTTGCCGACTGCTGCGTCCTCGACCTGCTCAACGAGGATGGCACGACCCGGCGCATCGCCAGCGTGCACGACGATCCCGACCGCACCCGGGCGCTGCGGGCACTCGAGCACCGGCAGGCTCCGCCGGATGACTGGCCGTTCCCGGTCGCGAAGGTTCAGGCCACCCGTGCGTCGGTCGTCCTGCACGATCCCTCGTGGCCGTCGCGCGACGACGGAGACGCGCTGCGCGCTGAGGCCGTCGCGCGGATTGGAATCGCGAGCCTGACGTCGGTTCCACTGGTCGCCCGCGGCCGACTCCTGGGCGTCCTGACGCTCATGTGCACGGACCGGAGCCGACCACAGGATGCCGAGCGGGCTCGTCTCGTTGAATCGGTGTCGGGGCTCGTTGCGCTCGCGATCGACAATGCCGGGCTGTATCTCGCCGCCCAGCGCGCGAAGGTGGCCCGTGACGAGGTCCTCGGTGCGGTCTCCCACGATCTCCGCAATCCGCTGGCGGCGATCATGATGTGCGCCCGGGTCCTGGCGGCCAACAGCCCGATCACGACGAATCGCGACGAACTCATCGCCGCGATCATCGAGTCCGCCGAGATGATGCACCGGATGATCCAGGACCTGCTCGATGTCGCGACCATCGAGTCGGGCCACTTCCGGGTCGATCCCTCGCCGGAACGCCTCGAGGAACTGATGGGGCGGGTGATGGAGATGACCAGCACCGCCGCCAGGGAGCGACAGGTCGTCCTCCAGGGCGACCTGCCCGCCTCGCTTCCGGACATCATGGTCGATTCCACCAGGTTCGTGCAGGTGCTGGCCAACCTCGTGGCCAACGCCGTGAAGTTCAGCGAATCGGGCGACACCGTATCGGTCACGGCGGAAGGAGAGACCGACGAGGTGGTCGTGCACGTCACGGACACCGGGGCGGGTATCCCGGCCGACCACCTTCCCCACGTGTTCGATCGCCACTGGCATTCCCGCAAGCGGGGTCGCGCGGTCGGGACCGGGCTGGGCCTGGCGATCGCGCGCGGGATCGTCGAGGCGCACGGCGGGCGCATCTGGGTGGACAGTACCGAGGGCGTGGGAAGCACGTTTTCCTTCACCGTGCCGATCGCGCGGGAACCGGCCGCATCCCACACCTGACCCCATCGCATGCCCAACACCGCGCCAGCGTTCCGGGACCTCGACTTCAACGAGATCGCGTCCATGCTCAGGGCGCACACCTATGGTCGCCTGGCCTTCACGTTTCGCGACCGCGTGGACATCGAACCCATCCACTACGTCTATGACGACGGATGGCTGGTCTGCCGCACCGCGCCCGGCACCAAGCTCACCCAGCTCGCCCACCACCCCTGGGTCGCCTTCGAAATCGACGAGGTGCGGGGGTTGTTCGAGTGGCGAAGCGTGGTGGTGAAGGGCACGGTGTACTTCGTGGAGCCGGACGGCTCGGCGGACCTCGACGAGAAGGCGCAGGCGGCGATCGAGGCGCTGCGGCGGCTCGTGCCGGGGGCGCTGTCGGAGGACGATCCCACCCCGGGACGGAACATCATCTTCCGGGTCCACATCGACGAGATGCACGGGCGCGCCGCCATCCCCGCGCCCGACGGCGCCTAACGCCTCACCGCCTGGTGCAGCGCGATCCCGCCGCCCAGGCGCCGCTGCATCGCCGTCACCGTGAAGCCGTGCTCCCCGAGCGCGGCGGCGAACGCCTCGGCGCTCGTGAAGTGCCGGATCGAGGCCGCGATGTATCCGTACGCCATCGGCTCCCGGTGCCACCACCAGCCTACCGCGCGACCGGCGACGGCCAGCCACGACAGGAAGGCGACCCGCCACGGACCCGGGCGCGGCAGGAAGAAGTCGAGGGTGAGCAGGTGCCCGCCGGGCCGGATCACGCGGGCGAGTTCGCGCAGCGATGCGTGCCAGTCGGGGGCGTTGCGGAGCGCATAGCCCGCCGTGACGCCGTCGATCGACGCATCGGGAAATGGCAGGCCGGCGAGGTCGCCATGGGCAATGCTGGCGCGCGCGCCGGACGTCGCACGGCGTGCCCGTGCCAATCCCAGCATCCGGGTCGATACATCCACCGCCGCAATCGACAGGTCGGGGCGCGCGACGCCCAGCGCGAAGGCAAGGTCGCCGGTCCCCGTGGCGACGTCGGCGACGACCGCGCCCCGCTCGAGTGTCCCCGCCGCCCTCGCCACCAGCGAGGCCTTCCACCGTGAGTCCATGCCGAACGAGAACACGCGCGTGAACTGGTCGTAGCGCGGCGCGATCAGGTCGAACATCGGCGTCACGTACGCCTGGCGAAGGGCAGGATCCTCGAGGTGTCGTTCGAGGTCGAGTGAGCCGATCGATGGCCCCTTGCGGTCGGCCGGGCTGGTCATCGGGTGGGGAAGGGCACGGGGCTCCGAAACGGGTGACCCGGAGGTGTCGGATCGCGCAGGCCCCGGTAGTTTACCCTTACGCCGACTGACCGCGCCTCGACTCTCCCCACGGTGTCCCACTTTTCTCCTGATCCCGCCGGCGCCACCGCGCCAGCGACCGCCACGGCAGAGATGCCGATGGCGACGGATCTCGCGCCTGCCGATGCGGCGATGTGGGCGGTCATCCTCGCCGGCGGGATCGGCTCGCGCTTCTGGCCCCTTTCGTCCTCGGCACGCCCGAAACAGGTGCTCGCCCTGGTCAGCGAGCGCCCGCTCATCGCCGAGACAGTGGCCCGCCTGCACCCGCTGGTGCCGGCGGAGCGCATCCTGGTGGTGACGAGCCACGACATTGCGCCCCAGATCCGCGCCGCGATTCCCGACGTCCCCGACCGGAATGTCCTGGTCGAGTCGAGGCCGCTGGGGACGGCTGCCGCCCTGGCCTGGGCGGCCGGCGAGGTGCGGCATCGCGCCGGGCCGGACAGCGTATTCGCCTGCCTGCATGCCGACCTGGCCGTCGCGTTCCCGGATGCCTTCCGGCACGTGGTGCGCGAGGCCGGTCGCATCGCGTCCAGCCGGGATGCTCTCGTCGCGGTCGGCGTCCAGGGGGCACGAGCCGAGACCGGCTTCGGGTACGTCATCCCCGGCCTGCCGATCGACGCGGAGCGGTCGCTCGCCGACGGGGGCGCGTGCCACGTGGTGGCCTTCGAGGAGAAGCCGGCGCGCCCGCGGGCGGAGGTGCTCCTTCGCGATGGCGCCTTGTGGAACAGCGGCATCTTTGTCTGGCGCACGCGCGTGGTCCTGGAGGCGCTCGCCCGGCATTGCGTGGAGCTGGCCG
>JAUQWM010000058.1 GCA_030835125.1 Gemmatimonadaceae bacterium | reverse complement strand
CTCGAACACCAGCACGTCATGGCAGGGCTCCGGGGTGTAGATGATTGGCTCGAGTGCGGAGTCAGCCGGGACCGGGTAGTCGTTGACCATCAGGTGGGCGGAGTCCTCCCGGACCGTCAGCAGCACGTCCGGCGATTCCGGCCCGGGCACCTCGACGCCCAGGACCCGGAAGCGCACGTCATCAACCCCGGCCGTCGGGTACGTCAGGGCGACCACGTCCCCGGGTCGCAACGCCGCTGCCACCGACCGCCTGGCCCGAAGCTGGCCTTCCAGCCATGGCAGGCTGTGTGACTTGCCATAGGCCATGGCCGCCTTCCAGGCCACGGCCGGGTCGGTGATCCAGTCGCATTCGATGGCCTGAGTCAGCGGCCGGCCGGTGACCGCGTAGGCGGCCGGGTTGCGCCAGCTCACGGCGTCCGTCTGCCAGTTCCGGTCCCGGTTTCTGAACCGGACCACCACTTCATTGACGACCTCGGTCCAGTTGTGCGCCGTCAGGTCGGGCGGTTCGAGCAGATTCCCGGCGTCCAGGGCGACGGGCGTGACGTTGTCACGCAACAGTCGCAGGCTCAGCTTCCCGGCCGGCGTGTGGTACAGGGCGGCGTCGAGGTACTCGAGGAAGTCGTTGAGCAGGCCGTCCAGGCGGGTGACCTGATCCAGGAACACCGAGAGGCTGAAGCCGTCGGTGAACAACTGGGTCGCCACCGCGTTCCAGCCTACCGTGTCCAGGGCCGACGAGGGCAGGCCGGCGCCAAAGCGGGTGTCGGTCATCAGCTCGCCGAGGGCAGCAATCGGGTTGACCTCGCCGTTGAGGCCCGCGCTGACCGTGAGCCAGCTCACCACCGGGAGCCGCGTCAGCTCGAACTGAATGCCGGGCACCTGGTTGCGGTTCTCACCGAGCAACCAGTCGTTGAAGACCACGTAACACTGGCCACGGTAGGCGGGATGCTCGGCGCCGCTACCGGCCAGCTCGGCATCCGCCGTCTGCGTGGCCGTGCCCCAGTACAGGGTGAGCGAGCCCCGGCCCTCGACCGTGATCTCGGCCGAGTCATTGCTTCCCGCGTTGAGCGGTCCTTCCCAGGCCGTCTCATCGTCCACGATGATGGCGTGCAAGGTCTGGACCGGCCCGACGCAGAGCATCCCGGCGAAGCTGGCGAAGTAGTTGTAACCGACGGTCTGCCGCTTCTTGCCGACTTTCTTGCGGACCGGGACCGACCGGACGCCCCAGGGCTCGCTGATCCAGGTCAGGCCCAGCCGCGCGCGGCCGGCCAGGTATGGGACGGGCCGGCCGTGCTCATCGGTGGCCAGGGTGGAGGGGTCCTTGCCCAGGGCCTTGGGCGGCGGGAGCGGGAGGATGTCACTGGCACTGTTGAACATGGTCAGTCGGCCCCCGGCGGGCTGAACGCGATGACGAACCGCCGGGCATAGGTCGGGTCATCGAGCCGGGAGATGACGACCC
>JAUQWM010000008.1 GCA_030835125.1 Gemmatimonadaceae bacterium | reverse complement strand
GGTGGCGGATGCGCTGGACTACGCGCACCGACACGGGGTGATCCACCGTGACATCAAGCCGGAGAACATCCTGTTGCATGATGGGCGGGCGATGGTGATGGACTTCGGGATCGCGCTGGCGGTGAGCGCGGCGGCCGGGGGGCGGATGACGGAGACGGGACTGTCGTTAGGGACGCCGCACTACATGAGTCCCGAGCAGGCGACGGCGGAGAAGGAGATCACGGCGCGGTCCGATGTCTACTCGCTCGCGAGCGTGCTGTACGAGATGCTGGCGGGGCAGCCGCCGCACATCGGCGGGGCGGCGCAGCAGGTGATCATGAAGATCATCACCGAGCCGGCGCAGCCGGTGACCGCGCTGCGGAAGACGGTGCCGCCGAACGTGGCGGCGGCCGTCGCCAAGGCGCTCGAGAAGCTGCCCGCCGACCGGTTCGAGAGCGCGCGGGCATTCAGTGAGGCACTCGCTTCCGCGACGTTCACGACGCCAGGGACGGCGGCCATGCCCGCCAACGGCGCCCGCGCGGCCGGCGTCTCAAGATCGCTGTTTGCCGCGACCGCGGTGGTGGCCGCCGTGGCGATCCTGACCGCAGGCTGGGGATGGGGCCGCCCCACTCGATCGCGCGAGGTCACCTGGCTCAGCCTCTTCTTCCCCGACAGTCAGGCCCTCACCGAAAGGGCGCAGTCGAACCGGATCACGATTTCGCCGGACGGACGCTCGATCGCGTATGCCGGCCCGAACGGCGCTGCGACGGCGGGGCAGATCTGGATGCGCTCCCTGGGCCAGTTGCGCGCGAGTCCGATTCCGGGGACCGAGGGCGGGATGAACCCATCGTTCTCTCCCGACGGTCGCTACCTCGCGTTCACGTCCATAATCGGCAAGCGCGCCATCAAGCGTATCTCCGTGGGTGGCGGCCCGGCGCTGATGCTCACGGATTCCCTCGTCGACATGGGTGGCGTCTCCTGGGCGGACGATGGCTACATCTACTACGACAGCCATCTCGAAGGTGACGGGGTGGCTCGCGTGCGGGAGACGGGCGGACTCCCGGAAGTCGCCAGCAGGCCGGATAACGGGAGCGGCGAGACCTACCACTTCCAGCCGTTTGCCCTTCCCGGAGGGCGGGGCCTGCTGTTTACCATCGCACGCGGCGCGGGCAACTTTTCGGCGTGGGACATCGGGGTGCTGGACAGCCGCACGGGCAAGCACAAGGTGCTCACCCGCGGGTTGCGGGCATGGTACGCCGGGTCCGGGCACCTGCTCTACGTCACCGACGCGGGGACCCTGATGGCGGCCCCCTTCGACCTGGGCACCCTCGCGCTCACGGGAGACGGCGTGGCGATCACCGGCGGAGTCTCCGTCGTCGGCAACGCTCGCGTGGACATTTCGGTGTCCGAGACCGGCTCGCTGCTGTTCACGAGCGGCCGCGCGTTGGCGCTCAAGCGGGAGTTGACGTGGGTCACGCGGGACGGGCGCGTCACGCAGGTGGATCCGGCTTGGACTGGCGAGTTCGTTGGGCGACCCAGCCTGTCGCCCGACGAACATGCGGCTGCAATCGCGATCGGTCCCCCGGGGGCGCGCCAGGTCTGGGTGAAGCAGCTGGAGCGCGGACCCGCGTCGCGGGTGACGGAGCGCGGTCAGGCCCCTTCATGGTCGCCCGATGGACGATCTCTCCTCTTCAGCACGGCGAACGGCGTCGCGCGCGTTCCATCGGACGGAAGCGCGCTGCCCACGGAGCTCGTGACGACGACCGGGGCGGCAACGCAGGTATCATTCGCGGTGGACAGCCAGTGGATCCTCTTCGTGAGAGCGGGCGACATCTACGGCGTGCGTACGGACAGCGATACCGCGGTTCGGGCGCTGGTCGCCGATAACGGGACCCAGGGGAGTCCGACGGTCTCGCCGGATGGCAGGTGGCTTGCCTACCAGTCGGATGAAACGGGAATGGTGGAGGTGTACGTGCGGCCCTTTCCCGACACCAGGGTGACCAAGCGCCAGGTGTCGGTGTCGGGCGGAGGGATTCCCAGGTGGTCGCGTGACGGGCGAGAGCTCTTCTACAGCGACCCATTTGCGTCCAGGCTCGTGAGCGTGCCGGTGCTTCCGGGCACAGCATTCACGACCGGCATCCCGACGCCCCTGTTCTCCATCCAGGAGTTCGCGCCGGTGGGTTCAACGCCGTTCGACGTCAGCAAGGATGGGAAGCGGTTTCTCTTCACGCGCCCAGTGGGTGCCGCGGTGACCGGGGCGGACGAGGTCGTGCTGGTCGAGAACTTCGTCGAGGAACTGAAGGCAAAGGTGAAACCGAGGTGAGCGCCGCCTTCGCGCGACTCTCGGCTTCCTTGGCCGATCGCTACCGGATCGAGCGGGAGCTCGGGGCGGGCGGCATGGCCACGGTCTACCTCGCCGCGGACCTGAAGCACGACCGCCGGGTCGCGATCAAGGTGCTGAAGCCGGAGCTGGCGGCGGTGTTAGGCGCCGAGCGGTTCGTGCAGGAGATCAGGACGACGGCGGCGATGAGCCATCCGCACATCCTGCCGCTCTTTGACAGCGGTACGGCGGACGGGTTCCTGTACTATGTGATGCCCTACATCCAGGGCGAGACGATCCGGGAGAAGCTGACCCGGGAGACGCAGTTCGGGGTGGAGGAGGCGGTGCGGATCGCGCGGGAGGTGGCG
>JAUQWM010000057.1 GCA_030835125.1 Gemmatimonadaceae bacterium | reverse complement strand
GCGCTCGCAAGTATGCGGAATCACTGGGACGCGATCACGGAATGGGAGTTGACACGCGCTCGCGCATGACCGCGCCGCGACTGATCCGACCCCACGCCACCTACGCCATCATGCGCCGCGTCGAGGGACGGCGGTTCTTCCTGCGGCCCGACAAGACGCTGACCGCCCTGTTCACCTGGTGCCTGGCCGTGGCCGCCGAGCAGTTCGGGATCGAGGTCCACGTCGCCACCGTGATGTCGACGCACTTCCACCTGGTCGTGACCGTCCCGGGCGAGAACGTCAGCGACTTCATGCAGGCGCTCGACGTGCGGCTCGCGAGGGCGATCCAAGTCTTGAGGCGCTACGTGCGCGGCGTCGTCTGGGAGCCGGGCAAGCTGAATCTCGTGGAGCTCCACACGCCCGAGGCGATCGTCGAGGCCATCGCGTACGCCATTGTCAATCCCGTCGCGTGCGGCGCGGTGTACTCGGCGAGCGACTGGCCCGGCTTGACCGCGAAGGCGACCGACCTCGGCGTGCGCGTGCTGACCGAGAAGCGACCCGACTTCTACTTTCGCAGCGAGACCTCGCCGGACGTGGGCTCGACGCCGCTGGTCTTGCCCGCATGCTTGCGCGACATGCCGCTCGAGCAGGCGCATGCGATCTTGCAGTCCGAGGTCGACCGGCAGGAGGCCGAGGCCCGCGCCTTCGTGAAGGACCAGGGCTGGAGCGTCATGGGCCGCGTCGCGGTGCAGAGCGTGTCCCCCTACAAGTGCGCGAAGAGCTGGGAAGAGATCGGCATGCTGGTGCCCCACATCGCTGCGGGTCGTGGCCAGAAGGAGGCGCGCATCGCGGCGATCGAGGAGCTCAAGGAGTTCCGCCTCGCCTACGCCGAGGCGTACCTGCGCTGGCGGCTGGGGAACCACGACGTCGTCTTCCCGGCCGGAACGTACGCAATGCGCAAGTACCACGGCGCGAGCGTGGCGCCCTTCGCGTAGCGATCGGGGCGTGGATCGCGAGAGAGGCCTGGGAGCCGAGGGGCTCCCGGGCCGAGGTGCGTCCGTCGGTCGAGATCCGGGTCCGGAGGGCCGCCACAAGGGCCTCGGCCGGAACGCGGAGGACGGGCGCGGTGAGCAGACTGTCCGCGTTTGGGGACGCGCTCGGCGCTCGGGCGCCGCCGCGCGGCAAGATTTCTTTCTCTCCCCAGAAGATGACCCCGGGTCAGGTTTGCTTGTTTGCGGGTCTGCTTGCGCGACATGCCGCTCGAGCAGGCGCATGCGATCTTGCAGTCCGAGGTCGACCGGCAGGAGGCCGAGGCCCGCGCCTTCGTGAAGGACCAGGGCTGGAGCGTCATGGGCCGCG
>JAUQWM010000056.1 GCA_030835125.1 Gemmatimonadaceae bacterium | reverse complement strand
CACGCCCTCGTCGCCGGCGAGCAGGGCGTCCGCGAGCTGGGCAGCCTCGCCCAGCAAGTGTTCGCAGTTGTCGAGCACCAGCAGGACGCGCTTCCCGGAGAGCCGTTCCTGGATCGCCTCGAGGGGTGACTTGTCGGTGCTCTCGGTGGCCCCGAGGGCGGCCGCTGTCGCGGCGGCAACGTGGCTGCCGTCGACCAGCGGCGCGTAGTCGATGTACCAGACGCCGTCCGGGAACGTCGGCAGCATGACTTCGGCCAGCCGCAGGGCGAGTCGCGTCTTGCCCGACCCGCCGATCCCGGTCAGCGTGAGCAGCCGGGTTTCGCCAAGTAGCCGTGCGCACTCGGCCAGCTCGCGGTCGCGGCCGATGAAGCGCGTGCGCAGGTGGGGAAGGTTCGTGGGCGTGTCGCTCCTCGCGTCAGGCGCGGCCGGCGTGACGCCGCCACTGGTGACCGTGGCGATCGCCTCGGCGAACGACGCCGCGGTGGGGAACCGGTCGGCCGGATCCTTCGCCAGCGCCCTGGCCACGATGCGCACGATGCCAAGCGGGGCGGTGGGCCGCAGCTCATTGAGCGGCCGCGGGTCCGTCATCAGGTGCATCCGAAGCAGGGCCTCGGCGGTCGGCGCCACGAACGGCGGCTGCCCGGCGAGCATCTCGAACAGGACGCAGCCCAGGGCGTACAGGTCGGAACGGCCGTCGACGTCGTCGGCGACGAACTGCTCGGGACTCATGTAGGCCGGCGTGCCGAGCGCGAGTCCCGCAACGGTGAGGGTGGAGGTGGCGCCGTCGCCGGCGCCACGCCCCGTCCGGAGCGCGCGGGCGATCCCGAAGTCGGCGACCAGCGCGATGCCATCGGCGAGGAGGATGTTCTCGGGCTTGATGTCGCGATGGACGATCCCATGCTGGTGCGCGAAGCCGAGGGCGTTGGCGACTTCCCGCGTCAGGCGCAGCGCTTCCTCGGTCGGGAGCTGCCGGTCGCGCTGCAACTTGGTGCGGAGCGACTCCCCGGTCACGTACGGCATGACGTAGTAGAGCAGGTCCCCGGCGGCTCCGGAGTCGAAGAGCGGCAGGATGTGCGGGTGACTGAGGCGGGCGGCGATCTCGATCTCGCGCAGGAATCGGTCGGTGCCGATGGAGGCGCCCAGCTCCGGTCTCAGCACCTTGATGGCGACCTCGCGGCGATGCTTCACGTCCTCGGCGAGGTAGACGAGTGCCATGCCGCCGGCGCCGATCTCGCGCTGGATGGCGTATCGGCCCGCCAGGGCGTCGCCGAGTCGGTTCAGGGAGTCCGGCATCGACAGGAAGATGGTGCCGGGGCAAGAGTGGGTCGAGCCCGGAGGGCTAACGAACCGGTGAACGCGGCCGTATCGTCGCGGCCATGTCAGCCACCCCGGGTTCGAAGGGCCGCCTCCTCCAGGTGCTGGGCATCTGGTTCGGCGTCGCGGTGATCATCGGCAACACCATCGGCGCCGGCATCATGCGCACGCCGAGCGAGGTCGCCCGGCAGTTGCCCACCACCAGCGGGTACCTGCTGGCCTGGCTCCTCGGCGGCGTCTACGCGGCGTTAGGCGTGGCGGCGCTGGCGGAACTGGGCGTGCTCATGCCGAGGTCGGGCGGCCAGTACGTGTTCGCGCGACACGTCTTCGGCCCCTTCGCCGGGTTCGTCGTCGGCTGGAGCGACTGGGTCTCGAGTTGCGCGTCGGCCGCGGCGGTGTCGATGGTCGTGGCGGAATACGCCAGCGTGTTCGTGCGCCCCACGCCGGGCGTGGTGCCGGCACTCGCCCTCGCGATCGTGCTGGTCTTCACCGGGTTGCTGTGGCGCGGGGTCAAGTCGAGCGAACTCACCGTGCAGACCCTGACGATGATCAAGGTGATCGCCCTGGTGGGCCTGCCGCTGGTGGCGTTCGCGATGGGGGATCGCGCCCCGGAGGCGTCGACGACGATCGCGAGTGCCGGCGCCCTGACCGTGGGCGGCGTCGTGCTCGCGATGCAGGCGGTCATCTACTCCTACGACGGGTGGACCGGGGTCCTGTATTTCTCCGCGGAGGTCAAGGACCCGGCCCGCGACATTCCGCGGTCGATGTTCGGCGGTGTGGCGGCGGTGTTCGTCATCTACATGCTGCTCGTGGGAAGCTTCGTCTACGTGCTGGGCATCGGCGGCGTGGCGGCGGACACCTTCCCGGCCGCACGGATTGCGGGCGTGATCTTCGGTGAGACCGGCGGGACGATCCTCCGGATCATCGTCATTGTCACCGGCCTGAGTGCGGTGGCACCGATCATCATGATGGCGTCACGCGTGCCGTACGCGATGGCGGGCGACGGGCTCTTTCCACGACGTGCAGCGGTGGTGAATGCGGGAGGAACTCCGACCGGGACGCTCGCCGCCAGCAGCCTCCTCGCGGTCGGGTTCATCGTGACCGGCACGTTCAGCCAGGTGATCGCGATCGCGGCGTTCTTCTTCGTGCTGCAGTACGTGATGTCGTTCTCGGCGCTGTTCGTGCTCCGCCGGCGTGAACCCGACCGTCCGCGCCCGTATCGCGCGATCGGCTACCCGGTGACCACGGCCATCTCCTGGCTCGGCGGGGTGGCGTTCCTTGTTGGCGCGATCGTACAGGACCAGCGAAACAGTGTCATCGCGATCGCGATCCTGGCGGCCTGTTATCCCGTGTATCGAGTCCTGCGCCTGCCGCGGACGGCCGAGCAGCCAGTTGAACGGGTGCACCGAGGGGGTTGAGCCAGTCTGGCTTTCGTGGCTACCGGTGACCGGGCCTGCACGGCGAACTGCGGGCTTGGCGGCACCTGACGAGTGGCGTTCCCATAGAAAAGCTTATCACCACAGGGGTCACAGGGGACACGGAGGAGGGCAAATGCGTGTCCGTGTGTCAGGTGAAGAGCACTCGATCAACGGACGATGGGACCGAGGGGCTGTTTTCCAGGGACTCTGTGACCCCTGTGACCCCTGTGGTTGAGGCAGTTGGTCCGCGCCGACTCATTCTGGACATGCACCGTGATCGGCGCCGGCATCGGTCCGAAGGCCGGACCTGCGCCGTTCCTATGGGAGTTACCGGCGCTAGGTTAGGGACGGCCACGGAGAGGCGTGACGAGCGATTCCGGGCGATGGAATGCCCTGCGATGCGGACCCAGGACCTGTCGGAGCGACCATAGCATGAGACTGCCTGCAAGCGATGCACCCTGGCGGCGCCGGCTGCTGATGGCCGTGGCCATTCTCGGAGCCCAGTACTCGTCAGGCGCCCAGGCGCCTGCCGTTGTGGCGAAACGACCTGTCATTGAATCGGCGGCAAGGCTGCTCCCGCTGTCCGAACAGATCGCCGTCCGTGAAGGCTGGCTGGTCAGGCGCCACGAACTGCTGCTGCCGATGATGCGACGCCACGGCGTCGGCATGTGGATCGTGGTCAACGAGGAGTTCCACGACGACCCGCTCACCCAGCACGTCGCACCGCCGCGGCCGTACACGGGCAATCGCGACATCTTCGTGTTTGTGGATGGTGGTGGCGAAGGGCTGAAGAAGTACGCCATCACCGGCTACATCGAGGAGAACCTCGCGCGCTTCTTCGAGGCCCCGTCGGGTGAACCGCTTCCGGCGGCCGCCACCCTCAAGGCGCTCTACGACCGGTGGAAGCCGGGGACGATCGCTCTTGGCGCCGGCGGATCGCGGGGCCAGACGCGATCACTCGGCGAGGACTCGCACCGGTTCATCTCCGAGGCGATGGGTCCCGAAGCCGTCGCGAGGTTCATCCCCGCCGCGCCGCTGGTGATCGAGTACCTCGATACCCGCCTTCCGGAAGAACGGGAGCATTACCGCGCCGCGGTGGCGGTCACGGAAGAAATCGTCAGGCGGGCGCTCTCACCCCAGGTGGTGGTCCCCGGACGAACGACGGTTGGCGACGTGCGTCGCGCGCTCTACGACATGCTCTGGGCCGCGGGTGTGCGCACGTGGTTCCAGCCCGACCTGCGCGTGCAGCGCGCCAGCGAGGAGAACGCCACGTCGCGCGGGTTCCTCGCCGTCGCCCGCGAGAGCGTGGTGATCCAGCCGGGGGACCTGGTGCACATCGACTTCGGCATCACGTACATGGGGTTCGACACGGACTGGCAGAAGATGGCGTACGTGCTCAAGCCCGGTGAAACGACGGCGCCGGCTGGGCTGCAGGCCGCGCTCCGCAACACCAACACGCTCCAGGACGCACTGATGCTCCGCCACGCGCGGCCGGGACTGACGGGTGGCGCAGTCTTCAGTGCCACGATGGCCGAGATGAAGGAGCGCGGCATCGAGGCCATGATCTACTCGCACCCGCTCGGGACCCATGGCCATGCGCTGGGGGCGTCGATCGACTTCCGCAGCGCCCAGCGCGCCACGGCGGCGACTCAGGCCCCGACACTGCGGCCAGGATCGTACATGTCGATCGAGCTCAATACGGCGACACCAGTGCCGGAATGGGGCGGGAAAAAGGTCTTCGTGATGATGGAGGACTGTGCGTACCTGACGCCCGAGGGGTACCGGTTCTTCCTGCCGCGGCAGGAGGCGTTCTACCTGATTCCGGGCGAGGGCAGCCGGACTCGGGACTGAGCGGGTCAGCCGAGGATCGCCTGAAGGACACTCGACCTGGCCCGCAGGCCGTCACATATGATGTCGCACAGGGTGTAGACCCGGCGGTCGGCGATCGCGTAGCGCACGAATGGGCCTTCCCGGCGCCGGACGACGAGGCCGGCCCGGTACAGGATCTGCATGTGCTTCGAGACGTTCGCCTGGCCGATGTCGGTCTCGAAGATCAGCTCTGTCGCCGTCTTGTCCCCGGCCCGGAGCGCGTCCAGCAACCGCAGCCGCGCCGGCTCGCCGAGTGCCCTGAATCGCTCGGCGATCAGGGCGAGCACCTCCGGGGTCATCGTCAGGCGCGACATCGCCAGCGCCTCACGACGCCTGGAGTCGAGCCTGCGCACGCGGGGTCGTCGGCGTGCATCAGGTGAAGATGATCTGGCCACCCGCCGCCAGCCCGTAGAAGTCGCCAACGGTGATGATCCCTTCCAGCTGTTCGACGAAGTCCTCACGCGTCAGGCCGAACATGTCCACCGATGCCTTGCAGGCGTAGAGCTTCGCGCCCGAATCGGCGATGAGCGTGATGAACTCCGGAACGGGAGGGATGTCCAGCTCCGCCATCTTCTTCTCCATCTGGTGCGTGACGAACGCCGACATCCCGGGGAGTCCGCCGAGCATCGTCGGAATGTGCAGCCCCGGGTTACCAACCGTGGCCACCTTCAGGTGCTCGTAGTGCTTCACGTTGATGGCGTCCATGCCGAAGAAGGTGAAGAAGACGTTGACCTCGATCCCCTCCATGCGGGCGCCATTGGCCATGATCAACCCGGGGTAGATGCCCTCGAAGGAGCCCTTCGAGATGATGATGGAGACCTTCTCGATCGTTTCGGACATCGTCGCCTCCCGGTTCAGATGCAGCCGTGCGGTTTGGGGATGCCGCCGATGCGGGCGGCGAGCTTCGCGGGGCCCTTCGGGAAAAGCTGGTAGAGCTCCTTCGTCGACACTCCTGAGTCCTTACCTAACGAGCGGATGCTCGGGGCCTGTCCGGTCTGCAGGTACTTGTCCCGCATGTAGCGCACGACCTGCCAGTGCCGGTCGGTGAGGGGGTCGATCCCCACCTGACGGGCCAGCTCGACGCCGATCTCCTCGGACCACTGCTCCGGTTTCTGCAGGAACCCTTCGGCGTCCAGTTCGAGTTCACGATTCGCGATGACGGTGGTTGACATGGGTCTCTCCTGTGGGCGCGTGCGGGCGCGTCCCGATGATCAGCGGGGAACGAGCCCCTCCGGAACGGCGGCGGTCAGCGGGCGCGGGAACTGTTTCCCCCGCAGCGACATGCGCGGGCCGACGGCGGGGATGTCGCGGCCCGGCAGCAGGACGTTCCAGTAGACCCATCGGAACGCGAGCTTGCCGAGGTGATTGAGACGAGATTCCCGGAGCAACCGCATGGGCCCGAAGCCGGCGAACGGGAAGTGTCCGGGGACGGGTTCGACATCGTAGTTGAAGTCGATGAGGAGGGCCTTGTGGTGTCCGGTCTCGATGAAGCAGTTGGCGTGGCCATCGAAGTCAGGAGTGAGAGGTTGCCCGGCGAGGTACCGCCGGATGTTCGCGGTGAGGACTTCGGCCTCGAAGTGCGCGACCGAGCCCGCTTTCGAGGCCGGGACATTGGTGGCGTCGCCGATCGCGAAGACGTTGGGCGCCACCTTGGCCTGGAGGGAGTGAGGATCCGTGAGGACGAAGCCGAGGTCGTCACCAAGACCCGGGCTGCGCGCGACGAACCCGGCGCCAGCGTGCAGCGGGACCGTGACGAGCAGGTCGAAGGGGATCTCGCGATCGTCCCAGGCTGCGAGGATGCCCTTGCCGCCGTCCACGCGGCCCGCGCTGAACTCCGTGACCAGCTCGATGCCCTTGTCGGCCAGGAGATGGGTGAGTTCGCGGGTGCAGGTCGGCTTGGTGAACGCACCGTCGAGTGGCGTGACATAGGTGATCCGGACCCGGTCGCGGATGCCGCGTTTCGTGAAGTAGTCATCCGCCAGGAACGCAAACTCGAGTGGCGCGACGGGGCACTTGATGGGCATGTCGACGATGTTCACGACCAGGTGACCGCCGTCGAACCGCTTCAATGCGTCGCGCAGCGCAACCGCCCCCTCCAGGGAGTAGAAATCGAAGACCTTCTCGCGCCAGCCAGGGCCCGTCATCCCTTCCGTTTCCTCGGGCGCGATGCGGGTGCCGGTGGCGACGACCAGCAGGTCATAGTCGATCGTGTTCCCCGAGGCGAGGACCACCCGGTTGGCCGAGGACTCGACCCGGTCGATCGTCTCGCGTACCAGCGTGACCGCGCGGTGCAACTGCTTTCGCAGCGGCCGAACGAGGTCATCGGGCTCGTACCCTCCGAACGGCAGGAAGAGCAGCCCGGGCTGGTAGAGGTGCCGGGTCTCCTGATCGACGACGGTGATCGTCGTGCGTCGGGCCCGGATATCGGCGGCGTACAGGCGGCGGAGGCGGTTGGCCATGATCGTGCCCGCCGTGCCGGCTCCCAGAATCACGATGCGTGTCATTGCAGTCCCTCGTGCAGAATCGACATAACTACATGGGCATGTCGTGATCTGAAGAAGCAGCGGGCGCGCACCCACGAAAGTCAGGAGAGATCGCCGCCGCATGTCCGGCAGATCCGTCGCCCGGATCAGGGAAAGCGCTACAGGGGACACGCGAACGTCGCCGGAGAAGGCTTCGTGTCGATGTGCTCACCAGTAGCGCACGCGAAGTTGTCGGGAATCGCGTGACCCCAGTGGTCACGTCCCACGCCAGTCGAGGGCAGGGAATGGCCATCCACGTCGTGCTCGTGCAGCCCGAAATCCACTGGAATACCGGGAACGCCGGTCGCACCTGCCTCGCCACCGGCGCCACACTGCACCTCGTCAAGCCACTCGGATTCTCGCTCGACGAACGCGAGGTGAAGCGCGCGGGCCTCGACTACTGGGAGCACGTGGACAAGCGCATCTGGCCTGACTGGCGCGCTTTCGAGAGCGCCCTGCCGTCACTCGGCGAGCCCTGGTTCTTCTCCACGAAGGCGACACGGCTGTACTGGGACGCGCCGCTCGGCGCGGCCCGCGACGTCGTGCTGATCTTCGGGCGCGAGGCGGGCGGCCTGCCGGACGACCTCCACAAGCGCTATCACGATCGGTTCATCGCGATGCCGGTCCTTTCACCGCGCGTGCGATCGCTGAACCTCTCCACCACCGTGGCGATCGCCGTGTATGAAGTCCTCCGGCAGTCGCGCCCTGCACCAGCAGATTGGCGGCAACAATGACCGCAGGGGTCACGGAGCACAGAGAGGAACCTCCGTGCCCGCGGCCAATGGGCAAGCACTAGGCCAGGTGAATGTCGTCCTCGATGGCTTCGAGCCTGCCGAACCCCTCGATCTCGAGCACCGCGCGTGCCTTGATCGTTTCGGTTCCCTTGAGTCGTCCGGTCGCGATCCCCGCCGCGACGGCCTTCTCGATCTCGCGCTGTGCGGTCACGCCGAAGTGCTTGAGGAACTTGCGGACGTCCAGGTTGAACTTGTCTTCGTCCATGGGAGTGCTCCGTGCGCGGGGTGAACGTGATTCGATGCCTGCAGGGTAACCTGGCGCCCCCAATGGCGGGCGGGGCGAGCCGTCGCCTCAGTCACCGGCAAGAAACGCAACGATGCGCCACCGGCCACCCTCGCGACGGATGCCGACCCGATAGCCGACCGTCCGTCGCACGAAGCGCGCGGCAACGAAGCCGCGCCGGCCATCGGGCAGCCGGATCGGGACCCAGTC
The DNA here is from genome assembly GCA_030835125.1 of Gemmatimonadaceae bacterium. Classification (GTDB taxonomy): domain Bacteria; phylum Gemmatimonadota; class Gemmatimonadetes; order Gemmatimonadales; family Gemmatimonadaceae; genus JABWBJ01. Next base: position 43,832 of record JAUQWM010000056.1, on the reverse strand, counting down.
GGGGTCAGCAGTCACCGCCGAGTCGTCAGACACGACCATGCGCGGCAGCGTGGCGACGACAGCCGCGCTCCCCCGTGGCGCCTCCCTCATCCGCACGCCCTCCCCGATGACCACCCACTGATCGAAGGGATCGTCGAGGTCGACATGGAACCACCACGGAGCGTAGAAGGTCGAGTCCACCTCGAATCGTCCGCCGTTGGACAGCACCTCGACGAGTTCACGCCACACGTCACGCTCCCGGAGGCGTTCGCGAAGCACGGCGATCCCTTCACCGCCACCGAGGTCGAGCGTGACCCGCGGGGAGAAGCTGGCGAGCACCGCCGCGGTGTCGTCGCGCGCCAAGGCGGCCAGGATGTCGCGGCGGAAGGCGACAAGTCCCGAGTCCCGAGTGGCCTCGTCCACTGGAAGCACGCCGGGTGACTGGGCGTCTGCGGCACCGATGGCCAGTGACAGGAATACGAACAGTCTCAGGGTCACGGGACCGGGATTCGCAGGCGGCACGGGTGGTGACCTTTCGATCGTGCGGTGGTCGGGGTCATGGAGGTGTCTCCGACGAAGCTCGCCAGGAATGCCCGACTCCGCTACGGCGCACCATGGTGGCCGGCGTCGAAGGGACGGTGTAAGACCTTCTGGGCGACCGTCACCCAGTCGGGAGGGCAATCCATAATGAAAGCAACCATCCTGCTCGCCACATTGAAGAAGAGCGGGCTTTCCAATACCGCGACCCTGTGTGAATTCCTGACGGAGCGCATGGAAGCGGCCGGCGTCCACTGCGAGGTCATCCGACTCGCGAACTTCGACGTCCCTCCGGGGACGTACTCCAACATGGGTCCGGCTGACCAATGGCCGGAGATCCTCGGCAGGGTCCTGGCGTCCGAGATCGTCATCTTTGCCACCCCGATCTGGTGGGGCAACCACTCCTCGCTCATCCAGCGCGTCATCGAACGCCTCGACGAACTGCACGACCAGTTGATGGCCGGCAAGCCATCAGGACTCGAGGGAAAAGTCGGCGGAATCGTCATCACCGGTGACTCCGACGGTGCGCAACACATCATCGGCAACATCTGCAACTTCTGCAACGCGGTGGGGATTCTGATTCCACCATTCGCGACGCTGTCCGTGCTCTCGGACCGCCAGGCAAAGCACGCCGACGCTTCGCGGGCCGAGCTGATGAGGAAGTACGAGTCGGACTACGCGACCACAGCCGAGAAGATGGTGCAGCAGATGGTCGCCTTTGTGGCCTGATCTCCACGACGTGAGAACGGAGACTGCAAGCCGGGTCTTTCCCGTGTCCCATGATGGAGAAGCTGGACCACGGCGGCGATCCGAGCAGGATACCCTGTTCACCACGAGGATCGCAGAGGGTGCGGGTACGCCGGGGACCTGCTCCTGAAAAGAAGAGCCTTCACCACAGGGATCACAGAGAGCACGGGGAACTGCACCGACGTACCCGTTCGGACCAGGCGAAGCCGTTTGTCGGGACGATTTTCCTCTGTAACCCCTGTGGTTGAGCAGTCTCACATTGGCACTTGAAAAGCAAAGCGTTCACCACAGGGATCACAGAGAGCACGGGGAACTGCACCGACGTACCTGAGCCTGACCCGATGTGGTGGACACGTGGTTAGCAGCACCGTCGCGGCCTTCTGGAGTTGAACTTCGTAGGCAGCGGGATTGATGTACCAAATCGTGGAGTGCCGCCGTCGCGGATTGCACCACGTCTCGATGTAGTGGAAAATGGCGGCGTCATCGATATGAACGACCGGATCTGCCCGGCGGCATGCTGTGATATGACGGTTAACGTGCCATTGCCTTTACCGATGACAATCACCTGACGGCCACGTTCAGTCGTTCCCTCGCGCCGGTGCTTGGGGAGCGATTCGAACGGACGCTCGCTGGCCTGCTGGAGAGCGGCGGCAGGTAGGGTTTGGCGCGTGACCGCCGGATTCTGGCGACGTAGCGCAGGCCGGTGAGGGGCAGCCGACAGACTGTGTGGCCTTGCCCTGACGTTCCTCGCTGGCATACTTCGGGACATGAGCCGCCGCCTGACGGTCGCAACCTCCGCAGTCCTGGCGTTGGCGACGCCTGCCATCGCGCGGGCGTGCGTGTGTGTGGTCAAAGTGTCCGCGGGCGCGGTGCCATCGGTCACCCCATGGGTAGCCCGCAACGTCGTCTTCGTCGGGACTGCCCTCACCGTCGAACCGGTCGACTCCGGTGCGGTGGTCGAGCGGTCGAGATGGGTGGTCGAAGCGTCGTGGCGCGGGGCGATGCGCGACACGGTCACGTTGCAGACTGGGCGCGGATGCCCAGGCGCCTACTTCGCCGGGTCGCGCTACCTGGTATTCGCCGATCGGATAGACTCACTGGTGAACGCCGGGCAGTGCAACGGATCATGGCACATGGAGCAAGCGGCCACGCAGCGCATGCTCGCCGATCTCGGGACCCCGACGTGGCGTCCCGATCCCTATCCGCGCCGGGCATTCGATGCCGGAGTCATCGGGATCGGGCAGGCTCCACCCAGTGGTGGGCGGTTGGTGCGACTCGGACTCGGGGGAGCGGCGAAAGACAGCCTGGTGAGCGCGGTGGCGGTCGCGGACCGTGTCTGGCACCGGGTCGCGTCGACCGTGCCGAGTTTCGAGGTGCCCGAGGGAGTGTACCGGGTCCGCATAACGCGGACGACGGGCGACGTGATCGAGACGTACGTCGAGGCCCGGTGCGAACAACGGGCTGACGAGCAGTGCAGCGCGTTCCGGTTCCTCTCGGGTCATCGCGGCAGCCTGGTCACGACACCGGGGGCGAACGCATCACCTGCGTCTGTGGCTTTCCTCCGCCTCAACCCGGGGGCGACGGTCCGGGTGTGGTATCACCGCGAGCGCATCGATGGGGCGTTCACCGGCTGGAGTGGCGACACCTTGTTGCTGCGCGCGTACGGAACGCAGCTGTCCCTGGACTTCCATGACATCGACCGCCTGGCGGTTCGCGCACCATCGCCATGGTTGGCGGTTTCCGCCGGAGCGGTCGGGGGTGGGATCGGCGCCGTGCTCGGTCATCATGTCGGTGGCATCTTCGGGTCCTGCGGAACGGATTGCTCCGGTCGAAGCACCGCGAGCGTCTTCGTGCGAGGCATGCTGATTGGCGCACCCCTGGCGCTGATCGTCGACCAGCTGGCGCCGCGATTCCACCCACTGTACAAGCGCGTGCGGTAGCCTGAGGGACGATCAAGGCAACGTTCGTTGCACGAACAGCTCGATTCCACGGGTGTCAGGGACGCGCTACCAGGAAGCGGCAGCGCTTTGCGTCAGGCTACCTGGTTCCATGACTGCTCGTTGCCGTTCCCTGTGTCCTCTGTGACCCCTGTGGTGCAGGGTGTGAGGGCCCCGCAATGAATGCCGGTTGAGCGGTGAACCTGGTGAGGGTCCGGCATCCACTGCGGTACCCACGGTGCCCGTGCAACGTGCACTGTGGTGACTCGCCGTCACCGCGGCGTCACCTGAGCCGCGCACCCGGGCGTCAGGGATTCGCCAACGCGTTCAGCAGACGCTCCCGCTCCGCCGGTCCGATCCAGCGCCCATTCAGCATCACGCCCTGGATCGTCAGCGTGTTGGCGATGTCCTGCAGCGGGTTCGCGTCCAGGAGGATCAGGTCGGCGCGTGCGCCGGTGCGGACGATGCCGGACCGGCCCTCCTCACCCATGAAGCGGGCCACGTTGACCGTCCCGGTCCGCAGCGCCTGGTACGGGGTGAGGCCGGCTGCGACGAGGGCGCCCAGTTCGCGGTGCGCCGAAAAGCCCGGCACGTTCCAGAGTTGCGGCGCGTCGGAGCCAAGGAGGAACGGCACGCCCGCTTCGTGCAGTGCCTTCACGAAGCGGCGGCGGAGCGCGATGAACTCCGCGCGCTGGTCCGCCGGCGCCGGCGGCTGCGAGACCAGGCCATTCTTGTTGGTGCGCCACGCGGCCACCTGCTGCGGCACCCAGTAGCGGAACTCCGGCAGCGCGGTGAGCGCATCACCCGTGGCGTCGCTGGCGTAGTTGTCCATCAGGATCTGCGTCGGTACCATGGCCACCCCCGACGCCCTCACGCGACGCACCACGGCGTCGAACCGTGACTGGTCGAGCTGCCTGACGATACCCAGCCCGAAGAAGCCGTTGACCTGCGGCGTGAGCGGCTGCGGCCCGGCATACATCGCCTCGACGAGCCCGTCGAGGTGATCGATCGTCGAGTACCTCGACGTGAGCGCCACGTCGAGCCCGATCTCGAGCGGTACGTGGCCGGCGAAGGGAATCCGGAGCCGGTTCGCTGTCGCCGCCAGCGAATCGAAGGCGATGCGCGGGACCCCGGGATGGATCTTCAGCAGGTCGTAGCCGGCGGCCTTCTGCTCGCGCACCATCGCCATCACCGCGCCCGGCGATGTCGCCGTATTGTTATTGAAGGAGGGACCGGAGGTGAGCAGGCGCGGGCCGAGGAGCTGTCCCCTCGCGATGCTGTCGCGAAGCGCGAGGTGCAGTGGTGCCCCGAGCATGCCGCGTGCGGTCGCGACCCCGGCCATGGCGTACAGCGTGAGGGTGCGGTGCGCGTGCACCGCCTGGCTGCCGCTGGGGACGTGGGCGTGGAATTCGGCGATCGCCGGAACCAGAAACTTGCCGCGCCCGTCGACGGACAGCGCGCCCGCCGGCGCCTGGCGCGCGGCCCCGACGTGCGTGATGCGCCCGTTCTCGACGATCACGGTCTGGTTCGCCAGCACTTCCTCGCGATCCATCGGGATGACGGACACGCCCGAAAAGACGACGGTCGACTGCGCCGGCGACTCGTGGGCGAACAGCAACGCGACCGCCGCGATCAGTGCTCGGGACATGGGGCTGCTCCAGCGAAACGGTGAGGGTCCCGAAACCTACGGGTGATCCCCCCATTCTACGACTCGCGCAGTCGCCCAGCCGTTCCCGGCGGCAGGTGAGCCGTCCCGGACGTTCGTCAGGCGACCGGCTTCTGCCGCAGCGTTGGCTGGTTCGCCAGCCAGTCGTGGTAGTGGTTCCGTTCCTTGGCCATCCGCGCGTACAGTTCGCGCACCGCGCGATCCAGGTCGGCGATGTCCTCACGAAGGTGTACGGCCTCGTCGCGCCGGATGGGGATGCGCAGCTCCAGGTCGCCGATCTGGGCATCGCGCCGGCGCAGCGCCTCTTCCAGCTCGTCGATGGTCGACTGCAGCTTGGCCTGGGCCGCAAAACCACGCTCCACGCCACGCACGTCGACTGGTCCGCTGGCGATGTGCTGTGAGATCGCCTCGAGCGTGCGGTTCGACCGGTCGAGTTCGCGGCGCTCGGTGTCGGCCTGGATGGTCAGCGCCTGCACCCTCGACTCGATGTCGACGACCTCGAGCGAGATCGTCTCGAACCGGCGACGCCGCTCGTCCAGCAGGTTCTCCTGGACGCGCAGGTCGTCCATCCACGTGCGCATCTTCCGTTCATGCGTCTGGATGACCTGCTCGGTGCGCCGCCGACGCTCGTCTTCCTCGCGGACGAGGCGGTACGACTCCAGGCACCACTCCTCGAACCGCTGCGGCGTCATCTGCGACCCGGACCCGGCCCGGTCGTGCAGGTCCAGGTGGTCGTCGAACTTGCCCTGCGTGTAGTCGGTGTAGAGGCTCTGCAGGTGCTCGCTGTAGTAGATGGCGACGCTGCGCGGCTGGAACAGCTTCAGGATCACCAGGCCGAGGAACAGGAAGCTCAGGAAGACGGCCAGCGCGGTCTGGGCGCCGGAATAATCGGGGTCCTCGAGCATGACCGACAGGACCTCGCTGCGGGAGCGGAGTCCGTCCTCGACGACCGGCACGCCGAACCGGGAAGCCAGTTCACCGCTGGATGCCTTGTCGAAGGCAAAGAGGACGCTGTCCCGCTCCCGGGTGATCGTCGCGATGCGCCGCTGCAGGTCGGCGACACGATTTTCGATGGCGATGACCGCCGCACCCCGGCCGTACTTGCCGGAGGGCCCGCGCCCCGCGACTTCCAGGATCCCCGTCGCCTGGGTCGCGTTCAGCGCACTGTCCAGCGGCTGCAACTGGCGGTCGAAGCCCGAGGCGAGCGTCGCCCGTGCCCCGGAGACGGCGGCATCGTTGCGCGCCGTGATCGACTCGTTCACGTCCCGCCGGAACACCAGCTGCGCAAGGAACGGCGCGGTGATCCAGAGTGAGACCATCACGATGAGCGCACGGATCGCGAGGCCGGCGAAGAACTTCCGCTGCTCCATCGCGCCGTCGGACGACGTGCTGGACGTCAGCGCGCGCTGATAGTAGGCGCGCGACGTGTCCATGGTGACGAACGTCGCGTCCACCAGCCAGATGACGAGGAAGAGGCTCATCGCGGCCGCGACGCCGGTCATGACCGACGTGATCCCCGTTCCGAAGAGCGACCCCACGTAGCCCCACGAGGTGGCTTCGGCGGTCGCCATGATCAGGATCAGCGCGCGGGCGCAGAAGATCCAGAATCGCGCTGAGGGCGACAGCAACTGGTCGCCATGCGGCCGCAGGGAGAACTGCGAGAGCGCGGTCCGGAACGGCAGCGCCGGGATCGCTCGTCGCTCGACTCGGCGAGGCGACGGAGGGACCTCACTGAGCATGAGGTCACGCGTAATGATCGGCTCTCGCTTGAGTGCCCGCATCTACATCTACAGCCTTCAGCGACGACATGGCCGCGCGACGCGCGCGGCGACGACAACCTAAAATGATGCGCCGCGTTGAGCCAGCCTCGACTTCGCAGGAGCCATCAGAGGGCCGACCTCAGCCATTGACTGAACGAATCGTCACGAGCAATCGACGAGACTGTGCGCTGCATCACAATGTGTGATGCCTGATGCCTGATGCCTGATGCCTGATGCCTGTTCGTGCGATGCCTGATGCCTGTTCGTGCGATGCCTGATGCCTGATGCCCGATGCCTGCAGTGATGGAATGTCGTCCCCAGCCGCGACCTTTCCCGTTATGCAGCCCGCCGCCGCGCGAGGACCTGGTACTGCGCCCCGAACGGCAGTCGGGCCAGACGGCGCTCGAGCGGTCGCAGCGCCGCCAGCACGCGCGGGAAGATGAACAGGAAGTCCACCGACAGCACCTCGAACCCCGCCGCGGCGAGCAGGCGGCGGGCGCCGGGCGCGGCGATCGTGATCGCGTCCCGGTCGAAGGGAATCCTCCGCATCACGAGGCGGGTCCCCGGGTTCCACGGGTTGTTCTCCCAGAGCGCGAACACCCCGCCGGGCCGCAGGGAGTCGTGGATGTAGCGCAGGGAGTCCGGCCGGTGCGTCGGGTCGATGTGGTGGAAGACGCCGTTGCAGTAGACGACGTCGAAGCTGCCGCCGGCCGGCAGCTCGTCCCGCAGCCTGAAGTCCGCCCATCCCTCGCGTCGGCGGGCGTGATCGATCGAGCGTTCGGAGACGTCGACGCCGACGACCGACCCGGCGCCCAGGATGTCCCGAAGGAACGGGGCGGCGGTCCCGGTCCCGCAGCCGTAGTCGAGCACGCGGTGTGGCTGCACCCCGAGGTCCACGAGCCCCGAGGCCAGCCACTCCACGCGCCCACGCGCGAAGTACCCGCCGGACTCACCGCTGACCGACAGCCCCTGCTGCAGCGCCTCGCTATAGCGATCGGCGAAAGCATCGAACCCGCCCGTGTCCGGGCCGGCGATCCGGGATGGGCCGGTCACCGTTCGACGACGCCGTGGGAGACCGAGTACATGCGCCTCTGGCGCAGGGCAGCAAGCGCGCGGCCGAGGACGGCGAACGCCAGCAGCTCGATGCCGAGGGTCACCAGGAAACCGCCCGCCAGCACGTAGATCCAGTGCGCCGTGACCGTCCCGGTCGACAGGTACTGGAGGACCGACCGCCAGTTGAGCAGCGCCCCCGCGATCGCCAGCGTCGCGCCGGCGACGGCGAGCCACCGGGCGCTGAGGAATCCGACCACCCGGTTGGCGCCCCGGAGCGGCGCGAAGTCCTCATGAATCAGCAGGACGGTCTGCTGGGCCAGCAGCCCGATCGTGACCAGCGCGACCCCGCTGGTGCCCGCGACGACCACCGCGACGAGGCGGTAGATCATCCACTCCTCGACCCGCCGGTTGGTGGCGTAATGCACCAGGGGCTGCAGTCCATAGCCGAACCCCAGCAGGAGGAGCAAGGCCCCGGCGGCGCCGAGGAGTCGCAGGGGCCGGTACATCAGCGCCGTGTCGACGATGATGCGCAGGAACCGGGCGCCGTCGCCGAGGACGCGGAGCTTGGACTGGCCGATGCGCTCGCGGTACGGCATCGGGACCTCGGCGATGCTGAGGCGCGAGTCGAAGAGCGCGAGGGTGCTCATTGCCGGCGTGAAGTGCATGCCGTCGGGGAGCGGATAGAGCCGCGCCAGCGCCTCACGCCGGATCACGCGCATGCCGCTGGCGCTGTCGGTGACGTTGCGGCCCCCCCAGGCGTTCAGCAGCCACGCGAACAGCCGGTTGCCGAGTCGCCGCACGGCCGGCATCTCGGAGTCCCGGCCGAGGCGGGAGCCGATGACCACGTCCGCGCCTGACGAGTGGAGGTGCCGGCAGAGGGTGATGAAGAACAGCGGGTCGCAGGTGCCGTCCGCGTCGAGGAAGGCGAGCAGCGACCCGGACGCGCGCGCGAAGCCGGCCTTGATGGCGGCCCCGTATCCCCGGTTGCGCTCGTAGCTCACCAGCTGCACGTCATCGTACCGGGCCGCGATGGCCGCCGTGCGGTCGGTGGAGCCGTCGCTGACGACGATCAGCTCGATGTCGTCGATGCCGGCCTCGACCCGGATCCGCTCCCGCGCGGCCAGGGTGCGTTCGATGATGGACGCGATCGCGCCCTCTTCGTTGTACGCGGGGATGACGATCGACAGCGTGTCGGTGGCAGTCGCGCGGATCGGGGCGCTCGCGGCCAGGGCAGTGCTCATGGGGTGGGGTGCCTAACGTTCAGGGACGGTGTCGGCGACCAGGTGGAATGGTCCTGTATCGGACGGAACGGCCAGTCGCCACGCGGTCCGGCCCCTGAAGTACCGCCGCAGGGCCGTATCGGCGCTGTCGCCAAGGGATCGCGCCCAGACGACCGGGGCGGCGTCGATGTCGCCGCGATTGTAGACCCACTCATGGTCCGGCAGGTGGCTGGCGCCGTACGCCACGAGGACCAGGTGGCGGCCGCTGCGCGCGAGCGACTGCTCGACCTTGCGGCGCTCCCACGCCCACCCGTCTTCCTGGTGGCGTCGCAGTGCCTCGATGCCCACCTGGGTCGCAGCGGAGCCGGCGATGCAGAGGAAGACGATCCGGACGAGGCCGCGGCCGACGCGCACCGCCCCCCGGCGCACCTGCGCCAGGTAGCGCGCGGCCTGGACCAGCAGGATGCATAACGCGGCGACGGCCGGGGCGGCGTAGTGCGGCTGCCACGGGAACAGGGTGGGGAGCAGCGCCGCCCCGACCGCCACGGCGCTCCCCAGCGGGACGATCGCCTCCCGTCGTCGCAGGGACCAGGGGAGTACCAGGAAGAGCGGCAAGGCGAACCACGGAGCGAAGTACGCCACGACCGGTCGCGCGCTGGTCGCGACTCGCCGTGCGTGCTCACGCCACTGGTCCGGCGGCGCCGTCCATCCATTGCCCGTCGTGTAGAAGCGCTCCATCTCCGGAACGCGATACGCGGGACGCGGTGGTCGCGACTGGCCAAGGAAGACGGGTCCGGAGGCATAGGCGCCTTCGTACACCAGGTACGGCGGTTTCATCGCATCGCCGGTGACCCGCACGTTGTAGGAAGCGGTCAGGAGCGCGGCCACGCCAAGCACCAGGGTCATCGGCGCCACGACGCCGGCCGCCGATCGCCGGTCGCCCGCCCGCAACCGCGAAGCGACGAGCGCTGCGGTGGCAGCCATCGGCACCAGCGCGAAGGCGAGTCCCTCGAAGGGACGGCTGTTGGCGAGCACGGCCAGTCCGGTACCGACCGCGACCGACGCCAGCACCGTGCTGCGCCCTCCGAGGCGACCGAGGCCCCCGAGCACCAGCGCGCCGCCGAACGCGGCGACACTGCCGCCCCAGAGCGAGGTGGCCCAGTAGCCGAACCCGGCGTGGCGACCGGCGAGCCACAGTGCCGCGGCGATCCCGCCCCACAGCGCCCACCGCGGGTGCACCCAGGCGAACAACGTCCAGGTGAGCGCCGCGACCAGCAGCGCACCGCTGATCCAGACGCCGACCACCGGGCGTCCCGCCAGGCGCGTGCCTAACGCGAGCGCCAGGCCCTGCGCCGGCGGGTACTTCGAGGCGTACGCCGGGGCCTGCAGGACGTGGAAGGTCTCGAAGTGCCGCCACATCGGGTGCGTCGGGTACGAGAGGCGCCCGGCGGCGAAGGTGTCACCGGCGAGCAGGTAGCTGAACTCGTCGTGGACCCGCGGCGGCGGGAAGCCGGCGGTGACGGTGACCGTGGCGGAGAGCGCGAGGCCGAACAGCCCGCAGGCCCACACGGCGCGGGCCGGGCGACGCACCAGCCAGTGTTCCATCGCCCGGAGGATGCGGGAGGGAGCCGTCATCGACGAGTGCGCGGGTGACACCACCGACCCGCCGGGTTCATGACGGGACTCCGCGGGAGCGTGGGGAGCACGCAGGGCTGCAGGAGCCGCCGAAGGGCCGGCGCGACCGCAATCTACGAGGCCCGGCGTTCGGCGCCAGCCGTTCGCTCCTGCCCGGCCCGGCTGCCGCCGCCCGCCCCGTCCGCTGCCACCGGCACGCGCACCCGTCCGCTCACCCCCCACCCGCGGCCTGTCGTCATCAGGCGTTAGGCGCGCCCGGGACGCATCATTGCGCGGCCCCCGCGCGGTTCCTACGTTGGCCCGGACACGCGCCCGGTACCCGCACGACCAGTTCCGGCCTGGCGACGCCTTCCGACCCAAGCCTGCGATGAGAACCCGACACGCCGTCCTGTGCGCCTTCGCCGGCACAACCTTCGTCGCCGGCTGTCGCTCCGCGACCGACGCCCCGCCGGGCCTCCCGGTGAATGCCGACCTGTCCACCGAGTGGCCGCAGGCGACCCCCGAGGCACAGGGATTCGATCCCGCGAAGCTGGGCATCGCCTTTGCCGTCGCGCGCTCGCAACCATACCTCAAGAGCATGCTCGTGCTGCGCAATGGCTACCTCGTCGGCGAGGAGTACTTCGCCCAGGACGACGACACCACCATCGCCGAGGTCCGCGCCGTCACGACCAGCTTCATGTCGTCGCTCATCGGCATCGCCATCGAGGAAGGGCACATCGCCAGCCTCGACCAGTCGATCGCCGACTACCTCGTGCCCGGCCTGGTCCCCTCGCTGGACGCTGCCCATCGTGCCATCACCATCCGCCACCTGCTGCAGATGACCAGCGGCCTGGCGTGGGCCGAAGATTCGCCCTCGGAATGGGATGGATTCGCGACGTCGGGTCTCACCGAGCTGTGGCGATACGCGCTCGCCAAGCCGATGGCCCTCGCGCCCGGGAATCGCCTCGCCTACAACAGCGGGGCGATCAGCCTGCTCTCGGTGATCCTGACCGAGGCGACCGGCGTGAGCACGCTCGCCTACGCGCGCGACAGGTTGCTCGAGCCGCTCGGCATCGACTCGCTGGCGTGGTCGAAGGATGGCGACTACTGGTATGCCGCGTCAGGCATGCGGATGCGCCCCCGCGACATGGCCAAGCTCGGCGTGCTGTACCTGAACGGCGGCCGGTCCGCCGGCCAGTCGATCGTCCCGGCATCCTGGGTGCAACAGGCCACCACGCCGGTCGTCGCCAACGGGGTGCCGTACACCTACGGGCCCATCGCCAGCATGAACCACGGGTTCCTGTGGTGGGTGTCTCCCCACCCGCTGACGAGCGCCTTCTTCGCCTGGGGATTCGGGGGCCAGTTCGTGTACTGTGTGCCGGCGCTCGACCTGGTGGTCGTCACCACGGTGGACGCCCGCCAGCTCACCTACGACACGAAGGGCGCCATCGAGAAGGGCGTGCTCGAGATCATCATCGATCGGGTGCTGCCCGCCGTCCTTCCCTGAGCTCGTCAGGCGCCGCGATGCGGTAGCGCACGGACCAGGGGTCGGTGCAGATTCGAGTCCCGCGCGCGGCGCGGCGAAGCCCCCCCGGACTCCCTCGCATGAAGCTCTGGATCGATGCCGATGCGGCGCCGCAGGCCGTGAAGGAGATCTGTTTACGCGCGTCCGATCGCCTGAAGCTCGAGACCGTGCTGGTGGCGAACCAGCGCCTCTTCGTGCCCCCGGGGTATGCGCACCTGACGGCCATCCGCGTCGACGGCTCGAACGACGCCGCCGACCGGTACATCGCGGAGCACGCCGAGCCGGGCGACGTCGCGGTGACGCAGGACATCCCGCTCGCGGCGCAGCTGGTTCCGAAGGGCGTGGCGGTGATCGATCCCCGGGGCGAGGTCTTCACCCTCGAGAGCATCGGCGAGCGCCTGTCGGTGCGGAACTTCATGGACGGATTGCGGGGCAGCGGGGTCGACACCGGGGGCCACGGCGCCTACGGCACCCGCGAGAAGCAGGCGTTTGCCAACGCGCTGGATCGCGCCATCACCCGTGCCCTGAAGTCCCGTTGAGCGCGCCGCCGGCCCGGGATCCGCCGGTCACCGCATGACGTCGCAGTACCCAAGGAGCCACCAGAGGAGTAAGAAGATGAGGACCGTGGAGAAGCAGCCTCCCCCCAGCTTCTTCGCTCCGTACCCAGCGGCGAGACCGCGCAGCAGCTTGCTCATGCACCACCCTCGGTTCCAGGGGAACGGACGGACACATCACATGAAACAGCTAAGCATCCGGGACAGGATCCTGCCATTGACCCTGCGGGCAAGGTCATTCGGCACGCTGGGGATAGTTGCGCTGCTCTCCTGTGCCGGAGGCGACCGCGGCGCGATGACCGACACGGCCGTGCTGCTTCCGTGCGGACTGGCGACCAGCGGCAACCTGACGACGTCCGGTGTCGGCGACCTCCGCATCGGGCTCCCCGCCGGGGACGTCGGGAGCCGGTGCACCGTGGCGAGCGACACCATGGAATCCGGGCCCGAGGGCCAGGAGCGCCGCGTGATGCGGGTGCGCGCGGGGGTCGCGACGGTCCTGGCCGAGGTCGTCCACGATTCCGTGTGGCGACTGACCGTGAGTGACTCGACCATTCGGACGCGGGAAGGCCTGGGAGTGGGCTCATCGCTGGGCGACCTGCTGGAGGCCGGAGCGTCATGGGTCGGTCAGGGCGAGGGACGGACGTTCGTCGGGGTGGCGCAGCATTGCGGCCTGAGCTTCCGCCTCCGACCCGGTGAGGAACTCTCCAGGGCTGGCAACGTCAACGCGCTGCGCGAGGCGCCACCCGAGACGCTGGTCGACCAGGTCCTGGTCCTGGGTCCGGGGACATGCCCGCCGCGGTGACGGCGCATCGCCCCGCTCACTTCTTCTTCCCCTTCTCCTTCTCGGCCGCCGCCTTCCGGCCGGCATCGGTCTCCGCCCAGTCTGACTCGAAGGTCGAGACCAGCTGCCTGACGACACGCGGATCGGTGAGGATCACCCCGACCTCTCGCCGCCCGTCCAGTTCCAGCTTGCGCAGGCTCTGGCTGCCGATGAAGGCGCGCTTCGCATCCTGGATGATCGTGCGCGCATGCAGCTTGCCGGGGAACTTCTCGACCTGGGCGTCGAGGTCCTTCTTCTGGAGCTTGCCCAGCATCCGGATCTCGACGCCGGCCCGGGCGCGCTCCTTGAGGATCCGGATCATGGCGTCGTCGGTGATGCGCACGTCGTAGACGAGGAGCTGCTTCTTCGCGCCCTTCAACAGGGCGGCGAGCTGCTCGCGCGCGTTCCCGGGGCTGACGAGAAATGTCTTCAGCGCCGGGGAGTAGTGCTGCCGGTTGAAGTCGGCCTCGAACAGCCGCATCGCCTCCTGGACGAGGCGGCGGTTCCTCGTGACGACGCCGAAGCTGCGGCTGCGGTCGATGTCGAGGTGCGTGTAGTTGAAGCCCATGACATAGAGCGTCCGGCTGTCCACGATCATGAACTTGTTGTGGTACCGGACGAGGTCGTCGGCGGTGCGGGAGACGGTGGCGCCCGTGGCCAGCAACCGCTGCTCGAGCTTGCGCAGGCTCTTGTCGCCCCCGCTGTTGGTGTGCGCGATCAGCGTGCGCACGATCACGCCGCGCTTCACCGCGGACCGGATCGCCTTGTCGACCTCGAGGTGGTCGAGGCGGAAGATCGGCATGTCGAGCGTCTTCTTCGCCGCCCGGATGCCCGCCACCACGGCGACCACGCCATCCTCCGGCTGCACGATGAGCTGCATGGGTCTCCCGGGTGAGTGCTATTGCGGCTTCTTCTCCTTCTTCTCCGACCACTCCACCGCGGTCTCGTTCTCGTCGTTGAGGCCGTGGATCGCGTCGGTGACGCCGTCGATCTTCTTCTGGGCCGGCACGCGGGCCTCGTACACGATCTCGTCATCGGCGGCGCTCCGCAGTTCATAGCGGATCTGGTTGCGCCTGAGGAGTTGCTGCACCTGGGGCCGCAGGTCCGAGGCGTCCTTGGTGGTGATCTTCAGGCTGAACAGCTTGTAGCCCTCGGGTTCCACCGACTCGAGGATGCCGACCACGATCGCGATGAAGAGCGTGGAAAAGATCGCAAGGAAGTAGAGCCCGACCCCCGAGGCGAGCCCGATGCCCAGCGTCGAGAGCATGATGCCGGCGTCCTTGGGGTCGTCGATCTTGGCGCGATAGCGCACGAGGCTCGCCGCCCCGACGATGCCGAAGGCCCGCGCGACGCTGGAGCCCACGACCAGCATGACGACGGCGCCGACGATCGCGAGGATGATCTGCGTCTGCACCACCGCCGTGGTCCGCGCCGGCGTGCCGCGTCGGCGCGGTCGGAACGCGAGGATGGCGCCGAGGGCGGCGGCGAGCGGCAGGCGACGGACGGCCTGGAGGATGCCCTCGAGCTGCGACTCCATCGCGGGCTCCGGCGTCGTGGCGGCGGCAGGAAGCTGACCAACACCCTGACCTGCCCAGGCCGCCACGAAGGGAATCACCAGCGCCAGAACGCCGAGAGCCAGGCCGACCGGGACTGTGCCCGCTGCGAGTTCGTGGTTGTGGTTCTTCATGTATGTGTCCGTTCCGGTAACGTGCCGGTCAGCTTGTACCCAGATGATCCGGAATTGGCTTGATGTTCCTCCGCGGACAGCATGGCGGTGCCCGCCCCGCGCCGTTGGCACCGCATGAGGACGGAGGCAGTGGGGTGCTAGCGGACGCGCACGCTTGCCGTGCCGGACTGGTTCTCGCTGGTCGCGGTGATGATCACCGTGCCCTTCTTCACACCGACGGCGAGCCCGGCGCTCGTCACCATCACCTTCGAGGCGTCGGCGGAACTCCAGGAGACGGTGCGGCCGGTCAGCACGTGGTCCTGCTGGTCGTAGAGCGTCGCGGTCAGCTGGACCGATTGCCCGGTGCGGATGGTGGAACTGGCCGGTGCCAGCACCACCCGGGCGACCGGAGCCAGGCTCACGGTGATCGACGCGGTCCCGTTCACGGTGCCTGACGAGGCGGTGATGGTCACGGTGCCCGGCGTCATTCCAGTCACCACGCCCGCGGGATCCACGGTCGCGACCGCAGGGTCGCTCGTCGCCCACGTGATGGGCGCACCGCTCATCGGGCTCCCGTTCGCGTCCGTCGCGACTGCCGACAGCGCGACCGTCCACGCGACGTACACCGTGCCTGACGACGGCGTCACCGTGATGCCGGCCGCTGTGGGAGCGGTCACGTCGACGGCGACGGTGCCGACCTGGCCCTCACTGGTGGCCGTGACGGCCGCGGCGCCGACACCGGTCGCAGTGATGAGCCCGGCCTGGTCGACCGTGGCGACGTTCGGGTCCGTGGTCGCCCACGTGATCGACCGGCCCGGAAGCGGCCCCCCGGAGGCATCGAGGGTGGTGGCCGTCACCGCCAGGGTGCCCCCGACGACGAGGGGAGCCGCGTTAGGCGAGACGAGGACCGTGGCCACCGGCACCGGGGCGGCCGGGGTGACCGTCACCACCGCCGTCCCCGACTGGCCGCCGCTGGTGGCGGTGAGCGTCGCCGTGCCCGGGCCGACCCCCGTCACCACGCCGGCGGTGCTCACCGAGGCCACCGATGGCGCATCGCTCGACCACGACACGGGGCGACCCGCCAGCGCCGTGCCGCCCGCGTCGCGGGGCGTGGCCGTGAGTGTGACGGCCTGCCCGATGTCGATCGTCGCCGTGCCCGGCGTGACGCTCACGCTGGCGACCGGCACGGCGCTGACGACGACGGTCGCGGAACCGGTGACCCCGTCGACCGTCGCCCGGATGGTCGCTGTTCCTGCCGCGAGTCCGCCGACCACGCCGGACGAGGAGACCGTCGCCAGGCCGGGATGCGCGGTTGTCCACGTGACCGGCCTCCCGGTGAGGACCTGGCCCGTCGCGCTGCGGGCCGTTGCGGTGAGCGTCACCTGCTGCCCGACAATCACGCTCGCCGGGGACGGCGTCAACGCGACCGCGGCGACCGGTACCGGCGCGATCGTCACGCTCGCCGAGCCGACCTGCCCCTCGCTGGTGGCAGTGATCGTGACGTTCCCGATCGACACGCCCGTGACGGTTCCTCCGGAAGTGACGGTGGCCACGCCGGCGTCGCTGCTCATCCAGGACACGACGCGACCGCCGAGGGCATTGCCGGACGCGTCACGCAGCGTCGCGGCCAGCGTCACCGACTGGCCCACCGGGGTGCTCGCCGTGGCCGGCGTCACGGTCACGGTGGCGACCGGGACGTCGCGTACGGTCACGGCGACGGAGCCAAGCTTGCCATCGACCGTCGCGATGATGACCGCAGTGCCCGGCGACAGGCCCGTCACGAGCCCCGACGTCGACACGCCCGCGAGCCCGGGTGCGCCGCTCGTCCAGGTAACGGCGCGGCCGGTAAGGGGCTGTCCCCCGGCATTCCTGGGGGTTGCCGTGAGCTGCAGCCGCTGGCCGACGATGACGCTGGCCGGTATGGGGGCAACCTCGACGGTGGCGACCGGCTCCGGCAACACGGTGACCGTGGACGTGCCGGTCTTGCCTTCGCTGCTGGCCGTGATCGCCGCCACGCCGGGCGCCATCGCCGTCACGGTGCCTGACGAGGACACCGTCGCCACGGCGACGTTGCCTGACGAGAAGGTGACGGGCCGGCCGGAGAGCAACTGCCCGCGATCGTCGGTGATGACGGTGCCGAGCTGGGCGCCCTGGCCCTCGATGATGGTGAGCTGGTCGGGCGAGACGATGATCGCGCTCACCGGGCGTGGACTGACGGTCACCACGGCCGTGGCGCTCCGGCCCTCACTCGACGCCGTGATGGTGGCCGTCCCGGCGGAGAGGCCGGTGACGAGGCCTCCCGACGTGACGGTGGCGACAGCGGCCCGGTCCGTCGACCAGGTGACCGGGCGACCGGTGATGGGCTGCCCGGAGCCATCCTGCACGTCGGCCGTGAGCTGGGTCGTCTGCCCGACGACGATGTCATTCGCGGGTGGGGTGACCTGGATCGTCGCGACGGGAATGGCCGAGACCGTGATCGACGCGACGGCCGACCGTCCTTCGGCGGTGACGGTGATGATCGTCGCCCCCGCGGAGAGCGCGGTGACGACCCCGCTTGCGGTGACCGTGGCGACCGCCTCGCTGCTCGAAACCCACGTGACCGGGCGTCCCGTCAGGTCACCGCCAGACGCGTCGAGGACACGTGCCTCGAGCTGCGCCGCTTCCCCGACGAACAGGGCACGATTCGAGGGCGAGACGCGCACGCTCGCCACCGGTACCGGGTTCACCGTGACCAGCGAGAACGCATCCTTCCCGCGGGCAGAAGCCGCGATCAGGACGGTGCCGACCTTGCGGCCGGTCACGCGACCCTCCGCGGACACCTCGGCGATGGTCGCGTCCTCACTCCCCCACGAGATGCGTTGCCCCGTGACGACATCGCCCTGCGCGTCGCGCAACTCGGCATCGAGCGCAAGGCTCGCGCCCACCGCAACCGTGGCGGACGCGGGCGCGACAAACACGGATTCAACCGTCGGGGCGCCTGGAGAAAGCGCATCATGCGAGCACGAGACGAGCACGGCCATCACGAGGATGGCGACTGCTCCGGCACGCGTAGATGCGCGAGCACGCTTCGACGGGACAGATGGTCCCAAGAGCAACCTCGGCGGAACGGGAGCCCAACGTCCTGTCTGTTCGCCCGAACGTATGACTCGCGTCACCGTGGGCGCTATTCATCCAGGGGGGGATACTGGACACCGCTGTGCGTCGCGCGCCGGGATCCGTCTCCGGGGTGACAAGCGGGTTCTGCGGTGCGATGCTACCGCACCGGCTTCACTCCGGGGTCGGCAATGTCACCATCACCACAGACCGATGCTCCGTGTCCGTCGTCAGGACCTGCCCTTCCGGGGCAGCTCGCACAACTTCGTCGGTGCGAACCAGGGGGACGTCAACGTCTCGGTCTTTCTCTTCAACGGGGCACCCGGCTCAGGTCCCCGGCCTCATTTCCATCCGTATGACGAGATCCAGTTCATCCAGGAGGGACGAGGTCGTTGGGTGGTGAATGGGGAGGAGTTCGAGGCGGGAGCGGGAGACATCCTCGTGATCAAGGCCGGGGAAGTACACGGCTTCACGGCGATCGGCGACGGGCCGCTCGTGCAGCTGGATGTCCACCTGAGTCCGACATTCATCCAGTCGTACCCGGATCCTCGACCCTGAAGACGGCGGATGTGGACCTGCGGCTCACTCGGGGGAGGGCGTCCGCTCCAAGCCTGGTTGCACCGGGTCGGGTTGAACGGGCAGGTGCAGGGGATCGATTCCGTGAAGCGACGCCAGCGCCGGGCGGTCGAGCGCCCCGTCGGGACGGTCGTGAGCGGCCAGCAGGTCCTCGACGCGCCGCCTCACGGAAGGGTCGTTGCCCGCCCGGGCATCGAGGATGCGCCGACGGTCATCCGCGGTCGCCTCGAACGTGTCCCAGAACAGGTTCCTGATGCGGTCCCACGTGGGACCATCGTTGAGCGGGGCCGGGTCTGCCATCACTTACCTAAGGCGCAATGGCGGCCGCCCGGGGCTCACCGTGCGAGTCGCGTGAGTCCACGGGCCTTCGTGGTGTCCGCCCGGACTGCACGAGCAACGCGGCGCCACCCAGTGGGGTGACGCCGCGCCGGCCTGTCGAGCGGGTCGCGAGTCAGACGCGACCGCCGATGATCACCTGGTCAGCGCCAGAAGACCATCTGCAGGCCTGCCGAGAAGACCATGTCGTTCTGGAGCCGGGAGCCGAACGAGAATGCGGACGGATCGCCGGCCTCGCGGAAGCGCAGTTTCGAGGAGTACATGAAGTCCTCGGCGCGCACCCGCAGGGAGATGAAGTCCGTCAGCGGCAACCGCGTGCAGAGCGAGATCGCGCCGCCGACGCTGGTGAGTCCGGTGAACTCGCCGTGCGAGTCCGCGTCATACGCGCTGCCACCGCGACTGATGATCGCGGGGCCGACGCCGAGCCGGAGCGCCGTGCGGTCCGACAGCGGCAGCAGGTTGACCATCAGCTTGGCGCTGCCGACGATGACGCGGGCGGACTCATTGCCCGCGAAATGCATCCCCGGCACCGCGCTGCCGAGTCCGAGCGAAGCCTTGGCATCGCTGAACGCCCAGGCACCGCCGACTTCGATGCCGGCGAGGTCGGTGAACCAGTAGCTGGCGTTCAGGCCGAGCGCGAGCGCGCTCTGCTGCTGGATGCCGTGGATGGACGTGACGCCGCCGGCAACCGACTTGACCTGCGCGACCTTGGTCGCGGGCACGAACGCGCCCGCCCAGGGCGTAATGACGATCCGCCGGTCCTGCGCGGCGGAGGTATCCGGCATGAGCATCGCGGCTGATGCGATGACGGATGCGGTGATCAGGACGGATCGAGTGTTCTTCATGGCCGGTCCCTCATGGCTGCGGTGGCCGGTGGGAGGGGCGAATCGCCTGCGGGGCCGGCCACGGCCTTCTTTTCCGCAACCACAATGGTGGCCTGCCGGCCGGTCGAGCACCGTAGGGGAAGGCGGCCACGCTGGTCCGGAAAAACCAGTCAGTCGCTCCGGAACGCGATCGCGGGATCAACCTGGGTGGCCCGTCGTGCCGGCACGGCACTGGCCAGCGCCGCCACCGCGACCATCGACCCCACCACGGCCAGGTAGGTGAGCGGATCCGTCGGGGGGATGCCGTACAACACGTCCTCCAGGTACCGCGTCAGCAGGAGTGCGGCGGCGAGTCCGATGGCGGTGCCAAGCCCGGCCATGATCACGCCGCGCCTGACGACCATCGCCAGCACGGCGCGTCGCGGCGCCCCGAGCGCGATGCGGACGCCGATCTCGCGCTGGCGGCTGCTGACGAGGTACGCCAGGACGCCGTACAGGCCGACCGCGCCTAACGACAGCCCGACGACGCCAAAGAGGCCCAGCAGGACCGTGAGCAGGCGCGGCCGGGCGACCGCCTCTCCGACCAGCTGGTCGAAGGTGAAGATCGACGTGATCGTCTGCTCACGATCGACGGACCAGATGGCATCGCGGACGGCGGTGGCCATCGCCAGCGGGTCGCCCCGCGTGCGGGCGACGAGGGTCACCTGCACGCGCGAGTTCATCAGGTTGTTGATGTACACGGTGGGCTGCACCGGCTCCTCGACGGTGACCTGCCGGATGTCGGCGACCACCCCGATGATGGGGACGGCGAACGTCCCGATGCGCAGCGTCCGGCCGACGGCGTTGCCGCCGGGGAAATAGCGGTCGGCGAGGGTCCGGTTCACGATGACTGTTGCCGCCTGTGCGAAGACGGGCGCGGCCCCCGGGGTCGTGCGGCGCGGCGCGCCGTCATCGGCGTCGTACTCGCGACCCTGGAGGATTCGTGCGCCAATGGTCGCGAAGTACGCATCGCTGACGTGATGGAGCGCCGCCGTGGGCTGCTGCTCGTTCGCGGCAGCGGCCATGCCCTCTGGGAGGAAGCCGATGCGCTCCCCGTTGCCGCGGAACGGCGCGTGTTTCGTCGCGCCGACCGACACCAGTCCGGGCACCGTGCGGACGCGGTCGATCACGTCACGGTACACCATCCGGTAAGCCGGGCCTGGATGCCGGGTGGTACTGATGGTGTAGTTGACGGCCAGCAGGCGTTCGGGCCGGAAGCCCAGGTCGACGCGCAGCAACGCGACGAAGCTGCGGGTCATGAGGCCGGCACCGACGATCAGCACCACCGCCAGCGCGACTTCGACGACGACCAGTCCCGTGCGCAGGCGTTGTGCGCCACCGCTCACCAGTCCGCGCCCCGCTTCCCGCAGGGAGGACTGCAGGTTGGTCGTGGCGGCGCGCATGGCCGGGGCGAGGCCGAACAGCAGGCCGGTCGCGATGGAAGCCGCGAGCGCGAAGAGCAGCACCGTCCCGTCGAGCGAGACCTCGCTGGTCCGTGGCAACTGGCCGGCCGCCAGCGCTACCAGGGCGCGGGACCCGGCCGCGGCCAGCGCAACCCCGACGGCGCTGCCGATCAGCGCGAGGAGCAGGCTCTCGGTCAAGACCTGCCTGACGAGCCGTCCGGGGGTCGCGCCGAGGGACAGCCGCACCGCCACCTCCCGCTCGCGGATCGAGGACCGGGCCAGCAGCAGGCTGGCGACATTGACGCACGCCATCACGAGCACGAACCCCACCGCGCCGAGCAGGGACACGAGGCCGCGACGGACGTTGCCGATGATCGCGTCCGACAGGGGCACGACGGTGGCCGCGCCCCAGTGGGCGTCCTCGGGATAGGTGGCGGCAAGCCGCGCCGCGATCGCGTTCATCTCCTGCTGCGCCTGGGCCAGCGACACCCCCTCCTTCATCCGGGCCACCACGTCCAGCACGCGCACCGGACGGATGCGGGGGATGCTCTCGTCGGGGATGGTGGAGTAGGGGATCCAGGCCTCGAGGCGGTCCGAGGGAAAGCGGGCCTCGGGCGACAGCACGCCAACCACCCGGTACGGCGCGCCATTGAGCGTGATCGTGCGCGCCACGATGGCGGAGTCCGAGCCGAAACGCCGCTGCCAGAAGCCATGCGACAGCACGACGACCCGGTCGTCCCCGCCGCGTACCATCTCGTCCTCGCGCGGCACGCGCCCGAGCGCGGTGCGCATCCCAAGAGCCGGGAAGAACCCCGGGGTCACGAAGGCCACCGACAGCCGCTGCGGGTCGCCGTCACCGGTGAGGTCGACGCCGCTGCCCTCGTCGGCGAACCAGTACCCGCCGATGTCGGTGAAGCGGGTGCGCTGGGCGCGCCAGTCGTCCAGGTCCACGGGCGAGACGGCGCCGCGCGGGTTGCCCGCCTCCACGTTCGACGACCAGACTTTCACCAGCTGCCCGGGGTGCGGGAAGGGCAGGGGCTTGAAGACGATGCCATGGACGACGGAGAAGATGGCCGTGTTGGCCCCGACGCCTAACGCGATGGTGAGGATGGCGGTCAGGGTGAAGGTCGGCGCCCGGCGCAGCATCCGGACGCCGAAGGCGAGGTCCTGCCGCAGCTCACTCAGGAAGTCCCGCCGGCGACGATCCTGCTCGATGTCGCGGTCCAGCCGCCGCAGGTAGCGGCGCGCGTCCTCGAGGTCCCCGAACTCGCGGACGGCCCGCGCCCGGGCCTCGCCAGCGCTCACGCCCGCCCGCTCGAGTTCGTCAGCGCGCGCCGCCAGGTGGAACTCGATCTCGGCATCCACGTCCCGGCGGATCATGCCCCCCGACCGGCGCCCGAACTGGAAGAGGCGGCGCATCACGCCGGTTCCAGTACGCGGGACACCGCGGCCGCGTATCGCCGCCACGACGATTCCTCGGCGCGGAGTCGCTGGCGTCCCGCCGCGGTGAGCCGGTAATACCGCGCCCGGCGGTTGTTCTCGGAAAGCCCCCACTCGGCCAGCACGCACCCGGCCCGCTCGAGCCGATGGAGTGCCTTGTACAGCGGCGCATCCTCGATCTCGATCGTGCCCTCGGTGCGCTCGCGGATCCAGCGCGACACGGCGTAGCCGTGCATCGGCTGCCACGCGAGAGTGCGGAGGATGAGCACATCGAGCGTGCCCTGCATGAGGTCCATCGCGCCGCGATCCATGGTGTCTCCCCTTACCAGGTATGGGGAAGTACGCACATCGGCGGCGCTGGTTTCAAGGGCGGGGCACGGGAATCCGGCGCAGGGCGTCCTCCCGGCCCGTCCAGGGATCGGCCGACCCCTCTGCCGTGGGGCCGAGACACGGCCTTACATTCGCTCGCCCATGCCGTCCCCCGGATCCCCGTCGTGACTTCCGAGCGCATCATCCGCGTCGCCGTCCTGGGTGCCGGGGCGTGGGCCAGGCACGCGCACCTTCCCGGCTACCTGCGCGACCCGCGGTGCCGGGTGGTCGCGATTGCCGATCCTGATCGCGCCCTGGCGCAGGATGCGGCGGCGGCCTTCGGGATCCCGGTCGTCGCGCGGGACCATACCGAGGTCGTCAGGCGCGAAGACGTCGACCTGGTCGACGTCTGCACGCCCAGCGCGACGCACTTCGAGCTGAGCATGGCCGCCCTGGAGGCCGGGAAACACGTCCTCTGCGAGAAGCCCGTCGCCTTCGATTACCGCGAGACGTTGCGCGCCTCGGCCTTTGCGCGGTCGCGGCGGTTGAAGACGCGACTCGGTTTCACCTTCCGCTTCAGCCCCGCGATGCAGTACATGAAGGCGCTCATCGACGAGGGCTTCATCGGCACGCCGTTCATCTTCAACGGTTACGAGCAGAACTCGCAGTGGCTCGATCCGAAGACACCGTTGCGACAGGTGGATCCGGATGCCGACCCGTCGGTCCTGCATGTCTCGTCGCTCGAGGGATACGGCGCGCCGATCATAGACCTGGGGATGTGGTTCACCGGGAGCCCGTTCGCGCAGGTCGTCGGCACGATGCGCAACTTCATTCCCGAGCGGATGGTCCGCGCCACGGGGCGCATGATGCGTATGAACATCGACGATGGCGACATCTTCCTCGGGGAATTCGCCAATGGCGCCATCGGCAGCGTGCAAACGAGCTTTGTGACCGTCGGCAACTACCCGGGACTCGAGGCGCGGATGTACGGCAGCGAAGGTGCCCTGATCTGCCGCCTGGTCGAGGAGCGGGGCATCTGCGAGGTGCTGCGGGGCGCGAAGCCCGACGCCGTCGAATTCGAGACCATGACCGTGCCGGAGCGGTTCTACCCCCCGGGCGGGAACGCGCGGGAATCGTGGCGGACACTGTTCTATGCGAACCTGGTGTCGTCGTTCATCTCCGAGCTGCTCTCGGGCGACGACCGGAACGAGGCGGACTTTGCCGATGGAGCGAGGGTGCAGGAAGTGATCAATGCGGTGGAACGGTCATACCGGGAACGCCGGTGGGTGTCGCTGCCGCTCGTGGAGGCCTCGTCGTGACCACGGCCATCGCGCCGCAGCCATCGGAACAGGCCTCGGCGAATGCGCGGCGGGCGGTGGCGCTGGACGCATTCCTCGCGACCTTCTACCGCCTGCGACCGGTCACGGCGACGTTCTGCGGCGTGCACGCGCACGACCACGAGCTGCCGGACTTTTCGCCCGAGGGACTGTTGGCCTCGCACCGGGTGATGGGGGGGCTCCGGCGCACCCTGGCGGATGCGGGACTGGGCGTGCTGCATTCCGACGAACTGCAGCAGCGTGACTGGCTGTCGATCGACGGCGCGCTCGCGGACGCCATCCTCGAAGTGCAGCTGGCCGAGGACGACTCGGGGCATTTCCAGCGGGGGAATCCGTCGATCGCGGTCGGTGAGGCACTCTTTTCCGTGATCGCCCTCGCCGCCGCCGATACGGCCCCGATCGCGCCGCGCGTCGAGGCGGCGATCGCGCGATTGCGCGCCTTTCCCGCCTTCCTGCATGGCGCCGTCCGTTCGCTCGGTGAGGGCGCGCTGCCCGGCGCCTGGCGGGACCGCGCCGTGCGCGAGTGTGATGGTGGCGTGCTCCTGCTCGCGGACCTCGCAGGCTGGCCGGTCGCGGCGGGCGCGCCGGTCGCGCTGTGCCGCGAGCTGCAGGCCGCGGCGGCGCACGCCTCGGCCGCGCTCGACTGGTTCCGGTCGAACGTGGCCGGGCGCGAGGCGTCCACTCGTTATGCGGCCGGCCACGGGTTGCTCGCCCTCCTGGTGCGACGCGGCCACTGGGTCGACGTTTCCATCGAACGGCTCCGGCACGAGGCACGCGCCGCGCTCGAGCGCGAGACGCACCACCTGCACGATGCGCTGCAGGGCGAGGCGTGGGCGGTCGTGTCCGGGCGGCTGGCGGCGCACCATCCCGACACGGGCCGGGTCCTGGAGGCGGCGCGGACGGCGTGGCGGGAGTGCCGCGAGTTGTCGCGCGGGGAAGTCGAATGGCCCCCGATCGACCTGCCATACCGGGAGGCGCCGGACTGGGCGCGCCGGGCCGCGCCGTACCTCTATTACCTGCCGTACCGGTCGCCGGCCCCGATCGGGGAGCCTTCGGTCGGGCACTACGACGTGCTCCTGCCGCCCCCCGCGGACGCCGAGGCCGAACAGCTGTTCGCGCGCTCGTGGAACCACGCGGCGATCCGGCTCAATCATGTCGCGCACCACGGCGGCCTGGGGCACCACGTCCAGAACTGGCATGCGGCCCGGTCGCCATCGCGCATTGGGCGGGTGGCCGCGGTGGACGGCGCCTGCCGGATCGCGATGTTCGCCGGCGGGACGATGGCGGAAGGCTGGGCGGTGTACGCGACCGAGATCATGGAGGGCCTCGGGTCCCTGACGCCTGACGAGCGGATCGCGGAACACCACATGCGCGTGCGCCTGATGACGCGCGCCGTGGTGGACCTCGAGCTGCACACGGGACGGATGTCCTTCGACGACGCCGTCCGCTTTCACGGCGAGGCGTACGGCGCGACGCCGTCCGCGGCCCTGGGCGAGGTGACCAAGTGCAGCATGTTCCCCGGCACCGCGATGATGTACTGGCTGGGCGTGCGGGAGGTCTGGCGGATCCGGACGGCGGAAGAGGCCGTGCGCGGGGCGGCATTTGACGCACGCGCGTTCCACGACGAACTGCTGTCGTTCGGCTCCATCCCGGTGGCGCTCGCGGGGAGGCTCCTTGCCGCGACGCGGCCAGCGGCTACCGGCCACCGGCCACCGGGCACCGCGACGGCATGAGGCGATTCGCGGTCGGGCTGCTCGTGCTCCTCGTCCTCGCCTGCGGAGGCGAGCGCGGTGGGGCGTCGAACGACCTGCTGGTCGTGGGCTACGATCGTGAACCCGACACCATGAACCGCTTCAGCACCCACATCCTGGAGGACATCCAGGGGTGCGTGATCGAGGGCCTCACGATCACCGACGAGCACATGAACGTGGTGCCGCTGCTCGCGTCGGAGGTGCCCACGCTGGAGAACGGCGGCGTGGTGCTGCGGCCCGACGGCGGGATGGACGTGACGTGGAAGTTGCGCCCGGGCATCCGGTGGCATGACGGGGTCCCGTTCACGTCCGCCGACATCCGGTTCACGGTCGAGGCCATCAACTCGCCGGACTACAACCCGGAGAGCACCGACGGCTTCGACCGGATCGAGGCCGTGGAGACACCGGACTCGCTGACGGCCATCGTGCGGTACCGCGAGGTATACGCGCCGTACGCCCTGCAGTTCGTGCGGGGCGCGCTGCCGAGGCACGTGCTCGAGGGACGCGACATCGATGCCGCGCAGGACTACAACCGCAACCCGCTTGGCACGGGACCGTACCGGGTCGCGGAATGGAAGACGGGGGAGCACATCCTGCTGGAGCGCGTCCCCGGCTACTGGCAGGGCGATTCGCTGCCCGCGATCCGACGCATCCTGTTCCGGTTCGTGGCGAACACCACCACGAGGATCAACCAGCTCCGCGGCGGGGAGGTGCACGTGACCGCGCTGGTGCCCTGGGACAAGTACCGTGAGGTGCGGACCATCCCGGGGCTCTCGATCCACCGGATGACCGGGAACTCGTACGAGCATGTGACGCTCAACCAGCGCTCCGTGCCGGCGTTCCGCGACCGGCGCGTGCGGCGGGCGCTCACGCATGCCATCGACCGGGAGCTGATCGTCCGGACGATCCTCGACAGCCTCGCGCCGGTCATCCATGGGCCCATCCAGCCCGTGAGCTGGGCGTTCACCGACAGCGTGACGCGTTATGCGTTCGACCCCGCCCGGGCCCGGGCACTGCTCGAGGAGGCCGGCTGGCACGACGCCGACGGTGACGGGGTGCGCGAACAGGACGGCAAGGCGCTGGCGTTCACGATGATCACCCAGGCGGGCTTTGCGGTGCGCGAGAACGTCTCCCAGGCGCTGCAGCGCATGTGGCGCGACGTCGGCGTCGACGTCGCGATCCGGCTCGTGGATGGCACGTCGATCAGCGGGCTCTGGTTCGAGGGCCGCTTCGACGCGATGCTGCACTGGTGGCACATGCCGGCCGACCCCGAACTGACCCTGTTCTTCGCGAAGGACCGCATCCCGCCCCATGGACGCAACATCAACTACGTCGAGGACGACTCGCTGACGCGGTTGTTGTATGCCTCCGACCGCACCGTGGACCAGGCGCGGCGCCGGGCCCTGCTCGTCGCGGCGCAGCAGCGCATCGCGGAGCTGGCCGTGGAGATTCCGCTCTACAACGTCACGCGCCTGGACGCGGTGCCGGAGGCTCTGGAAGGGTTTACGGGGAACCCGACGAACGCCGGGATCTTCTGGAACGTGCACCGCTGGCGAATCAGGTAACCCACGAGGCCGGAGGCCAGAGGCCACAGGCCACAGGATGCTTACGACAGTTCTCCGGCGGGTTGGGCAGGGGGTGCCCGTCATGCTGCTGGTCTCGGTCCTCGTCTTCGCGTTGCTCCATGCGGCGCCTGGCGGGCCGCTGGCCGTCTACCTCGAGAATCCGGGAGTCCGGCCGGAGGACATCGAGCGACTGCGGCGCGCGTTAGGCCTGGACCAGTCCCTGCCGACCCAGTACGCGCGCTGGCTGGCCGCCTTCGTGCAGGGGGACTGGGGGTTCAGCCTGTCCGACGGGAGGCCCGTCGCGACCCGGATGCTGGAACGCCTTCCCGCCACGCTCGAACTGGCAGGGGCGTCGCTCGTCGTCGCGCTGCTGGCCGCGGTGCCGGCCGGGATCGCGGCCGCCGTCAGGCGCGGGCGCTGGTTCGACCGTGCGGCCGGCGTCCTGGCCCTGGCCGGCGTCTCGCTGCCCGTCTTCTGGTTCGGCCTCGTCCTGCAGCTGACCATCGCGATCGGGCTGGGTTGGCTGCCGTCGTCGGGCCGGTCCGCCGCGTTCGGCGGCGGCCTCGCCGACCGTGTCAGCCACCTGGTCCTGCCAGCGATCGTCCTGGCCGCGGTGCACGCGGCCGCCTGGTCCCGCTACCTGCGCGCGTCGATGATCGGGGTGCTGTCGCGGCGCTTCATCACCGCCGCGGCGGCGCGCGGCATCCCCCGCGGTCGCATCCTCCTGCGCCATGCGTTACGCAATGCCGCCGGTCCGTTGCTCGCGGTCGTGATCCTCGATGCCGCCCTCGTGGTGTCCGGCGCGGTGGTGACCGAGAGCGTCTTCGCGTGGCCGGGACTCGGCGCGCTGTTCACCGAGGCGCTCAGCCGCCGCGATTACCCCGTCCTGATGGCGTTCCTCATGGTGACGTCGGTTGCCGTCATCACGCTGAACCTCGCGGCGGACCTCGCGCATCGCGCGCTCGACCCGAGGCTGCGCGGGTGAGCCCGCGCGATCGCGGCACGAGGTGGGCGTTCGTCGCCGCCGGCGTCCTGGTCGCGGCGGCCGCCCTCGGACCGTGGCTGGCGCCGTATGCTCCCGACGCCATCGACCTCGCCGCACGCCGCGCCGCTCCCTCCCCGGGGCACCTGTTCGGCACCGACGACCTGGGCCGCGACCTCTTCACCCGCGTCCTCCACGGTGCCCGGGTGTCGCTGGCGATCGGCATCCTGGCGGCGGCCCTGTCCGTGGCGTTAGGCGCCGGCGTCGGCGCGGTGGCCGCCTGGACGGGGCGCTGGGCGGACGCGGTGCTGATGCGACTCGCCGATGCCATCCTGGCCGTCCCGCGCCTGCCGCTCCTGATGATCGCCTCGGTGATCCTGCGGCCGGGCGTGGGCACCCTGGTCCTGCTGGTCGCGGCCGTGAGCTGGATGGAGACGGCGCGCGTCGTGCGCGCCGAGGTCCGGTCACTCGTCAGGCAGGGATTCGTGGAAGCGGCGCGTGCCGTGGGCGCCGGCCCCGTCCGTTCCATGATCCGTCATGTCCTCCCCGGCATCGTCCCGACGCTGGCGGTGGCGATCACGCTCGCCGTGGGCCGGTCGATCCTCCTCGAGTCGGCGCTCTCGTTCTTCGGCGTTGGCGTGCAGCCCCCGGCGGCAAGCTGGGGCAACATGCTCTACCAGGCGCAGTCAACCATGGCCACCGAGCCCTGGCTGGCCCTCTTCCCCGGGCTCTCCATCCTGCTGACGGTCCTGATCGTCAACGCGCTCGGCGAGAGACTGGCAAGGGACGACGCATCCCCGGGATCCCGGCACGTGGCGTGACCCGTCCGGGCGTCAGGCACTTTCCCGACACGCCCCACGTTACGCCATGTATCACATCTTCACGCTACGTATTGGCATCCTGCACGAGCCACCCGTCCGTGCCCGGTGCGCAACGCGCGTCCTGGCCAGCAGTTCCGGCCCCGCGACCCGGGGCGCAAGGGCCGCGTCCGGCATGTCGCGTCTTGTCCCTGACCCATATACTTGCAGCGGTTCTTACCCGGGGAGCTGACTCGATGGCCGTTCGTCCCGCCGCCGACGGCGTTCACCGCCGCCGCTTGTTCCTTGGCACCTGCCTCGCCCTGATCCCGACCGGCGCGTCGTTCGCGCTCATCAGCAACATCCTCATCCCACTGAAGCAGGAGTTCATCCTCACCAACTACCAGGTGGGGCTCATCGGCGGCGCGGCACTGTGGGGCATGGCGATCTCACTGCTGGTGATGGGTCCCCTCCTCGAGGCCTTCGGCCTGAAGAACGGCGCCCGACTCGCGTTCGCCGGACACCTCATCGGGATCAGCCTCATGGTGGCGGCGGTGACCCGTGTCGGCGATCCCTCGGCGTTCTGGATGCTGATGGGCGGAGCGGCCACGCTGGCAGCGGGGAATGGCATGATCGAGGTCACCGGCAACCCCCTCGTCGCTGCACTCTATCCCGACGAGAAGACCAAGCGCCTGAACTGGTTCCACGCCTTCTTCCCCATCGGCATCGTGCTCGGCGGCATCGTCGGCTGGTTGCTCTCCACATATGGCGGGCGATTCGGGCACTGGTCGTACCAGCTGGCGGTCATCTACCTGCCGATCATCGTGTACGGCGTGATGGTGCTGCCGCAGCAGTTCCCGCGGACCGAGAACGCGGCCGTCGGCATCCCGGTACGCGAGATGTTCCGGTACACGCTGACGAACCCGTTCTTCCTGCTCATGATCACCCTGATGGCGGTGACCACGTCGATGGAACTCGGCCCGATGCGCTGGGTGCCAGCGGTGCTGCAGGCGGGTGGATTGCACGGCATCCTGGTGCTGGTCTGGATCAGCGGCTGGATGGTAGTGCTGCGGGCACTGGCCGGTCATTTCGTGGAACGCTTGTCACCCACCGGCATGCTTCTCGCCGCGGCAACGCTCACGGGAACCGGGCTCTTCCTCCTCAGCTTCGCGCAGGGCACACTGGCGGCCTTCGGCGCCGCGACGGTCTTCGCCTGGGGCGTGGCCTTCTTCTTCCCGACGATGGTGGGCGTCGTGAGTGAGCGCGTGCCAAGGACAGGTTCGCTGGGAATCGTGCTGACCGCCGGGATCGGCCTGGGCATGGCGGGCGCGGTTGGCGTTCCGTTGATGGGTCGCCTGGCCGACCGGTACCTCGCGGAAGCACTTCCCGAATCGACGGCGGGAGTGCTGCAGCGCGTGGAGCAGTCGTTCCCGGCGCATGTGGCGCGCGCCCAGGCCACGACGGACCTCGCGTCGCTCGGGTACCGCGTGCGTGAAGTGGAAGACGCCCTGGCGGCGACGCGGGCGGCGCTGGCCGAGCAGGCATCGACCGGCACCATCAACAACGACGCGACCGCGAATGCGCTTCGGGCCATCGTGGCGACAGCGATTCCTGGCGAGCCGCTCGTGGCCGAGGCGAACGGGATCCTGCAACCAGCGGAAGCGGCGGGTGGGAAGCAGTCGTTCCGCTACGTCGCGCCCGGGGCGCTCCTGCTCGTCCTCGTCTTCGGCGCGATGTACCTGCGGGATCGAACCCGGGGAGGATACAGGGCCGTGAAACTGGAACGGATCGCCGCGATCCTGCTTGCCCTCGTCCTCGCCCCGAGCATTGCCGAGGCACGAATCCCGAATCACGAATCACGCATCATGGTCACGAGCCCCGGGCCCACGGTCCAGCAGGCTCCCCAACGCCTCCGGGTTCTTTTCCTCGGCGACAACGGGCATCACCGGCCCACGCAACGCGCACAGCAGCTCCTCCCGGCACTGGCCCGAAACGGCATCGACCTGTTCTACACCGATCGGGTGGAAGACCTGAACGACACGGAACTCGATCGCTATCAGGCGCTGGTGCTCTACAACAACCACATGAACGTGGGGGAGGCGCAGCTCAACGCGCTGCTGCGTTTCGTGGGAGACGGCGGCGGGCTGGTGGTGCTGCATTGCGCATCGGCATCGTTCCAGAACTCCGAGGAGTTCATCCGGCTCGTCGGCGCATCGTTCAAGAGCCACGGCACCGGCACGTTCAGCGCGGTCCGCGTCGACAGCGGGCATCCGGCGATCGCGGGTGTGCCGGCGATCACGAGCTGGGACGAGACCTACGTCCATGCCAAGCACAACCCCGTGAACCGCACCGTGCTCGAGGTGCGCCGCGAGAACGGCCATGACGAGCCGTGGACCTGGGTCCGCACCTACGGCAAGGGCCGGGTGTTCTACACCGCCTGGGGACACGACCAGCGCACGTGGGGGAACGCCGGGTTCCAGCAGCTCGTCGGACAGGGGATTCGCTGGAGCATCGGCGACTGGGCACTGACGCAGGTCGCACGCGACCCCGAGACCCGGCAGGTCAGGCTCGAGGTGCCGTTGCCGACCTACAAGCGGCCTCCCGCGCCGTGGAACGTGCTCGACACGGCGGTCACGGTCGCGCAGGACGCGCTGCCCACGACCGAGTCGCTCAGGATGATGACGTTGCGGCCCCACTTCCGCGCCGAGCCGTTCGCGACCGAGCCGATGATCGGCAACATCATCGATTTCACGTGGGACGCGCGCGGGCGGATGTGGGCCGTCGAGACGAACGACTATCCCAACACGGTGCTGCCGGATTCGGTGCCCGGCAACGATCGCATCCTGATCCTCGAGGACACGAATCGCGACGGGAGGGCGGACCGGGTGAAGGTCTTCGCGACGGGCCTCAACCTGGCGACAAGCCTCACGCTCGCGAATGGAGGCCTCGTCGTCGGGCAGGCACCGCACATGCTGTTCTTCCGGGACACAAACGGCGACGACAAGGCCGATGAGCGGAAGATCCTGTTCAGCGGATGGCCGCGCACCGACACGCACGGCGCGATCAGCAACCTTCGCTACGGGTTCGACAACCAGGTCTGGGGCTCGGTGGGATACAATGGCTTCCGCGGGACGGTCGGCTCGAGCACGTACGAGCGGGGCCAGTTCGGGGCGGGGTACTTCCGGTTCCCCGCCGATGCCTCGTCACTGGACTACGTGGCGCGCACGAGCAACAACACCTGGGGAGTGGCGTTCAGCGAGGAGGGCTTCGTCTTCGGCTCCACGGCGAACAGCCGGCCGAGCAACTTCGTCCACATCCCCATCCGGTACTATCGGGCGATCGGCGACCGCGAGCCGGTGCTGCCGGACATCGCCGACCGGCTGGATGTGTTTCCGCAGATCGACATCCTGCAGGTGGACCAGTTCGGGCGCTACACCGCCGGCGCGGCGCACGAGATCTACACGGCGCGTGCCTTTCCCCGCGAATACTGGAACCGTGCGGCGTTCGTCGCCGAGCCGACGGCGCACGTGATCGGCCAGTTCGACCTGTTCCCGAACGGCAGCGGCTTCCGCGCGAAGAATCGCTGGAGCTTCATGTCGGCCAGGGACGCCTGGGTGGCGCCGGTCCAGGTGAAGATCGGACCCGATGGGGCGGTGTGGGTTTCCGACTTCTACACGCTGGTCGCGCAGCACAACCCCACGCCGCGGAACATGATGGGATGTTGCCAGACGGGGCCCGGCCAGGCGTACGAGACGCCGAACCGGGACCGGCTGCATGGCCGCATCTACCGCATCGTGTACGACAGCGCTCGTCAGGCAGTACCGCGCCGGCTGGACACGGCGACGCCACAGCAACTGGTCTCGGCGCTGGCCGATGACAACCTGTTCTGGCGCCAGACGGCCCAGCGCCTGCTCGTCGAGCGGAAAGCGACCGGGGCCATCCCGGCGCTGGTGCGCCTCGCCAGTGACCACACCGTCGACTCGCTCGGCCTCAACCCGGGCGCGCTGCACGCGCTGTGGACCTTGCACGGGCTCGGGGCACTGTCGTCGAGTGCCGAAGCCATGACGGCGGCACGGAACGCACTCCGGCACCCGGCGGCCTCGGTGCGACGCGCGGCCCTGCAGGTCCTCCCGCGGGACTCGCAACTGCTGACGGACATCCTCGCGTCAGGCATCCTGCCCGATCGGGGATCCCCGTGGACGGTGGAGTACACGGTATCGAGCGCCCTGCTCTCGGATGCCGACCCGCACGTCCGCCTCGAGGCGACGCTGGCCCTCTCCGAGTTGCCGCCGTCGGACCGGGGGGCGAACGTGGTCCGCGAACTGTTCGCGTCGTTCGAGAATGCCCGCGATCCCTGGATGCCGGACGCGATCGCGATCGCGGCCGCGGGCCACGGGCCCGCGTTCCTGGCCGAACTGATGCTGCAGCGCGTGCCCGCCAACGCCGACTCGATCACGGTCAACGGGTTGAAGCGGGTCGTGCAGCGGCTGGGGAGACTGCACGCCGCCAGGGCGGACCTTGCCCCCGTGGTCACGCTGATCAACACGATCCCGCGTGCCCATCCGGTGCTGGGCACGGCCCTCCTCGAGGGCATCGCCACCGGGTGGCCCGAGGAGCGCGCGCCGCAGCCGACCGCCGAACAGCGCGCGGCCCTGGTGGATGCGGCGCGCACCGCCCCCGCCGGCCTCGGCCCGTCGTTCGACAAGGTGGCGGCGCGATGGACGTTGCCCAACGTGTTCAGGACGCCGTGATGCGAGGTGCGGTCATGCCGGCGGTGTGCGTTGCGCTCACGCTCGCGGCGGGTGCCGGGGCGACCGGGATCGGCACACGGGCCAGCGCCCAGGGAAGCGCGGACACGACGATCACGATCCGGGCGTCGGGCAGCACGCTCGAGTTCGTCCCGGTGCGCGTCTCGGCGAAGGCAGGAACCCGGCTCCGGCTCCGCTTCGTGAACGACGGCACCCTGCCGCATAACGTGGTGGTGCCGCGCACGGAGGACGACCTCGACGCCCTTGCCCTCGCGGCCTACGAGGCCGGGGAGACCGGCTACGTCCCGATGGGGCAAAAGGACAAGCTGCTGGGCTGGACCGCCCTGGCGTCACCCGGTGAGACCGTGGAGACGACGTTCACCATGCCCGCCGCCGGCGAGTACACGTACGTCTGCCTCTTTCCGGGACATTCGAACTCGATGCTTGGCACCCTGCGATCCCTGAAGTGACCCGGCTCGCTGCCTACGCGCCCCGCGGTGCCGAGTCACGAATCACGAGTCACGAGTCTCGAAAGGAGTTCCTCGAACTCCAGAACGTGCGATGGCCGAGGAGCGCCATCCACCCGCCAATGAGCAGGAGACCGTACATCTCGCGCGACTCCTCGACGCCGATGTCCTTCATCTCGAACTCGGCGAACATGTCCATGAACGGGACCTGGCCGACGACGCGCGGTGCGATCGTCGCCGCCCACATCAACGCGATGATCCCCACCAGCACCGGGAAGAGCCACCGCTGCCGGCCGGCGAGCGTGAGCGCGCAGGCGACCGCGGCCGCGCCGTAGATCAACACCCACGGGATCGGGTCGGGGTCGTTCAACTGCACGACCACCGAGAAGGCGAACAGGAGCAGGAAGATCGAGTCGGCAATGCGCCAGAACAGCTTCGTCACGTCAACGGCCATGGCGAATTCCCAGGGTGAGCACGCGGCCGGCCGCCGGATGGAAGAACGCCTCACCGGAGCCGCTGGGATCGGGGAACCCGGTGCTGCTGTACCGTGCATCGAGGAGGTTGCGCGCTCCGGCGATGATGGCCACCTCGCCAAGCCGCCGGGATACCTGCGCATCGATCCGGGTCCACGACGGGATACGCCGCGTGTTTGCATCATCCAGGAACATGTCGGCCATTCGCGTCGCCGATACCGTTACGACGCCGAGGCGCGCGGGTGACAGCGTGAAACCGGCCGTGACGACCTGGCCCGGCACCGCCTTGAGTTGCCGTCCCGCGTTGTCGCCGGCGCGGGCGACGACGTCCTGCACGGTCACCTGGCCGAAGAGCGACGCATTTGGTACGGAGAAGTCGACGGCCCCTTCAACGCCGCGATGGCGGCTGCGGCCGATGTTCACGTAGCGAAACGCCTGCACGTCGAAGTCGAGTTCGTTCCGCATCGCCGTCTCGTAGACAGTCAGGGTGGCGGCGAGCCGGGTTGTGGCTCCCACGACCTGGTGGTAGAGCCCGGCCTCCACCGCGCGCCCGCGCTGCGGGTCGAGGCCGGGGTTGGAGGTGCTGATGCTGAACGGCGGAAACGGGACCGGGATACTGCGCTGGTCGAAGAGCTGGTCGAGCGTGGGCGCCTTGAACGTGCCCGACACCGCCAGGAAGGCGTGGCCCGTCGACCGGGACCCGGATGCATAACGAACGTTCACGCCCGCCCTGGGGCTGAACGCCGCATGCGATCCCCCCTGGTCGAGCGTGCCGTCGCCCGCGTGGAACGAGTCGCTGATCCAGTCGGCGCGCGCACCCAGCGTCCAGCGGAGCCAGTCCGTCGCGGCGATGGCGGCGTGGGCGAAGAGGGACGCCGTGCCGCGCGCCGCGTCGCCCGCGGCATCCAAGCTCCCGCGCTCACCGCGATCCGCGACAACCTCGTAATACCGCGACGCAAGGTCGCCAACGTCGAGCCTCCCGCCGATCGTGAGGTGGTCGTCACCGGGGAGGCCGGAGTCCCCGAAGTCCGCCTGCAGCTCGAGCGCGGCGCGCCGTGTCCCGAGGGCCCGCTCCTTTGTGTCACCGAAGCCGGGCGCGAGGGGCAGGGTACGGAGGATGGTCGCGTTGCGCCGATCGAGTGTCGCGGTCGCGGACACCTGTCCGCTTCCCAGCGAGCGCTGGTGCCGCACCCCGACGGTGAGCTCGGCGTCCTCGGTCTCGTCGAACCGGAACATTGGATCGCTGGCCGACCGGTTCGTCGCCAGGGCGCTTTCGAGGAGCGGGCCGGGTTCATCGAAGCGGCGAGTGGCCGCGTTCACCGAGAGCTGCCACGCCGGCGTCATCTCCACGCTGGCGGCGAGCCGTCGCCCCTCACGCGCGGCATGTGCGCGAAACCCCTCGGTGCGATCCGCACTGGCGTCGAGTCGCATCCCGCGACCCGCGAGTGATCCGCCCAGGTCGAGCGCGGCATCGAAGGACCCGAAGCCGCCGCCACTGACGTTCCACGCAACCCGTCGCTCGGCGGCCGGGCGGGTCCGGATGCTGACCACCGCCGCGACGGCGGCGTCCCCCGCGACGGTCGACCCGCTTCCCCGCATCACCTCGATCGACGCGATGGCAGCAGGTGGAGGCAGGGCATCCCACGCCAGGGTCCCGTTATGCACCCGGTTCACGACGAGGCCGTCCACCATCACCACCACGTATTCCGACTCGCCACCGCCGTAGAACCCGCGCACCATGAGCTGGGGGTCCTTCCCGAGCCCGTCGAAGTCGACCACCGCGACCCCGGG
Source organism: Gemmatimonadaceae bacterium (assembly GCA_030835125.1). Lineage (GTDB taxonomy): Bacteria > Gemmatimonadota > Gemmatimonadetes > Gemmatimonadales > Gemmatimonadaceae > JABWBJ01. The sequence continues at coordinate 6,823 of JAUQWM010000056.1, read as the reverse complement.
CACGTGGCGGAGGACATCGGCCAGCGTCGCCTGCGGCAGGCGCTCGATGTCGTCTGCCGTGAGCCGGCTGACGGCGGCGGTCGTCCGGTTCATCGGTGTTGCCGATCGCTCGGCGGAAATGACGATCGCCGACAACGGGACGGGGCGGATCGAGTCCGGACGCGTTTCCTGCGCGGCGGCGGCCGTCGTGATCGCCCCCATGGCCAGGGAGGCCAGCGAGGCCCTCATCACGTCAACTCGATCGACTTGAAGCGTCGCGCCTGGTCTTCGATGGCGACTTCGGTCGCCAATCGCTCGATACTCGACGCCCCGAAGAACCCCGCGACGCCGCGGGTGCGCTCCAGGACGTACCGGGCATCCTCGGGGGTGGCGATCGGCCCGCCGTGGCAGAGGACGATCACGTCCGGGTTCACGCGCCGTGCGGCGTCGTGCATCGCCTGGACTCGCTCGACCGCCTCGTCGAGGGACATCGCCGCCGTCTTCACCCCGATCGACCCCGCCACCGTCGTGTTGACGTGTGCCACGACCACGTCCGCGCCGGCGCGTGCGAAGCGCCCGGCGGTGTCCTCGTCGAAGACGTAGGGACAGGTGAGCATGCCCAGGCCATGCGCGGCGGCGATCATGTCCACTTCCAGCTGGATGCTCATCCCCGTCTCCTCGAGGATCTGCCGGAACTGGCCATCGATGAGCCCGACGGTGGGGAAGTTCTGCACCCCGTCGAAGCCCATGGCCTTCAGTTCGGGGAGGAACGTTCGCATCAACCGGAAGGGATCGGTGCCGCAGACGCCCGCCAGCACCGGCGTGTCCTTCACGACGGGCAGGACCTCGCGCGCCATGTCGACCACGATCGCGTTGGCGTCGCCATACGGCATCATCCCGGCGGCGCTGCCGCGTCCGGCCATCCGGTAGCGTCCCGAATTGTAGATGATGATGAGGTCGACGCCGCCGCGCTCGGCAAACTTCGCCGAGATGCCGGTCCCGGCACCCGCGCCGATGATCGGCCGGCCCGCCGCGACTTCGGCGCGGAGGCGCCCCAGCGATTCCTCGTACGGGATGAACGGCATGATCCTCGTCAGGCGCGCGGTGGGAGCATCGCCAGCAGCTCGTCGGCCAGCGCGTGCGCAAACTCGGGATCGTTGACGTGCGCGTCAAGCTCACGCAGGCGGATATCGGGGCGCAGGCCGGCGCGCAGCGCCGCGAACAGGGCCGCGTTGGCGTCCGGATCGTGGAAGGGCTGGTCGGGGCGATCGATCATGCTCACCCCGCGCATCGGGAGCAGGACCACCACCGGTCCCGTGGCGGCGTTGAGCTGGCCGGCGATGCGCCTGCCGATCTCCCGGCACTCCACCGGCGTCGTGCGCATGAGGGTCACGCTCGGGTTGTGGCGGTAAAGACGACGGTCCGCGTAGTGCGCCGGGACCGTCCCCGGGGCACCGAAGTTCACCATGTCGAGCGCGCCGACGCTCACGACCTGGGGCACGCCATGGCGGGCGGCGGCGGACAGGCGATCGGGCCCCGCCGAGAGGATGCCCCCCGCCACCTCGTCCGCCCACTCCGTGGTCGTGACGTCGAGGACGCCGGCGAACCAGCCGTCCGCGATGAGGCCTTCCATCGCGCGCCCGCCGGTGCCGGTCGCATGAAAGACGAGGACGTCGTAGCCCGCCGCCTCGAGGCGCTCCCTCGCCGCGGTCACGCAGGGTGTGGTGACGCCGAACATGGTCGCCGCAATGAGCGGCCGTTCCGGCGCCGTGGGGACCTCCTGCGTCACCATGCCGGCGATTGCACCGGCCGCGTTGGCCAGGATCCGCCGCGAAAGTGGATTGAGCCCCGCGATGTCGACGACCGAATACATCATCGTGATGTCCTTCACGTCCACGTATGGCGCGGTGTTGCCTGACGCCATGGTGGAGACCATCACCTTCGGCACGCCCACGGGCAATTCGCGCATCGCGGCGGTCACCAGGGCCGTGCCGCCGCCGCCCCCCAGGCCGAGCACGCCGTGGAACCGACCCTGCTCGAATGTCTCACGCGTGAGTTCGCACGCCCCAGCGAGCATCACGTCGATGGCGGCGCCGCGATCACCCCGGGCGCGGATGCCCTCCAGCGACGAGCCCCCGCGCTGCGCCACCTCGCCGGCGCTGATGTCGGGGATGAAGGCAGGCTCGCCGACGGTCCCGAGGTCCATCACCATGACCTGCACACCGCGCGCCTCGATGAGCTCGCGCACGAAAGCGTACTCCTCGCCCTTGGTATCGAGCGTCCCGATGAGCAGGACGGTCTTCATCTCACGAGGTCGGGTTCCCGAGGCTCATCGGGCTCCTCAACGAGCACCATGGCTCTTCGAGGTGAACGTCCACCAGGGCCGGTCCCTCGAAGGTCGCCGGTGACAGGATGGCGAGGAACACCAGCGGATCGGGGCCCGCGTTGTAGGTGCCGTGCACGACATCCATCGGGATATGGGCCATGTCGCCGGGTCCGAGGCGCTGGTGCGCCCGATCCACCCACTGCTCGGCCAGCCCCGAGATGACGTAGATGACCTCCTCCATGGTGGGGTGCCGGTGAAACTGGTGCGCTGTGCCGGGCGGCATCAGCACCCGGACCATGAGCAGGTTCCGTGCTTCGGTCAGTCCCGGGCGGCACATCCACTCGTGCGGTCCCCAGGGCGAGGGTTCCACCTGCAGCTCGGTCCGGGTTACGAAGGTGTGCGTCATCGCGGGACAGGTGGAGAGTCGTCAGCCTCGACCCGGGTCGCGCCGCGCGGGGCCCGGGCCTCCATCATTTCATGATGCCGGCGGACCGCAGGGCCTGCTGCACTGCCGGGATCCGCTCCCGCAACGCGCGGTCGAGCGACGCGACCTGGTTCCGCAGCAGCAGGGGCAATTCCTGCACCGCGCGCCGCTGGTCAGGGCTGGGATTGAACTGTCCGGTCATCAACTCGTTCAGGGTGCCTAACCGCGCCTGGATGGTCTGCGTTGGCGGCGTCGGTGGCGGCCCTTCCTGCTCGTCGTCGTCGCCACCGCGGCCGGCTCCGCCGGCGCGGCCCTCGGCCGCTCCCCCTGCGCGCCCGCCGCGCCCACCGGCCGGGGCGCCGCCGCCCGCGCGGCCGCCGCCGGTCGTGCCGAGTTGCGCCGCGACCGCGGCCATGTCGCGCTCGAGGGCGCGCAGGTCGTCGTTCGCGGCCACGGGGGCGGTGCTGGCCGAATCCGCGGCGCGCCGGGCATCGGCCACCTGTCGCTGCGCGGTGTCGAGCCGGGCCTGCGCCTCGCGCAGTCCCGATTGCAGGCGGGCGATCGCCAGGCGCGTGGTGTTCAACTGCCGCAGTTCCGCGTCGGTCAGGGTGACTGCGGCGTCGCGGAGCAGGGTAAAGGGTTGCTCCATCACGATCGGGGCACCCGACCCCGGGGTAATCGTCAGGCGGGCGCGATAGGAGCCGGGCATGGCGACAAAGGTGATCTCGCCGCCGCCACCACCGCGCCCGAAACCGCCACCGCCCCGACCGGCGGGTGCGCCTCCCTGCGGCACCGGCCCCGTCAGGGGGGCGCCGACCCGCATGTCCCACACCGTCCGATGCAGCCCGGCCTGCCGGTTCAGGGGCAGCTGGCGCACGACCGTGCCGCTGCCGTCGACCACGTCCAGCCGTGCGCTATCGCCCGGCGGCGCCTTCACGAGGTACGCGACCAGGACGCCCGGCTGCGGGTTCTGGCCGGTGAAGCCGCTGCTCCCCATGCCCGAGCTGCGCGTGTTGTTAGGCAGCAGGAGTGTGGCATCCTGGACGGGGAAGAGGTGCGCGACCGCCGTCGACTTAGCGCGCGCCAGGTGCTCCAGCGGCGCGAGGTCGTCGAGGATGAACGCCCCCCGTCCGTGCGTGCCGACCACCAGGTCGTTCTCGCGTTCCTGGAGGGCGATGTCGTGCACCGGGACGGTGGGGATGCCGCTGCCGAGCCGGGTCCAGTGCGCGCCGCCGTCGATGGTGAAGTAGACGCCGTACTCGGTGCCGGCGAACAGCAGGTTGCGCTCGCGGTGGTGCTCGCGAACGACCTGCACCGACCCCGCGGCCGGCAGGTCGCCGGCGATCGATGCCCAGGTGCGGCCGTAGTCGGTGCTCCGCAGGACATACGGCGTGAAGTCGTTGCTGCGATGACCGTCGAGCGACGCGTAGATCGTGCCCTCGCTGAATCGCGAGAATGCGACCCGGCTCACGTAGGTGGTCTCCGGGACGGCCGGGAACTTCTCCGTGCGCGACCAGGTGGCGCCGCCGTCGCGCGAGACGGCAACCACGCCGTCGTCGCTCCCGGTGGCCAGGAGCCCGGCACGCATCGGCGACTCGTCGATCGTGGCGATGTTGCCGAACTCCGCCGTGCCTTCGTGGCGTCCGAGCGCCGTCGAGTCGACCCGGCCGCCGCGCATCGGCAGCACGTTGCGGTCGATCGCCCGCGTGAGGTCAGGGCTGATCACCTGCCACGAGTCACCGCGATCGTTGCTGCGAAACAGGTAGTTGGCCGCGAAGTAGACCTGGCGTGGCACGTGCCGCGACGGCAGGATGGGCGCGCTCCAGTTGTACCGGTGGCTTTCGCCGGGCTTCGCCACCGGCCGGATGTTCTTGGTCTGCCCGGTGCGCGCGTCGTAGCGCCCGATCGCCCCGCCTTGCGATTCCGAGTAGACGATGTCATGGTCGTCCGGATCGGTCACCGAGTAGAACCCGTCACCGCCGGCGAGCCGGTACCAGTCGGCGTTCGTGGTGCCGAACGTGTTGCGGGACTGGTTCGGTGCGCCCCATGCCCCGTTGTCCTGGAAGCCGCCGTAGACGTGGTAGTAGGGTCGCGCATCGTCCACCGAAATGGCGTAGAATTGCGACAGGGGAATGCTCTGGACGTGGTCCCAGGTCTGGCCGCGATCCCAGGACAGGTACAGCCCACCGTCCGTTCCCAGGATCATCTGCTCCGGCGACTGCGGGTTGATCCAGAGTGAGTGGTGGTCGGCGTGCGTTCCCGCGGTCGCGAACCCGGTGTACGTGCGGCCGCCATCCCACGACTGCTGCGAGCTGGGCCCGAGGCGCATGACGTGATCGGGATCGGTCGGGTCGCAGCGGATCTGTCCATAGAACCAGGCCGTGCTGTTGGCGGAATTCGTCTGACGCCAGGTCGCTCCCGCATCGTCGGAACGGAACGTGCCGCCGGTGGTGCCGCGCGCGTGGATGACCGCGTACACCGTGTTGGGGCGCGAGCGACAAACGCTCAGCCCGATGCGCCCCAGTTCACCCGTCGGGAGGCCCTGGGCGAGCTTCGTCCAGGTACGCGCCCCGTCGGTGGTCTTCCAGATCGCCGTCTCGGTGCCGGCAGGCAGAAAGCTGTAAGCCCGCCGTTCACGCTGGTACGAGGCGGCATAGAGCACGTCCGGGTTCAGAGGGTCCATCACGACCTCGGTGAAGCCGGTGTACGGGCTGATCTCCTTCGTGTTGGTCCAGGTGCGTCCGCCGTCGGTCGTCTTGAAGAGACCGCGCTCGCCCCCTGGCGCCCAGAGCGGCCCGACCGCGGCGACGTAGACGACGTCGGGGTCGCGCGGATCGATCACGATCCGGCCGATGTGCTGCGTCCCCGGCAGCATGGGCGCCGACCAGATGCGCCCGCCGTCGGTGGAGCGATAGACACCGTTGCCCCACGAGGAGCTGCGCATGTTCTGCGGTTCGCCGCTGCCGACCCACACGACGTCGGGATTGGAGGGCGCCACCGCCACGGCGCCGATCGATGGCGCGCGCACCGAGTCGAAGAGCGATGTCCACGAGACGCCGGCATTGGTGGATCGCCACACGCCGCCGGTCGCGGCGGCGATGTAGATGACGGTTCCGAGCCGTCCCCGTTCAGCGACCGCGATCTCACTGATGCGGCCGCCCATGAGGGCCGGGCCGATCCCGCGAAAGGTGAGGCCACGCGCCAGGATCGAGTCGGGCGGCGGGGCCGGCGACTGTGAGGCGGCGGGAAGCGTACCAAGGCCGGCGACCAGGACGAACCCGGTCAGTGCGAATCGAAGCATCGAGGGGCTGGTGGGAGGTGCGTACATCATCGGCCGGCGCGAGTAGGCCGGCAAGGGCAGCGACTGCACGCGCCTTGTGGGAACGGGTCCCGGGGCCGAGCTTGGCCGACCAGAAGCCGCGGGGCGGGCAGAGGGCAGAGGAAAACGGTCGGCGCCGTGGGCGGACCTTCGTCTGGTTCCCCGGATCAGGAACCACAGGGGACACCGAGGTCGCCGCTGGCATTGGTTGCCGGGACGGCTTTTCAGAAGCGGATTGACCTTGGCCGATGTGACTGCGGGCATTCCGGGGTGCTGTCGCCGTTCCCTGTTTTCTCAGCTTCCCGGTGGTGAATTGCTTTCGTGGATCAAGAACATTTTCACCACAGGGGACACGGAGGTCACGGGGGATCCCCTTGGCATCGGATGTCGGACTTGCTCTTCTGAAGTGAAAGGACTGAATGCCGTTGCTGAAGGCATTCCATGGGTGCTGTTGCTGTTCTCTGTGTTCTCAGTGCCCCCTGTGGTGAATTGCTTTCGTGGGTCAAGAACATTTTCACCACAGGGGACACGGAGGTCACGGGGGACCCCCCTTGGCATTGGATGTCGGGGTGGCTCTTCAGAAGTGAAATGAACTGAATGACGTTGGCCGAAGGCATTCCATGGGTGCTGTCGCTGGGCTTGACCCGGTTTTGTGGACACGGTTGTTATGCCGCCGATTCCAACTTGGCTTCGAATGCTGCGGGGCTGATGTTCCCGAGCGTGGAGTGACGTCGTTGACGATTGTACCAGGTCTCGATGTACTTGAAGATGGCCC
>JAUQWM010000007.1 GCA_030835125.1 Gemmatimonadaceae bacterium | reverse complement strand
CCGATTCCCCATTCCCGATTCCCGATTCCCGAGGCCTGAAGATGCTCATCACCCTGCTGATCCTGACGGTCCTGATCGTGATGTGGGGCGTTGGGGCCTACAACGCCCTGATCTCCCTCAAGAATCAGGTCGCGAACGCGTGGAAGCAGATCGATGTGCAGTTGAAGCGCCGGCACGACCTGATTCCCAACCTGATCGCGGCCGTGAAGGGGGCGATGACCTTCGAGAAGGGGACGCTCGAGGCGGTGGTGGCGGCGCGGAACCAGGCCATCTCGGTGTCCGCCGGAGGCGACGTGGCGAAGATCGCCGCGGTGGAAGGCCAGTTGACGGGCGCGCTGCATCGCCTGCTCGCGGTGGTCGAGGCGGACCCGGACCTCAAGGCGACCGCGAACATCGGACAGCTGCAGGAGGAACTCACGTCGACGGAGAACAAGATCGCGTTTGCCCGGCAGCTCTACAACGACGTGGCCACGCAATACAACACCAAGCAGCGCCAGGTGCCGACAGTGTTCGTGGCCGGGATCGCGGGCGCGACGCCCGCGCCGCTCTGGGAGATCACGGACGAAGCCGAGCGCGCGGTGCCGAAGGTCGACCTCTCGTGACTGGTCATTCGTGACTCGTGACTCGGCGATGACGCGGAGGTGCCGAGTCACGAATCACCAGTCACGAATCACTGATGTCCAACGCCGACCTCTTCACCCAGCAAGCCTCCAACCGCCGGCGCTCGATCCTGCTGGTCGCCGGCTTCATCGCCTTCTTCGCCTGGCTTGGCTTCGGCGGCGACTGGATTGCCTGGCAGTACACGCTCGACGCGCAACCGGGGGCCTATCGACACACCGTCCCCTTCCTCGGGCTTGGCCTCACCACTGCGGCCGCGATCGGCGCGCTGGTGGCGTGGCGCAGGGGCCCCGAGCGCGTGCTCTGGTCCACGAACGCCCGCGAGGTCATTGACCCGCAGGGCGACGCCGAAGTGCGGCTCGTGAACGTCGTCGAGGAGATGGCCATCGCCGGCGGGATCCGGCGCCCGCGGATCTGGATCGTGCCTGACGAGGACCCCAACGCGTTCGCCACGGGCCGGGACGAGGCCACGGCCCATGTCGCGGTGACGGCGGGACTGCTCGAGATGCTCGACCGCGATGAGTTGCAGGCGGTGATCGCGCACGAGCTGGGGCACATCAGGAACCTGGACGTGCGACTGATGACGATGCTGGCCGCGCTCGTCGGGGCGGTCGCGCTGGTCGGCGACGCGATGGGTCGCATGATGCGCGGTGGCGGCCGCATCCGGACGCGGTCGATGAGCCGCAGCCATGGTGGCGGCAAGAAGGGCGGCAATCCGGTGCTGATCGTCGTCCTGGTGCTGTGGATCGTGAGCTGGATCCTCGCCCCGCTCGTCACGCGGCTGCTCGCGCTCGGCGTGAGCCGGAAGCGAGAGTACCTCGCGGACACCATGAGCGCGCAGTTCACGCGCAACCCCGGCGCGCTCGCGAGTGCCCTGCAGAAGATCGAGCATGCCGCCCTTCCCACGAAGAGCATTCACCGCGGCAGCGCGCACCTCTGCATCGCCGATCCCCTCGGCCGCCGCCTCAACAACCGCGAGGGGTTCCTTGCCGGCCTGCTGGGGACCCATCCACCGATGGCGATTCGCGTGGCCAGGTTGAAGGCGATGGCGTACCAGGACCGACGGATGACGGGAGACGGGGGACGGGAGTGAGACCCGGCCGTGACGTGGGACTCCTGGCGCGAACGCTCCAGGCGCCCGACGGCTGTCGGCGGTCCGCCGTGTTGATCGCGCTGGCACTCGGATTGGCAGCGGCGCCGGCGCACGGACAGTACCTCACGCGACCCCAGGTTCCCTGGCGCACCATTGTGACGGCGCATTTCGATATCCACTTCCCCGCCGAGATGGAGGAATGGACGCGGGGCGTGGCGGCGCGGATGGAAGCGTATGCCGGCGCGGTGAATGCAGTCGTGGGGAACCAGCCCGCGGCGCGGGTCACCGTGCTCGTCGAGGATCCATCGAACGTTGCGAACGGGTTCGCGCTGCCCTTCCTCGAGGGTCCGGTCATCTTCCTCTGGCCCACACCGCCGTCGCCCTCGCCGACCTTCGGTGCGCACCGCGGCTGGGGAGAGGCGCTCGCGGTGCACGAGTACGCGCACATCGCCCACCTGACATTCCCGTCGCGCAACCCGCGCGAGCGGTTGCTCTGGCGCTTCCTGCCGACGAAGCTCAGCCCGGTGGCCCGCAAGGCGCCCCCGTGGGTCATCGAGGGGTACGCGACCCTGATCGAGGGACAGCTCACCGGCAGCGGCCGGCCGTTCTCGGTGGGGCGCGCCGCCGTGCTCCGGCAATGGGCGCTCGAGGGCCGGTTCCCGACCTACGGACAACTCAACGGCAGCGGCGCGTTCCTGGGCGGCAACATGCGCTACCTCGTGGGGTCGGCCTTCCTCGAGTGGCTGGAGCAGCGCCAGGGCGACTCGAGCCTCGTCCACCTGTGGCGGCGGATGAGCGCGCGGCAGGAGCGGTCGTTCGACGCCGCGTTCGCCGGGGTCTTCGGCGTGTCGCCGGCGGAGATGTATGGCGCCTTCACGGTGGACGTCATCGACCGCGCCCTTCAGGTGCGCGGGCGCCTGCGCGCCGCGGGGCTGGTCGAGGGCGAACTGGTGCAGCGGATGAGCGGGGCGACCGGCGACCCGGCGGTGTCCCCGGACGGCGAGCGCGTGGCCATCGTCGCCAGGTCGCTGGGCGGTCCCTCGCGACTCCAGGTCTGGGACGCCCGCCCGGCCCCCGACTCACTCGTCAGGCAGGCGCGCGCGCGCCTGCTGGCGCGCGACTCGCTCGACGTGGCGCCGCGCGACTCGTTTCCCCGGCCACGGCGCGTACTGGCCACGCTGCATCCCGCCAATGGACGCTCGCACGAGCATCCCCGGTGGGTGGACAGCGTGCACGTCCTGGTGACCCGCGACGAACCCGCGCCGAACGGCATCACGCGGCCGGATCTCTTCCTGTGGAACACGACGTCCGGTGTCGTCAGGCGGGTGACGCGCGGCGCGAGCGTGCGGCAGGGGGACCCGTCGCCCGATGGGCGCGAGGCCGCCGCCATCCGGTGCCACGCCGGATCCTGCAGCCTGGTCGTGGTGGACCTGCGTGACGGCTCGTGGCGCACGCTGGCCGCCGGTTCGCCGGCGCTCGTCTGGCACCGGCCGCGGTTCAGTCCCGATGGCCGGCATGTCGCGGCAGGCTTCCAGGAGGACGGTCGCTGGGGAATCGCGATCGTCGACGTCGGGTCCGGGTCGGTGCGCCGGCTCGAGGACGCCCCCGGGGCATCTCGTTATGCACCGTCGTGGACGGCCGACGGGGCGCACCTGGTCGTCGTCAGTGAACGCGGCGGGATCGCCAACCTGGAGCACCTCCCGGTGGAGGGCGGCGCAGGGAGGGTCCTGACCCGGGTCATCGGCGCGGTCCTGGCCCCGGACGTCGGTCGACGCGATTCCAGCGTGTGGTTCCTGGCGTTGCGAAGCGGCGGTTACGACGTCCGCCGGTTGGCTTCGCTGGATGGCGCCCTGAACGTGGTGGCGATCGGGGGCGGGTCGTCGCCCGTGGCACCGCCGACGCCGGCGATCGCGCAGCTGGACGCTTCCCGATTCCCGACTCCCGATTCCCGATTCCCGGTTTCCGACTACGGACTGGGTCCGCGGCGCTGGCGCGTGCTTCCCGGGCTCAGCGCGGGTCCGGATGGCCATGTGGGCACGCTGATGATCGGCAACATCGATCCCATCGCACGCCTCAGCATCGTGGCACAGGGTGGTGCCGGCACGCGCGGTTCGTGGCGCGGCGGATCCCTGGCGGCGTCGCTGCGACGCACCCGCGTTGCCATCGACGGCACCGTGTGGCATGTCGACCAGCAGGTGTCCGCGTTGCGGGATCACCTGGCACCGCCATCCATGGACCTGCGTTACACCGGTGGCGGGCTCGCGGCGCGGCTCGCCAGCGAGGAGGGCGCGTCAGGCTGGTCGCTCCGCGCCGGCGCGTCGGCCGGGCGGATGGACAACCATGCCCTCGATGGGGCCACCCGGCTGCTGGCGTTCGGCGAGGCGCGGGGTCGCCTGACGCAATCGGCCGGCGCAATGACCCTGAGCCTGGTGGGTGGACTCGCGGCGTCGGCGGGCCGCACCGGCGATGACGACTGGCGGCGACTGGCTGGCTCCGCGACGGCGGTGGCCGGAACGGGTCGCCGGTTCGTTCGCATCGACTGGCTGCTTGGGGGCGTCACGCGCGCGGAACCCGGCGACGCCGGTCGGGCGGCAGAGCAATTCCTGGTCGGCGGCGCGGCCAACCCGTGGATCGACCCGTCCTGGCTCCCGCAGCGCATCACCCTCCCCGCCGTGCCACCCGGCTTCCTGCGCGGCGCCAACGTGCACGTCTTCCGGGCGTCCCTCGGCGGGATGTCGTGGGAGCCCTTCGCGACCTGGGTCGCCGCCGGTGACTCGCTCGGCGCGTTGAAGCGGCTGGCCGGGATCGAGCGCACGTTCGCGGTCTCGTCGTTAGGGTTCGCGCGACTGCCGTCGGTCCGGGCCCGGGTGGGGGCGGCGTGGTCCTTCGACGAGCCCTACCGGCGGCGCGCCCGCGCGTGGGCCAGCCTCGCGTACTCCCCCTAGCGGTACTTCGCCGCCTCGCCGGGTTTCCCCCAGCGCTCGTAGAGCCTGACCAGCCGGGCCTTCGCCAGCGCGGTCAGCTCCTGGTCCTCCCCGCGCTCCTTCCGGAGCACGACGAGTGCGTCCAGCAACAACCGCTCCGCCTCCGCATACCGGCCCCGCAGCAACAACGCCTCGCCCACCGCGCTCCGGCTCGCGGCGATCAGCCAGTGCCCCGCCGGCAGCGCGCGCTCCCGGATCCGCAGCGCGTCGCGCAGGCTCGCCTCGCCCTCGCCAATCCGTCCGAGCGCGAGCAGGCTCTGCCCCTGCATCGTGAGCGTACTGCCGATCGCGGGATGATCGTCGCCGAACGCCGTGCGGTTCGACAGGACCAGCGTGGCTTCCTCCAGCGCCTCCGGGTACCGCTTCGAATCGTGCAGCATCCAGCCGAGGTTCATGTGCGTGCGCGCGGTCTCGGGATGCCCGGGACCGAGCACCTTCACGCGGATCCTCAACGCCGCCCGGTACAGCGACTCCGCCTCGGCAAAGCGCCCCTGCGCCTGCACGGCGAACGCGGCCGACGTGAGCGCGGACGCCACGTCCGGATGGTCGGGACCGCGCCGCTCGAGGACGATCCCGGCCGACGCCATGTGCAGCGACTCCGCCACCGTCCACTGCCCCAGCTGTCCCAGCACGACCGCCAGGTTGTTGAGGCTGGCCGCGACCGACTCGCTCCGCGGACCGTCGAGTCGCTCGCGAATCGCCAGCGCTTCGCGGTGCGCCGCTTCGGCGCCCGGGAGGTCTCCCGTGTACTGCAGCAGGTCCGCCTGGTCGTTGAGCGCCAGCGCCAGCCCGGCGCTGTCCGGCGGCGACGCCCGCCGGTATGCCGCCAACGACTGCGTGAACAGCGACTCGGCCGGCGCCAGTTCTCCGCGATCGTTATGCAGCACCGCCAGGTTGCGCAGGCTGGCGGCCAGCCCGGCATTCGCACCCCCCAGCGCTTGCCGCAGCGCAAGCGCGCGACGCAGCATGGGCTCGGCGGCATCGTACCGGCCAAGGCCGAGGTAGCTGAGCCCGATCGCGGTCTGCACCGCCGACAGCACCTCCGGTTCGTCCGCCAGCGTGGAGTCGGCCCGGAGCGCGGCCGCGGCCAGCGCCTCGGACACGGTCAGGTCCGGCCGCGCCTCCCGGGGATCCGCGGCGCGCAGCATCTCCTGCACGAACGCGGTCACGCGATTGGCCTTCGCCGCTTCGACGCGCGCCCGGTCTCGTTCCTCCGCGGCGATGCGCGCCTGTCGCATCGAGACGACCACCGCGGCGAGGAGCGCCGCCAGGGCGAGTGCCGACGCGCCCACCGGCACGCGGTTGCGTCGGGCGAACTTCCGCAGGCGGTAGCCGGCGGAATCCGGGCGCGCGCGCACCGGCTGGCCGTCGAGGTATCGACGGAGGTCCTCCGCGAATGCCAGTGCCGACTCGTAGCGCCGCCCCGGCTCCTTGTGCATGGCGGTGCGCAGGATCGCGTCGAGGTCGGGGCCGAGGCCTGACGGTGCCGGCGTTGCCTCCAGGATCCGGCGACGCATCTCGGACGGCGCCGTGTCACCATCACGGAACGGGTGCCGTCCCGTGAGCACCCGGTACAACACCGCTCCCAGCGCGTGCACGTCGCTGGCGGTCGTCACCGGGTCTCCCAGCACTTGCTCCGGGCTCGCGTACGCCAGCGTGAACGGGCCGGCGCCAAGTCCCGTCAGGTCCTGCTCCGGATCGCTGGAGTCGTCACCGCCGGCCAGGAGCTTGGCGATCCCGAAGTCGAGCAGCTTCACCGTCCCGTCCGCGGTGACCAGGATGTTCCCCGGCTTGAGGTCCCGGTGCACGACGAGGTTCTGGTGCGCGAAGTGGACGGCGCCGCACACCTGTCGCATGAGCTGAAGCCGCTCGCGCACGGGTAGCGCGCGCGACGCGCTGTACGCGTCGATGGGCTCTCCCTCGACGAACTCCATGGCGAAGTACGGGGCGCCATCGGGGAGCCCACCGCCGTCCAGCAGGGCCGCGATGTTGCGGTGCTCGAGGCGCGCGAGGATGCGGCGCTCCTGGCGGAACCGCTTCAGCAGGGCCGCGTGCCAGCGTCCGCCGGCGATGATCTTGATCGCGACACGCTTCTGGAAGTCGCCGTCGACGCGCACGGCCTCGAAGACGGAGCCCATTCCGCCCCGTCCCACCTCGCGGATGACGCGATACGGCCCGATGACCTGTCCCGCCTCCAGGCCGGGAGTCGCCGCGATCGCGCCGAACCGCGCGACGGCCGGTTCCTCGAATCGTCCCGCCTCGCGCTCGTGCGCCGCGAGGAGGCTCGAGACCTCGTCGTGCAGCGCCTGGTCGCGCAGCGCCAGCGCTCCCATCCAGCGGGCGCGCTCCCCGGTCGGCACGGCGAGGGCGTGCTCGAGGGACTCGCTGACCCGTGACCACCACTCGTCAGGCATCTGAGCCGGGAGCTTGGAGATCGGAGATGGGAGAAGGGAGGATCGGCCTGCTTCAGCGGCGAGGAAGGAACGAACGTGTACTCCCCGGGTCCCCGGCGCCAGCCGGAGCCGACTGGTTGAGAACGCACGGGCGGAGCGGCATAGTACTCCCGGCGGGCCATGGGAGGGCGACGCGATGTCCCCGGAACGGGCGGACGAAGTCACGGAATTGCTCAACGCGGCCGGCAAGGGGGAATCCGGCGCGCTGGAGCGCGTCCTGCCGCTCGTCTACAGCGAGCTGCGGCAGCTGGCCGAGAGCTACTTCCGCTCCGAGCGCCCGGACCACACGCTGCAGACGACGGCCCTGGTGCACGAGGCGTATCTCCGGCTGGTGAACGCGCCGAACCTCGCGTGGCAGAATCGTCGCCACTTCTTCGGCATCGCCGCCCAGGCCATGCGCCAGATCCTCGTCGATCACGCGCGGCAGCATGGCGCCGAGAAGCGGGGCGGCGGACGCCAGGTCACCCTCGAGGACCACGCCGCCGAAGTCACCACGCACTCGGAAGACATCCTCGGCGTCGATGAGGCCCTGCACCGGCTCGCCGCGCTCTCACCGCGCGCCGCGCGCGTGGTGGAGTTGCGCTACTTCGCCGGCTTGAGCATCGAGGAGACGGCAGAAACGCTGGACGTGTCGGTGGCAACGGTGAAGCGGGATTGGGTTTCGGCGCGAGCTTGGCTGCAGCGCGAACTCGGCTGACCGGCAAGCGCCGCGCCGTTCGCGTCCCCACGACCCACCGTGCGCAAACCGCTGTCGAAACGGCTCACGCCGGCCCTGGAGCAGGCCGGCGCGGTTCCTACCGTGGAGGCTTGATCGACTGCCGGACGGCGGAGAGGCTCTTGCCCGGCTTCATCACGCCTGCCACCCGCCCCACGAACCCGCCGCTCGTCGCCACCTTGAGCTGGTACGGCCCGAAGACCCCGGGGTCGAAGGAGTTCACGAGGATGAAGTAGTTGGCGCCCGGCTGCAGCGTGAACGCGATCTGCGAGTCCGTGGTGCCCGGCGCGACGTCGTCGTTCAGCGCGCGCTCCTGCAGCACCCCGTTGGGGAGCAGCTCGAACAACACCAGCCAGGTGTCGAACGCCGTGCTGGTGAGGTCGATCTGGACGGCGGTCGCAGAGGTCACGGTGATGTTGTAGGGATCCCCGTAACTGCCGTCGACCAGGCGACAGTCGGTCGTCGTCAGCGCCCCGTCGACGGTCGCCCCCACCGCGATCACCGGCGCCAGCGCCGTCGAACATGGGCCGAACACCGTAATCACCGCCGTGGCGGACAGCCCGTCTGCGGTGGCGGTGATGGTCGCGACGCCGTCGGCAATGCCGGTCACGAGTCCGGAGTTGCTGACGGTGGCCACCGCGGTCGCGTTCGATGACCACGACACCGTCCGGCCGGTGACGACCACGCCGAGGGCATCCCGCAGGGTCGGCACCAGCTGCACCGTCTCGTTCAGGAGGAGCGTATCGGTCGTCGGTGCAACGCTGATACTGGCGATGGGCTCCGGAACGACCTCGATGGTCGAAATGCCACTCTTGTTGCCGCTGGCCGCGGTGATGATTGCGGTGCCAAGCGCGTTGGCCGTGACCAGGCCGGACGCAGAAACCGATGCCACGCCGGACGCGGATGACGACCAGTTCACGGTCTGTCCCGAGAGGATGTTCCCGTTCGCATCCTTCACGGCGGCACTCAGTTGCACGGTCTCACCGACCTCGCGGTTGGCCGAGGACGGCGTCACCTCCACCGTCGCTACCGTGGGCGTCGGCTCGGAGGAGCCACTGCACGCGACCAGGAGTCCCTGGACCACCGACAGGCAGGTGGCGAGCGCGCCCTTCGCCCAAGCGTTCCGTCGCATCATCGTCATCACCCGGTCTGAAGCCGTTGGGATCGAAAGGGCGCCGGCGACTGGGCCGGGAGCCTGGCGTCGTCAGTCTAGCGATTGGAGACTCGGCGAGCCACCCGAGGGTCCCCGCGTGACCCACCGCTACCCTCATTCGCCGGCCCTCGTTCCGTCCGCCAACCCTCCCGATGCCGGCTTGCGGGGCGCTCCGGTCGACGGACCGCGTGCCACGGTGACCGCATCCACCACGGCCAGAGTGATTTCCCCGCGGTGCCGAGCGGTTTCTTCCCTTGAATAAGGTCGGTGCGCTGGCCAGTATCCCCGAGCTTTCCCACCCGGAGAAGAACGGCACATGCGTATCGGAGTCCCGCGGGAGACGGCCACCGGCGAACGACGTGTGGCCATGAGTCCCGAGAGCGTTTCCCGCCTGGTGAAGACGGGCGTCGAGGTCATGGTGGAACGCGGTGCCGGTGTGCCGGCGAACTTCCCCGATGCCCTCTACGAGAAGGCGGGAGCGACCCTCGGCGATGCGACCGCGGCACTTGGCGCCGGCGTCGTCGTCAAGGTCCAGAAGCCGTCGGCAGACGAGGCGCGGCACCTGGCCAATGGCGCCCTGCTCATCTCACTCCTGCAGGCATCGACCAGCGCCGACCTCCTTGCCCAGTTGGCCTCCGGTGGCGTGTCGGCCCTGTCGCTCGAGAAGGTGCCCCGCATCACCCGCGCCCAGTCGATGGACATCCTCTCCTCGCAGGCGACGATCGCGGGCTACAAGGCCGTGCTCCTTGGCGCCGCCGAGATGGGGAAGATCCTGCCGATGTTGACGACGGCGGCCGGCAACATTCCGCCCGCCAAGGCGTTCGTGCTCGGTGCCGGCGTCGCGGGCCTCATGGCCATCGCGACGGCGCGCCGCCTGGGTGCCGTCGTCTCCGGCTTCGATATTCGCGCCGCCGCCCGGGAGCAGGTGCTCTCGCTGGGCGCCACCTTCGTGGGGCCGGAACCATCGGCGGATGCCGAGGCGGCCGGCGGGTACGCGCGCGCGCAGACCGAGGAGGAGCAGCGCAAGACCATGGACGCGATGGCGACGCACCTCAAGGACCAGGACCTCGTCGTGACCACGGCGCAGATTCCCGGCCGCGCCGCGCCCCGGCTGATCACGGCCGCCATGGTGGCCACCATGCGGCCCGGGGCGGTGATCGTGGACCTGGCGGCGGAATCGGGCGGCAACTGTGAGCTCACCGTCGCGGGGCAGACCACGGTGCACAACGGCGTGGTGGTCATGGGCGCGACGAACCTGCCGAGTTCCGTGCCGCACCACGCGAGCCTCATGTTCAGCAAGAACGTCCTGACGCTGCTCCAGCACCTGATCAAGGATGGCACCATCACCCTGAATCTCGAGGATGAGATCACCGGTCCGATGTGCCTCGTCCATGCCGGCTCTGTCCGCGCCTGACGCGCGATTCCCGATTCCCGATTCCCGATTCCCGACCCATGTCTGAGTCCCTGATTGGCGGTCTCGTCATCTTCGTCCTGGCGACCTTCCTGGGGGCCGCGCTGATCGGGCGCGTTCCCCCCACCCTGCACACGCCGCTCATGTCGGGGTCGAACGCCATCTCCGGCATCACGGTGGTCGGCGCCCTGATCGTCGCCGGAGCCGGCCTCGGATGGATCTCGACGGTGCTCGGCTTCCTGGCGGTGGTCTTCGCGATGTTGAACGTGGTCGGCGGCTACGCCGTCACGGACCGCATGCTCCTCATGTTCAAGAAGGAGGAGAAGCGATGAACCGCGCGACGGAGCAACTCGTCTACCTCGTCGCGGCGATCCTGTTCATCGTCGGGCTCCAGCGCCTGCAGAGTCCCGCGACGGCGCGCAGTGGCAATGCCGTTTCCGGCCTGGGCATGCTCATCGCGGTGATCGCGACGCTGCTGTCCGCGGAGATCCTGTCCCCGTCCGTGGTCCTCGCGGGCCTGGTGGTCGGGTCCGGGGTCGGGTACTGGATGGCGCGCACGGTGAGGATGACGTCGATGCCCCAGATGGTGGCGCTGCTGAACGGGTTCGGAGGCGCGGCGTCCCTGCTGGTGGGTGGCGCCGAGTTCCTCAAGTCGGAACTGCACGCGGAACAGATCCCGATCGACACCGGCATCACGATCCAGCTCTCGCTGTTCATCGGCGCGATCACGTTCACCGGCAGCCTCATCGCCTGGGCCAAGCTCCAGGAGGTGATGACGGGGAAGCCGATCGTCTTCCCCGCGCAGAAGCTCCTCAGCGCGCTGCTGGTCCTGACCGTGGTGGGGCTGAGCACCTACCAGCTGATGACGGCCGAGTCGCTGCTGTGGCCATTCTACGCCGTCTGCGCGATCAGCCTCCTGCTGGGCATCCTGCTCGTGATTCCCATCGGGGGCGCGGACATGCCGGTGGTCATCGCGCTGCTCAACTCGTACTCGGGCATCGCCGCCGCGATGACGGGGTTCGTCATCGACAACAGCGTCCTCATCATCTCCGGCGCCCTGGTGGGCTCGTCAGGCATCATCCTGTCGCAGATCATGTGCAAGGCGATGAACCGGTCGCTGGCCAACGTGCTGTTCGGGGCGTTCGGCGCGGCCGGGCCCAAGGGATCGGCGAAGAGCGCCGCGGGACTCAGCGTCCGGTCGGTGACGCCGGAGGACGCAGCGATCCAGTTGGCGTACGCGCAGAGCGTGGTCGTGATCCCGGGGTACGGGATGGCCGTGGCCCAGGCCCAGCACGCGGTCCGCGAGATCCAGGAACTGATCGAGAAGCGCGGCGGTGAAGTGAAGTACGCGATCCACCCGGTGGCGGGACGGATGCCCGGGCACATGAACGTGCTGCTCGCCGAGGCGAACGTGCCGTACGACAAGCTGCGCGAGATGGACGACATCAACCCGGAGATGGAGCGCTGCGACGTGGCGATCGTCATCGGCGCGAACGACGTCGTGAACCCGGGCGCCCGCACCGACCAGTCCAGCCCGATCTTCGGCATGCCCATCATCAACGCGGACTATGCGAAGAGCATCATCGTGCTCAAGCGGTCCATGGCGGCCGGCTTCGCGGGCATCGAGAACGAGCTGTTCTACAACCCGAAGACGTCCATGCTGTTTGGCGACGCCAAGCAGAGCCTGACCAAGGTCATCTCCGAGATCAAGCAGCTGTAGCCGCATGGCGACGTGGCCTGTCCTGCTCCAGGCCGAGGCCGCGCTGGCCTCGACCACGGACCCGGTCTCGCAGGGGATCGTGGCCGTGCTCCTGGTGGGAGTCTTCGTATTGCTGACGATCGAGGCGGCGCACCGCGTCGTTGTCGTGCTGGGTGCGGTCGGCGTGCTCTGGGCGATCACCTACTTCACGCCGTACCACCTGCTGTCGTTCGAGGCGACCGCCGAGGCGCTCGACCTCAACGTGCTGGTGCTGCTCGCGGGCATGATGGCCGTGGTCGGCGTGCTCAAGACGACCGGCGTCTTCGAGTGGTCCATCGCCCGGATGCTGGCGCGCGCGAAGGGGCGGCCGATCCTCATCCTTTCGCTGGTGGCCTGGTTCACCGCGCTGGCCTCGGCGTTCCTGGACAACGTCACCACGGTGGTCTTCATGACTCCGGTGGCGCTCGGCCTGGCGCGACGACTCAACCTCGCCCCCGCCGCGGTCGTACTGCCGATGGTGATGGCCTCCAATATCGGCGGGACCGCGACGCTGATCGGGGACCCACCGAACATCATGATCGGCTCGGGCGCCGGCCTGTCGTTCATCGACTTCATCGAGAACCTCACGCCACCCATCCTGGTGATGATGTTCTGGCTCGTCTTCTACAGCGAGCGGTATTACGCGCGGGAGCTGGCGGCGGGTCGTGGCGATGCCGGGTTGGACCATCCGGCGCCGACCATCCTGGATCCCGACCTGGCGCGCTGGATGCTGGCCATCTCCATCGGCATCCTGGCCGGGTTCCTCACGCACCACATCACGCACATGCCGGCGGCGGTGCCGGCCACGATCGGGGCGGCGGCGGCGCTGATCGTCCAGGACCGCCTGTATATCCGGCGCCACCACCCGACCGCCTCGGAGCGGGTGCACGGCGTGCTGGCCGTGACCGAGCGCGACATCGAGTGGCCGACACTGGCCTTCTTCGGTTTCCTCTTCATCATCGTCGGCGCCGCGGTGGAAACCGGGCTGATTGCCACGATGGCGCGGGCGCTCCAGGACGGGGTGGTGGCGGGATCCGAGACGCTGGGCCTCACGCCGGCCGGCACCCTCTTCTTCGCCGCCCTGATCATCTGCTGGGTCGCGGGCATCATGTCCGCGCTGATCGACAACATCCCGTTCGTGGCCGTGGCCATCCCGGTGGTGGCGCAGCTCGCCGGGGGACTCCCCGGCGACACCGAAGTCCTGTGGTGGGCGCTGTCGTTAGGTGCCTGCCTCGGCGGCAACGCCACGCCCATCGGTGCCTCGGCGAACGTCACCACGATCGGGCTCGCCGAGCGCGAGGGGGCGCGGATCACCTTCGGGGCCTTTGCGCGCTTCGGCGGGGTGGTCGCGTTCGGGACCCTGGTGATCGCCACGGCCTGGCTGGCCGTCTTCATCTATCTCGGCAAGGCAACGGCCGACTGGAGTGCGTTCGGTATCGCCGCTGCCCTGGCGGCGTTTCGCCTGCTCCGACGGAAGGTGGCCGGGGCCTAGGGGCGCGGTCCGCGTCCCTCGCGCGCCATCACGCCCTTCACCGCTCCCGTGATCATGCGGTTGACGGCCGAAATCGAGACACCGCCGGGGTCGTCGGTCGGGATGGTCGCGAAGCCGATCGCCGACGCCCTGGGATACCGGGCGAAGATCTGCTCGAAGAGCGCCGCCAGTTCCCGGCTCGACGGTCCGCCGGGGACCTTGTTGCCGTGGCCGGGGACTTCGGCGGGATCGAGCACGTCGAGGTCGATGTGGATGTAGAGCTTGTCGCTGATGCGATCCAGCCGGTCGAGCTGGGCGAAGACCGCCGGCGAAGCGCGACGCAGGTCGTCGACCGAGACCTGCTCGATGCGCGAACGGTCGAGGATCTCCTGCTCCAGCGGGTCCGTGAGCCGCACGCCGCCCATCACGACATGCTGGTCAGACAGCGCCGGATCGAGGCCGGCGTCGAGCCGCATGCGCTGCAGCGCGCGCCCGGTCGCCACCGCGACCGGCATCCCCCCCAGCGAACCGCTGCGCGTCGTCTCGGGCGTGTTGATGTCCGGGTGGGCATCCAGCCAGAGCATGCCGATGCGCAGGGGATCCCGCCCGGGACCGGACGCCTGCAGTCCGGCGACCAGGCCCGGCATCGACGGGCAGGTCGCGAGCAGGCCCACGGTGAAGTACCCGTCCTGCTCGTTCTGGCGGACGATGTCGCCGAAGTGGCCAAGGGCCATGCCCAGGCGCTTCCACCCGCCGTACTCGGTGCCCTCGTCAGGCGTCAGCGCGGCCTCGGCCGAGCGCACGACGGCATTGAGCCGCGCCAGCGTATCGCGAATGCCCCCGGCGGCCATCGTGGCCGGCCCGCGGGACGTCCCGTTAGGCGAGAACGGCTGCTGGGCGAGCGCCACCCTGACCCGCCCATCCGGTCCGGTGTAGCGGACCTGGGCCGGGACGGCGGTCGCCGCGACGATCAGCAGGAAGAAGGTGCGGACCAATTCGTGACTCGTGATTTGTGATTCGTGACTCGGCGACCCGTGGGCCCTGACCTCGGACTCGGACCTCGGACCTCGGCCCTCGGACCTCGTGGTTATTCCAGCCTTCCGTCCACCGTAATGGTCGCGTTGAGGAGCCGCGAGATCGGGCACGTCGCCCGCGCGGCCTCGACGTGCTCCGCGAAGGCCTCGGGGGTGGCGCCCGGCACCCTGGCACGTGTCGACAGGTGGACCCGCGTGACCGTCATGCCGGCATCAGTCTTCTCGAGCGTGACGGCCGCCGTCGTGGCGATGCGCTCGGGCGGGAGGCCGGCGCTGGTGAGCTTTCCGGACAGGGCCATCGAAAAACAGCCCGCGTGGGCTGCCCCCACGAGTTCCTCGGGATTGGTCCCCTGGTCTTCGGCAAACCGTGTCGCCCACGTGTAGGCGGCATCCCTGAGCACGCCGCTGGGCACGCTCATGGTGCCATTCCCTTCCTTGAGCGTGCCGTTCCAGATCGCCGAGGCCTTTCGTTCCACCGGATATTCCTCCGTTATCGCGTGATCGCTCGCATCTCGCGGATGCCTCACCCAAAGTAGCACCCGGCTATTCCCTTGGCATCCGCGGGCCGGGCGATGTCAGGACGCGACCCTTCGCGCCCGCAAGCGCTCCCTGCCCAACCGGGTGCGCGTACGATCGACGAGGGCAAAGAGGCTGATGCCGTCCTCGCCCTCGTCCAGGATTGCCAGGTCATGCAGGGTCGTCCTGTCCAACTCCATGGCGCCGCCTACCCGAGGCGAGCGGGACAGGTTCCCGCGCTCAGGCTCCCAGCTTCGCCTTCAGGAACGAGACCGTCTTCGGCCAGGCCTGTTGTGCGGCCTTCGCGTTGGCCTCGCTGCCGTCCTGCGCGCGCAGGAACCCGTGCCCCGCCCCCTCGAAAATGTGGTACTCGTACGACTTGCCGAGTGCCTTCATCGTGGAGTCGGTGGCGGGAATGGTGGCGTTGATGCGGGCATCGGCCCCGCCGTACAGGCCGAGCACCGGCGCGCGGATGGCCGCGATCTGGCCGGCGTCAGGCGGCGAGCCGTAGTAGACGACCGACGCCGCGAGGCCAGGTGCATGCGTCGCGTGCAGGAACGAGCGCGCGCCGCCCCAGCAGAACCCGATGACGCCGTACTTCGGCTGCGCCGCCGGCAGCGCCATCCCGTACTTCGCCACCGCATCCAGCGCCGCGTTGACGAACTCCGGGGTCGCCCTGGCGATGAGCTGCCGGCCGATGTCGGTCGGCGTGTCCTCCATGAGCCCCGAGGTCTTGCCCATCGTCGTCATGTCGGGCGCGATCCCGATGAAGCCCTCCGCGGCCAGCTGGTCCGCCACGCTGCGGGTCCACGCGTTGATCCCCGTGTTCTCGTGGATGGCGATCACCACCGGCGCCTTGCCGGAAATCTCCGGGTAGACGACCCACGTCATCACGCTGTCCGAGGCGCCGACCTTGATGGCGACCCACTCGCCATGCCGCGGCGACGCGGCGAGGCGCTGGGCGGCGGTGCTGCCGGCGGCCGGGAGCGACGCCGCCTGCTGGGCGTCCAGCACCACGGTGCCCCCGGCGGCATGGTCGCCGTGACCGGCGTCCTCGTCAGGCACGGCCGCAGGCGTACGCGCCTGTGCCACCAGGTACCCACCGGCGCCGGCAACTGCCACTGCAACAAGGGTCAGGATACGCATCGGACGAAGGGATGAGGGAACGGGAAAATGAGCCTGCCAATCGCCGACAACATATCACTTCCCTTCCCGCATCGCCCGTCCTACTGCACGCAGGTCCCCTTCGGGTCCGGCTTCGGCTTGTCGACCACCAGCCGATGGTCCAGGTTGCCGATCTGCATCGCCGCGTGATAGACGAGCTGGGCCACCTGCGCCATGTGCGGGTACTCGATGTACTGCGGCTCGTCGGTCACCTGGTGGTAATCCGAGTGCCCGCCGGTCGAGAGGAACGTGATCGGGATACCGAACTTCGCGTACTCGTAGTGGTCGCTGCGGCAGTAGATGTTCTGCTGGTGCCCGTTCGCGTCCATCGCGTAGTCGAAGCGGAGCCCGAGCTTCTTCTCCGTGTTCACCTTCTCGATGAGGTCGCCCATCTCGGTGGACAGGCGCCGCGAGCCGATCAGCTGCACGTAGCCGTCGCCCCCCTTGAGGAGCTTGCCCTCCAGGTCCTCGCCGGTGACGTCCTCCGCCGCGCCGCGGCCGACCATGTCCATGTTCAGCTGGCCGACGATGGAATCACGCGGGACGGTGGGATTGGCGGTGAAATAGCTCGCGCCCCACAGGCCCATCTCCTCGCCGGTGTGCCAGACGAACAGGATCGAGCGCTTGGGCTTGTCGCGCCCCTTCGCGAACAGCTCGGCGATCTCCAGCACGGTCATGGAGCCGGAGCCGTCATCGTCGGCGCCGTTGAAGATCGAGTCGAGGCGGGGCGCGTTCATCGCGCGCAGGCTGTCGAGGAGCGCCTTCACCCGCGCGGACTCCTCGGCGGTCGGCGGGCGATTCGGCGAATCGGCGCCCTGCGGCCGCACGACCTGCATGTAGGCCTTCACCGAATCGTGGTCGACCGGCCCCTGCGCGCGCACGCCGATGTGGTCGTTGTGCGCACCGATGGCCACGTACTGCCCCTTGAGCCGCGGGTCGGAACCCGGCAGGATCGCCACGACGTTGCGACCCGCCTTCGGCGTGTCGACAAAGCGCACCGCGGCCTCGATCACCTTCCCCGGCACCCGGTTCCTCCAGGTCGACGCCGGACCGCCCAGCATGGCCTCGGCCATCGCGCGGGTCACGTTGATCGACAGCGGCACGGAGTCCTGGAGGAAGACGGTTCCCGTGTTCGCGAACGCCTGCCGCAATGCGTTAGGCGGCAGCGCCTCGCCGACCACCACGACGTTCGCCGCGGCGGCTCCCTGCATCTCCAGCCACTTCGCGTAGCCGTTCGAGGTGACGAACTTCTGGATGTCGGATCCCGGTGCCAGGCCCCCCGGCACGAACACCAGCACCTTGCCCCGCGCCGAATCGGCCGGGATGTTGGCGAGCGTGTCCACCCACGGACCCACGAAGACCACCTGGGCGCTGCCCACGGACCGGACGAATCCCTGGGCACTCGCGGTGAAGTCGGCGCCGGCGCGGAACGTGGCGCCGTCCACCGTGACGGTGGACGCCGAGTCGAGGAGGCGGTTGAAGAGCGGGACCTTCTGGAAGTAGGTGCCGTTGTCGCCGGCCGGCTGCAGCCCGAGGCGGCGGACCTCGCTCTCGATGTACGCGGTGCCCACATCGTTCCAGGGCGTGCCGACCTGGCGACCCATCATCGAGTCGTCGGCGAACTTGTAGACGCGCGTCATCAGGTCGCCCGCGGTGATCTCGGTGACCGTGGGTGGACCGATGTACTTGCGGGGCAAGGGAGTGGCGACCTGCGCCTGGGCGATCGAAGCAGTCAGCGCGGCCACAACCAGCGGCGCCGCGGCAAGGCGGAATGCAGTCTGCATTGAGATTGGTCGGTCGGTGAAGAAGGCGGGACCGTGGGTACCCGTTGATCCGCCCTCAGGGTCCTGAAGACTCATGGCCGGAATCCTCACCCGCAAGGCGGGTGGGACCGGGCGAACTCCCCTGCCGCGAGTCGATGCCACGGTACGAGCGTCCGCGCCAGGACACGGGACGCCGCACCGAGGAAAGCGCCACGCGCAGGACCGCCGCGGGATCCGTGAGCCAGCTCAGCGCGAACGGCAGGCCGCGCCGCTCGTACGAAGGCGCCAGAGCCACCAGGAGTCCCATGCGCACCGCGAGCAACCCGGCGTTGAGCTGGATCAGCGGGAGTGGCGCCGCCACCAGTCCCGCGACCACCGCCGCGAGCAGCGGCACCGGCAGTCCCTGCACCAGTGCCAGGAAGAGCACCTCGATCGCCTGGCGACCCCGCGTCCCCAGGTCCGCGAGGTCGACCGACCGTCCCCACTCGCGCCACATCTCGGCCGCGGACCGGTACGCCCGCACCCGATAGAGGAGCCGTCCGTCGAGGAACCCGCACGGCACGCCCGCGCGCGCGTAGTGGCGGGCGAGAAAGACGTCATCAGCGAACGACGCCCGCGCGGGGGCGTAGCCGCCGTGCGCCAGGAGCACGTCCCGCCTGACGAGAAAGCACTGCCCGTTCGCGAGGAGGCGATCCGGCGACGGGCGTGCCGAGGGCGCACCGGTCCGGTACACGAGGGACGCCAGCAACGACGGCTGCAACCAGCGCTCGGCGGCCGACTGGTCGGCGAACATCGGGGCGAATGACACGAGGTCGAGTCCGTACATCCGCGCCGCTGCCACCGCACCGGCGACCATGCCGGGATTGGGCTCGGTGTCGGCGTCCACGCCCAGCACCCAGTCACCGCGCGCCAGCCCCAGGCCGTGCTGCAGCGCCCAGACCTTCCCGATCCACCCTGCCGGCAACGGTGGATCGCTCGTGACGCGGATCCGCGCGTCCAGCGTTGCCGCCTCCCGCGCGAGCCCCAGCGTGCCGTCGGTCGATCCGCTGTCGACGATGATGACTTCCAGCAGTGGCGCGTCCTGCCGGCGCAATCCGGCGAGGCATGGCGCGAGGCGCCCCGCCTCGTTGAGCGTCGGCACGATCACCGACACGGTCGTATCGGCCAGCGGAGGGCGCGGCGCGACGGGCGGCAGCCGGCGCATCCCGGGAAGCAGGCGCCACAGCAGGACGATCGCCGCGACGCCCTGGGCGACGAGAAGGAACGTTCCGAGGTCCGAGGTCAGAAGTCAGGAACCCGAGCCTTCAACCACAGGCCGCGAGCCTTCGTCGAGGGCACCACCGATTCCCGACTCCCGATTCCCGATTCCCGACTTCACCGATCGAACGACGTGGTCGCCGCTCCCGTCGGCTTGAGCCAGTGGCCGAACCACTGCCGAAGCCGGCCCAGTCGATCCACGAGGAGCCATGGCTCACCCGTGCGGGAAAGGTCGTGCGTCGAGCGCGGATACCGCACCAGCTCCACCGGGACGCCCTGCTTCTTCAGCGCCATGAACCACTGCTCCGCGTCCGCCATCGGGGTGCGGTGGTCTTCCTCCGACTGCACGATCAGGGTCGGGGTGCGCACCTTGTCGACGAAGCGAATGGGTGAGAGTTCGTCGTAGACCTTCTCGTTCTCCCACGGCTTCCCGAAGAACTCGAACTCCGTCAGGCCCGGCACGTCGGTCGTCCCGTACCACGACCACCAGTTCGAGATCATGCGGTCCGTCTGCGCCGCCTTGAACCGGTTGGTCTTCGTCGTGATCCACGCCGTCATGAAGCCGCCGTACGACCCTCCGGTGACGCCCATGCGCGTCGAGTCCACGTCGGCACGCGTGGAGACGATGTCCACCGCCTTCATCAGGTCCTGGAAATCCTCGAGTCCCCAGCGGCCGCGCGTCGAGTACGTGAAGTCGCCGCCATATCCGCTCGACCCGCGCGGGTTGGTGAAGAGGACCCACATCCCCGCGCCGGACAGGTTGTGAAACTCGTCGAACCAGTTCTCCCCGTACGCGCTGTGCGGTCCGCCGTGGATGTACAGGACCAACGGGTATTTCCGGCCTGGCGTGTAGCCGGCAGGCTTCTGCAGCCACGCCTCGATCTCCAGCCCGCCGACCGACTTGTAGGTGAACCGCTCCGCGTCCGCCCACTCCACCTCGGCGTTCAGCTTGTCGTTGAAGGTCGTCAGCTTGACCTCGCCGGTGCCGTCGCTGTTGGCGATGTACAACTCCGTGGGTTTGGTGATGCTCGTCGATACGTAAGCGACCTTCGCCTGCTTTGCATCCGTCGAGAACCCCGCCAGGCGGCGCCGACCGCCGATGACTTCCGTCATCAGCTTCGTGCCGGGATCGAGCCGGAAGAGCGCGGTGCGCCCGCCCACCGCGGCAGCCACCATGATCTGGCCGGCCGGCGTCCACCAGTGATCCTGCGGCTCGTATTGCCAGTTGCCCAGCAGGTTGCCGGGCGTGCCGCCGGCCGCCGGGACGACGTGCAGACGGGCCGACCCGGTCCGGGTGGCGGCTGACGTGAACGAGATCGACTTGCCGTCGGGCGACCAGGTGACGTCGCCTTCCGACCCCATCGCACTCGTCAGGCGGCGCGGCGCCCCGCCGTTCACGCTGACGATGAAGATGTCGGCGTCGTTGCGTGGCGCCTCGTCGCGCCTGGCGTCATAGGGCAGCAGCGCCATCGAGTCCGCGATGGCCTCGACGACGGAGTCGGGCCGCATCTCGGGATCGGCGACGTAGGCGATCCACTGCCCGTCGGGCGATACGGCCGGGCTGCGGCGCGAGTATCTCGTCGTGTCGATCACCTTCTTCGCCCCTCCGCCGACCGGCTGCATCCAGAGCTGCGACGCGCGAATGACGCGCGCCTCGCGCGGGCCCGGAAGGAATCCCTGGCCGTTCGCCTTGTACCGCAGGTCGGTGATGTGGCGCCCGTCGAATCGCCTGGGATCCAGCGGCTGGGTGATCGAACCGTAGGGTGGCCGCGCCATCGGGGGCATGCTCACGAGCGAGTCCCGGCCGCGGCCGGTGCTGTCCACGGGCAGGGGCTCTGACGTCACCACGAACCGGTGGTCGCCAGGCATGGAGCCGGCGGGGAAGCTGTCGATCTCCACCGCCTCACCGCCGGGCTGGTCCATGCGGAGGCCCCAGGTGCGACCGCGCGAACCGGGGCGCGTGGAGTTGAAAAGCAACCAGCGTCCATCTGGAGACCAGCGCGGATTGGAGCTCTCATATCCAGGCGCGGTGTACCGCAACGACGTGCCGCCGGCGCTGGGGACAACCCAGACTTCCTGGTGGCGGCGGTTGTCGGTCTCCTTCACCGTGGTCACCGTGAAGGCGACCAGCCGCCCGTCCGGCGACACCGCCGGCGCGCTCAGCGTCGTCACCCGATACCAGTCGGCCGGCGTGAACGGACGCTGGGACTGGGCCGTGAGGCCGTACAGTGGCGCGGCCAGTGCGATGAGTGCGATCATCCTGCGCATATGTCCTTCGCTCCAGTGGGTCGGTGATTCCGCCGCGATCGGCAGCACGAAATAGGCTCCCGTTGCGGTGGTTCCTCAAGGTCAACGCGGGGCACGCGCCCTCCGCTGCCCCGTGATTCACCTCCGCTCGGTGACCGTGCCCCAGGTGGAGGACCAGGGCTTTCCCTTCAGCGTGCCTTCCATCCGCGCGCTGGGGACGGTCACGTTCGAGTCGCCTGTGACCTTCCTCGTGGGCGAGAACGGATCCGGGAAGTCCACGCTGCTCGAATCGCTCGCGATCGCGACCGGGCTTCCCGCGGTCGCGTCCACGGCGCCCCGTCACGACGAGAGCCTGGCGGACCAGCGCAAGCTCGCGGCCGCGCTGCACCTGGCCTGGGCGCACCGGACTCACCGTGGATTCTTCCTGCGCGCCGAAGATTTCTTCGGGTTCACGCGGGCGCTGTCGAAGACGCGCGAGGAGTTCCGTCGCGAGCTGTCGGAGATCGATGTGGCCTACCGGGACCGCCCCGCGCACGCCCGGACGCTCGCGGGGGGACCGGCCCGGGGGTCGCTCTCCGACATGGAGCGGCGGTACGGCGTCGACCTGGACGCCAATTCCCACGGGCAGGCGTTCTTCCAGCTGTTCCGGAGCCGGTTCGTGCCGGGCGGGCTATACCTGCTCGACGAGCCCGAGACGCCCCTCTCACCCCAGAGCCAGCTCGGCTTCCTGGCCATGCTCCGGGACATGGTCGCCGAAGACGCACAGTTCATCATCGCCACCCACTCGCCCATGTTGCTGGCGTACCCGAAGGCGTCGATCCTGGACTTCGACGAACTGCCGCCGAGGTTCACGCCCTATGCGGAACTCGAGCATGTGCGACTGACGCGGGAGTTCCTGGACGATCCCGACCGCTTCCTGCGGCGCCTCTGACCCGTCAGGCGGCCGGCGGCCTGTTCGCCGCCAGCGCCACCAGCTCGCCCTTGAACGCGTGCATCAGGCAGCGTACGCCACCATTCTGGCGCACCTCGGTCGTCCGGAGCCCGGTGTAGCGCTTGCACATGTTGCGCAGGGCGGTGCCGGATGGAAAGTCGAGCTTGAGGGCCACCTGCTCGACCGTGCGGCCCGGGTCGTCGAGGAGGCGCGCGGCGGCCAGCAGGCGGCACCAGCCGATGACCGAGCGTGGTGACGGCAGTCTCGCAGCGCGAAGCCGGTCCACGAGCGTCTTGCGGTGGACCCCCATGGCGCCGGCGACCTCCTCGACGGAGATGTCGCGCCGCGCGTGTTCCATGCAATACCGCAGGAACGGCAGGATGGTCGCGGGCACCAGCGGCTCGAGTTCGGCGCTGAGCCCGGCGGCGGAGACCTGGTCCACCGCCGCATCGATCGCGGTCCTCAGCGCGGGCTTGAGGTCATCCACGCCCTGAAAGACCAGCTGGCTCGCGCCGGCCTTCGCCACTTCCATCACGACGCCCGCGACCTCGGCGGAGACGGGCAGGTAGACCACGACCGGTACGGAGGGGAACGCACTCCTGAGGTGCCGGATTCCGGGGAGCGTCGGGCTGCCGTCGTAGTCGCGATGCTCGGTCACCACGAGGGCGGCCAGGCCGGTCTCGACCATGGTCAGCACCTCGCTCATCCGGGCGCAATACCGCACCGCCGATTCGTTCCTGAGCGCCGCGGACAGTCGGGCACGGGAGGTCGGGTCGCGCACCAGCGCCGCCACGATCATGGAACCATCGCACGAAACGTTACGCCATGTATCACGACGTCACATGGCGTGTCGGTGCCTGCTCGCGCAGTGGTACAGGTTGCTTCAGACCCCCAACCGCTGGAGCCATACATGCGCCGTATCCTTCGCCTGGTCACCGCCATCATCCCGGTCGCCGCCCTGGCGGCCTGCGTTTCGCCGACCGCTCCCGCCACGTCGTCGTCCTGCATGGCGGGCAAGGTGCCGTACTCGACGTGCGAGAATCGTGACTACGTCAATCCGCTCGGTGATTACGTCAATCCCCTCGGAGACTACGTGAACCCGCTGGGCGATTACGTCAACCCGTTAGGCAGCATCGCCATCAGGCCTGGGGAGTAAGCGCGAGCAACCCGGCGGCCTCGCCCACGTCGATCTCCGTGAGCGAGGCCACCACGTCACGCGACGGCTCGGTCAGCGGGACGGAGACGGGCGGCATCGCCACCTTCGCCACGACGTCCGGGTCGGTCTTGTGGAGCAGCTCGAAGAAGCCCCTCGCCTTCGCCAGCTTGCGGGCGCGGGCGAGGTACTCATCCTGCCGGCCGCGGTCGCCCGTGGCCGCGTAGGCGGTCGCGAGGCTGTACAGGGCCTGCGCGTTCTCGTAGGGCATGGCGGACGCAGCCGCGCGAGCCTCGATCTCCGCCGTGGCGCGCGCCAGGGCCGCCGGTTCGCGCGCCTGGGCGGCGGCGATCGCAGCACCGCCCAGCGCGCTGAGCGCCACCCGCGGCGACGGCGACCGCCCCAGGACCGCCGCGTACCCTCGCAGCGCCGCTCCCGGAAACCCGGCGTCAAGCGACAGCTGCGCGAGGTTCGTGAGGGCCTCCACCTCGCGGCCGAGGTGGCCGTCCGCCAACTCGTACGTCGCCCAGCCATGCTGCAGGCCGCGGTCGTAGTTGCGGCCGATGGCATGACAGATCGTGAGGCCCTGGTGGGCCAGTCGCTTCAGGTCGCGCGACTGGATCGTCTCGGCGAGTTCAAGCGCCCTCTCGAAGAAGATCCGGGACCGCGGGTAGTTGCCCCGAACGCGATCCACGACGCCCCGCCCGATGAACGCGCGGGCGACGACCGTCATGTCGGCGGCGCGCTCGCCGATCGACTCGACCGCGCGATACAGCTCCTCCGCCGCCTCCAGGTCGCCCAGCAGCCTGGCGATCATGGCCTGGTCCGCGGTGAGCAGGCCGCGCTCGCGATCACTCGCGTTGTCCGCCACCCGTCGCACGAACCCCACAGCGGTATAGGCCATGGACAACGCCCCGGCGTCCGCCATCCGCGTCGCCATTCCCCGAATGCCTTTCGTCAGGGCATCCGCGCCGGCGCGCGTCCGCAGGCGTGCCATGCCCTCACAGACCAGGAGGATATCCTCCAGCTCCGCGGCCGGCGTCGCATTGCCCCCGCTCGCCGGCTCCGCGAAGTCCCGCAACGCGGCGGCGCACTGCGCCCCGAGGACCGGAAGGTCGGTAGCGGTGGCCCGCGCGATCCGCGACAGACAATGCGCCGTCAGGAGCCACACGGTGTCGGCGCCGCCGAAATCCTCACGCGACTTGTCGCGAGCGAGGTCCGTGCGATACGCGTCGAGCGGAGCTTCCGGTACGAGCATGTGTGCGGCCTAATGATGAAGGTTCGTCGCCTGGCAAACGGCGCTTGATGTCGAGTGATCCAGTGAGCAAACGGCAGGCCGCTGCACACCGCCCGAATGAACCGCGGACCGAACAATGATCGGAACGTAGACTACGGTGAGGAGGATTTAACGCAAGGGCCGTTTCTGGCATTCAGCGTAATGCCGCCTGCACGGTATCTGATTCAGCGCGCACGGTTCGACGCCTTCACTGCTGACTGAAAGGCGGAGAATCCTGGATCCTCAACCGTCAGGCCATCGAGCGTCGCGTCGTTGAAGTTGCCAAGGACAGCTCGCGTGCGCGTGATCCGGGACGTTTCGAGCGGATGACTCCCGAACCAGGCGTCCAGCGCCGTCGGATTCGTCGACCGCTCCGCCTCGAGGCGCGCGAAGAAGGATGGAATCCCGCGGGGGTCGATTCCCGCCTCGACGAGATACCCCACCGCGGCGGAGTCTGCCTGGCTCTCGTCATCCCGGCTGTACTTCGCGAACAGCGCCTTCCCGCCGACGTCCAGCGCGACCTGCGCCACCGGTGACCCACATGCGTTCACGACGGCGCAGAACACCGTCACGATCACGTTCGCCTTCGTGCGCGACCGCAACTGGTCGACGCTGTGGCGCAAGGTCACGTGCGCCACCTCATGGCCGACCACGCCCGCGAACTCGGACAGCGATCCGGCGCGCTCGACGAGGCCGCGGTGGATGAACACGTGGCCACCGGGCACGGCGAAGGCGTTGACGGTGCTGTCGTCGACCAGGTACCAGTGCCAGTCGCGCCGGGCGTCGTCGGCAACCCGCGTTATGCGGTGGCCCAGGAGCGCGAGCCAGGCGGTGGACGCCGAATCGGACAGCAATGGAAGCTGGGCCTCGAGGGCCGCGGCATACCGGTCCCCCAGTTCATCCTCCTCCGCGATCGAGACGTCGCAGGCGAGCGTCACGAACGCGGCCCCCAGCGCGACCATGCGAGTCCACATCCGGGCCGACGCCGTCATGCGTTGTAGATCACGCCCCCGCGATCGCGATAGCGCTGCAGCACGGCGCGCGCCTCCGCCCGCAGGACCCCGTGGACGATCTCGATGCCGCGCGAGTGGAGGTACTCGTACGACGCGGGAAACACGGGCCCCTCGTCGAACTGGAGCGCGACCGCATCCTGTCGGGTGGCGCCGCACACGATGCGCCGCACGCCGGCCCACAGCGCGGCGCCCAGGCACATCGCACAGGGATCGCAGGATGTGTACAGCGCGTGCGCCGGGAGGCCCTCGGCGGCCAGCGAGTAGGTGCCCAGCCTGGCCTGCGCGCGCATGAACGCCACCATCTCGGCGTGGAGCGACGAGTTCCGCAGCCGGACGACGGAATTCGCGCCGAGCGACACCAGGCGGCCGCTCGCCTCCTCGAAGATCGCCGCGCCGAACGGCCCGCCGCTGCCGGCAGTGACATTCGCCGACGCCACCTCGATGGCGACCCGCATCCGGTCATCATCCGTTGCATAACGCCTGTCATCGACCTCGCGCGCGGCCGCCCAGCCGGGGAGGTCGACCCGCAGGGCATGCGGATCAGTCATTGGCGAACCGGGCCCTGATGGCGGCCGTACGGCGCAGCTCATCGGCCGCCTGCAGCACCTTGCTGCGGAGGTCCGCGCCGAGGCGGGGCGTCTCGCGGAGGAACCGGTCGACCGTCTCGACGGCGTCGGTGCCCACCTGTCCGTCCAGGAAGGCGCCAAGCCACGACCCCAGGTAGAAGATGCGACGGTGGCGCTGGATCCATGGCAGGGAGTCGAGGGCCGGACGCAGGAAGGGCGCCGCCAGGGCCCGCGACTCCGGGGCGTTGAAGGCGTCCAGGCTCGCGGTCGCCCAGTCCTCGTTGAGCGTGGAGTCAGCGAAGTACCGCTCGAAGTACTCCCGCTTGACCGCCGGGTCCGGGCGTGCAGCGCCGGCGACGAATGCCCGGCGCGCGCCGTCGGGGGACCGGTCGCGCAGGACCTCCTCGCGCAGTCGTCGCTCCGCGCCTGGTGCGCCCGTGGCGACGAGCCGGGTGACGATCGCCCAGCGCGTCGGCGCGCCGAGCGAGAGGCCCCGGAACGACTCGCGGTCGAGCAGTGCGTCCAAGGTGTCGAGTGCCTCACGAGTCCCGGCCACCCGGACGAACGCGTCGAGGTGGGCGCGACGGATGCCGTACGTGGACGCGCTGTCCCTGGCGCCCGCCAGCAGGACGTGCTCGACGTCCGGCAGCCTGGCGGTGCGCCGCGCGTCGGAGAGGTAGCCGCCAACGGCCCTCGTCAGGCGGCCGACGAGGACACCGGCCACCTGTTCGTCGCGCTCGGCGGGCAGCTCCCGCAGCGCCATGCCCACGAACCGGTCGGGCGACAAGGCCGCGTCCCGCACCAGGTCCCACAGGCCGCCCCAGAGCATGGCGCGCTCGAACCCGCTGGCCACGGTCCCCAGCGACCGCTCGAGCCAGGAGACGCTCCCGGAGTCGAGCAGGACGAGGGCGTAAGCCTGGTCGTTCGAGTTCGCGAACACCCACCGCGGCGCGGGCAGTCCAGCCGCCTGCGCGACGATGGTCGTGTCGCCGGTGATCGTCACGGGAATGCGCGCCGGGGCGCCATCGCCGGCGATCGTCACCTCCGTGCGGATGGGCCAGGGGCCCCGTCCCGAGATCGAACGCGCCGGCCGCTGCACCAGGGCGAGGCGGGCAATCCTGCCGTCCCGCACGTCGAGGCGCTGCTCGATGACCGGCATCCCCGGACGGAGGATATAGGATGCCCCCCAGGCGTCGAGCGGTTTGCCCCACGCCGAACCCACCGAGGCGAGCAGTTGCTGCCACGTGGCGTTCCCGAACTCGTACTGTCGCAGGAAGCGTTGCAGGCCGCCCTGGAAGGCGTCGTCGCCGACGAGGTAATTGAGTTGCTTCAGGACCGACGGTGCCTTGTTGTAGACGATCGCGCCATAGGCGCTCTTGGCCTGGTCCATGTTGGCCAGTGACTGCCAGACCGGGGTCGTGCCCTCCGTTGCGTCGACCGCGTACGCGGGCGGCTTGTTGCGCAGGTAGAAGGTCTTCCAGGCGTCGGAGCGCGGATCCATCGACGCCTGCATCCGCGCGGCCATGTAGGTCGAGAAGCCTTCCTTCAGCCAGAGGTCGTCGAACCAGCGCATCGTCACCAGGTCGCCAAACCACTGGTGGGCGACCTCGTGGTAGATCGTCGCCGTGCGTCCGAGCCGCTGGGTGAGCGTCGGCGGTTCGCGGAAGATGAACCGCTCCTCGTTGTAGAAGATGGCGCCCGGGTGCTCCATGCCACCGAAGGGGAACGCGGGCGCCAGCACGATGTCGAGCTTCCCGAACGGGTAGCGATACGCGAAGTACCGCTCGAGCCAGCGCAGCCCCCTGGCGTTATCGGCGATGATCGAGTCCGCCTCGACCTCGGCGGCCCGCGACCGGCGGACATACAGCGTGACCGGCTGGTCCGCGATCGTGGAGGTCCGGGTCGCCCAGGGGCCCGCGGCGAAGGCGATCAGGTACGTGCTGATCGGTCGGGTCTCGGCGAACGCGTGCGTCACCTTCTGGCCCGCCGTGTCCGCCCCGGTGCGGGCGCCGTTGGCGACGGCCGTCCAGTCGCGCGGCGTTGTCAGGCTCAGCCTGACGCGAGCCTTGAGGTCGGGCTGGTCGAACGCCGGGAAGAGGAGTTGCGCGTCGCTCGGAACGAGGAGCGTGTACAGGTACGTCGCGCTGTCGGACGGATCCCGCACGCGGATGATGCTCGCGCCGGCGGGCGCGATCCGCGCGTTGAACTCGAAGTCGAGCCGGTTGGCCCCGACGCCGAGGGCCGCACCGGGAATGCGAATGTGATGTCCGTTGAACTCGACCGTGGCGAGGGTCACGCCGTTGGCTCGGACCCGGCGCAGCGCGGGGCCGCGGAAGTCCAGGATCAGGTCGCCGGAACCGGTCAGCATGAAGCGCGTCGTCAGCCGGCCAACCGCGGTATCGGGCCTGGTGACGTCAAGGGCCAGTTCATACCGCAGGTTGGACACGCGTTCGCGGCGCAAATCCGCGAGTTCCCGAGACACGCCCGGCGCCATCAGCGAGTCGGCGCCCGCTCCGGGTGCGACGCCGGGCATGGATGCAAGGGCCAGCACGATAGCGAGCGCGATCATGCTCGGAGCCTAGTGGTGCGCCCATCGACACGGTAGAGCCGCGAAGCCACGCGCGTCCCTTGTCGATGCGATGACGCTGCTCGATCTTCCTCCGCGTAACAACTCGGACGAGGCCGAATGCGAATCGCGAGGGTGGGCGTGGTTGGCGCGGGCGTCATGGGCACCGGGATCGCGGCCCTTGCCGCGTCCGCCGGTTTCCCCGTCGTCCTGCTCGACGTCCCGGACAGCCCCGATCGCGACGGACGGGCACGCAGCGCCGTGGACAAGGGACTCAAGGCCCGCCCGCCCGCCTTCATGGACCCGGCCTGTGCGGCACGCGTCTCGATCGGCAATACCGAGGACCATCTCGAACGCCTGCGAGACTGCGACTGGATCGTCGAGGCGATCATCGAGCGCCCCGAACCCAAGCGCGAACTGTTCGCGCGGATCGAGGGCGTCGCGAGGCCCGGGACGATCGTCACGTCCAATACGTCGGGCATCCCCATCCACACCCTCGTCGAGGGCCGGGGCGAGGCGTTCCGCCAGCATTTCCTGGGCACGCACTTCTTCAACCCCGTCCGGCACCTCCACCTCCTCGAGCTGATCCCGACGTCCGATACGCTGCCTGACGTCGTGGCGCGCATCCGGGACTTCATGGAGCGGATGCTGGGCAAGGGTGTGGTGATGGCGCGTGACGTCCCCGGCTTCATCGCGAACCGCCTCGGGTTGCACGGGATCTTCCGCACCATCCACCTGATGGAACGGTACGACCTCACGATCGACGAGGTCGACGCGCTCACCGGGCCGCTGATTGGCCGGCCGAAGTCCGCCACGTTCCGCACGGCCGACATCTCGGGGCTCGATGTGCTGGTCGACGTCTCGGCCGGGCTGTCCGCCACCACCGGCGAGGACTTCTCGCTGCCGTCGTGGGTCCACGACCTCGTCAGGCAGGGGCGCCTGGGCGCCAAGAGCGGCGCGGGGTTCTATCGCAAGGACGGGGCGCAGATCTTCACGCTCGACTGGCGCACGGGCGAGTACAAGCCGCAGGTCGTTCCCGCCCTGGCGGAACTGGCGCCGCTCCAGCAGCAACCGCTGGTGGCACGGCTCAAGGGGATCACCATGGCGCGGGGCCGCTATGCCGAGTTCCTCCAGGAGCTGCTGCTCGACACGGCCGCCTACGCACTCGAGAAGACGCCGGAACTCGCGTACGACGTCACGTCGGTCGACCGCGCGCTCGAATGGGGATTCGCGTGGGAGCTGGGCCCCTTCGCGATGTTCGACGCGCTGGGGGCCGACTGGCTCCGTTCCGAGTTCGGGCAGCGGAAGATGGGACAGCCGGGATTGCTGGCCACCGCCCGCGAGGGCTTCTACCGGCAGCTCAGCAGCGGGCCGCGCCAGCTCTCCTTCGTGGGCGAGTACGCGCCGATCGAGCCGATCCCGCATGCGCTCGACCTCGACCTCGTGGAGCTGCGCCTCGGATCGCTCGCCTCGAGCCGCGACGGGACCCTGCTCGACATCGGCCACGGCGTGGCGCTGCTCAAGCTGCACGGGAAGATGAACACCCTGGGCACCGGCGCCCTCGACCTCATCGAGCAATCCCTGGACCTGGTGGACCGGGGCGACTTCGTCGGCCTCGTGCTCGGCAGTGCCAACCCGGGCGTGTTCTCCGCCGGCGCCAACCTGGTCGAGTTGCTGGCGGCGGTGGATGCGGCGCAGTGGGACCGGCTCGACGGACTCGTCAGGCGTTTCCAGGACGTGGTCGGCCGGCTGCGCAAGGTGTCCTTCCCGGTCGTCGTGGCCCCCAGCGGCATCACGCTGGGCGGCGGCGCGGAGTTTGCCCTGCATGCGTCGCGCGTCCAGGCCGGCTGCGAGCTGTACATCGGGCTCGTGGAGGTCGGCGTGGGACTGCTGCCCGCAGGCGGCGGGACCAAGGAAATGCTGTTCCGGTTCACGCGCGACCTCGAGCCGTACGAGGAGGCCGATCCGTTCGAGGCCGTGAAGCGCGCCTTCAAGCTGGTCTCGATGGGCACCATGAGCGCCAGCGCGCTCGACGCGCGACGCCTGGGCTTCCTGCGCGGCCGCGATCGCATCACCATGAACCGCGACCGCGTACTAAGTGACGCGAAGGCGCGCGTGCTGGAACTGGCACCTGACTACACGCCCGCCATGCCGCGGACGGTGCGGGCGCTGGGCGCGGAAGGCATCGGCAACCTGTCGTATGGCGTCTGGGCGATGCGGGAAGCGGGATACATCACCGACCATGAAGTCACCATCGGCCGGCGGATCGCGCACGTCCTGTGCGGTGGCGATGGGCCACCACGCATGGTCACGGAGCAGGACATCCTCGACCTCGAGCGCGAGGCATTCCTGTCCCTGCTGGGCACCCCCGAGACGCGAGCCCGGATCGCGCACATGCTGGAGCACGGCAAACCCCTGCGGAACTGATCATGCGTGAAGCCGTCATTGTCAGCGCGGTGCGGACGGCGGTCGGCCGGGGCAAGGCCGACGGGTCCCTCGCCGGCGTGCACCCGATCGACCTGTCGGCGCTCGTGATCCAGGAGGCGGTGAAGCGGGCCGACGTGGATCCGCGCGAGGTCGACGACGTGCTCTGGGGCTGCGCGATGCCGGAAGGATCGCAGGGACTCAACATCGCCCGGCTCGCGGTCCTCCGGGCGAAACTGCCCGTGCAGGTTCCCGCGGCCACGGTCAATCGCTTCTGTTCATCAGGCCTCCAGAGCATCGCCGGCGCCGCGCAGGCGATCATCTCGGGCATGGCCGACGTCGTGATTGCCGGCGGCGTCGAGATGATGAGCCAGGTGCCGATGTCGGGATGGCATACCCGGCTTCATCCCGGAATGACCGAGCAGATGATCGCGATGGGCCTGACCGCCGAGCGCGTCGCCGAGCGATGGAAGGTCTCCCGCGCCGAGCAGGACGCGTATGCGCTGGACAGCCACCGGAAGGCAGCGGCCGCGTTGGCCGCCGGGCGCTTCGAGGAACAGGTCGTGCCGGTGCCCGTGCAGCGCGTCTCCTGGTCCGGTGCCAGCAAGCAGGTGACCGAGGGCCACTTCGCCGTGGACGAGCTGGTGCGGACGGACACGACGGTGGAGAAGCTGGCGAAGCTCAAGCCGGCGTTCAGGAACGGCGGGTCGGTCACCGCGGGCAACTCGAGTCCCTTCTCCGACGGCGCCGCGGCGGTGGTGGTGACGAGCGCGGACTACGCCCGCGCCCACGGCCTCGATACGCTGGCCCGCTTCGTGACCTTCGCGGCGGCAGGCGTGGAGCCCGACGTGATGGGCATGGGCCCCGTGCAGGCGGTGCCGAAGGCGCTGCGGCGCGCTGGCCTCTCCCTCGCCGACATCGCCCTGATCGAGTTCAACGAGGCGTTCGCGTCGCAGGCAGTGGCCGTCAAGCGGGAACTCGGGTTCCCCGACGACCGGCTCAACGTGAATGGCGGCGCGATCGCCCTGGGGCACCCGCTGGGCGCGACCGGCGCGAAACTGATGACGCAACTGGTGCATGAGCTCTCCGCCCGCGGCGGCGGCCACGGACTCGTGACGATGTGCATCGGCGGCGGCATGGGGGCGGCGGGAGTGGTCGAGGTGGGTTAGGTACAGTTGAGAGTTGAGAGTTGAGAGTTGAGAGTTGAGAGTTGAGAGTTGAGAGTTGAGAGCTGAAGTACGCGTCACGAGTCACGAGTCACGAGTCACGAGTCACAAGTCACAAGTCACGAGTTCCCGATTCCCGATTCCCGACATGCCAACCATTGCAGGCGACAGCATCCAGATGCGTTCCGGCGCGCTCGAAGTGCCGGATACCCCGATCATTCCCTTCATCGAAGGAGACGGCACCGGCCCGGACATCTGGCGTGCGTCCCGGCTCGTCTTCGACGCCGCCGTGAAGCGCGCCTACGGCGGCAAGCGGAGCATCGCCTGGATGGAGGTGCTGGCCGGCGAGAAGTCCAAGGCCGCCGTCGACAACTGGCTGCCTGACGAGACGCTCAGTGCCATCTCGACCCACCTCGTCGCGATCAAGGGTCCCCTCACCACACCGGTGGGCAAGGGATTCCGCTCGCTCAACGTCGCGCTGCGCCAGCAACTCGACCTCTACGCCTGCGTTCGTCCCGTCCGCTACTTCCCCGGCGTGCCCTCCCCCGTCAAGCGCCCCGAGGACGTCAACATGGTGATCTTCCGCGAGAACACGGAGGACATCTACGCCGGCATCGAGTGGGAAGAAGGCACCGCCGAGGCGAAGCGGGTCATCGCGTTCCTGCGCGAGCAGATGGGCGTGACGAAGATCCGGTTCCCCGAGTCGAGCGGCATCGGCATCAAGCCGATGTCCGCCGAAGGCACGCAGCGCCTGGTGCGCAGCGCGATCCAGTACGCCATCGCCGAGGGCTTCACCAGCGTCACCCTGGTGCACAAGGGCAACATCATGAAGTACACGGAGGGCGCCTTCCGTGACTGGGGATACCGGCTGGCGAAGGAGGAGTTCGGTGGGGTCGAGATCGACGGGGGACCCTGGCTGAAGCTGCCGAACGGGATCGTCATCAAGGACTCGATCGCCGACGCCTTCCTCCAGCAGATCCTGACGCGCCCCCGGGAATACGGCGTCATCGCGACGCCGAACCTCAATGGCGACTACATCTCGGACGCGCTGGCCGCGCAGGTCGGCGGCATCGGCATCGCCCCCGGCGCCAACATCAATTATGTCACCGGCCACGCCATCTTCGAGGCGACCCACGGCACCGCGCCCAAGTACGCGAACCTCGACAAGGTCAACCCGGGGTCGGTCATCCTCTCCGGCGAGATGATGTTCCGCTACCTCGGCTGGAACGAGGCCGCCGACCTGGTGATCTCGTCGCTGGAGAAGACCATCGGGCAGAAGCGCGTGACGTACGATTTCGAGCGCATGATGCCCGGGGCGACCCTGCTGAGCTGCTCGGGTTTCGCCATGGCGATGGTGGAGAACATGAATTGAGTTGGGAGTTGGGAGTTGAGAGTT
>JAUQWM010000055.1 GCA_030835125.1 Gemmatimonadaceae bacterium | reverse complement strand
TATAGAGTGTAACAGCATAAGCCAGCCTGACGGTGAGAGCGACGGCTCGAACCGCCACGAAAGTGGGCTGTAGTGATCCGGTAGCCCCGTGTGGAAGGGCTATCGCGCAACGGATAAAAGGTACGCTGGGGATAACAGGCTTATCGCGCCCGAGAGTTCACATCGACGGCGCGGTTTGGCACCTCGATGTCGGCTTGTCACATCCTGGGGCTGGAGAAGGTCCCAAGGGTCCGGCTGTTCGCCGGTTAAAGTGGCACATGAGCTGGGTTCAGAACGTCGTGAGACAGTTCGGTCTGTATCCGTCGTGGGCGCTGGAGAGTTGAGGAATGCGGACTCTAGTACGAGAGGACCGAGTCGGACGATCCGCTCGTGTCCCGGCTGTCCCGCCAGGGGCATCGCCGGGTAGCGATGATCGGTGGCGATAACCGCTGAAAGCATCTAAGTGGGAAGCGCCTTCCAAGATGAACTCTCCCGGGGCCTTGAGCCCCCTGAAGGGCCGGAGGAGACTACTCCGTCGATAGGCCGCACGTGGAAGCACCGCAAGGTGTTCCGAGCGCAGCGGTCCTAATCGCCCGTGAGGCTTGACTCACCCAAATTCGGGAACGCGCTGGTGCTTCGTCACCATCGTTCCCCTTCGCCAAATACCAACGATCAATTCGTTCACTTCCTCCACAATCACGTTTCCTCGGTTGTCACCAATTTCGCTGGCGACTGGAGCGTAGGGGCCACACCCGTTCCCATCCCGAACACGGTCGTTAAGCCCTACAGCGCCGATGGTACTCCGCTCGAGAGGGCGCGGGAGAGTAGGCCGTCGCCGGCACCCCCTGAACTGCCCCGGATCACCTGGTCCGGGGCAGTTTTTGTTTTCCCCCTCCCCATCGCATCAGACTCCTCCTCGATGTCACCTTACCCCAGGTCTCCCTTCGCCCTCCCCACACCTTGAAATCCGGGTTCGTCGCCGTCGCCGGCAAGCCTAACGTCGGCAAGTCCACCCTCCTCAATCGACTCGTCGGGCAGAAGCTGGCCATCACCAGCCCACGGCCCCAGTCGACCCGCGACCGCGTCACCGGCATCCTCACCGACCACGACTCCCAGGTCGTCCTCGTCGATGCGCCGGGACTCCTCGAACCCAACGTCGCCCTGCAGCACGCGATGCGGGCGACCGCCATCCAGGCCATCCACGACGCCGACGTGGTCCTCCACCTCGTCGAAGCCACCGATCGCGACAGCCGATCCCTCCAGCAGCTCGCCGGCCTGGGATCGCCCCCGCGCGTCCCCGTCATCACCGTCCGGACCAAGGCCGACCTCCTGTCGCCCGACGAACGGGATCGACGCACGGCGGACCCCACACCGCCAGGCACCGTGCTCGTCTCGGCGCTCTCCGGCGAGGGAATCCCCGAACTGCTCGCCGCCATCAGGGCGGTCCTTCCCGAAGGACCGTTCCTCTACCCGGAAGACGACGTCAGCACGCAACACCTGCGGTACTTCGCCGCGGAGCTCGTTCGCGAGACCGCGCTCGAGCAACTGGACGACGAGGTTCCCCATGCGCTGGCCTGCGTGGTCGAGGAGTTCCGGGAGGATCGAAAGCCGGTGTACATTCGGGCAGTCCTGTTCGTGGAAAGGGACAGCCAGAAACGCATCGTCATCGGACACCAGGGGTCCCGGATCAGGGAGATAGGGCGCGTGGCACGTCTCAAGATCGAGGACCTGGTCTCCTCACCGGTGTACCTGGACCTCTGGGTGAAAGTCCTGCCCAACTGGCGCCGGGACCGGGATGCGCTCAGGCGGCTTGGCTACGTTCTCCCCGAGGATCCGCGCAAATGACTCTCTCACCGCGCCTGCTGGAGGTCCTGCGGTGCCCGAAGTGCAAGGGAGCGGTCGAGTACGAGCCGGGCCGGTCGCGCCTCGTGTGCAGGGCGTGCCAGCTCGCCTACGAAATCCGCGACGGCATCCCCATCATGCTCATTGATGAAGCGACGCCGGCCTAGCCGCACCGCGGCAGCGCTGGGCGTCGCGGTGCTCGCCTCGATTGGAACCGCCCAGGCCGCGGCGCAGGGGAACGTCGGGAGCGAAGGTGGGGCGTTCCTCCTCCGACCGGTTGGCGCCCGGGCCGTTGGGCTGGGACAGGCCGTGGTCGCGCGGCGCGACGGCTCCGAAGGCCTGTGGTGGAACCCCGCCTCGCTCGCCTCCGCCAGCGCTCGCGAGGTCTCGATCCACCACTCGCAGGACTTCTTCGCCACCGGCGACGCCATCACGCTCATCGTCCCGTCGGCGTTGCTGGGCGTCTTTGCCATCGCGGCCGACCTGCAGAACTTCGGCGAACAGGAGAACACCGTCGACCCCGACGTGCCGCCCACCGGCACCGTGCTCACCCGCTCGTTCGTCCTGTCGGCTTCATACGCCGCCCCCGTCGGCAACCGTGGCAGCGCCGGCGTGGCGTTCAAGGTGGTGCAGATGCGGGTGGACTGCACCGGACCCTGTGACTTCCCTAACGAGGTGGCACAGACCTTTGCCATCGACGCGGGGACGCAGGTGGAACTCGGCGGGGCGCGACGCATCGTGCTCGGCGCCAGCATCCGGAACATGGGACTCGCGCTGCAGGTCCAGGACAGTCCCCAGGCCGATCCGCTGCCGACGCGGGTGCAACTCGGCGTGCTGTATCACTACCCGCTCCCCGAGCGCTACCGGGACGACGCCGAACTGAACCTCTCGGCAGACCTGGTGGATGGCCTGAACATCAGCCGGCCGTTGCCGCGCCTCGGCGCCGAGTTCGCCTGGCAGAAGCGCGCCTTCGTGCGCGGAGGCTACGTCTTCGAGGCGGCGGGCACGGAGGCGGGGGGGCCGACGCTGGGACTGGGATTCTCGCGGAGTAACCTGGTCCTCGATCTGGCCCGCGTGTTCACCGGCTTCTCCGCCGACGCCGGGCAGGCGCCGACGTTCCTTTCGGTTCGCTTCGCGTTCTGACATGGCGCGCGCGCTGGCGGTGTGGCTCACGCTTGCCGCGCTGGCCGGCCCGTCACCCCTGGGCGCGCAACGTCGCGAACGCGTGGCCGCATCACCAGGGCCGTCGCCCCAGTCGTGTCACGCGCCTGACGAGCAGCCGTGTGGCGTCGCGCGTACGTGGATGCAGTCCGCCGTCGCCGGCACCGAAGGCGCGCCGGCATCGGTCTGGTCGATCGTGGCGTCGGCGATCCTGCCGGGCAGCGGCCAGGCGATGCTCACGGTGAATCGCGCGCTTCCATACCTGGCCGTCGAGGCGTTTGCGTGGTCCCAGTATGTGCGGCACGGCATCAGCTATCGCGACCGGCGGGACGGGTATCGCGACCTCGCGGCCCGGGTGGCGCGATCGCCGTTCTCGTCGCTGCGCCCGAATGGCGACTTCGAGTACTACGAACACATGACGCATTACCTGGAGGCCGGTCGGTACGACCTCATTGCCGGCGGTGCCATCGAGCCGGAGACGGACAGCACCACGTTCAACGGGGCCGTGTGGCTGCTGGCCCGTCGCACCTACTGGGAGGACCCTTCGGAACCGCCTGCGCCCGAATCCGCGGCGTGGGAGCGGGCCGTGGCCTTCTACCGGGCCCGAGCGTACGATCAGTTGTTTCGCTGGTCCTGGACCGGAGCCCCGGACCAGTATGCGGCCTTCCGTTCCCTGATCCGGCAAAGCAACGACGCCAACAGGCTGGCCATGCAGGATCTCGGCGTCATCATCGCCAATCATGTGC
Source organism: Gemmatimonadaceae bacterium (assembly GCA_030835125.1). GTDB lineage: Bacteria > Gemmatimonadota > Gemmatimonadetes > Gemmatimonadales > Gemmatimonadaceae > JABWBJ01. The sequence continues at coordinate 33,595 of JAUQWM010000055.1, read as the reverse complement.
TCAGCACCGTTGACGCGTACATCACGGTCCGTCTCCGTCGCCGTCCCGATTCCGATGGCTTCGCGGTCGTGGGATCGATTCCACTCCACAGGTTGCGTCCCGCCAACTGATGCCGTAGTTGACAGTTGAGCGGGTTGACTGCGTCGCGCTCCTGATGTTGTGCTTTAAGTTGTCTCGGCAACTCATTCCATTCTGGTGATTTAGGGCATCAATGCCAACGACGCCTCCAGCAGTCCTCCTGACGCCGGATGGTTCCTCCCTGCTGGAGGCGGTCGAGGCGTGGTTGGGATCGGCGGGGATTCCCCGCGAGCTGGTGCGGGATCCCGATGCGCTCATGGCGCGTTGCCTCCGGGGGAGGCCACGCATCCTGGTCATCGATGCGCGGGACGGCATGGAGCTGGCGGAGCAGGCGTGCCGGCGGGTGAAGTCGGACTCCTATTCGGCGGTGGTCCCGACCGTGGTGCTGTGCCGTTTCGCGAGCGGCGACATGGAACGGGCCTTCGCCTTCGGTGCCGACGAGGTGCTCACCGAACAAACCCCTCCGGCGGAGGCCGTGAGCCGCCTGAACGCGACCCTGGCGAGGTCTGACCGGGACGTCCATGTCCACCCGTCGACGCGGCTCCCCGGGACGGACGTGATCGAGGCATGCATCACGTCACGCATGGCGACCGACGCACCGTTCGCGGTATGCTATGCGGACCTGGATCACTTCAAGGAGTTCAATGACCGGTACGGGTATCACGAAGGCGATCGTGTGATCCGCGTGCTGGCCCGCATACTGCACGACGTCGTCAAAGGCCTGTGCGGTGAAGGGGGGTTCGTCGGTCACATCGGCGGGGACGACTTCATCTACATCATTCCAGCGGGCGCGGTGCAGGCGGTCTGCTCGGAGATCGTCGAGGTGTTCGACCTGCTGGTGCCCGTGCAGTACTCTGAAGCGGATCGGCGAGCCGGGTACTTCTTCGGGAAGGACCGGCGAGGCCAGTTGCACCGGGTTCCCCTCATGACACTCTCGATAGGCGTCGTGACCAACGAGCGGCGGCGATTCACGTCCGCCTGGCATGTCAGTGAGCTGGCGACTGAAATGAAGGCATACGCGAAGTCATTGAATGGCTCGGTATTCTCGGTGGATCGGAGGGCGGAACCGGTGACCCCGGACGCCCCTCGCGCCGGACTCCAGACACCTCCCAGCCTGCGATATCGATGAACGTTTCCTGTCCCGAGTGCCGCTCGGTGTTCAGGCTGGACCCGGCCAAGATCACCAGCGTCTCGATGCGCGCTCGATGCTCGGTGTGCGGCGGGCTGATCCCCGTCGGGGCCGCCGTTCAGTGGGGAGACGAGATTGCTCCCACGACCCGGCGGCAGCCAACGCCGGCCCACGCCGGCTCCACGCCGTCGGGCGTCAAGCCGGTGCTCGCGGGGGCGCGGACGGGCGCCGGCGCCGCTACGGCCGCATGGCCGCCACCGATGCCGCGAGTCGCCGAGTCGCGCCCGCCGGCGCCCGTGGTACCGGCCCGCGCAGCGGCCACCGCTCCTCCGGCCCCGGCGTCCGCTGCTCCCCCCGTAAGCGCCGCGACCTCCACACGGCCCCGCACTCCGCCCTTCACGCCGCGCCATGCCGCTCCCGCGCCGGTGGAGCCGCCGGTGCCGAGCACACCACACCGGGCAGCGAACCCCACGCCGGTTGTGGACCGTCATGACGCGCTGGGGCAAGTGGATCCGCCCTTGTCCGGGTTCCCGCCACCGTCGTTCGGCGCGCCATTGACGCCGCCGTCGCGGACGCGGATTCCCGAGGCACCGGCACCCGCAGCCGTGCCGCCAACGCCACCGGAACCGCGGGCCGCCGCGCTCGCGCCGGCGTTCACCGCCGCACCTGACCTGACGGCGGCCTTCTCGACCACGTCGACCCCCGCGCCCGCGCCCGCCGCCGTGCCATCCGGGCAGCGGCGCCCGATCAACCCGTTCCTCGCGAACGACCCGAACCAGAAGGCCCGTCGCCTGGCGCGAGCCCTCGTCTCCGACATGGTGGCGTATCACCCGTCCCGCCGCGAGGAAGGCCTGCAGGCCGGCACCCTGAAGCAGCTGTTTCGCGACGAGATCAAGAAGAGCTACGAGGAGTACGTCGAGCAGGTCGGCCGCGAGTTCGCCGAGTCGACCGCGCACTTCCAGGAGGCGCTGAACGACGTGCTCGCGGGGGGCCGGAAGATCTTCTAGCGGGGTGGATGCGGGGAACCGGCGGCGCTATACTGCTGCATAACCACGCTGGACTCACGGCGAGCCGTTCCCTCCCGGGCAACGGCTCTTCGCACACCCGGACACAGGTTCCCCATGGCAGAATCGGACCGCGGCCGATCGTTAGGTACCCTGGACGAGAGGCTCGAGGAGCTCAGGAGGCATCTTTGACCTCGCGCGCCTCCAGGAGGAGTTGCGCGCGCTCGAGGAGCGCATGGCCGACGCGGCGTTCTGGGGGAACCAGGAAACCGCCCGGGGCGTGGTCCAGCGCGTCAAGGGACTGAAGGGCTGGGTCGAACCCTTCGGGAAGCTGGCGGCCCGGGTGCGGAGCGCACGGGAGCTGGATGAGATGCTGACTGCCGAGCCGGATACGGCGATGGAGGCGGAACTCGACGCCGAGGTGCGGTCGCTCGAAACCGACGTGCGGGCGTTCGAGTTGCGCACGCTCCTGCGGGGACCCGACGACTGGCGCAATGCGCAGATCGAGATCGCGGCTGGCGCCGGCGGGACCGAGGCCATGGACTGGGCCGAGATGCTCATGCGGATGTACACGCGCTGGGCCGAGCGCCACGGCTACCACGTCGATATCCTCGACCTGAGCGAGGGCGAGGAGGCCGGCATCAAGGGCGCCGTCCTCGAGATCTCCGGCCAGTCGGCCTTCGGCTTCCTCCGCCCCGAAACGGGGGTCCACCGCCTCGTCCGCATCTCGCCCTTCGACTCCAACGCGCGGCGCCACACCTCGTTCGCCTCCGTCTTCGTCTATCCCGTGGTCGATGAGGAGATCAACATCGAGATCCGGGACGAGGACATCCGGATGGACGTCTTCCGCGCCAGCGGCGCGGGCGGCCAGCACGTCAACAAGACGAGTTCCGCGGTGCGGCTCACCCACATCCCGTCCGGCATCGTCGTGTCGTCGCAGCAGGAGCGGTCGCAGTTCAAGAACAAGGCGACCGCGATGAAGCAGTTGAAGAACAAGCTCTACCAGCGCGAGGCGGACAAGCAGGCCGCGGCCAAGGCCAAGCTCGACGCCACCAAGCAGGACGTGACGTTCGGCAGCCAGATCCGGAGCTACGTGTTCCAGCCATACACGATGGTGAACGACCACCGGACGGAACTGAAGATCCCGGACGTGCAGCGCGTGATGGACGGCGACATCGACGAGTTCATCGAGGCGTACCTGAAGCGCTTCGGGGCCGGCGGCGCGGAGGCGGCGTGAGCGAGGACCTCAACTTCGTCATGAAGGCGCGGCGGGAGAAACTCGCCGCGCTCGAGGCGGCCGGCATCGCGCCGTTTGCCTACGGCTTCGACGTGACGCACGACGCGGGATCCGCCCTGCGTGCCCTCGCCGAGGGCGCCGAGGAGGGACCGGTCGTCCGGGTGGCCGGACGGCTCGTCGCCTGGCGTCCGCACGGCAAGACGGTCTTCGGCCACCTCGCCGACCAATGGTCGCGCATCCAGCTCTACTTCCGCCGTGACGACCTCGGCGACCAGGTGTTCACCCTGGTGGACCTGCTCGACCTGGGGGACGTGATTGGCGTCTCCGGGCCGCTCTTTCGCACGCGGACCGGCGAGACGACGATCCGCGTCGAGTCGGTGACGCTGCTGGCGAAGTCGCTGCGCCCCTTGCCGTTCGGCAAGGAGGAGCGGCAGGACGACCGACTCGTCAGGCATTCCGGCTTCGCCGATCCCGAGCAGCGCTACCGGCAACGGTATGCCGACCTGGCCGTGCACCCCGAGGTCCGCCGCCGCTTCGTCGCGCGGTCGCGGATGATCAGCGCGATCCGGCGCCAGCTGGACGGGCTGGGATACCTCGAGGTCGAGACCCCGGTGCTGCAGCCGCAGTACGGCGGCGCCGCCGCGCGGCCGTTCCTGACGCACCACAACACGCTCGACATGCCGCTGTACCTGCGCATCGCCGACGAGCTGTACCTCAAGCGCCTGGTGGTGGGGGGACTCGAGCGCGTGTACGAGGTCGGGCACGACTTCCGGAACGAGGGGATCGACCGCACGCACAATCCCGAGTTCACGATGCTCGAGTTCTACGAGGCGTGGGCCGACTACGGCGTGATGATGTCGCGCGTGGAGCAGCTCCTGGTCGCGGCGTCGGACGCGGTGCGCGACGTCCTCGCGCCGGAGCGCATTCCGGCCGCGGAGCGGTCGGTGCTGCCTGACGAGTCCCATCCGGCCATGCCGGTCCTGCGGCCGCCGTTCCCCCGCGTCGAGTGGGTGCCGTCGCTGCACGCCGCGGCCGGCGTCGAGGTGATGGCGCTCGACACGCCGGGACTGCGTGGGGTGGCCGAGCGCGTGGGCGTGCACGGCGTCGCTGACCTGAGCCGCCCGAAGCTGCTCGACGAGGTCTTCCAGGCGCTGGTGGAGTGCCGGATCGAGGACCCGACGTTCGTCATCGACTACCCGAAGGAGCTGTCGCCACTCGCCAAGCCGAAGCGGGGCAACCCGGAGCTGACCGAACGCTTCGAGCTGTTCGCCCGTGGGAAGGAGGTGGCGAATGCCTTCAGCGAGCTCAACGATCCGATCGACCAGCGGGCCCGGCTGGAAGCACAGGCCCGCCTCAAGGCCGCCGGGGACGAGGAGGCCGTCGGGGTCGACGAGGACTACCTTCGTGCGATGGAGTACGGCATGCCGCCGATGGGCGGTGTAGGAATCGGCATCGACCGGCTGTTCATGTACCTGACCGACGCCGCGAACATCCGGGACGTCATCCTGTTCCCGACCATGAGGCCCGAATGAGCCAATCCCTCGAGATGACCATCGCCATGCGCTACCTGCGCGCGCGGCGCGGGTCGCGACTGCTGTCGTTCATCAGCCTGATCGCGATCGGCGGGGTGGTGGTGGGCGTCAGCGCGCTGGTGGTCGTGATGGCCGTGATGAACGGCCTGCAGCGCGACCTGCGCGAGAAGATCCTGATCGGCAGCCCGGACCTGCGGCTGCTGACGTTCGGGTCGGAAATGAACATGCCCGACTGGCGGGCCACGCTGGCCAAGGTGCAGGCGACGGAGAACGTGGTCGCGGCGGCGCCGTGGGTGCATACCAAGGGACTGGTGCGCTCGGGGAAGAACCTGCCTGACGCGGCGTTCATCTCCGGCATCGAACCGCAGGGTCGTGGCGTGGCCGAGGTGACGACCATCCGGCAGCGCGCGGTGCAGGGCGACTTCCGGTTTGCCTCCTCCGACGGGCTGACGCGCGGCGTGGTGGTGGGCGAGCTGCTCGCCAATCGCCTCGGCGTCGTCCTGGGGGACACGCTGACGCTGATGACCGTCTCGCCGGAGGACATTTCGGCCTCCACCGGGACCGTGCTTCCCCTCACGATGGATTTCCAGGTCACGGGGATCTTCGAGACCGGGATGTACGAGTACGACGACAATTACGTCTTCGTCGCCATCGACGCCGCCCGGGAACTGGCGCGCCTGGGCGGTGCCGTCACCGGGATCGAGGTGAAGACCAGCAGCCGCTGGACCGCGTCGGAGGTCGGCGACCGCCTCGAGCAGGAGCTGGGCACTCCGTACCGCGCGGTCGACTGGCAGGAGCAGAACAGCTCGTTGTTCCAGGCGCTCAAGCTGGAGAAGCTCGGGATGGGGGTCATCCTCGGGCTGATCATCGTGGTGGCGGCGTTCAATATCGTGAGCAACCTGACGATGGTGGTGGCCGACAAGACGCGCGAGATCGGGATCCTCAAGGCGATGGGCATGCGGGCGTCGTCGATCAAGCGGATCTTCTTCCTCCAGGGGCTGGTGATCGGGGTGGTGGGGACCGCGTTAGGCGTGACGGTGGGGCTGGTCCTCTCAACCCTCATCGGCGCCCGCAAGCTCATCCCGCTCGACCCGCAGATCTACTTCATCGACCACCTGCCGGCGTTCAACGAGCCGTCCGACATCCTGCTGACGATCGCGGCCAGCATCGTGATCGCGGCGCTGGCCACGCTCTACCCGTCACAGCAGGCGGCGCGGCTGTACCCGCTGGAGGCCATCCGCCATGAGTAGGGCGCGTGTTCGCGTGAGGCGCCCCGGGCGGGACGGGGCTTGGCCGCGCGCCGTCCCCCGTGCGACATTTCAGCAGGCGCCTGTCCATGGGAGGCACGCCTGATGTCGGTGTTGCTGGCGCGGGACCTGGCCAAGTCGTACCGGGGCGGCGATGGTGGCGTGGTCCCGGTGCTGAACGGCGTGCATCTCGCCGTGGCGCGCGGGGAAATGATCGCCATCGTCGGCGCCAGCGGCGCCGGCAAGAGCACGCTGCTCCACGTGGTCGGCGCGCTCGAGCGCCCGGATCGGGGCGAGGTCGTCATTGGCGGCCAGTCCCTCTCGAACAAGTCGGATGACGAGCTGGCCGCCATCCGCAACCGGGCCGTCGGGTTCGTCTTCCAGTTCCACCACCTGCTGCGCGAGTTCTCGGCGCTCGAGAACGTCATGATGCCCATGCGCATCGCGGGGCGCGCAGCGGGCCCGGCGCGCGCCCGCGCCCTCGAGCTCCTGTCGCGCGTCGGGTTGAGCCATCGCGTCGACCACCGGCCGAACGAGTTGTCGGGCGGTGAGCAGCAGCGCACCGCGGTCGCCCGGGCGCTCGCGCTCGACCCGGCCGTCTTCCTGGCCGACGAACCGTCCGGCAACCTCGATCACGGCAATGCCGAGCTGCTCCACGACCTCCTCGCCACCCTGGCGAGGGACCTGGAGATCGCGATGGTGGTGGTGACGCACAACCGCTCCCTCGCGCTGCGGGCCGACCGGGTCCTGCACATGGAGGAAGGCATGCTGCGCGAAGGGGACGCGCAGGGAGTAATGGCCTAGATGCTGTGTGACGCCTGCCGGGAGCGCGACGCCACCGTGACGCTCACCCACGCGGTCAAGGGCGAGGTGAACGTCATGCACCTCTGCCAGCGCTGCGCCGCCGAGCGCGGGATCGAGACCGCCGGCTCGACGCCGCTGAAGAACATGATCGCCGACTACCTCCCGGCCGTGCAGCAGCAGGCGTTGCTGGCCCAGGCCGAGGCGCTCAAGTGTCCCTTCTGCGCGATGACCCTGCAGGACTTCCGCGAGACCGGCCGGCTGGGGTGCGCGAGCTGTTACACGACGTTCGAGCAGAGCCTGCGGGCACTGCTGCGTCGCGTGCATGGGAATGCGCGTCACGTCGGGCGGCAGTACGACGCGCCGCCACCCGACCTGGTGCACGAGGCGACTGCGCTGGGGGAGCTGCGCGCGCGATTGCACCGCGCGATCGCCCAGGAGGAGTTCGAGCAGGCCGCCCTCCTGCGCGACAAGATCAAGGGGCTGGAGTGATGTTCGACCTCTCGCTGCTCCCCGATGGGGGATTGTCGTGGCTCGATGCGTCGGGCGACCAGTCGGACGTGGTACTCAGCACCCGCGTGCGGCTGGCGCGCAACGTCGATGGCTACGCCTTCACCGGTCGTTCGCGCGAGGGGGAGCGCCTGCGGATCCTGGCGCAGGTGCGCGACGCCGTGCCGGCCGTGCCGTCCCTTGGTGGGGGCGTGCTGGTGCGGGTGGACGAACTGGACCAGGACGACCGGCGGCTGCTGCACGAGCGCCACGTGATCAGCCGCGAGCTGGCCGGCCTCGAGTCGGCGTCAGGCGCGCGGGGCGGCGCCGCGGTTTACGTCGGCGACGGCGTGGGCGTCATGATCAACGAGGAGGATCACCTGCGGTTGCAGGCGGTGCGCTCGGGCTTCGCGCTCGAGGCGGCGCTGGCGTCCATTTCGCGGCTCGACGAGGAGCTGGGACGCCGCGTGCCGTACTCGTTCCACCGGGAGTTCGGGTTCCTCACGGCCTGTCCGACGAATACCGGAACCGGGATGCGCGCGTCGGTGCTCATCCACCTCCCGGGCCTCGTCCTCACGAAGGAGATCCCGAAGGTCCTCGTCGGGCTGCAGCAGATGGGATTGACGTACCGCGGGTTGTACGGCGAAGGCAGCGAAGTACTGGGCAGTTTCTTCCAGATTTCCAACCAGACGACGCTGGGACGGTCGGAGGAGGAGCTGGTCGATCACCTGTCGAACGTGGTGCGGCACGTGATCCAGCGGGAACAGGAGGCGCGGCGCGTCCTCTGGCGCGACGCGGGCTATATTATTGAGGACAAGCTGTGGCGCGCGTACGGCACCCTGCGTTTTGCGCGCAGCCTGACGTTCGATGAGGCGATGAGTCTCCTCAGCGGCGTACGGCTGGCGGCAGGCCTGCAACTGGTCCAGGGACTCAGTGTATACACGCTCAACAAGCTCCTGATATTCAGCCAGCCGGCGCACCTTGCCTGGGCGGAAGGGCGTGAGCTGACGGAAGCCGAGGGGGACATCGCCCGAGCGCGGTTCGTGCGACAGGCCCTTGCCGAGGAGATGGGCCCGATCCATTGACGGATCGGAATGCGTTGAGGACTTATGAACGGTTACAACTTTACCGAGCGGGTGCGGAAGGTCCTCCAGATGGCGAGGGAGGAGGCGCAGCGCCTCCACCACGAATACGTGGGGACGGAACACATCCTGCTGGGTCTCATCCGCGAGGGGGAGGGCGTCGCCGCGGCGGTGCTCCAGAACCTCAACGTCGACCTCGACGAGGTGCAGCAGAAGATCGAGGAGACGGTCAAGAAGGGAAAGGCGGTCCAGGCGTCCGTGCCGGACCTGCCGTATACGTCGCGCGCCAAGAAGGTCCTGGAACTGGCGATGAGCGAGGCCCGGGAACTCAACCACAGCTACGTGGGGACCGAGCACCTGCTGCTCGGGCTTCTCCGTGAGGAGAAGGGCATCGCCGCGCAGGTGCTGACGGAAGCCGGCGTGAACCTCGACGCCGCGCGCACGGAAACGCTCCGCCTGCTGGGTACCGACGCGCCCGCGCCGGGCGGGACGGCGCCGCAGGCCTCGGGCCAGTCGCCGCCGGCCGCCGCCCCCAAGGCGGACAAGAAGTCGAAGACGCCGGCACTCGACCATTTCTGCCGCGACCTCACGCAGCTCGCGGCGGAGTCGCAGCTCGATCCGACCATCGGCCGCCAGAAGGAGATCGAGCGGGTGATGGAGATCCTCACCCGCCGCAAGAAGAACAACCCGGTCCTCATTGGCGAGCCCGGCGTGGGCAAGACCGCGATCGTCGAAGGACTGGCCCAGCTGATCGCGACCGGGGAGTGCCCCGACGCGCTCCGGGACCATCGGGTCCTGTCGCTCGACATGGCTGCGGTCATCGCCGGCACGAAGTATCGCGGCCAGTTCGAGGAGCGCCTCAAGGCGGTGATGAACGAGATCGCGCAGAACAAGCAGGTCATCCTCTTCATCGACGAGCTGCACACGCTGGTGGGTGCGGGCGCGGCCGAAGGCGCCATCGACGCCAGCAACATGCTGAAGCCCGCGCTCGCGCGCGGTGAGCTGCAGTGCGTCGGCGCGTCGACGCTCAACGAGTACCGCAAGTACATCGAGAAGGACGGCGCGCTCGAGCGCCGGTTCCAGACCGTCATCGTCGATCCACCGTCGATCGACGAGACCGTCGCGATCCTGCGCGGCCTCCGGAAGAAGTACGAGGATCATCACCGGATCGAGATCCCGGACGAAACGCTGGTGGCGGCCGCCAAGCTCTCGGAGCGGTACATCACCGACCGCTTCCTCCCGGACAAGGCCATCGACGTGATCGACGAGGCCGGCGCGCGGGCACGGCTGGCCGCGCAGGCGCCGCCGCCGGAAGTCGCCCAGCTCAAGGAAGAACTGGAGAAGGTGAACGGCGAGAAGGAAGCCGCCGTCCGGGACCAGAACTTCGAGCGCGCCGCCGCGTTGCGCGACAGCGAGCGCGTGCTGCAGGGCGACATCCGCAAGAAGCAGGAGGAGTGGGAGAAGCGGCGCCAGTTGCACCGGCCCTCCATCTCCGAGGAGAACGTGGCGTTCATCGTCAGTCGCTGGACGGGCATTCCCGTCACGCGCCTGCGGGAGGCGGAGACGGCGCGGCTCCTCCGCATGGAGGAGGAACTGCACCAGGCGGTGGTGGCCCAGGAAGAGGCGATCCGTTCGATCGCCCGCTCCATCCGCCGCAGCCGCGCGGGACTCAAGGATCCCAAGCGCCCCATCGGGTCGTTCATCTTCTGCGGCCCGACCGGCGTCGGCAAGACGGAACTGGCCCGCGCCCTGGCGCGCTTCCTGTTCGCCGACCCGTCGGCGCTCATCCGTGTCGACATGAGCGAGTACATGGAGAAGTTCTCCGTGTCCCGCCTCATCGGCGCGCCCCCGGGGTACGTCGGCTACGAAGACTCCGGGACGCTCACCAAGGCCGTGCGGCGCAAGCCGTACAGCGTGGTCCTCCTCGACGAGATCGAGAAGGCGCATCCGGATGTCTTCAACATCCTGCTCCAGGTGCTTGACGAGGGCCACCTGACCGACAACTACGGCCGGGTGATCGACTTCAAGAACACCGTGGTCATCATGACGTCCAACGTCGGCGCCAAGGACATCTCCAGGAACAAGTCCCTTGGCTTCACCGCGCCGGACTTCAAGGCAAGCTTCGAGCGGATGGCGGAGAAGGTGCGCGAGGAACTGCAGCACGTCTTCAATCCCGAGTTCCTCAACCGCGTGGACGACATCATCGTCTTCCACCCGCTGCAGCGCGACCACATCCGCCAGATCGTCGCGATCCTCCTCCAGGAAACGCGCAAACGCCTGGCGGAGGAGGAGCTGACCGTACGCCTCAGCGAGGCCGCCACGGATTTCCTGGTGAAGCACGGCTTCGATGAGCAGTACGGGGCGCGCCCGCTGAAGCGGGCCATCCAGCGCTACATCGAGGACCCGCTCAGCGAGAAGATCCTGGTCGCCGAGTTCGCGAAGGGCGACGACATCGAGATCGACGTGGCGGCCGATGGCACTAAACTGGAGTTCCGGGTGCTGTCGCCCAGTCCCAACGCGTAAGCCCTCTCAGCGCAGTTGGTGTCGAATCGCCGGTCGGGTACTCGAACCCGACCGGTTTCGATTGTGTATATTAGCCCCCATGCTCCGCAAAGCCTTCTCGCTCTTCGTCTTCGCCGCCGTCCCGGGCGTCCTTTCAGCCCAGGATCTCGCGGCTGGCCGGTGTGCGACCCCCGACTCGATTGCCGTTCGGGGGAATCGCCGGGTCGACGTCGGGACCATCGTCCAGACCACGGCGCTGATCCCCGGCACCCAGCTCAATTACCGGATCCTGCAGCGCGCCACGCGCGACCTGTACGAAACCGGCAACTTCGAGTCGATCAACCTCATGTGTGAGGAGGTCACGACGCCGGCGCCGCGGGCCGTGCTCATCTTCGAGGTCAGGGAACGCCCTGTCCTCGAGGCGGTGCAGGTCCGTGGCGTCAACCGGCTGTCCGAGCGGCAGATCCGCGACCTGGCCGAGCTGCCGGCAGCCCGGCCGCTCGATCCGGCCGCCGTGGCGCGCGCGATGTTCAAGATCGACTCGACGTACGAGAAGGCGGGGTACTACCTGGCCCGGGTCCGCGCCGAATCGACCGTCGTGTCCGAAGGGACCGTCGGGCTGACGTTCACGGTCGAAGAGGGCCGGCGCCTGGCGCTGTCCGGCCTCCGGGTCACCGGCAACACCAACGTCCCGGCCGCAGACATCGCGGCGGCGATGAAGACACGCCCCGAGGGATTCTGGTTCTTCCGCACGGGCGAAATCAGCGACGACGAATACGCGACCGACCTCTCCGAGCGCATCCCCGCGCTGTACGCGAGTCGCGGCTTCATCGACTTCCACATCGCCAGGGACACGCTCCATATCGATCGCGAACACGGCAAGGCACTGCTCGAGCTCACGGTCGTGGAGGGTCCGCAGTACAAGGTCGGCGACTTCGAGGTCGTCGGCGGGCGGCACTATTCCGACGAAGAAGTCCGCGAGTACTACCCGTTCGCCAATACCAGCCGGCCGCTGGCGTCGCGGGTGACGGGTTTCCTGCTCCGCCGGGACCCCGTTCCCCAGGACGTCTTCGACCAGGCCCGCTGGGAATCGGCGACGAACCTCGTCCGGGAGTCGTACGCCAACGATGGCTACATCTATTCCCAGGTCGTGCCGGTCGTGGAGCGACGCGTCACCTCGGACAGTACGCACTACGTGGACCTCCGATGGGAGGTCGAGGAAGGCGCGCCGGCGGTCATCAACCGGATCGAGATCATCGGGAACGACTATACGACCGAGATGTGCATCCGGGACCAGCTGGTCATCCTTCCCGGCGACGTCTACAACCAGCAGCGGTTGATCCAGAGCTGGCAGGGCATCGGCAACCTCGGGTTCTTCGAGACGCCGCTCCCGCCGCCGGACCAGCGCCGGGTGAATGAGCAGGGCGATATCGACCTGATCTTCCGGGTGAAGGAGAAGCGCACCGGCAACGTCAACTTCGGCGCGTCGATGGGGCAGGGCACCGGCTTCGGCGGCTTCATCGGCCTCGACCAGCCGAACCTCTTCGGCATGTGCAAGCGTGGCGCGCTGCAGTGGCAGTTCGGGCGGTACTTCAATGACTTCAACCTGTCGTACTCCGACCCGCGCATCCGGCAGTCGATGGTCTCCGGGACCGTGACGCTCTACCGGACGATGGCTCGCTACTACATCGCGGACCTCGGGCGCAGCCTCCGGACCGGTGGCCAGGTCCAGATCGGATTCCCGGTGCCCTTCGACCTCTGGACCCGCGTGTTCCTGTCGTACGCGGGCGAAGGCGTGAAGTTCGGCGACTCCGGCCTGCTGGGCGAGACGGGCGCGCTCTATGGCAACAACTCGTTCCGCTCATCGGTGGGCGTCACCCTGACGCGCGACACGCGCAATGGGACGCCGTTCCCCACCAGCGGTGGCAGCCAGTCCCTGAGCATGTCGTTCACCGGCGGTCCCCTGGGCGGTACGTCGTCCTTCCAGCGATACACGACCGAGAGCAGCGCCTATGTCCCGCTCGGGCAGATCGGTGGCGAGAAGCCTGGCCAGCAGCCGATGCTCTTCGTGGCCGGCCTGACGACCCGAGGCGGCGCGGTCCTGGGCAGCACCGGCCCGTTCTTCTTCAGCCAGGAGTTTGCCCTCGGCGGCGTCCAGTACGGCGAGCGGCTCCGCGGTTATGAGGAGTTCTCGATCACCCCGGACGGGTACCTCATCGGGACCAGCACGTACAACGCCCAGCGGAACTCGTTCGGCAAGGCGTTCTTCGCGACGACCGCGGAACTCGGCCTGCGGATGAACCAGAGCCTCTACGTGAATACCTTCTTCGAGGCCGGGAACGTCTGGCGCCGGGCGCGGGAAATCGACCCGACCCGCCTCTTCCGGAGCCTGGGCATCGGGGCGTCCGTCATCACCCCGTTCGGTCCCCTGGGCCTCGACTACGCCTATGGCCTGGACCGGCTGGACTTTTCGGGAAGACGCGCGCCCAAGTGGCAATTACATTTCAGGTTTGGTCAGGTCTTCTAGACGTTCCCCGGGTACAGATCCCGGGGTAGCACGGGGGCGTGGTCCCGGTCGCCGACCCCGCCGTCCAACAAGGAGCAGATAATGGCACACGTAAACAAGTTCGCGTTCCTGGGCGCGCTGGCCCTCCTGCCCGCGGCGCTGGGTTCCGCCCGCGCGCAGGCGGCGCCGACCGCTACTCCGAAATTCGGGTATGTCGATTCGCGCGTGATCCTGCAGCGCGCCCCCGGCTCGGCGGCGATCCAGGCGCAGATCACGAAGGAGCGCGCTGACGCCCAGGCATCGGTCGCGAAGATGCAGGACTCCCTGCGCGTCATGTACGATACGTACCTCAAGGAGCAGCCCAGCCTCACGCCGGCCGTCAAGGACCAGCGGGAAAAGGCCCTCCAGCAGCGGAACGCGGAGTTCGACCAGAAGGTCGGCCAGATCGACCAGCAGATGCAGCAGCGCCAGTACGACCTCATCCAGCCGATCATGACGCAGATCCGCGAGGTCCTGGACGCCATCCGCAACGAGGATTCCTACACGTTCATCTTCGACGTGGGGAATGATCCCGGCCTGATCGTCGCCGCCGACAAGAACCTCGACATCACCGAGCGCGTGCTGGCGCGCCTCAAGCCGGTCACGGCGAACGTCACCAGGACCGATTCCACCAAGGCTGCGACGAAGCCGGCTCCGGCCGGGATCACGAGGCCCCCAACGAAGCCGCCGACGCGGTGAGCGCCGCGGGCAGCGGGATCGAACGAATCGGCAGCGGTGAGGGTGCTCGCACTCTCACCGCTGCGGACATTGCGGCGGCGAGCGGTGGCGAATTGCGCGGGGATCCCACGGTGCGGGTCTCGGCCGTAGCCCCGCTGCATCGCGCCGGCGAGACGGACCTGACCTTCCTGGCCAGCGCGCGTTATGCACCGCTGCTGGCCGGCCGGTCGCCCGGCGTCATCCTCGTGACGCCGGAACTGGCGCCGAGCGTGGCCGGTTCCCCGTGCGTCGTGGTGCTCGACAAGCCACAGGAAGCCCTCCTGCAGTTGCTCCCGCGGCTGTACCAGCCGCAGCGGCGCGCGCCGGGCGTCCATACGACGGCCGTCCTCGGGCGCAACGTCACGCTCGGGTCGGACGTCGCGATCGGCGCCTATGCCGTGATCGGCAGCGGATCGACCATCGGCGACGGGACGACGATCGACGCGCACGTCGTCATCGGTGACGGCGTCCCGGTGGGAGCGAACTGCCATCTGCATGCGCAGGTGACGGTGCACGCCGGTTCGGTGCTGGGCGATCGCGTCATCGCCCACTCGGGGGTCCGCATCGGCGGCGACGGATACGGATACGTGTTCGCGCAGGGTGCGCACCAGAAGGTGCAGCACGTCGGCAGGTGCCTCATCCACGACGACGTCGAGATCGGGTCGAACAGCACGATCGATCGCGGCAGCATCGACGACACGGTGATCGGCGCCGGCACGAAGATCGACAACCTCGTCCAGGTCGGGCACAATGTCACGATCGGCCGGTTGTGCCTGGTGTTTTCCCAGGTCGGCATCGCGGGGTCGACGCGCATCGGCGACGGCGTGATCCTGGCGGGCCAGGCCGGCGTCGGCGGCCACATCGAGATCGGCGACCAGGCCCGGATTGGCGCGCAGGCGGGCGTCATGGGCAGCGTGCCCGCCGGTGAGACGTGGTCCGGCTATCCGGCGCGGCCGCATCGCGAATCGCTGCGTGCCACGGCAGCGCTCCACAAGCTGGCCGGCATGATGAAGCGCCTCGAACGCCTGCTCTCGGAGCGCGAGTGACCCTGGGGCGGCAAACGATCTCCCGGGAAGCGGAGGTCGAGGGCATCGGTCTCCACCTGGGCAAGCCGTGTCGGCTGGTGTTCCGGCCGGCCCCGGCGGCGGCGGGCATCACGTTCGTGCGGAAGGACCGGGGAGGCCTCCGGTCCGTGGCATCGGCCGCCAACGCCATGCTGGCCGAACGACGCACGCAGATCGGCGAGGGCGACGACGCGCTGCACACGGTGGAACACGTGCTGGCGGCAGTCTCCGGCGCGGGCATCGACGACATCGAAATCGAGATGGACGGTCCCGAACCCCCGATCGCCGACGGCAGCGCGCGGCCCTTTCTCGAGGCGTTGCACGCGGCGGGAGTTGCGCCGAACGGGGGTTCGGCCGAGTATCTGGTCGTCCGGAATCGGTTCACGCATCGCGACGGCGACGCGGAATACGAGGTATCGCCGAGCGATGGGCTCGACCTGGAGGTGCGCATCGACTTTCCGCATCCGCTCGTCGGGAAGCAACGCGGCCGGTGGACGCTCACTCCGGAAACATTCGCGACCGAGCTCGCACCGGCGAGGACGTTCGGGTTCCGGCACGAGCTCGAGGCGCTTCGGGCAAAGGGGCTCATCCAGGGAGGCTCCACGTCGAACGCGCTGCTGCTCGACGAGCACGGCGTGGTCGGGAATGCGTTGCGGTGGCCGGATGAGTTTGTGCGCCACAAGGCGCTGGATTGCGTCGGTGACCTGGCCCTGGCGGGGCGGCGCGTGAAGGCGCGTATCGTCGCGCACCGGCCGAGCCATCGCGGGACCGTGACGCTGGTGCGGGAAATGGTACGCCGGGACAAGGAGGCCTGTCAGGTGCTGGGAATCGACGAGATCATGCGGACGCTGCCGCACCGCTATCCGTTCCTGCTCGTGGACCGGATCCTCGAGTACGAGGAGGGAAAGCGGGTGGTCGGCCTGAAGAACGTCACGATCAACGAGCCGTTCTTCCAGGGACACTTCCCGGGTCATGCGATCATGCCGGGCGTGCTGATCATCGAGGCGATGGCGCAGGTGGGGGGCATGCTGCTGATGGCGACCTCGCACCAGGGCGACAAGGTCGTCTACTTCACGTCGCTCGACAACGTGAAGTGGCGGAAACCGGTGCGTCCCGGTGACCAGTTGCGCTTCGAGCTCGAGGTCGTGCAGATCCGCGGCGTGATGTGTCGCATGCGCGGGATCGCGAAGGTCGACGGGAACGTCGTGGCCGAGGCAGACATGGCCGCCATGCTGCGCGACCGATGACCACCATTCACCCGACTGCCTTCGTCTCGGACAAGGCGACGCTGGGCGCGAACGTGCAGGTCGGTCCGGGCGTGATCGTGGGCGACGCCTGCGAGGTGGGCGACGACTGTATCCTCGAGGCCCGGTCGATGCTCGAGCGCAACGTGCGGCTCGCGGCCGGCGTGCGCGTCGGGGTCGGGTCGGTGCTCGGCGGCGACCCGCAGGACCTCAAGTTCAAGGGCGAGGAAACCTGGGTCGAGGTCGGCGAGGGGACGCGGATCCGCGAGTACAGCACGATCAACCGCGGCACGTCGCAGTCGTTCCGCACGACGGTGGGCCGGAGCTGCTTCATCATGTCGTACGTGCACCTTGCGCATGACTGCCACCTGGGCGACGGCGTGATCATCTCGAACGGGACGCAACTCGCCGGCCACGTCACCATCGAGGATCGCGCGATCCTCTCGGGACTGGTCGCCGTCCACCAGTTCGTGAAGATCGGCAGGCACTCGTTCGTCGGCGGCTGCTCCCGCGTGGCCAAGGACGTGCCGCCATTCCTGAAGGCGGTGGGGAACCCGGTGAAGCTGTATGGCCTCAACAGCGTGGGCCTGCAGCGATCCGGGTTCGACGAGTCCACGATCCGGGAACTGAAGCGCGCGTACCGGCTCTTCTTCCGCTCCGAGCTGAACGTCTCGCAGGCGATGGAGCGCGCCGCGACCGAGTTGTCGAGTTCCCCCGAGGTCGATCACTTCCTCCGCTTCCTGGAGGGCAGTGACCGGGGAGTCATCATCTGACGACCCGGATCGGCGTTGTCGGCGCGGGTGCGCTCGGCTTCCATCACGTCCGCATCCTTCGCGACCTGCCCGGGGCGACGTTCGTCGGGTTTCACGATGCGCGTCCGGCGCGAGCCGCCGAGGTCGCGGACCAGCTCGGCGTGCAGGCCTTCGACAGCGTGGAGTCGCTGGTCGACGCCTGCGAGGCGCTGACCATCGTGGTGCCCACGCCGGCGCACTACGAAGTGGCGCGCACCGCGCTCGAACGCGGCCGGCACCTGCTGATCGAGAAGCCGCTCACCGCCACGCTGGCCCAGGCGGATGAACTGCTCGCCATCGCCGAGCGGACGGGTGCGCTGGTGCAGACCGGCCACGTGGAACGGTTCAACCGGGCGATTCGCGGTGCGCAGGGGTTCGTGGACCGCCCGCGGTTCATCGAGAGCGACCGGCTGGCGCCCTTCAGCCCGCGCGGCTCCGACGTGGCGGTGGTGCTCGACCTGATGATCCACGACATCGACCTGATCCTGACGCTGGTCGGCGAGCCCGTGGAGTCGGTGCAGGCCGCCGGCATACCCATCCTGACGCCGTTCGTGGACATCGCCAACGCGCGGCTGGTCTTCTCGTCAGGCGCCGTCGCCAACATCACGGCGAGCCGGGTGTCGCGGGACCGCATGCGCAAGCTGCGGATCTTCCAGCCGAGCGGGTACCTGTCGCTCGACCTGGCGACCGGCGACGGCGAATTCTACCGGCTGAAGCGCGACCTGGACCTTGCCGCGCTCGCCAAGGCCCCCGTGGCGCTCGAGGCGTTCGTCGAGCGCGTCGCGATCAGTGCCCCCGAGGGGGAACCACTGCGGCTCGAGTTCGAGAGCTTCCTCGCCGCGGTGCAGGGCCGCGCGGCGGTGACCGTCAGCGGCCGCGCCGGCCGCGACGCCCTCGAGGTGGCGCTGCGGATCCAGGGCGAGATCGAGCGGACGCTGCGCCAGGCGGGGCAGGCTGGTATGACCGGTGCGTGAGGTCATGATCGTCGCCGGGGAGGCTTCCGGCGACCTGCACGCGGCGGCGCTGGCGACCGCGCTGCAGGAGCGCCACCCGGGACTGCGCCTGACGGGAATGGGCGGGGCGCGCATGGCGCGCGCCGGCGTCGAGATGTTCGAGCGCACCGACTCCACCGCGGTGATGGGTTTTGTCGAAGTGCTCCGCACCATCCCGCACCACCTGTCGCTGCTGCGTGCCCTGCGGCGGCGGCTCGAGTCCGGGAGCGTGAGCGTGCTGGTGGCGATCGATTACCCGGGCTTCAACCTCCGGCTCGCCGAGCGGGCGCACGCCGCGGGTGTGCCGGTGTTGTACTACATCGCGCCGCAGGTGTGGGCGTGGGGTGCCGGTCGCCTGCCGAAGATGGCGCGGATCATCACCCGGGCCGCCGTGATCCTTCCCTTCGAGGAGGCGTTACTCCGCGCGCACGGCATCGACGCGACCTTCGTCGGCCACCCGCTGCTCGACCGCGCCGGACAGATGCCGTCGCGCGCGGCCGCGCGCCAGGCGCTTCGCCTGCCTGACGAGGCCACGGTGCTGGCACTGTTCCCGGGGAGCCGCCAGCAGGAGATCGACCGGCACCTGGACGACTTCGTGCGGACGGCGCAGGTGCTGCAGGGGCGCCATCCCGGGCTCGAGGTCGTCGTGGCGACGGCGCCGGGCGTCACCGTTCCGGCCGGGCGATGCCCGTTCCGCCAGGTGACCGAGTCGTCGCTGTCGGTCCTGCGCGCCGCGGACGCGGCGATGTGCAAGAGCGGGACGACGACCCTCGAGGCCGCCGTCGCCGGGTGCCCGCTGGTCGTGGCCTACCGCACGAGTGCGTGGACGCACGCCATCGCGCGGCGGCTGGTGCGCATTCCACATATCGGCCTGGTGAACGTGGTCGCGGGGCGCGAGGTCGCCCGCGAGTTCGTGCAGGAGGCGCTGGTGCCGTCACGCGTGGCCGAGGCGCTTTCGCCGTTGCTCGACCACGGCAGCCCTGAACGGGCGCGCCTCGAGCGCGACCTCGCCGACGTGCGTGACAAGTTGGGGACGCCCGGGGCGTCGGCGCGGGTCGCTGACCTCGTCGCCTCGCTGGTGCGATGACCGCGGGCCCACCGCCGTCCCCACGGGAAGCGAGTCGCTGGCAGCGCTTCCGGATCGGCGCCATCACGGCCATCGGCGGGCTGGTCCTGCGAATGCTGGGCATGACGTGGCGCATCCGCCGTGAAGGCGCTGCGGATTTCGACCGGATGCTGGGACGCGGGGACGCGTTCGTCGCGGTCTTCTGGCACGGTGAGATCCTTGCGGTCGCCTGGGCGCACCGTGGCAGGGGCATCGCGCCGCTCATCAGCCGTCACGCGGACGGGGAGGTCATCGCGCGGATCATCGAAGGGCTTGGCTACCGCACCGTGCGCGGCTCGACCACGCGGGGCGGCGCGCGTGCCCTCCTGGAGTCCACCAGGCTGGTCGAGGAAGGGGTCACGGTCGCGTTCTCGCCCGATGGACCACGGGGGCCGCGACACGAGTTCGCGCCGGGCGCGATCATCGTCGCCCAGCGCACCGGCCGGCCGATCATCGCGGTCGCGGCGACGGCGTCGCGCGCCTGGCGGATGGGATCATGGGACCGGCACCTCGTGCCCAAGCCATTCGCGACGGTGACCATTCACTATTCGAGCGCCGAGTATGTACGCGCGGCGGACGCACGTGGTGCCGTGAGCGAGCAACCGCGGTTCGCTGCGCTGCTGGGCGGCCTGGCGGGCCGGGATTGATGCGCGCGGCTGACCGTGTGTGGTACGACCAGGGCGCCGCGGCGACGATGGCGCGGATGGCACTCGCCCCGGCGGCGGGTGCCTATCGAGTGGCAACGTGGGCGCGCAACGCCCTCTACGACCGTGGCGTGCTCCGGGTGGAACCGCCGGTGGTGCCGGCGATCAGCATCGGGAACCTCGGCGCGGGGGGAACCGGCAAGACGCCGGTGGCGGCGTGGTTCGCCCGATCATTGCGCGACGCGGGCAGCCGGCCGGCGATCGTGATGCGTGGCTACGGCGGCGATGAACCCCTCGTGCACGCCGAACTGAACCCGGACGTCCCGGTGGTGGTCGACGCCGATCGGGCCGCGGGGATTCGCCGGGCCGCGCAGCTCGGAAGCAACGTCGCCGTGCTCGACGACGCCTTCCAGCACCGGCGCGTCGCGCGGATCGAGGACGTGGTGCTGGTAAGCGCGGACACCTGGCGGGAGCCACTTCGCCTCCTGCCGGCCGGCCCCTGGCGTGAGCTGCCGCGCGCCCTTCGACGTGCGACGCTCGTCCTGGTGACACGCAAGGCGGCGGCACGGGCCGACGCCGCGAGCCTGGCGCGACGACTTGCTGCATGGACGGCCACGGGGGCCGGCGCGGTGGCCTCACTGCAGCCCGGTTCGCTCCACCACGCGATCACCGGCGAGGAACGGCCCCTCGCCGAACTCCGCGGTGAACGGATCCTGCTCGTCACGGGGATCGGGGACCCGGAGGCGCTTGCCGGCCAACTGCGTGCTGCGGGCGCGGATGTCACTCCGCGGGTGTTCCCCGACCACCACGTCTATGATTCCGCCGACTGCGAGCGGCTGGCTCGTGACTCTGCTTCCTTCGGGCGCGTCGTCTGCACGTTGAAGGACGCGGTGAAGCTCCGGTCCGGCTGGCCTCGCGCGGCCAATCCGCCCTGGTATGTTTCACTGCGCTGCGGGATCGAGGAGGGCGGGGCGGAAGTCACCGCGCTGCTCCACCGGGTCCTGTCGGCCCTTCCACAGCATGACCTACAGGCCGGGTGACCGGCCCTCACACTCTTCGAATCCATGACCACCGACCTTCGGCTTCCGACCAACGCCATCGTCCAGCCGGACAAGGACCGGTTCCTCCATGAGGAGAACCCGTTCGAGGGCATGATGTCCCGGTTCGACCGGGCCGCCGACCTCCTGGACCTCGAGCCCGGGCTGTACAAGGTCCTCCGCAAGCCGGAGAAGCAGATCATCGTCGCCTGCCCGACCATGATGGACAACGGCGAGATCGAGGTCTTCACCGGCATTCGCGTGCTCTACAACACCTCGCGGGGGCCGGCAAAGGGCGGCATCCGGTTCGACCTCAACGTGACGCTCGATGAGGTGACGGCGCTGGCCGCGTGGATGACGTGGAAGTGCGCCGTGGTGAACGTCCCGTTCGGTGGCGCGAAGGGCGGCGTCATCTGCGATCCGCTCAAGATGAGCGCCGGCGAGCTCGAGCGCCTGACGCGCCGGTACACGTCCGGCATCATCAACACGCTCGGTCCGGACTCCGACGTGCCGGCGCCCGACGTCAACACCAACGAGCGCGTGATGGCGTGGATCATGGACACGTACTCGATGCACAAGCAGCACACCGTGACGGCGGTCGTCACCGGGAAGCCGGTGGAGATGGGCGGGTCGCTGGGGCGCCGCGAAGCGACGGGTCGCGGCTGCACGATCGTCACCAAGGAGGCACTAGCGCACCTCGGCATGACCGTGCGCGGCACGACGGTCGCCGTCCAGGGCTTCGGGAACGTCGGGTCGATCACGGCCCAGTTGCTGGCCCGGGAAGGCTGCAAGATCGTGGCGGTCAGCGACCGCACCGGCGGCATCCATAACGCCGCCGGACTGGATGTCGATGACCTGATCAACTGGGTCAAGCACCACAAGACGCTCGAGGGCTACGCCAAGGGTGACGCGATCACCAACGACGAGCTGCTGCTGCTCGACGTGGACGTGCTCGTGCCCGCGGCGCTGGAGAACGTCATCACGACGAAGAACGCCGCGAAGGTCCGGGCCAAGATCATCTGCGAAGGCGCGAATGGCCCCACGACGGCGGGCGCCGATGCGATCCTCGACGAGAAGGGCGTCTTCGTGATCCCGGACATCCTGGCGAACGCCGGTGGCGTGACGGTGTCGTACTTCGAGTGGGTGCAGGACCGGGGCGGGTACTTCTGGAGCGAGGAGGTCGTGAACGACCGCCTGCGCGACATCATGATGCACGGCTTCCGCGATGTCCTCGAGTTGTCCAAGCAGCACAAGGTCAACATGCGGACGGCGTCGTACATGCTCTCGATCAGTCGCGTCGCGACGGTCCATCGCCTGCGCGGCATCTATGCATGAGACAGGGTCGAGGGTCGAGGGTTGAGGGTCGAGGGGCCGGGGAATACTCCCCGGCCCCCTTTGCCGTCCGGCGCATTCCGGCCGGCCGGTGACATGAAGTTCCGCATCCTGGCGGTCGGACGCCCACCAGCGGGGCCGATGCGGGACGCCATCGAGGACTTCGAGCGGCGTGCGGGCCGATACTGGCCGCTGGAATCACACGAGGTGCGGGCCGAGCCGGCACGCGCCAGCAGTCCGTTGGTGGTGCGCCGCCTCGAGGGCGCCCGGCTCCTGGAACGCGGAACCGGCTACCTGGTGGCCCTCGATGAAACGGGACGTTCCCTGAGCACCGCCGCCTTCGCGAAGTGGATGGCCGACCGCCGCGACCGCGCGGAGGACACCACCTTCCTGGTCGGCGGGGCGTTCGGTCTCGATGACGCGGTGCGAGGGCGCGCCGCGCTGGTGATCGCCGTGGCCCCATGGACGCTTCCGCACGACCTGGCGCGCCTCGTGCTCACCGAACAGCTCTATCGCGCCGGCACCGTCGCTCGAGGCGAGCCGTATCACAAGGCGTGACGCTGGGGCCGCGTGGCCTCCCGCAGGCAGGCGCGCCCGGCGAAATTATGGTCGTCCCCGCCAGTGACTGGCGGCTCCGCCCGTTTCCACGACCACTCCCAACGTGATCCCGTCGCCGACGCTCCGCCCCGCACGACGATGTCGCGGGTCGGGTCCATCAGGGAACGCCGACTCGTGACCAGGTCGGCCCGGATCATCACGAACGCGCTGGGAGGGTCCCCGCTGTCGCGATTGGCGCAGGCGGGGAGGGCGCCGGTCGAGTGGTATCCGGGCCATCCCCGCTCGCTCGAGGACTGGCGCCGCCGGGTCGCGAGCGCGCGGTCCGTCGGGCCCTGGTGGGAGCCGCTGGGTGAGGCCATCGGATCCTCGTCAGGCGCGGCGGCGGAACGACGGGCCAGGGTGATTGCAGGGCAGGGGGTTGTCGTCACCACCGGGCAGCAGCCCGGACTCTTCGGCGGGCCGGTGTACACCTGGAACAAGGCCGTGTCGGCGCTGGCGCTCGCCGACGCCCTGGAGGCGGAGACGGGTGTCCCCGTCGCTCCCGTCTTCTGGGCCGCGACCGACGACGCCGACTTCGCCGAGGCGTCCTGGACGATGCTCTCCCGCAGCGGCGGCGCGGATCGCATCGCGATCGAGGCCACGATGCCGGAAGGCACGCGGATGATCGACGTCCCGCTGTCGTCCATCGATTCCTGCCTCGAGAAGCTCGCCGCGGCGTGCGGTTCAGCCGCCGACAGCCGGCCACTCGAGTTTGCGCGACGCGCGTACGCGGGGCAGGCGACGGTGGGGTCGGCGTACCTGGGGCTGCTGCGCGCGATCCTCGAGCCCCTCGGCATCACCGTCATCGATGCCGCGCACCCGGCCATGACGGTGGCGGCGCACCCGGTCCTCCTCCGGGCGCTGCACGAGCGCGAGCGCGTCGGGCGCGCGCTGGCCGAGCGCAGCGAGGCGATTGGCGCGGCCGGGCATGTGGCGCAGGTGCCGGACGTCGCGGACCTCACGCTCGTCTTCGAGCGCCGCGGACTGCTCCGCGAGCGGGTCCCCCGCGCGCGGGCCGCCGTCACCGCCGCGACCGCGGCGCCGGGAACCCTCTCGCCTAACGTGCTGCTGCGCCCGGTCGTGGAACGCGCGCTGCTGCCGACGGTCGGGTACCTGGCGGGACCGGGCGAGCTCGCGTATTTCGCGCAGGTGTCGGCGGTCGCCGTCGCCCTCGGGCTGGAGGCGCCCGTGGCGCTGGCGCGCTGGAGCGCGACGATCGTCGAGCCGCACGTCGACGCGCTACTGGAGCGCCATGGCGTGGGGATCGACGACTTCGCCGATCCCCATGCGGTGGAGACCCGGCTCGCGCGCGACGCGTGGCCCGCCGGCCTCGCGAGCGGCGTGGCGGGCCTGCGGCGCGACCTCGCCGAGCGGCTGGCGGCCGTGCGCGCCGCGCTCGAGCCGCTGGGCGGGATGGCGCCCAGCGCGACGGTGGATGGGGCGGCACGCGCCATCGAGTGGCGGATCAGCCGGATGGAACGCCGCATCACCGCCGCCGTGAAGTCGCGGGAGGCCGCGCTCATGCGCGACCTGGGGACCATCCGTGGGTCGTTGTATCCGGGCGGCATGCGGCAGGAACGCGCGCTCAACCTGCTGCCGCTCCTCGCGCGGCACGGATTGGGACTGCTCGACGACATGAAGGCGCATGCCGCCGGTCACGCGCGGGCCCTGCTCGGCGTCGCGACCGAGCCGGCCGTCGCGCCGTGATTGCTCCGGGCGAGTCCCAGCGACCGGCCACGACACGGAAGCCCGAGGCCCTGTCCGGCGGGCAGGCGGCCTCCCTGGTGGGCGCCGGCATCGCGGTGAGCCGGCTGCTGGGACTCGTCAGGCAGCGCGTGTTCGCGTACTTCCTGGGCGTGTCCGATGCGGGCGACGCGTTCGCCGCGGCATTCCGCATCCCGAACATGCTGCAGAACCTGCTGGGGGAGGGGGTCCTGTCGGCATCGCTGATCCCGGTCTATTCGGGACTCAAGGCGCGCGGGGACGAGGAAGGACGGCGCCAGGTGGCGAGCGCGGTCCTGGCGCTGCTGTCGCTGGCCGTTGCGGCGATCGTCCTCCTCGGCGTCGTGTTCGCCCCGCAGATCACCGCCGTCATCACCATCGGGTACCGGGGCGAGAAGCTCGCGCTCACCACGCAGCTCGTCCGCATCCTGTTTCCGGGGGCGGGACTGCTGGTGCTGTCCGCGTGGTGCCTTGGCGTCCTGAATGCCCACGGCCGGTTCTTCCTGGCCTACGCGTCGGCGGCGTTCTGGAACGTGGCGATGATCGGCACGCTGCTCTATTTCGGCGGCCGATCGTCGCAGGTGGAACTGGTGGAGTGGCTGGCCTGGGGATCCGTGGCCGGCTGTTTCCTCCAGCTCGCGGCCCAGTGGTCGATCGCGATGTCGGTGCTGGGAGGACTGCGCCGGCGCTGGACCGCACATCGCGAGCAGGTGCAGGCCGTGGTGCGGAACTTCGCGCCGGTCTTCGTGGGTCGCGGCGTGACCCAGTTGAGCGGCTTCATCGACACCATGATCGCGTCGTTGCCGGTGCTGGGCTCGGGGGCGCAGGTCACGCTGACGTATGCCCAGTTGCTGTACGGACTCCCGGTGAGCCTCTTCGGGATGGCGGTGTCGGCCGCCGAGCTTCCCGCGATGTCGAGCCTCCTCGGGAATGAGGACGAGATTCGGGCGGCGCTCCGGGCGCGCTTGGCGGAGGGGCTGCGACGGATCGCGTTCTTCGTCATCCCCTCGGCGGTGGCCTTCATTGC
This sequence comes from Gemmatimonadaceae bacterium, assembly GCA_030835125.1. Lineage (GTDB taxonomy): Bacteria > Gemmatimonadota > Gemmatimonadetes > Gemmatimonadales > Gemmatimonadaceae > JABWBJ01. The sequence goes on along the minus strand of JAUQWM010000055.1, from coordinate 7,677 downwards.
GCTTGGGGATCAACTGGCCGAGCTCGTTTATGGTGGAGGCCGCTTTGGCCCGGCCGAAGTCCGGTGGGTGTGGGTGGTCCTGGCGGGGGCGGCGGTCGGCCTGGTCGCGACCACGCAGGGGCGGCTCTATTCCTCGGCGTTCTACGCGCTGCGTGACACGCGCACGCCCCTCCGGTTCGCGCTGATACGCGTGACCGCGTCGATCGTGCTCGGTGCGACCCTGGCCATTTACGGCCCACGAATGATCGGGATAGACGGGCGGTGGGGCGTGGCGGGGATCACGATTGCCGCCGGCGTGGCCGGTTGGCTCGAGTTCTGGCTCCTGCGCCGCGCCCTGAGCCAGCGGCTGGGAGCGGTGGATTCCGGGGCCCGCCTGCGGGCCATCATGTGGGGCGCGGCGGTCCTGGCCGCGGCCCTGGCGTGGGGAGCGCGCTGGGTGAACTCCGAGGCGCCGATGCTGGTACGAACCGGGCTGGTCCTGGGTATCTATGGCATGACGTACTGGCTGGTGACGTGGAAGGCGGGTATCCCGGAGGCCGTCGCCCTCCGGCAGCGCCTGTTCCGGAGGGCGCGGTAACGGTGATGCGGGCGGTTCCAGCCCCGGTGGCGGCCAAGCTGCCGCACCTTCCCGAGACCGCCGGCGTGTACCTGTGGAAGGACGCCGCCGGCCAGGTCCTGTACGTGGGGAAGGCGAAGCGGCTCCGGTCGCGCGTGCGCAGCTACTTCGCCGCCGACCATGCGGGGAGCCTGAAGACCCAGGCGCTCGTCCGCCTCATCGAGGACCTCGACACGATCGTGGTGCCTGACGAGGCGCATGCGCTGATCCTCGAGAACACGCTCATCAAGGAGCACCACCCGCGCTTCAACATCGCGCTGCGCGACGACAAGAGTTATCCGTACATCAAGGTGACGGTGGCCGAGCCGTTCCCGCGCGTCGTCGTCACGCGGCGGTGGATCGACGACGGGTCGCGCTACTTCGGGCCGTACACCGACGTCGGGGCGATGCGGCGGGCGCTCAACGTGGTGAACCGGATCTTCACCGTGCGCTCGTGCAGCTACGACCTGCCGGGCGACGCGCCCGAGCGTCCGTGCCTCGACTACCACATCGGCCGCTGCCTGGCACCGTGCGTGGCGCTGCAATCGGTGGCGTCTTACGGCGCGATGATCGACGAGGTGGTGCTCTTCCTCGAGGGACGGACGGCGGAGGTGATCCGCCGCGTCAGGCAGCGGATGCAGAACGCGTCGGGCGCGCTCGACTTCGAGCGGGCCGCCGAGCTGCGGGACGCGCTCCGGCACCTCGAGCACATGGAGGAGCCTACCGTCGTCGTTCGTGTCGAGGGCGGCGACCAGGACGTGGTCGGGATGGCGCGCGACGGCGACGATGCCTGTGTCGTCGTCCTGCGCATCCGGGGCGGGAAGCTCGTCGCGCGCGACCAGAAGTTCCTCGAGCATGTCGAGGGTGAAACGGACGGCGCGATCCTCGGCGCGTTCCTCGGCGGGCCGTTCCTGGCGACGACGGACCGCGCCGCCGAGCTCCTGGTCCCGCTGGACTTCGAGGACCGCGCCCTGCTCGAAGCCTCGCTGCACGGCACGACGATCCGCATCCCGCAGCGTGGCCCCCGCCGGGAACTCATCGACCTGGCCGAGCAGAACGCGCGCCACCTGCTGGAGGAGTTCAAGCTGGCGTCCTCCGAGGCGGAAGAGCGGGCCACGAGCCCCGTCTACGAACTGCAGCGCGAACTCGGGTTGTCGCGCGTGCCGCGGAGCATGGTGTGCTTCGACATTTCCACGAACCACGGGACGGACACGGTCGGCTCGTGTGTCTGGTTCGAGAACGGGCGGCCGCGCCGTGCCGAATACCGGAAGTTCCGGGTGAAGACGGTCGAGGGGTCGGACGACTTCGCGTCGATGCGCGAGGTGATCGGGCGGTACTTCCGCCGGCGCATCGAGGAGCAGAAGCCGCTGCCGGACCTCGTCGTCGTCGATGGCGGCCGGGGCCAGCTTTCGGCGGCGCGGGAGGCGCTGGCCGGCATCCCGCTGGACCTGCCACTGGTGAGCCTCGCCAAGAAGGACGAGGAGGTCTTCATCCCCGGACGCTCGGAGTCGCTCAGGCTCCCCCGGCGCTCCCCGGCGCTGCGCCTGCTGCAACAGGCGCGCGATGAAGCGCACCGGTTCGCGATCACGTTCAACCGCGCCCGCCGCACTGCCAGGACCGTGACCTCGCAACTGCTCGAGCTTCCCGGCATCGGGCCCAAGCGCCGGCGGGCACTGCTGTCGGCGTTCGGTTCGCTGGAGGGTGTGCGTACCGCTGCGCCCGAGGCCATCGCGGCGGTCCCCGGCTTCTCCCTGGCGTCGGCGACGCGGCTGCTGGCTGCACTTCACGGGGCGGCGCTCACCCCGTCACCGCCGGCGGAACCGGCCCTCGCCGCCGGCGCCGTGGCAACGAAGGCACCCGGGCCCCCGCTGGACGCGGACGGGGCCGGGCCCGGGACCGCCGGCACGGCGGCACCTAACGATCCCCTCGCTGGAGACCCATGACCACCTGGATCCTCACCTGCTCGGCCTGCGGCCGGCAGGAGCCACAGGACGCCGCGGTCGGCGTGTGCGCCGAGTGCGGCCAGCCGTTCCTTGTCCGGTTCACCTCGCCGCCGCCCGCGCGCGGCCACATCCTGTCGCGCTGGGACCTGTGGCGTTATGCGGCCGCGCTCCCCCTGACGGAGGGGGAGACCCCCGTCTGCCTTGGCGAGGGCGTGACGCCGCTGCTCGAGGCGCCGTCGCTCGCGCGCCATGCTGGCGTCAGGCGCCTGTGGGTCAAGGACGAGGGGGTCAACCCCACGGCGTCATTCAAGGCGCGCGGGCTCGCGGCCGCCGTCACCCGGGCCAGGGCGCGGGGCGTGCCGGGGCTGGTGGTTCCCACGGCCGGGAACGCCGGCGCGGCGCTGGCCGCCTATGGGGCCGCGGCGGGGATACGGGTTCGCGTGTACGCCCCGGCCACCACGCCGCGGCCCATCCTCGACACCATCCGTGCGATGGGCGTCGAACTGGTCACCGTCGACGGACACATCGGGGACGCGGGACGGCGCTCGGCGGAGTTCGCGAAGGAGAGCGGCTATTTCAACGTGGCCACCCTGCGGGAGCCGTACCGGGTCGAGGGCAACAAGACCCTGGCGATCGAACTGGCCGAGCAACTGGACTGGAAGCTGCCTGACGCGGTCGTGTACCCGACCGGCGGCGGTGAGGGCGTCATCGGGATGTGGAAGGCATTCGCCGAGATGGCGGAGTGGGGGTGGACCGGGTCGGCGACGCCGCGGATCATCGTCGCCCAGGCTGAGGGGTGTGCGCCCATCGTGCGGGCGCATCGGGCCGGCGCCGACCGCGCCACGCCGTGGGAGAACCCGGTGACGCATGCGGCGGGGCTCCGCGTTCCGGGTCCCCTGGGCGATCGCCTCGTGCTGCGAGCGCTCCGCGAAACGCAGGGCGACGCAGGGTCGGTATCGGAGGACGCGATTCGTGAGGCGACGCGGTTGGTCGCGTCGGCGACGGGAATCGATGCCGCCCCCGAGGGAGGCTGTGGCCTGGCTGTCCTTGCTGACCTGGTGCGCGCCGGGCGAATCGATCCGGCGTCGCAGGTGGTGCTCTACAATACCGGCAGCGGAGCGTCGTATCGTGCGTAGCGCGAACAGGATCGGCTGGCACAGGACGGTCCGGGGCGTGTAACTTCAGGTCCCGTGACTATCGCGATCCTCGACCCGTTCAGCGGCATTTCCGGCGACATGACCCTCGGCGCGCTCGTTGGCGTGGGCCTGGAGCCGGAGTGGCTGCGCGCGCTTCCGGGCCGGCTCGGGCTCGAGGGCGTCGGCGTTCGCGTTGCACCCGCGATGCGCGGCCAGGTTGCCTGCACGAAGGTGGACTTCGACATTCCACCGCAGCCGCATGGCCGGCACCTCAAGCAGATTCGCGAGATCGTGCGCCGGTCCGACGCCCCGGAGTCAGTCAAGGAAAAGGCCGATGCCGCATTCACGGCGGTGGCCGAAGTCGAGGCGTCAATCCACGCGTCCACGGTGGATCGCGTGCACCTGCACGAGGTCGGGGCGGTCGATGCCATCCTGGACGTCATGGGATCGATCTGGGGGCTGAGCGAATTGGGAGTGTCGCGCGTTTACTGTGGCGAGATTGCCCTGGGGGACGGATCGGTGAGGACGGCGCATGGCCTCCTGCCGGTTCCGGCTCCCGCGACGCAGCGGTTGTTGGAGGGGTTGCTGGTGCGCCACGGACCCGAGGGGTCGGGCGAACTGGTGACGCCGACGGGCGCGGCGCTGGTCCGGGTGCTTTCTGAAGGCCCGCCACCGGCACACGTGCCCGTTCGCAGTGGGTACGGTGCGGGGACGAGGGAATTCGCGGATCGACCGAATGCGTTGCGGATCGTGCTCGCGGAGTCGACCGCCACCGGGGACGACGTGGAAGCGCTGGTGATGCTGGCGACCGACCTGGACGACATGTCCGCAGAGCATATTGCGAGCGCCGCGGAACACCTTCGCGAATGTGGGGCGCTGGACGTGACGTCGGTGGCCGTGCAGATGAAGAAGGGGAGGGTGGGGGTCCGGTTGGAGGTGCTGGCGCGGCCGGCGGATGCACGGCGGCTCGAGGACGAGATGTTCGGCACGACGACGACACTGGGGATCCGTCGGACCCCCGTGGAACGTCGCGCCCTGCGGCGTGAACAGCGGACAGTGCGGGTGCTGGGTCACCCGGTTCGGGTGAAGGTGGCGACCCTGCCTGGCGGTAGCCAGCGTGGGAAGCCGGAGTACGAAGACGTGCGGGTGGTGTCGCAGGCGACCGGGCGGTCGCTGGTGGACGTCACTTCGCTGGCCCTTGCCGCGGCGGAGCAGGAATGATCGCCCCGGGTACCAGACGCCGCGCACTGTGCGCGGTTTTCAAACGTGAGGAGATCGACATGAGTGCAATCCGTTCTGCTTCGTTGACCCTTTGCCTGATGGCGGTGGCGGCGGTGCCTGCCAGCGCCCAGGGCGCGGAGTGCAGGATCGACTACGGCAAGCCGGGACAGGTCAAGGACGCCAACAAGGCGGTCGAGACGTCCGAAGTCATCGGCAAGCCCGAGGACAAGCGCAAGGCGTTCGTCCGGGCGGTGACCTTGGTGACCAAGGAGCCCGAGAAGGTGCGCAGCAACCAGGTCGCGGCCAACATGGTGCTTGGCCGCGCGCTGATCGACATCGCCGGCTTGCCGGACATGCCGCCGACGGTACGTCGCGGCGACGTGGGCTTCACCCTGGACCCCGAGGCGACCATCGACCTGCTGGCCAGCGCGGACTCGCTGCTCGATGGCGTGGAAGCCACGAACCCGGCGTGTCGCGACGAGACCGAGCCCTGGCGTCGTGGCCCGTACAGCGTCCTCGTCAACGACGCGGTGAACCTGTACAACAGCCAGGACGTCGATTCCGCCGAGAAGCTGGTCCGGCGCGCGCTGATGATCTACGACAACTACCCGGTCGCCTACTTCGCCCACAACATCCTCGGCAACATCCAGCAGGCGAAGAATGACATGCCGGGGGCGATCGGGTCGTTCAGGAAGGTCGCCGAGCTGATGAAGGGTGACACGGCCACGATCGAGGATCGGAAGACGGCCACCATCCTCGTCGCGCAGCTGATGATCGACGAGGGCGAGAAGGTCGAGGGCGCCGAGCGGACCGCCGCCATGAACGACGTGGTCGCGTACCTGCAGGAATTCCTGAAGGAGTTCCCGGGCGACATCAAGGCGCAGTCGGCCATCGCCACGGCCCAGCTCAAGTCGGGAGACGTCGCCGCGGCGCGCCGCCTGTACGACGAGATGCTCCAGAACCCCGACAAGTACACGGACCTGAACCTGCTCGAGGCGGGTGTGGGCGCGGCGCGCGCGACGCAGAACGCGATGGCGGCACAGCTGTTCGAGGCGGGCCTGAAGAAAAATCCCTACTCGCGGGACGGCCTCTTCAACCTGGCCACGGTCTACTCCGATTCCAGCGTCGGCAAGCTCGACGAGATGCCCGCCGTGCTGGTGCGGCTGAACGCGCTCGACCCGGAGAACCCCGACAACGCGCAGCTGGCCGCGCTGTACTGGCAGGCCAAGGCGAGGGCGCTCCGGGCACCGGCCGAAGGCAAGGACCTCCCGGATCCGGCAGCAGTCGCGTTCAAGAATGCCAATGACTCGCTGCTCTTCTATTTCGACAAGTACCAGAACGCGAAGGTGAAGGTGACGTTCAACCTCTTCAGCCACGACGAGGGCCGTCACATCCTGGCCGGTGCCATCGAGAATCGGTCGGATGAGGAGAAGTCCTATACGCTGAAGCTCGAGTTCCTCGATGCCGCCGGTGCGGTGCTCGACTCGCGTGAGGTCGCGGTCGAGGCGGTGCGCGGCAAGGGGAGCAAGCCGTTCCGGGTGGAGATCACCGACAAGCCCGGAATCGCAGGGTTCCGGTACACGAAGTTCCCTTCGTGATCCACGTCACATTCTGCTGATCGTAGCGGCGGCGTCGATGTTCGACGCCGCCGCTACGTTTTCAGCCGTGGAACGCGGCGAACCCTGCGGGCCGTGACCAGGTGTGTGTAGATTCCGTGCGCTGCCACCGGGCAGGGTTGCGCCCGGCGTCACCACGCAGCAACGCTCATCGATCCCTGGAGATCTTCATGCGCCGTCTTGTGGTTGTCGCGTCAACGATCGTAGCGCTCAGCGCCTGCGATCGCGGGGCGCCGCCGCCCGGGTCCAGCTCTGATACGGGGCTCGCGCTCGCGCGCTCCGCACGAGCGAAGGACTCGCTCATCATCCTGAAGGACTCGCTGCTGGCGGAACGGCAGCGCCAACTGAGCCTGCAAAGCCAGATCATCGGGGACGCGACCGCCAGCGCGCGGCTGGTCGCCGAGATCGAGCGGGACCTGTCCCGCGTCCGGTCGCTCCGCGTGCAGGGCGACACCACGCAGATCGAGTCGGCGATCCAGCAGACCTCGACCCAGCTGGCCGTCGTGCAGAAGAAGGTGACCCAACTGATCAACCGGCTGAACGCGAGCGAGCAGCGGTTGCGCCAGATCCGCAACGACAGCGTCGCGCATGCCGGCGCCGACTCGACCACCCGGGCGCAGTTGCGCGACCATGAGCGGTCGATCGGTGAGCTGCGGTCGACCGTGGAGCAGCAGCGCGCCGAGATCGCGATGCTGGAGCAGAAGGTGGATAGCGTGGTGCGCTCGAACATCGTCCTCGCGAGCCAGCGGGACTCGATCATCGTGGTGGCGAACACGATGGCGGCGCGGGACGACTCGGTCTTCGTCGCCATCGGCACCGAACGGGAGCTGGCCGAAAAGGGGCTCGTCCGCCGCGAGGGTGGCACGCTCCTCATGTTCGGACGCGGAAAGACGATGGTCCCCGGACGGACGCTGGACCCGGCATTGTTCACCGTCCTGTCCAAGGCCCGGGACACGAAGATCATGCTGCCCCGCGCCGACAAGGACTACCGGATCGTCTCCCGGCAGAACCTCGAGTTCACGGACCTGGCCAAGCCACGCGACGCCGTCGTCCGCGGAACGTTGTCGATCACCGACAGCGAGCAGTTCTGGGCGCCGTCGAAGTTCCTCATCCTCGTGGAGAAATGAGCTGACCGCGGGAAACGTCGGCTGAAGTACGGTAGACGG